>NZ_AUFQ01000001.1 GCF_000426585.1 Segatella baroniae DSM 16972 = JCM 13447
GTGAAAATTCTGACATGGCAAAATCCTGAGCAACTTTTTGTTGCTCAGGTACTTAAAAAGTTTAATTTATAATAGTGTTGCGGAATTAAGGATTTACAAAATACACATATATAATGTGTGGCAAATATATGGAAATTCTTCGAGATATGCAAGGATTTCTCAAAAAAATAAGCGCCACAGCTTGTTTTTAGTAATGATTAAAAAATAACTTGGTACATTTTCGGAGCCGAGGCATCGGTCTTGAGCAGTGTATTCAATTGATGAAAAACTCCAGAAATGGAACTATATGGTTTCATGGAGAGAGAGAAAAAAATACCAAGTTATTTTTTTATCATTACTAAACTCATTATAGCTCATAAACACCGCCAAACGAAACACACGAAAAGTTCCATCGGCAATGCGAGGGGACTCCTGCTCAACCGCCTCCGACTGAAACCACGGCGTTGCGGATGTCGGTGAATCCAAGTGGCGGCCTGTCTCCCCTGCCCTGGTTTCCCCTCCCGTCTGCCCGGAATGCAGCCCACACGCTCCGGCAACGTGACGCATGGGGGCAACCACCAGCCTTCCGCCGGCTGAAGAGATGTCGTAACCTTGTCCATAGACAAGATTTCCCACCACGTTTCCTTTATCGTCAATGCTCAGATAGGCCACGGAATTTCCCTGCCACTTTCCCACATAGGTGCGAATGCCTTGCGAAGAAAACGAATTGACGCTTTCGCTCCACCGCAATGGGAGTGAAAGCCCTTGCCCGAGGGGCAGCGCAAAAGTTGTCTCCTCCTGTTGCAGTGCCTGCCTGAAAGCCTCAAGTGCGACCTCATGCTGCGTGGGTGCAGTCAACGCAGGCGTCGCCCACAACAACATCAGCCAACAGAAACCAATCATATACGATATCCGGTTCATTCTTTATGTCTTTCTTTTACAAAGATAATGATGGGAAAAAAGCCTCAAACAATGGATGCAGCAACTTCATGGGAGCTGCAAGCGGATTGATTTCCCATCACAATCGAAATACATTTTCACGCTAATTACATAGGTGTATGTGAACCTCAATGGTCAAATTTGAGGCAAAGAGTGTAAAACCAACATGCCTTCATCGACAACGACGAACTGTTCGTTTTACACTCCTTCAGCCTCTATCTACACAAAACGGGTCTGCTTCTCATTGCGGAATACTGGCAGGTCATTTGTTTTTCGGTACCTCGAACTTCGTTCCGGTGGCCCGAACAAGCTTCTCGGCAAACGCCGCCGGATAGCCGGGACGTTCTACCCGTGCACCAAGTCCGGTCTCCGTGCGCAGGAAGCGGCCGTCTTTCGTCGGCTTCACAGCCATGTCGTTGTGCTTGACAATGAGATAAACGGCCAACTCTTTCCACCTGTCCAGCATACGCTGAGCCTGAAGGTTGCTGTAGTCGTTGAGATACTTCAACGCGGCGGCCTTGTCTGTCGCATAGAGAGCCTTGGCATGAGCCTCCACCTCATCCTGTCGGGCGAAATAACTGCGCTCCAGACTGTCTCTCACTTCTTTCAAATCGGGAAACAGGCTGCTGTAACGCGGATAAACCATGTTGCTCACCCAGTTGCAAATCCAATAGGCGTTTTTCATAGAAAACGTAAGTGCGTCGGCACCGGGCGTGTTGTAGCATTCCGGCTGAACCGTATTGCCACAGTAGACAGGCGTATAGGCGACCATATTTCCGTCGTCGTTGCCAAACCAGAGGACACCGCCAATCTCGCGAGGAAGCCATGAGCGCATTTCGCTGACATAGGAGAACCCCGTCTGCTGGGTGCTCGTAGGGCGTTCGTTGAAGTATTTCCTGCCGCCCACCTTGAAAGTCAACGGCGTAGGGCGATAAGGCATTTGCCAAATGCCACCGCCGAAGTCGAGCGTGTCGGTGGCCAAAGGCGTCCCTTCGTAGTGGTCGCGCATGGCCATCTGCACATCTTGAATGCTCAGTTTGCGGTCAGGTACGACCCAAAGGGGCATGTCTTCAGCGTAGGGGTCCTTGCCTTCGGCCCAAGGCAGATAGCGGTCGAAGCCGCTCTTGAAGTGATTGAAGAAAGCCCAAACGCGTGCATCGCAAAAGCGACGGCCTGAAAAATCGGGGGCGGCATAGACCATCTTCCAAGAGAAGTCCGCATCCTTGCCCGTGAACCAGCCTTTCTGACGGGCAAACTTGATCACGTCTTTCGAATAAAGAACGTTCTGCTTGTCCTTCATATTGAACTTCCCGATGCGACTTTGATTGGCATGGGCGCAGATGGCGTCGTCAGGAATGCGCTGTGCCACCCAGACGACACCTTTTGAACCTGGCCCCTTGCCCATCATTTCCATTATCCACGCCTCGTTGGGGTCGCAGATGGTGAAAGTCTCGCCCTCACTGTTGTAGCCGTAAGTCTCAGCCAATGTCGTCATGACACGGATGGCCTCACGGGCCGTCCTCGACCGTTGGAGAGCGATATAGATGAGACTGCCATAGTCGAGGATACCCGTGGAATCGACCATTTCCTCGCGGCCTCCGTAGGTTGTCTCGCCTATCGTCACCTGATATTCGTTGATGTTGCCGATGACATTGTAGGTTACCGGCGCTTCGGGTATCTGACCATGATACACTTTGGAGTCCCAGTCATACACCTGGCGCATCTCGCCTTTGGCGTGGGAGCCGCCCGGATAGTGGGCCAGCCCGATGAACATGCCGTAATCGTCGGCATTATAAGTGCAGATGACACTACCATTAACGCTGGCTTTCTTGCCAACAATAAAGTTGGTGCAGGCCAGTGAATAGCTTGCGGCAAGCAGCAAGCCCATTGCAAGTACATAAAATCTCTTCATATCAACAAGCTTTAAAACTCATATCCAATCCCTTGACACTATGGGTCAGCGCTCCGACACTGATGAAATCGACACCTTGCTCGGCATAATCCCTCAGCGTGTCGAAGGTGATTCCCCCACTCGATTCAGTCTCAAAACGATGGTCGATCAACTCGACGGCCTTCTTCGTATCCGCTACGGAGAAGTTGTCAAGCATGATTCTGTCGACGCCACCATGTTCGAGGACCCGCCGAAGTTCATCGAAATTGCGCACTTCAATCTCTATTTTCAGCTTCAAGTTCTTCTCATCGAGATAGGCGTGGCAACGATCGATGGCGTTCTCTATGCCGCCCGCAAAGTCGACATGGTTGTCTTTCAAGAGAATCATGTCGAAAAGGCCTATGCGGTGGTTCGTCCCGCCACCGATCTTCACGGCCTGCTTTTCGAGCATGCGTAGCCCCGGCGTGGTCTTTCGGGTGTCCAATACTTGCGTATGGGTGCCTTCGAGCCGCTGCACGTAGCGGCGGGTCGTGGTGGCAATGCCGCTCATTCGCTGCATGATGTTCAGCATGAGCCGCTCGGTCTGGAGGAGTGAGCGTGTTTTCCCTGAAACCACCATCGCGATATCTCCCGGTTTGACACAACTTCCGTCTTCGATAAGGACGTCGACCTGCAAAGTGGGGTCGAAGCGGGCAAAGACCTTCTTCGCCATTTCCACTCCAGCCAGCACCCCCTCCTCTTTGATGAGCAAATGCGACCGACCTTGGGCATCTTCGGGTATGCAACACAAGGTCGTATGGTCGCCGTCTCCAATATCTTCTGAAAATGCCAGGTCTATCAGTCTGTCTTCCAATTCGTCTATTGACAACATAATCTTTGTATTTCTGAATTCATTATTTTATCGTACCAACTTTATCTCCTTCGAAGAAAGAGTTGCCTCCAGCCTGTCCGTCTTCGTGGGTATGGAATCCTTTGAGCCAGGGCGGCCTTCTTCCGGCTTTTTCTTTGCTTGATGCATTCGAACAAGTTGTATGCTGTCGATGAACATCAGCTTCAGTGTTGAAAGATTTTGACCAGCCCCCACATTGCCGTTCAAGAGGAAGAAGCCCCTCACGCGCTTGATTCCAAGGCGTCGTTCGTCCTCTATGCTCATAGAGAAATGTGATGAACTGGACATGCGGACATTCTGCGTAGCTATGCTGTCGTTCTTAAACTCGACAGCCAGCACGGCAACCCCGTCTCTCATGCCGTCTTGGAAAATGAACTGCGTGTCAAAATTCAACATGATTCGGTCGCCGGCATGAAACGCAGTGTCGGCTTCCAAGACAAACGAATGCAGGTTGGCGGGCTTGAATGTAGACAAGGCCAGCGACTTGTCGCCGTTCCACACGTTTGCAGTATCCCCCGAAGCTGTAGAAAGCGCAATGTTTGTAGAAGCCGTACCCAGTCCGGCTGCCTCTATGCCCATGCGGTCAGCCAGTTTCTGGTAGACAGAATGCAACAAATCCGCATGCCGCATATAATAAACCATCGACGAATCGAAATCCGCCTTGGTTATATTATACTTGTTAAACATCGCCTGACGATAGGACATGAGCGACAAGGAGTCCGCGCCTGGCAGTTGAGCCATACCGTCGGCGATGTGGTAATCATACAAAATGTCCTCCAACTCGCTCGGCTGGATATATTTTGAAGGGACGCCCGGCTTGCAGGACGCAACCGTCACAGCTATGCAAAAGAGCAACAGTATTTTCTTCACTTGCCTGTCATCATTTTTTTAAGTGAAAGACCTCGGATAAAGATTCCAAATCGTGCCGGAAAAAAATCAACATCAAGACAACTCCAACAGAGATGCAAGCGTCTGCAAAATTAAAAACAGGTGAAAAGAAGACAAACTGTTCGCCTCCTTTAAAGGGAACCCATTCAGGCCAAGTGCTCACGATGAGGGGAAAATAGAACATGTCCACGACCTTTCCTTGCAGCAAAGAGGCATAGCCGCTGCCCCAATTCGTCCACTCTGAGATGTAATAGGGAGATGAGGCGGTGAATATCTGCCCATAAAAAACGCAGTCAAAAATGTTTCCGGCAGCCCCGGCGGTTATCATCGCCAGACAAAGAAGATAACTGAGCCGGTGTTTCATCTTCACCAGTCGCACCATATACCATATCAGCAGCACTACGGCTACCAAACGTATGCTTGTAAGAACTATCTTGTTGATGAAAGTCATTCCATACGCCATGCCGTTGTTCTCGATAAAGGAGATGTAGAACCAGTCTGTGACATGGATGGACTCTCCCAGATACATATTGGTTTTAACCTCTATTTTGATGATTTGGTCAATCAAAACGATTACAAGCATCAAAATAAAGGCCAACCCAAAGTCTGGAAAAAGCTTTTTGAACTTACTCATTGTTCTTCCTGGCGTTCTTTGAAGCCACACTGAGCGTTGCATGGGGCACGATCCGAAGCCGTTCTTTCGGAATAAGCTCGCCTGTAATACGGTCAATACCGTAAGTTTTGTTCTCAATCCTTATGAGCGCAGCCTCCAGTCCCTTGATGAATTTCTGCTGACGTTGAGCCAACTGAATCATCTCCTCCTTGCTTTGGTTTGCACCACCCTCTTCCAACACTTTGTTGTAAGTAGGAGAAGTATCGTCTACACCATTTCCTTCCTGGTTCATCAACTGCTTCATCATGGACTGATAATCACGACGGGCAACGGCCAGTTTCTCATTGATAATCTTGCGGAATTCGTCAAGATCCTCATCACTGTATCTTACTCTCGTTTCCATAAATGTAAAGATTACAATATTGTTTTGTTATTGAAAAGATGAATGATTTCCCAAATGTGTTCGGGGAATCATCCATCTAAAGATAGCACGTCAACTCTTTTCCACTTGGATATTCAAGTTGAACTCGTCAAATTCGACTTCAACACCATCATTGGGTTCCACCTTGATGTCATTCGCCAAGACCTGCGCTTTAATCATGTCGCCGAAAGACTCAATGGCCGCGTCGGTCTCCTTGTTCGGAGCAACGGCGACAACAATGCGGTCGGTTATCTCAAAGCCTGCTTCCTTGCGCAAGTTTTGGATTCGGTTAATGAGTTCCCGAGCCATGCCCTCACGCTTCAGTTCGTCGGTCAATTCCACTTCCAATGCCACCGTGAGATTGCCGTCATTGCTGACCAGCCAGCCAGGAATGTCTTCACTGATAATTTCGACGTCGGAAGCTTCAACCGTCACGTTCTGCCCTTCTACATCAAAGCAGAACGAACCTTGCGCTTCCAACAGGGCTATCTCATCCTGACTAAGTGTATCCACCTTTGCGGCAACCTGCTTCATGAGCTTTCCGAACTTCTTGCCCATTACCCGGAAGTTGCACTTCACCTTCTTGACCAATATTCCTTGGCCTTCAACAAACAGCAGCTCTTTCACATTCACCTCGCTCTTGATGAGGCCTGCAACGGCTGCGATATGCTCCTTCTGCTTTTCATCGACAGCTGGTATCATAATTTGTGCCAACGGCTGCCGCACCTTGATATTGACTTTGCGCCGCAAGGCCAAGGTCATGGAAGTAATCTTCTGCGCCATACCCATCCTTGCTTCCAGTTCGGAATCAATGGCTTCTCCGTCCACGGTGGGGAACTTGTCCAGATGGACACTCTGCAATCTACCACCCAAGTCATGGTAGAGTTCGTCTGCGTAGAACGGAGCAAATGGAGCCAACAGCTTTGCGACCGTCATCAAGCAAGTGTACAATGTCTGATAGGCGCTCAACTTGTCTTCGCTCATCTCCGTACCCCAGAAACGCTTGCGGTTCAAGCGTACATACCAGTTGCTCAAATCATCATTGACAAAGAGGTCTATCAAACGACCGGCACGTGTAGGGTCGTAATTCTCCAGTTCGCTTTCTACGTTCTTGATGAGCGTATTGACTTTTGAAATGATCCATCGATCTATCTCGGGACGCTTCTCCAACGCCACCGATTGAACACTCGGATCAAAGCCGTCTACATTCGCGTATAAAGCAAAGAAGCTATAGGTGTTATAAAGCGTACCGAAGAACTTGCGATGAATCTCGTCTACCCCATTGGGGTCGAACTTCAAGTTGTCCCAAGGCTCGGAGTTGGTCATCATATAGAAACGCACGGGGTCAGCCCCATACTTCCCTATCATTTCAAACGGATTGGTCACATTGCCGACATGTTTGCTCATCTTGTTTCCCTTGGCGTCAAGGACAAGGCCCGTAGAAATGACATTCTTAAAGGAAACATGGTCAAACACCATCGTGGAAATAGCATGCAACGTGAAGAACCACCCACGCGTCTGGTCAACCCCTTCGTTGATGAAATCGGCAGGATAGAACGCCGGAGGGACTGGAATCCCAGCATAAGTGGACGTTACCAACTGACGACGATACTCAGCTTCGCTCAAGCCTGTAGCTTTCAGACCATCTGCGGCAAGTTCTCCTTCGAACGGATAGTGCTGCTGTGCATAAGGCATGGAACCAGAGTCAAACCAAACGTCTATCAAATCAGTTTCACGTTTCATGGGTTCGCCTGCCTCATTGACCAGGACGATGTTGTCCACATAAGGGCGGTGCAAGTCCACCTTGTCATAGTTTTCCTTGCTATAATCTCCTGGAACAAAACCATTGTCCTTCAGAGGGTTGCTCTTCATCACGCCAGCCGCGACACTCTTTTCCACTTCGGCATAGAGTTCTTCCAGACTGCCGATGCACTTTTCGTGCCGTTTGTCGTCGCGCCAAAGCGGAAGCGGGGTGCCCCAGAAACGCGACCGGGAAAGATTCCAGTCATTCAAGTTCTCCAACCAGTTTCCAAATCGGCCGGTACCCGTTGATTCCGGTTGCCAACGAATCGTTTTGTTCAATTCCACCATCCGCTCTTTCTTGGCGGTATCCTTGATGAACCAACTGTCAAGCGGGTAATAAAGAATGGGCTTGTCCGTGCGCCAGCAATGCGGATAATTGTGGACATGCTTTTCTATCTTGAATGCAGAACCTTCCTGCTTCATCTCCATGCAGATGACAACATTCAAGTCCTCGTCCTTTTCACTGGCCTTCTTGTCCCAAACGCCATCTGGGTTGTACTTAGGATTGTAGGAATTTTTGACATAATCGCCTGCATGGTGTCCATATTTTTCAACATCGACACATGCTTTCACGAAATTGGCGTCAAGGTCTTCCATCACATAATACTTGCCTTGCAAATCAACCATGGGGCGAGTTTCCCCCTGCTTGTTGATGAGATATAGTGCCGGAATATTGGCGTCTTTGGCCACCTTGGCGTCGTCCGCGCCAAAAGTCGGGGCTATATGGACGATACCCGTACCATCTTCGGTTGTGACATAATCACCCAAGATAACCCTGAAAGCCTCGCTGTCCATTTCCACAAACCTGTCACGACCATCCTCACTTTCAAAGATGTTGTCGGGATGGGCCGCAGCATAGTCCACAACAAATGCGGGCGAGAAGTCGTCAAGCTTCTCACAGGGTTTCACCCATGGCATGAGCTGCCGATAGTGAAGGCCTTCCAAATCGGTTCCCTTCATTCTGTCAACAATCCGCCATGGACATTTCCTGCCTTCCTTGTCGAAAGCTCCCAACTCACCTTCTTTCACCTCCCAATCCGGGTTGAGATATGCGGCAATCCGGCTTTCGGCCATCACCAATGTCAGTGCCTCTCCATCATACGGATTATAGGTTTCAATCGCAACATAATCTATCTTGGGGCCGACACAAAGCGCCACATTCGAAGCAAGTGTCCAAGGGGTCGTCGTCCAGGCGATGAAATAAGGTTTGCCGTGCTTTGTCCATTCCGTCTTTGGGTCTCTAATAAGGAACTGGGCCGTAACGGTTGTATCTTTAACATCACGATAGCAACCGGGCTGATTCAATTCGTGGCTCGACAATCCCGTACCGGCTGCCGGCGAATAGGGCTGAATCGTGTAGCCTTTATACAATAAACCTTTATTATACAACTGCTTCAACAGCCACCATAACGTTTCTATATATTTGTTGTCGTAAGTGATATATGGATTGTCCAAATCGACAAAGTAACCCATCTTCTCAGTCAGTTCACGCCATTCAGCCGTAAACTTCATGACATTCTCACGACACCTCTTATTATATTCCTCCGTTGAAATGTATTTTTCGGAAGTCTTGTTGTCAATATCCTTCTTCGTTATGCCGAGTTCTTTTTCCACCCCCAGCTCAACGGGCAAGCCATGCGTGTCCCATCCCGCCTTGCGATGGACTTGGAAACCCTTCATGGTCTTGTATCTGTTGAATGTATCTTTGATGGCCCTGGCCAACACGTGGTGGATTCCCGGATGTCCATTGGCAGACGGAGGCCCTTCAAAGAAAATAAACTGTGGGCAACCTTCACGTTCGTCTATCGTTTTATGGAATATATCCTTCCTGTTCCATTCCGCCAATACATCCTCGTTCGTCTTTGTCAAATTCAATCCAGTATGTTCGGCAAACTTCTTAGCCATATTTCTCTTGCTTTTATCTTTATACATCAAAATAATGTGCGCAAAGGTAAGAAAAAAATGTATGAAAGCCAAAATGAGAGAAAGAAAAGTGAAATGTGCGGTAACTTTTTGCTAATTGCTTGAAAATATGTATTTTTGCAAACAATTTTTAAAAACTAAAAACTATATCGTTGAAATGGATTGGTTAATTAATCTCTTCACAACCCAGGATTCGGTGGCCCATATTGCGCTGCTTTATTCCATAGTCATCGCCGTCGGTGTTTTACTTGGAAAAGTAAAAATCGGCGGTATTTCTTTGGGCGTCACCTTTGTCTTGTTTGCCGGAATCGTTGCCGGGCACATCGGTTTCACCGCACCGACAAACATTCTGACCTTCGTGCAGGACTTCGGGTTGATTCTCTTTGTGTTCTGTATCGGTCTGCAGGTAGGCCCTGGATTCTTCGAGAGTTTCCGCAAGGGCGGCGTTGCGCTGAACGGGCTTGCCACAGCCATGATTTTACTCAACATCCTCGTGATGTTCAGCTGCTACTATCTGTTCTTCGACACCGACAACAAGCTGAATCTGCCCATGATGGTCGGAACGTTATACGGTGCCGTGACCAACACGCCGGGGCTGGGTGCGGCCAACGAGGCGTTGACCAGCGTCTTTCCAAAGGGCAGCGTCCCCCAGATTGCTTCGGGATATGCATGTGCCTATCCGCTGGGCGTACTGGGAATCATCGGCGCGACGATAGCCATCCGCTACATCTGCCGTGTCAAGCTGGAGAATGAAGAGAAGGCTCTGGAAGAGCAAGAGGCCGAGAACCCGCACGCCAAGCCCCATCAGATGCACCTGAAAGTGACCAATGCCTATATTGCAGGCCGCACGCTGGGCGAAATCTCAGAGTTTCTGAACCGCGACATGGTTTGTTCACGCATGCTCCACGACGGGCAGGTCACCATCCCGACACGCGACACGGTGTTCGCACTCGACGACGAGCTCTTCATCGTTTGTGCCGAAGCCGATGCCGAAGCCATCCAGGCTTTCATCGGCCCGGCCTTGGACACGCCTTGGAACGTCGAAGCGGAGAAGCAGCCCATGGTTTCCAGACGAATCGTCGTCACCCGTCCTTCCATGAACGGCAAGACGCTCGGCAAGATGCACTTCAACAGTGTCTATGGGGTCAACGTGACCCGCATCACACGTCAGGGCATGGACCTCTTTGCCAGCCGCGACCACCACTTCCATGTGGGCGACCGCATCATGGTTGTCGGCCCGGAAGACAATGTAAACCGTGTTGCCGAAATGATGGGCAACTCCGTCAAGCGCCTTGACGCACCCAACATCGCAACCATCTTCATCGGCATTCTCGTCGGTATCTTGTTTGGAAGCATTCCACTCGCCATCTACGGAATGCCCGTCCCACTCAAACTGGGTATAGCCGGCGGCCCGCTAATCATCGCCATTCTCATCGGACGCTTCGGCTATCGCGTCAAACTGGTCACCTACACCACCACGTCGGCCAACATGATGCTGCGCGAATTTGGACTGGCCCTCTTCCTGGCGTCCGTCGGAATCAAGGCGGGTGCCGGTTTCTGGGATACGGTGATTGCCGGTGACGGATTGAAATACGTCTATACAGGCTTTTTGATAACCATCATTCCCATTTTGATCGTCGGCCCGATTGCCCGCTTGAAGTTCAAATTCAACTACTTCACCATCATGGGTATGATTTCCGGAACCTATACCGACCCACCGGCATTGGCCTATGCCAACAGCATTTGTTCCAAAGAGGCGCCTGCCGTAGGCTATAGTACAGTCTATCCGCTAAGTATGTTCCTCAGAATATTTACGGCTCAAATCATCGTTTTGTTCTTCTGCGGAGCCTGACCATACGGGCAACCCTCTACGACAATGCACAATTGAGAAGCTTTGAATACGCAACATCCACGTGGTTGCGTTTCGACCGCCTCTCAATTGTGCATTGCTTGTTTGATGACGCCACACAACGCCGCAGCTTTTCCTGCACAATGCGCCAACAGCCGGCAAGCCGCCGTCGGCCCACCCTTGCGCGTTCAAGAAGCGTTGCTTTTCCAAAAGCCATCTGTCGGTTTCCAACCGCTGCCCTTCGAGAATGCAAAAGGACAGCTTTTGACGGCTAAAAGGACAGCTTTCAGCCACCCAAAGGGCTGCGTTTGAAACGCAGACGCGGCCCTTTGTCCATGCCATGGGATTATATCATGAAATCAGAAAGAGTAGGAGAAGCCGAGGCTGGCGTATTCCTTATACTGCCAGTAGCCGTATTTGCCGTCGCGCAAGGCTCCGTCGTCGAAGCGGGGATAGACGAACACCTTGGTGGAGATGTATTTGTTGAATTGGAATGTCAGCGTGTTCTCCCACTCCAGCTCCGCCCTGCGATATGTCGTGTAGCCGAAGAGCCGCGTCTTCCAGTTCATCATGTCGCTGAACTTCCACGTCAAGTCTACCGTGAACTCCGAACCGAAGTCGTGCAAGGCATGCTTCCCCTCGTCAATGCCATAGCGCGCAGCCAATGACTTGCGCCCTATATACTTGAAGTTGTAGGCCAACGGAGCCAAATGGATGGTTCCCGCCAGTTTCTTGTTGAACCACAACACGTTGTAATCCATACCGACAGAGAGGTTGATGTTCAGCGGCGACAGGAAGTCGCTGTATGTCCGCCGGTCGTTGTTCTTGAATCCACGCATAAACTGGGTGTAAGTCAGCAATTGTATGGTGTAGTACCAGCGTCTGGAAGCCTGGAGTCCCAACTTGCCGGTGTACCGAATCAGGTCTTCCGACGTCTTCAGGTTGTGCAAACTGTCACTCCTGGACGTCTGGAAACCCAGTTTCAACTCCAACTTGTTGTCCCACTTCACCTTCTGCTTGTTGTTGTAGTTGGCTTGAAGCGTGACGGCACCGACCATGCTGTAGTTGCTTTCACCTCCTTTATACCAGTTTGACGTGACAAAATTCTGTAGGAACTGTAGGAAATAGTCGCTGTGATACGACCAGAAATTAGGTTTGAAGACCTTCACGCCAAACTGCTTGACGTCGGGCTCCACCACTTTGGGGGCCACTTTGTTGACCAAATCCGGATGGTTTTGTATCTTGGTGGCTTCCGACTCGCCGACGGCACCGATGATGTCAAGCTCCCTGTCGGTGTTTTGCACCAAGTCCGGCCGTTCCAGGTAGACGTGGAGCAGCGACTTCTGAACTTCCGGCGTGGCTGACGAGTCCAGGTCGAGCCGCAGACAGTCACCCGCGATTTTGCGATAATACGTCAACGGCAAGAACAAAGGGGCGTAATCAATGTCCTTCGAACGAATGGTCGAAGGCTTTTCGATGGAATCAGAATAGATGATACGATATAGAGAGCGCAATGATTCCATATACTTTTCAACAAAAGAATGTGTATCTCCGACAGATACCGTGCGACTTCGCTGCGCATTCAAGTGCAGCATGGGAAGAAGCATGAATAGCAATGTGAAAATATTCCTGTACCTCATAACAGGGGCAAAGATAATAATAATGTGACTAAAAATGAGTGTTATCGACAAAAATATCGCCTTGTTTTCAAGCCGTTGGCTTATTGTCATGAAAACTTCGGTTAATCTTGCACAGTTCACAAAAATGATTTAATTTTGCAGATTGGAATTTATAAATCTTATTATTGTGGCTGAGACAAAATACATTTTCGTCACAGGCGGTGTCGTTTCATCGCTTGGTAAGGGTATTATATCCGCTTCCATCGGCAAACTCCTCCAAGCAAGGGGATATAATATCACAATCCAGAAGTTTGATCCCTATATCAACATCGACCCGGGAACACTCAATCCCTACGAGCATGGGGAGTGTTATGTGACGGTTGACGGTATGGAGACCGACCTGGACTTGGGCCACTACGAGCGCTTCACGGGCATACAAACCACGAAAGCCAATTCTTTGACGACGGGAAGAATCTACAAAGCCGTCATCGACAAAGAGCGGCGTGGCGACTATTTGGGCAAAACCATCCAGGTGGTTCCTCATATTACGGATGAAATCAAGCGCAATGTGAAACTGCTGGGCAAGAAATTTCACTACGATTTTGTCATAACGGAAATCGGAGGAACCATCGGCGACATTGAAAGTGCGCCTTTCATGGAAGCCATCCGTCAGTTGAAATGGGAGCTGGGACGTGACGCCCTCAATGTCCACCTTACCTATGTGCCCTATCTCAAGGCTGCCGGAGAACTCAAGACGAAGCCGACACAACACAGCGTAAAGGAACTTCAGAGCGTCGGCATTCAACCCGACATCCTCGTTTTGCGCACGGAGATGCACCTGGATGAAAACGTCCGCAAGAAAGTTGCCGCTTTTTGCAATGTCGATTTCGACTGCGTATTCGAAAGCGAAGACTTACCCAGCATATATGAGGTGCCCGTCAACATGCAGAACCAAGGCTTGGACGCCGCAATCTTGAAGAAAGTGGGCTTCGAAATAGGCGAGAAACCCACCCTGGGACCTTGGAAAGCTTTCATCGAACGACGCAAGAAAGCCCAGAATACAGTCAACATTGGCCTGGTCGGAAAGTACGACTTGCAGGATGCCTACAAGAGCATACGCGAAAGTCTCTCGCATGCAGGCACCTACAACGACTATAAAGTGGAAATCAACTTTATCAATTCGGAGAACATTACGGAGCAGAATGTAGCCGACCAACTGGCCGGACAGGATGGTATTGTCGTTTGCCCGGGCTTCGGGCAACGGGGCATCGAGGGGAAAATCATCGCCGCACACTACACCCGCACGCATGACATACCGACTTTCGGAATCTGCCTGGGCATGCAGATGATGGTGATAGAGTTTGCCCGCAACGTCCTGGGCTATCAAGATGCGAACAGCCGCGAGATGGACGAGAAGACTCCACATAATGTAATCGACATTATGGAAGAGCAGAAAAACATTTCAAACATGGGAGGCACCATGCGACTGGGGGCATACGAGTGCGTGTTGAAGCAAAACTCACGTGTGTTCGACATCTATCAGAAGGAACATATCCAGGAACGGCACCGCCACCGCTACGAATTCAACAACGACTATCAGAAGGAATATGAGAAGAACGGCATGATGTGTGTCGGGCATAACCCGGAAAGCGACTTGGTTGAAATCGTGGAAATACCCGGCTTGAAGTGGTACATCGGTACCCAGTACCATCCTGAGTATCAGTCTACGGTGCTCCGTCCGCATCCTCTGTTCGTCGACTTTGTCAAAACAGCAATCGCAAACAAAAAATAATGGATAAGAATACGATTATAGGCTTTATTCTCATAGCCTTGGTGCTATTTGGATTTACATGGTACTCACAACCGTCTGCGGACGAACAACGAGCGGCCTTTGTCAAGGATTCAATTGAAAATGTCTTGAGGCAAAAGGCGGAAAAGGAATCCAAGCTCGCAGCCGCGCAAAAGCAAAAGGAAATAAAAGAGAAAAGCCTCGAAGATTCGACGGCGTTGTTTTACAAGGCACTGTCAGGTCAGAGCCGGCAGATAGTTCTTAAGAACACGAAGGTGGAACTAACCCTGAACAGTAAGGGAGCTTCCGTAGAGAAGGCGGTCATCAAGAACTACGTGGGACATAATATAAAGGTGAAGGACGGTTCTGCCGACCAGGACGCTGTTACGCTGTTTGATGGCACAGACCAGCAAATCGACTATACGTTTGCGACGAAGGACGCCAACATCAATACGCACGATTTGTATTTCACCGTCTCGCAACAGACAGATACCACGGCAGTGTTCACCGCCGAAGCCGGCGAAGGGAAAACGATAACGCTGGCTTACACGCTGGGCCGGGACTACATGCTTCATGCGCAGATTTCCGTGAAAGGCCTTTCAGGACAGTTCGCCCCCAACACATCTACGTTCGATGTGACTTGGAAAGACAAGGTCAGGCAACAGGAACGCGGCTTTACTTTCGAGAACCGATACGCCACCCTCACCTATCACAAGGTGGAAGGCGGCACCGATTATCTGAATGAAGCCAAGGAAAAAGTAGACGAACCTGTCGAAGAGGCCATCGACTGGGTTGCTTTCAAGAACCAATTCTTCTCTGCCGTCATCATTGCGAAGGATGATTTCAAGGCAAACGCGCTGATGACTTCCATTCCGCAAGAGAAAGGTACGGGGTATCTGAAGCAGTATGAGGCCAAATTGAAAACTTCTTTTGACCCAACGGGCAAGACTCCGACGGAGTTTGACTTTTATTTTGGCCCCAACGACTATCGCCTGTTGAAGAAAGTGGAGAGCGAAAGTTCATTCGGAAAAGAGCTTCAGCTTCAGCAACTTGTGTATCTCGGCTGGCCTCTCTTCAGAATCATCAACAGATGGTTCACCATCTATGTGTTCGACTTCCTGACGGGGCTGAACATCAACATGGGAATCGTGTTGATTCTCATTACGTTGCTTTTGAAGTTGCTCACCTACCCCATGGTGAAGAAGAGCTATATGAGCTCGGCCAAGATGAGAGTTCTCAAGCCTAAGCTCGACGCTGCTACCGCCCAATACAACAAGCCCGAAGACCAGATGCAAAAGCAGCAGGCCATGATGGCCGAATACAGCAAGTATGGTGTCAGTCCGCTCAGTGGCTGTCTGCCCATGCTGATACAAATGCCCATCTGGATCGCGATGTTCAACTTTGTGCCAAACGCCATCCAGCTCCGCGGTGAAAGCTTCCTTTGGATTAAGGACTTGAGCACATTCGACCCGATTTGGGAGTGGAACACGAACATTTGGCTCATCGGCGACCATCTAAGTTTGACCTGTATTCTGTTCTGTGTGGCCAACGTCCTGTATTCGTGGATGACCATGCGCCAACAGAGAGACCAGATGGTGGGCCAGCAGGCTGAACAAATGAAGATGATGCAATGGATGATGTACCTCATGCCTGTCATGTTCTTCTTTATGTTCAACGATTACAGCGCAGGACTTAACTTCTACTATTTCATATCATTGTTCTTCAGTGCCGCCATCATGTGGGCTTTGCGAAAGACAACCAATGATGAGAAGCTGCTCGGAATATTGGAAGCCAGATACCAGGAGAATAAAGAGAATCCTCAAAGGAAGATGAGCGGACTGGCCGCCAGGCTTCAAGCCATGCAGGAGGAGCAGGCGCGGATGCAGAATCTGCGCAAGGACTTGGAGCGGAAGAAGAGAGAACTTTGAAAAAAAGCGACACAGGGGCGTGATGATTTGTCCATTGCATGACGAATCACGCCCCTGTGGCATTCCACTACCTCGTGTTTCCTATAATTCAAATCAAGTATTATGTATAAAAAACTATTTATCCTTGCTCTGTCTGCCATGGTTTGCTGTGGCAAAGCGAGTGCGCAGACAATGATTCAGAAAAATGAAATAAAGCTTCAGTCCGACTACATGACGCCTGAAGCATTGTGGGCGATGGGGCGCATAGGACAGCTTCAGGCTTCACCGGACGGCCGTAAAGTCGTTTATCAAGTGTCCTATTATAGTGTAAAGCAGAACGCCAGTCATACCATCTTGTATGTAATGGACGCAAATGGGAAGAACAAAATGCAGCTGACAACTGACGCCAAGAGCGAAAGCGACGCTTCATGGATAGAGGCGGGTCGTAGAATCGCGTTTCTGCGTGGCGGCGAATTGTGGTCAATGAATCCTGACGGTAGCGACCGCAAACAGCTTTCGCATACCGACGGTGCCATAGAAGGCTACAAGTATGCTCCCGACGGCAAGAAAGTCGTATATATCAAAAGCATTCCCTACTACGGCACCATCAAGAAGAATCCTTCTGACCTACCCAAGGCTACCGGACGGCTCGTCACGGACATGAACTATCGCCATTGGGACCACTACGTCGAGACCATAGCCCATCCGTTCGTTGCTGATGTGACGACCAATGGTATTGGCGAAGGGCTGGATATCATGGAAGGACAACCATTCGAAGCCCCGGTCGCCCCCTTTGGTGGCATAGAGCAGATGGATTGGAGCGTGGATTCCAAATACATCGCATATACAAGCCGCAAGCGCGAAGGACTTCAGTATGCGATTTCTACAGATGCAGACATCTACCTCTACGACATAACAACCGGCAAGACACGTAACCTTTGTAAGCCGGAGGGTTACAAGGAGCCCCTGATAGACGCGACACGCTCGATGAAAAATCAGACGATCAATCAACAGAGTACGGATTGCCAGGTAGGCTATGACGTCAATCCGAAGTTCTCGCCGGATGGAAAATACATCGCCTGGCAGAGCATGAAGAACAACGGGTATGAAAGTGACAGGAATCGGTTGTGTGTCATGAACTTGCAGACAGGACACAAGGTTTATGTCACAGAGCAATTTGACTCGAATGTAGATGACTACGTATGGAGCAATGACAGCAAAACACTATACTTCCTGGGCTGCTGGCATGCTTGCGTGAATGTATATCAAACCAATCTCAACGGAAACGTCATGCAGCTGACGGACGGCTGGTATGATTATGGTAGCCTGCAAATGCTTGGCAACAACAAGAACAAGAATCTCCTGGTCACCCGCCATTCGATGAGCAGTCCCGATGATATATATGTTCTTACGCCTTCAAACAAGGAGAAGAAATCTGCCGTGGCCCAAATCACTTTTGAAAACAAGCACATCTTCGACCAATTGGAACTGGGCAAAGTGCAGCAGCGTTGGGTGAAGACGACGGACGGGAAGAGCGAATTGGTTTGGATCATCCTGCCTCCTCACTTCGACGCCACGAAGAAATACCCCACCCTCTTGTTCTGCGAAGGCGGTCCGCAAAGTCCTGTCAGTCAGTTCTGGAGCTATCGCTGGAACTTCCAGATCATGGCCGCCAACGGTTATGTGATTGTCGCCCCCAACCGGCGAGGCCTTCCCGGATTTGGCAGCGACTGGAACGAAGAGATTAGCGGCGACTGGACAGGTCAGTGCATGGACGACTATCTTTCCGCAATAGACGATGCGGCCGATAATCTTCCGTTTGTGGACAAGGAAAGGCTGGGCTGTGTCGGCGCAAGTTTCGGCGGTTTCTCCGTCTATTATCTTGCCGGCCATCATCAGAAACGGTTCAAAGCCTTCATCTCACACGACGGCGCGTTCAACTTGGAAAGCATGTACACGGACACGGAAGAGGCCTGGTTCTCAAACTGGGAGTACGAAGACGCGTACTGGAATCAGAATCTGAGCGCCAACGCGAAGAAGACCTATGACAACAGTCCCCATAAGTTTGTGGACAAATGGGACACTCCCATCCTTGTCATTCATGGGGAAAAGGACTATCGTATCAATGCCAACCAAGGCATGGGGGCCTTCAACGCGGCCCGCATGCGCGGCATTCCTGCGGAAATGCTGATTTTCCCAGATGAAAACCATTGGGTGCTGAAGCCTCAAAACGGCATTCTTTGGCAGCGCACCTTCTTCTCTTGGCTTGACAAATGGTTGAAAAACTAACGGTTGAGATATTTGAAACAAACAATAAAATAAAACATCATGTCAGATCAAATGGGTAAAACCCTTAGAGATTCCGCGGCCGTGCGCTGGACTGCTCTCCTACTTCTCGCCTTAGCGATGTTCTGTGCTTATATCTTCGTGGATATATTGTCACCGATCAAAGACCTCATGCTGTCGCAACGTGGTTGGGACTCAACGGCCTTTGGCACCATGCAAGGCTCCGAGACGTTCTTGAATGTCTTCGTTTTCTTCCTTATTTTCGCAGGCATCATCCTCGACAAGATGGGTGTAAGGTTTACAGCCGTCCTTTCGGGTGCGGTCATGCTTGCCGGCGCACTGGTCAAATATTATGCCATCAGCGAAAGCTTCATCGGTTCGGGATTGGAAACATGGTTTACCGGGCACCTGAACCACATTCCTGTCTTCGAACAGTTGGGCGTATCTCCCTTCTATGAGGGAATGCCGGCGTCGGCAAAGTTGGCCGCCATCGGTTTCATGATATTCGGTTGCGGTACGGAAATGGCCGGCATTACCGTCTCTCGCGGTATCGTAAAATGGTTCAAGGGGCGCGAGATGGCTTTGGCGATGGGTTCGGAAATGGCTCTCGCCCGACTCGGAGTGGCAACCTGCATGATCTTCTCCCCTTTCTTCGCAAAGTTGGGTGGCCATGTAGACGTATCCCGCTCTGTCGCCTTTGGGATCGTGCTGCTCTGTATCGCACTGATCATGCTCGTCGTCTACTTCTTCATGGACAAGAAGCTGGATTCTCAGACGGGCGAGGCAGAAGAAAAGGACGACCCCTTCAAAATCAGCGATTTGGGCCAGATACTGAAAAGCAGTGGCTTTTGGCTCGTATCTTTGCTGTGCGTATTGTACTACTCCGCCATCTTCCCCTTCCAGAAGTATGCCGTCAACATGCTGCAGTGCAACCTTACCTTTACAGAGGTTCCCGCAGACTCTTTCTGGGCTTCGACGTCTGTCACCATCGTGCAGTATTTGATTATGTTGCTTGTGGCCGTCACCGCGTTCATGTTCAACTTCATGAAGAACAAAGCAGTCAAATATAGTGTGATTTGCATCTCCATTCTGGCTTTGATAACCTATTGTTACATGGGCTATATGCGCCAGTCGGCAGAATCCATCTTCGCCGTGTTCCCGCTGCTCGCAGTAGGCATAACCCCCATTTTGGGCAGTTATGTAGACCACAAGGGCAAGGCTGCAAGCATGCTCGTGCTGGGTTCGCTGCTTTTGATTGCATGCCACCTTACATTTGCCTTCGCTTTGCCGGCTTTCAAAGGCAACGAAGTCGGAGGAGTCATTGTAGCCTATGTGACGATTCTGGTCCTGGGAGCCTCTTTCTCCTTGGTTCCAGCTTCACTGTGGCCGAGTGTCCCCAAATTGGTCGACGCCAAAATCATCGGTTCAGCATACGCCTTGATTTTCTGGATTCAAAACATCGGTCTGTGGCTTTTCCCACTTCTGATTGGAAAAGTCTTGGACAAGACAAACCCGGGAGTGACGGATGCCACGCAGTTGAATTACACGGCTCCGCTAATCATGCTTGCCGGTCTGGGCGTGGCAGCTCTTGTCATTGGCCTCATCCTCAAGGTTGTAGACAAGAACAAGGGACTGGGTCTTGAAGAGCCCAACATCAAGCCGTAACCGACCAACGATTGGAGTGTAAAAGGTATCGTCTTGCAAGATGAAAGCTCATCAATTGCAAGACGATTCCTTATCCCTTATCTTGTAATTTGCCCCTGTCGTCTCAGTAGACTCTCAGCACTTCGCCTACTCTGATGTCGTGGTCTGGTTCCAAATGGTTCATCTTGTACAGACTCTTGAGGCGAATCCCATAGAACTGGGCTATCGAATACATGCTTTCGCCGGCTCTAACAATGTGTGGTCTGTTCTTATAGGCCTTTTCGGCATGCTTCCGCTTCTTTTTCAGATAGATGATTTCGTTTGGAACAAGTGCGTCGTTTTTGTCCCGCTCATTGAATTTGGCGATTTTCCTATAAGAAATTCCAATCTCTTTGCCTATCAACTTGAAAGTGTCTCCCGGCCGTACTCTGATGCAGTAATTTTTATTATAAATCGAAATAGGGTGCAATGCCTGGCCTTTGACGGCCGGCCTGTCGGTGGCAGAATGATGGGCCATGAACTTGTCATAACTGCTGGCCTGGTCATAAGTGTAGAGCTTGTATAGCTGAATAATCTCAATGAGGCGGTCGGCATAATTGGGATTGGTTGCATAGCCGCACGCCTTCAAGCCCCTGGCCCACCCTTTGTAATCCCGGCGGTCAAGACGAAACAGGGAGGCGTAACGCGGCTGTCGCGCAAGAAACTTGCTATGGTCTTCAAAGCTCTCGAAAACATTGTTGTAAGCCCTGAAGCATTCCCCGCTTTCGTCATCGTCATGATAAAGCGTTCTGCCCTCCCATCCGTGGCACTTGATTCCAAAGTGATTGTTGCCCTTTACAGACAGCTCACTTCGTCCGGCTGCACTCTCGAACAGTCCTTGGGCCAAAGTGATGCTCGCCGGAATATTATAGCGGAACATTTCTTGAATGGCCAAGTCCTTGTATTGGTCTATGTAGTTTTGATAGGCAGAGTTCCAGCGAAGTTGGGCATGACAATTCATGCAAACTGCAAGCAGAAAGAAGATGGATGCAAACTTATTCATAGATGATGGAATCAAGCGAATTTGTCGATGAGAAAGGCGATTAGATTTCACATGGAGTAACAACAAAACCAAATGGCATTCATTTCAAACCATCTGTTGCAGAAAGGGCATGAACGGACTATCTGATCCTATCCATGCTCTTTACTAATTTTTCATCTGCGACGATTCCTCTTCGCGCCATGAAAGTCAATATGAGGGATATGAGGGGCAGGCTTATGCTCATATCCGCTTTGAATTGCCCCAAAGGCAACATGCTGTGCCCTACTACGAATGCGCCATATACATACCAAAGGACGTATAGCCAACAGTTCAAAAGGCAGAGCTTCGACTGAACCGGACGTTTTTTAAACTGGAATATGGCCACCACAGAGAGAATGGAAGCTGTCGCCAGCAAAAAGAACAAGGGAACGGCAAGAAAGTCGAATGTGCCCGTGGCACTTCTTATGCCGATGTTGTAAAGGACCGGCGGAATGCCCATCCCCTCAAGCCGAACGCCACCCAAGGGATTGAACAAGCAAATGACATTCAATATCGCAGCTATGAGCAGAAATACGGTTTGCTTTCGCTGAATCATACTTATAAGTTTTCTTCCGTATCCTTTGCAGGATCACGCCAATAGATATTGCCATCGATGAACTCCTGTGTGGCCAAAAGCGTCGGCTTGGGCAATTTCTCATAATAACGTGAAATTTCGATTTGCTCACGGTTTTCAAACACCTCTTCCAGCGAATCGTTATAAGAAGCAAATTCTGCAAGTTTCTTGTTCAGGTCTTGCTTTATCTCAAGTGAAATCTGATTACTGCGCTTTGCAATGATTGCAACACTTTCATAAATATTGCCTGTCTCCTCGCAGAGATCCATAATATTACGAGTTACGGTGTTGACTTGGGCTTTTGATTTCTTATAATCCATAATAATATTATTGTTTTATATTTTTATTGCGATGATACGAACTTATTGCTCTTGAGCCACCTTCTCGCCTGTGACGGCTTTGCAGCGTGCAATGTACTTCTCGGCGGTACTCCTCAATTTGGAATCGGGGAACTGGTTGATGAACCCGTAGCACTCGTCCTCCGCGTCCTGATAACGTTGAACTTTTTTCTCCTCGACACTCTGGCGGGCCAATTCGTACTTGCTCTTCATAATTAAAGCGGAGAAATCCTCGCGCCTATCTGTAAAGGGATAGTCCTTCAGCGCGTTCTGGGCTGTAACGATGCAAGCTTCAAAATTGTTGCCGCCCTCGGTGCAATTGCCGAAATACGGGCCCAAATCATAATAAAGCCGTGCGGTATAGAGTTCTTTCGTCACCAACTTCTCTTGCAGTTCAAAGAGATGCTGCTGCGCCTCCTTCTTGAGCTTCGCGTCCGGATAGGCATCCAGATATTCCTGGTAGGCCGCAATGGCGCTCACGGTCTGCGATTGGTCCAAACGAGGTTCCGGCGTGCTGAGGTAGAGGCTTTGACCTTCATAGTAACGGGCCATCTCGGCATAGACGCCGCGGGGGTAGGACTGGTAGTAACGCTTGAAAGTCTGGGCCGCCGTCTCATAATCACGATTGAAATAGTTGGCCATCCCGAGCATGTAAAGGCTTTCCTGAGCGTTCTCCGTACCTTTCTCAACGGTAATCAGTTCGGTCAGAAGGGTGATTGCGTTTGTATATTTGCCTTTTACAAAACACTCTTTCGCATATTCATATCGGTAATTTGAATCCGACGACTTATAGACGAGGTTGAACTCGTGCGCACAACCACTCAACAAGAAGACACCAAGAGTAAGCGAAAGGAAGGTTGTTTTCTTCATCTATATTTACATTTTTGAGTTGCAAAGTTAATTATAATTCCATGATTACCAAAGCAGGATCCTAAATTTTAGCTAAAACGGAAACCTTATTGACATAATTATATGCTTTTTTAGTAATTTTGCAAGCACAAAATGTGTTCGTATGAATTTCAAGCTTACTTCCAAATTTTCTCCTACCGGAGACCAGCCCGAAGCGATACGGCAATTGACCGACGGAATAGAGAAAGGTGATTTTGCACAGGTTCTTTTGGGCGTGACAGGCTCGGGGAAGACATATACGATTGCAAATGTCATAGCAAATGTAAACAAGCCGACACTCATACTCAGCCACAACAAGACCTTGGCGGCACAGCTATACGAGGAAATGAAGAACTTTTTCCCGGATAACGCCGTAGAATATTATGTATCCTATTATGATTACTATCAGCCGGAAGCCTACCTGCCGGCTACGGATGTGTATATAGAAAAGGACTTGGCCATCAATGACGAGATCGACAAACTACGTTTGGGAGCCGTGTCGGCATTGTTGTCAGGAAGAAAGGATGTCATCGTCGTTTCTTCCGTATCATGTATTTATGGAATGGGTGGCCCCATTGCGATGAGGTCGAGCGTCATTGGGATAAGGGTGAACGACAAACTTGATAGAAACGTCTTCCTCAGACGGCTGGTGGACGCGCTCTATACAAGAAACGACATCGAACTCAAACGCGGTTGCTTTCGGGTGAAAGGCGACACGGTGGACATCTTCATGGCCTACAGCGACCATATATTGAGAGTGACATGGTGGGATGACGAAATAGACAGCATTGAGGAATTGGACTCCATCACTTTCCATCGGATTGCGACATTCACAGAATATAAAATATACCCGGCCAATCTGTTCGTAACCTCCAAGGAACAAACAGAAGAGGCCATCCGACATATCCAGGACGACCTCACGGAACAAATTGATTTCTTTAATGAACTTCATGACCACATTAAGGCCCAGCGAATTAAAGAACGTGTGGAGTATGACATGGAAATGATAAAGGAACTGGGCCACTGTTCGGGAATTGAGAACTATTCACGCTATTTCGATGGCAGGCTGGCTGGCGACCGTCCCTATTGCCTTTTGGACTTTTTCCCAAAAGACTATCTGATGGTGATCGATGAAAGCCATGTCAGTGTCCCCCAAATCAACGCGATGTACGGCGGTGACCGAGCAAGAAAGAAGAATCTTGTTGAATATGGCTTCCGACTGCCTGCCGCCTTCGACAACAGGCCTTTGAAATTCGAGGAGTTCCATAGTCTTGTCAATCAGATCATTTATGTCAGCGCAACTCCGGCTGACTACGAACTGAATGAGTCGGAAGGAGTCGTCGTCGAGCAGATTATCAGACCGACAGGCCTCTTGGATCCGGAAATAGAGGTTAGGCCGAGCGAGAACCAGATAGACGACTTGCTGGAAGAAATCATCACAAGAGTGGAGAGGCGCGAGCGGACTTTGGTGACGACATTGACAAAGCGCATGGCGGAAGAATTGACGGAGTTTCTGCTGAATCATCAGGTGAAAGCAAACTACATCCACAGCGATGTCGCGACGCTGGACCGCGTCAAGATTATGAATGACCTTAGAGCAGGACTGTTTGACGTCTTGGTGGGTGTAAACCTGTTGAGGGAGGGACTGGACCTCCCGGAAGTCTCTTTGGTGGCCATTCTGGATGCAGACAAAGAAGGTTTCCTAAGGTCGCATAGAAGTTTGACGCAAACGGCAGGACGGGCTGCGCGCAACATCCATGGCAAGGTGATCATGTATGCCGACACGATTACGGAAAGCATGCAGAGGACGATGGACGAAACTTCCAGAAGACGAATCATACAAATGCAATACAATGCCTCACACGGCCTGACACCCAAGCAGATAGTGAAAGACGTAAGCGGCATATTGCCAATAGGTTCTGGCAAAAATGAAGTTTCTCCCACTCCGCAAACCAAATACGCATATATCGAACCCGACCAAGGGGCATTTGCTGCCGACCCCATTATCCGGCACATGACCAGGCCGGAGTTGGAGAAGAGCATTGCCAACACAACGGAACTGATGAAAGAAGCCGCGCGCAGCCTGGATTTCATACAAGCGGCCCAATATAGAGACGAAATCGCCAGATTAAGGGAACAGCTTGAATTGAAATGACAAAGGTCTGAACTTCGACCGACAAGCATTTGAAAGGATGTTAAATAATCCAATTTAATAGGAACGAAGCCAATGCTTCACATGATAAATTCGTACTTTTGCTAAATAACATAAATTGATGATGACAACAATGAGAGTATACGTTTTTCTTTCGACTTTGTTTTTTGTATCGATGACAGCCCAAGTGGGATACGCACAATCGAACCGCACGCTTGAGGAAGCGCAGAAAAAGTTGGAAAAAGCTCAAAAAGAATTGGAGAAAGCCAAGAGAGAGATGGAGGAGGCCTCGAAAGGCAAGTCGGTCAAAGAGAGGGAGGATTCGACAACTGCGGGATGGGCGGTCCCCGTTGCACGCCAGAAGGGCGTCCGAACAAATTTAAAGTCCGAGAAGTCCGAAGCAAACGAACAGATGTCCAATGCCAAATATTTGTCTGGTGCAGTGCCGGTGAATGCGGAAGGAAAGGTCGTCTTCTCGCTTCTGCTGCCAGTACCCGACAAAAGCGCAAAAGACATCTACGAGATGGCTTATAAGCAATTGACTTTGTTGACCGAAAGTGAGAATCAGTTTGACGAAAGCACAATCGCCCTTGTCAATCCAAAGACGAACGTCATTGCGGCTAAGTTCAAAGAGTGGCTTGTGTTCAGCAACAATTTCCTATCTCTGGACAGAGCCGTTTTCTATTATACGATAATCGCCCATTGCGCCGATGGAGAATTAAACCTTTCTTTAGAACGCATTTCCTATGAATATGAAACAGACAGACCTTCCGGCTTCAAATCCAAGGCTGAAGATTTGATCACGGACAAAGAGGCCTTGAACAAAAAAGGGACAAAATTGAACAGGCTTACCGGAAAGTTCAGGCGCAAGACCATTGATAGGAAAGACCAGATATTCGAAAGCTTTAAAGAATTATTCAAACAGTAAGGATGGAACGCAAAACGACAGAAAACAACGGGGCGCAGTACGCGAAACGACCTCACCATCAGTTGAGGAACAAGGGAGTACAAGTGGATACAATATTCAAAGTGCGTACGATTTTGAATATTCTGTTCATGCTTTCTGCTTTGTTGGGGGTGTGTCTGTATCTCTATTCTTCGCTAAAGCCGCTGGGGACTATCACCTTGATAATCGCCGTCATGCTGAAGATTGCTGAAGTCTCTCTGCGTATTCTCCGTAAATAAATGATGAAAAAATTTGCTACGTTTTTGCTTCTTTGGATTGTTTCATTACCCTTAATGGCACAATTTGAAGAGAATCAGTATAACCAAATGGACCCTTCGGGCAACATCTCAAGACGAAACACCGACAGGTCTGACTCTTTAAGTTCCGAAAAAGAGATTCCCAAGGGCATCAAAGTTTGGACAATAGACCGCCGGTTCGGCGATATGACATACACGACTCCAGACACCGTTTCCTATATGTTTATGAATCGTGTCTTCACTTCGGGAATGAGAGGAGAGTATAATACGACGGGCAATCTTGGGTCGCCACGAATCAACAGGATTTTCATTGACCGCCCGCTCGATGATTCCTTCCTATTCACCCAGCCCTATGACTATTTCGTCATTCCCGTAGAACAATTTAATTTCACCAGAACTTTATCCCCTTTTACAAATTTGACTTATAGCAATTCGGGGAACAGAACTAACGGAGACGATCATTTCACAGCTAAATTCGGAGCAAATGCAGGGAAAAGGCTTGGAGTTGGCTTCAAATTCGATTATCTCTACGCCAGAGGCTACTATCAAAATCAGAGCACTTCACATTTTGATTACACTCTTTACGGCAGCTATATCGGCGACCGGTATCAAGCACATTTGTTGTTTTCAACGAACCACCAGAAGGTTACGGAAAATGGCGGAGTTGCAAACGACGACTATATAACCCACCCGGAAAGTTTTTCAGACGATTATTCCGCAAGCGAAATCCCAACAGTTTTGGAAAGAAACTGGAATCGCAACGATAATCTTCATGTATACTTCAACCACAAGTATAGTCTGGGGTTCAGTCGGAAGGTTCCGATGACAGAGGATGAGATCAAGGCGAAGAAATTCGCGTTGGCTTCAGCCGAAGAGAACAAGAAAGGCGACAACGACCATGCACCATCAAATCGGAACAGACACAATGCAAAAACAGAAGAAAGGTCTTTTGGCGGGCGACCAAAGGATGCGGCCGTTGTCGGTCAAGAACCAGGAAATGCCCAAGAGAAAGGAGAAGACAGAATCTCAATCAACAAGGCTACGGCAGACAGCCTAATGGCATTGGCTTCCAAAAAGAAGGCAGACACTGCATGGGTAAAAACCGAATACGTCCCCGTAACGAGCTTTATCCATACAATGTCGTTTGACCGGTATCGCCGTATCTACGAGGCTTATCAAACTCCGGAGAATTTTTATGCCCATACTTATAAGGTCGATGAAAAGCTGACTGGTGATTCCATTTATGACAAGACCACTCATTACCGATTCAACAACACTTTTGCGATATCGTTGCTCGAAGGCTTCAACAAATGGGCAAAAGCCGGGTTGAAAGCTTTTATTTCCTACGATTTGAAGCACTATGGCCTTCCTGACACTTTGAGAGCCAAGACTTACACAGAGAATGACATCAGCATAGGTGGCCAAATCAGTAAAGTTCAAGGAAAGTTGCTACATTACAATGCTATGCTGGAGGCAAACGTCGCCGGACCTAATTCTGGCGACCTCAAAATTGACGCACGTGCGGATTTGAATTTCAAACTCTTTGGGGACACGCTTTCTCTCCAAGCTTGTGCTTTCCTTCATCGCATACGCCCTTCCTTCTATTTTAGACATTACCAAGGACGACATGCCTGGTGGGATAACGACGATTTGAAAAGAATCACCCACTCTAGAATTGCAGGCATGCTCTCTTACGAAAAAACCAAAACAAAACTGAGAGTCGCTGTTGACAATTTGAGCAACTTCACATACTTTGCACAAAGCTATGTAATGACCGCGGCCAATCGCACTAATTTGGACGTACAGGTGAAACAGGGAAGCAAAGCGGTCAACCTGTTTACGGCCCAATTGTATCAGGATGTATCGGCGGGACCGTTCCATTGGGAGAATGTCGTCAGCTATCAAAAATCCAGCGACCAAAGCCAACTTCCTGTGCCTGACTTGAATGTCTATTCAAATCTGTATCTACGATTCAAGATAGCCAAAGTGCTCCATTGTGATTTCGGCACCGATGTCAGATATTTCACCAATTATTATGCGCCGGACTACAGTCCGCTGATTGGGCAGTTCGCTGTCCAAGGAGATGTCAAGTCTGCTGAAGGAGTTGATAACAGGGTGAAAATCGGCAATTATCCAATTGTCAACGCCTACGCCAACTTTTATCTAAAGCATACACGCTTCTATGTCATGTACAGCCACCTAAACGCAGGCATGGGTGACAAACGTTACTTTGCCAGCCCGCATTATCCGTTCAACGAGAGGATATTCAGAGTTGGATTAAGTTGGAATTTCTTCAATTGAGTCATGTCAGAGGAAGTTAAAAACAATTCAGTGAAGGCCTGGGTAAAGGCGGCGCGCCCTCAGACGCTTTCTGGAGCAGCTGTCCCCGTAATGATAGGAGCCTCCTTGGCATTCAAGGACGGCGGCGAAGACCATTTCAACATACTGGCGGCAGCACTTTGTTTTGCCTTTGCTTTCATTATGCAGATCGACGCAAATTTCATCAATGATTATTTCGATTGCAAAAAGGGGAATGATAACGAGACCCGACTTGGTCCGCCACGAGCCTGCTCGCAGGGCTGGGTCAGCATGTCCGCCATGCGGTATGGGATTGTCATCACTACCGGCTTGGCATGCCAGACAGGACTTCCGCTTGTGTGGTATGGAGGCTGGACAATGATATTGGTAGGCATTTGCTGCGTCTTGTTTTGTTTTCTTTATACGACGACGCTGTCTTATTTGGGCTTAGGCGACGTGTTGGTATTGTTGTTTTTTGGCATAGTGCCTGTTTGCCTAACCTACTATTTGTCGCACGCCGGCACGACGCAAGTTATAACACCCCAAGTCTTTCTAATGTCCTTTTCATGCGGCTGCGTCATAGACACCTTGTTGGTGGTGAATAATTTTAGAGATAGAGAGAACGACCTACATTCCGGAAAACGAACATTGATAACAAGAATCGGGGCGGAAAGAGGGGCACGCTTGTATTTACTGGCAGGATTGGCAGGCATCATCCTGGCCGCCCTTGCCCTAAGCGTCTCGCCAAATCCAGTTCAGCATTCGATTATTCCAATTTCATTCATTTGCCTGCCCTATGCTTCCCTGCACGTCAAGTCGTATTTGCAAATGAAAATGATTTGGGAAGGCCGCGCCTTGAATGAAATATTGGCAAAGACCGCACGGAATATGCTTATATATGGATTGACAGCGTCGGCTTCGTTTTTATTCTTTTAATCATCTGTTTTTATGCAAGAGCATGTCAGCCTTGACCTAATGGAATTTATTGAACGCAATATACTTCCAAGATACAGCAGCTTTGGGCGCAGTCATGGCCCCGAACATGTCAAGAGGGTCATCAATAATTCTTTGGTTTTGGCACGCCAGGTCGGTGCAAATATAAACATGGCGTATACCATTGCCGCATACCACGATCTCGGAATGGAAGGTCCCAGGGCTATCCACCATATTACAAGCGGCAAGATTCTCGTAGCAGATGCAAGGCTCAAGAAGTGGTTTTCCACAGAGCAGATTCGTGTGATGAAAGAGGCCGTGGAAGACCACCGGGCAAGTTCCAGCCATACGCCTCGTTCCATATATGGAAAAATCGTGGCGGAAGCAGATCGCGACTTGGAACCGAAAGTTGTATTCCAGCGGGCCGTCTTGTTTGGATTGGAACACTATCCTACAATGACAAAGGAGCAGCAATGGGCAAGATTCAAAAGTCACTTGGAAGCAAAGTATTCGGCCACAGGCTACCTTAGACTATGGATAAAAAACTCTCCCAACGCACAAAATCTGGTAAAAATCAGGAACATTATTGCGGATAAATCTCGGTTATATCACGAATTTGAAAAAATATTTACAGAAGAATTTGGTGCTTAACTAAAAATAAGCTACCTTTGCACTGCAAAATAAATAACGCCGATATGGCTCAGTTGGTAGAGCAATTCATTCGTAATGAATAGGTCCCGGGTTCGAGTCCCGGTATCGGCTCAAAGGCAAAATTTGTGTGCGGTATTAGCTCAGTTGGCAGAGCGTTGGCTTCCCAAGCCGAAGGTCACGGGTTCGACCCCCGCATACCGCTCTCTTAAATCTTCCCCGTCCCCTATTCCATCATGTTCTCATTTGAATATGATGACTGCGGAAAGATTGCACGCTCCCATAACTTCTCAGTATTCCATTTCATCCCCGATTATTCCTCTTTTGCATAGCAGAAAAAACGTGTCGGTTTCAATTCAAAACGACACATAATCTCATGAACATTAGATAGTTCCTGTCCAAAAGAAGGCTAAAAGGGGAAAAAAACAAAGATAAATTTCCATATCAAGTGAAAAACCCGTATATTTGCAGCTTGAAAAGATATAATCAAAAACATACATATAAGTAATTATGACTAAAGCAGATATCATCAACGAGATTGCAAATGAAACCGGCGTTGCTAAAAAAGATGTGACCGTAGTTGTGGAAAGCTTTATGGCAACTATAAAAGATAGTCTTTTAGAGAAGAGGGAATGCGTATACCTTCGTGGATTTGGAAGCTTTATCATCAAGCACCGGGCTGCCAAGACCGCTCGCAACATTCTCAAGAACACCACGATGACGATTGACGCACACGACTTGCCGAGCTTCAAGCCCGCCAAAAGTTTTGTAGAGCAAATGAAGAACGAATAAGCAATATAACAATATTATAATATTTTAATTTTTTAATTATGCCAAACGGAAAGAAAAAGAAGGGTCACAAGATGGCCACACACAAGCGTAAAAAGAGATTACGTAAGAATAGACATAAGAGCAAGTAATTGTCAGTTGCTTGCATTATAGTCTAAACGACCTATGGGGTATGTCAATTTCAGCAAGTGATTTCTTGACATACCCCCAATTTTTAATTTGTAAGAAATAATTTAAGGAAAGAAGAAATGACCAGCGAAGTTGTAATTGATGTTCGGGAGAAAGAGATTTCGACTGCCCTGCTGGAAGACAAGAATCTTGTTGAGTATCAGAATGAGCCCAAACAAGCTTCTTTCTCGGTAGGAAACATCTATGTGGCAAAAGTAAAAAAGATAATGCCCGGCCTTAACGCATGCTTTGTAGACGTAGGCTATGAACGTGACGCTTTTCTTCATTACCTTGACTTGGGTAACCAATTCAATTCCTACACTAAGTATTTGAAACAAGTAGTTAGCGATAGGAAAAAACTCTATCCTTTTGCCAAAGCCTCGAAGTTGCCTGACCTGAAGAAGGACGGCAGCATACAACAGACCGTTTCTGTCGGTCAGGAGGTGCTTGTGCAAATCGTAAAGGAACCTATTTCGACCAAAGGCCCCCGACTCACAGGGGAACTGTCCTTTGCCGGAAGATATCTGGTGCTTATCCCTTTTGGAGACAAAGTTTCCGTATCATCCAAAATCAAGAGCGGCGAAGAAAGGGCCCGACTCAAGCAACTCATCCAAAGCGTAAAACCGAAGAACTGCGGCGTCATTGTCAGAACGGTGGCTGAAGGGAAACGAGTGGCAGAGCTTGATACGGAATTGAAGATATTGGCCCAGCGATGGGAAGCAGCTTTGGTTAAAATACAGAAGTCCCCGAAGCGTCCTCAACTTGTTTTTGAGGAAACGGGCAGAGCGATAGCCATGCTTCGAGACCTGTTTAACGAAAGCTTTGAAAATGTTTACGTCAACAATGAAGACGTATTCAAGGAGATAAAGCACTATATTACCCTGATTTCTCCGGAGAAACAGAATATTGTCAAGCTATATACTGGAAAGGTTCCAATCTTTGACAACTTCAATGTTACCCGACAAATCAAGTCAAGTTTTGGGAAAACCGTCAATTACAAGCATGGTGCTTACATGATTATCGAGCATACAGAGGCCTTGCATGTCGTAGACGTGAACAGCGGCAACAGAACCCGCTCGGAAAACGGACAGGAGGCAAATGCGCTCGACGTGAATCTCGGAGCGGCCGATGAATTGGCAAGGCAGTTGAGATTGCGCGACATGGGCGGTATCATCGTAGTCGACTTCATCGACATGAATCTGGCGGAAGACCGCCAACTCCTCTATGAACGCATGTGCAAGAACATGCAGAATGACCGAGCGCGCCACAACATCCTGCCGCTCAGCAAGTTCGGATTGATGCAGATAACACGGCAACGGGTGCGCCCGGCCATGGACGTGAATGTAGACGAAACCTGCCCCACCTGCAATGGAAGTGGCAAAATCAGGTCGAGTATCCTGTTCACGGATCAACTGGAAGGCAAGATTGACCGATTGGTCAACAAGATTGGTATCAAGAAGATTTATCTTCATGTGCATCCTTATGTTGCCGCTTATATCAACCAGGGAATCTTGTCGTTGAAACGCAAATGGCAGATGAAATATGGTTTCAACATCCATATCATCCCATCCCAGAAGTTGGCCTTCCTGCAATATGAGTTTTACAATGCAGACGGGCAGTTCATCGACATGAAAGAGGAAATTGAAGTCAAGCAGAATCACTGATGTCGATGAACAACCTCATCGCAGTTTGACTTTGTAAGAAAAAAAGAAGTGAGACCTGAACCAACGTCAGTGTCTCACTTCTTTTTTGTTGTCGCTTGTCGGCAGGCATACCTCTACCGCCAACCTATTCCTGTACCCACTTGATAACGACTCCGTCGTATGGATTCAGCACAACAGGAATGCCGACTGCGCTATCCACATCCAGCACAACCGACTGATTCGTCAACAATTCGGTACCTCTAAATGTACCCTTGCAAAGTGACAAGACTTCAAAAGCATACTCTGGGATTGCTATTTCGCAATTCACGACTTCTCCGGAGAAGTTTACCACGATAAGCACAACTTCATCATCAAATTTCCGCAACCAGGCATATTGCTTTTGAAAGAGCACGCCGTTGACATACATCAGGTCGAAGAAAGCACCCTGGCTGATTGCCCTTTCATCCTCGGCAAGACGCATGACCTTTTGGTATTTGGCCCGCAAGGCACGTTCTTCCGGACTACTCTCTCCCTTTCCATAGAATGCACGCTGCAACATCGGCAAACTCCAGTAGTCAAAGATGGTAGTCCTTCCGTCACGACCGCTGAACCCTTCATCGTCCATTCCCTTTTCGCCAACTTCCTGTCCGGCATAGAGCATGAAAGGATTCCCCTTCAACATGCAGCTGACAAGAACGGCAGGAATGGCCTTCCAGGGGTCTCCCGCAAAAAAGGAACTTGCGATTCGCTGTTCATCATGATTCTCCAGGAAGTAAAGCATGTGTCCTCCAATGTCATCGGTAGCCTGCCACTGCCCCGTGATGTCACCGGCATTTCGATGGCCCTCAATAACTCCTCGCAGGCAGTCGTACATCCCCACCTTGTCATAAAGATAGTCGAAACCCGAAGCGATGTAGTTCCGATACAGGCCGGGATTATATACTTCACCGATGAAAATGATGTCAGGACAGGCCGCTTTCACGTGGCTGATGGCATAAGACCAGAACTCCGTGGGAACCATTTCGGCCATATCACACCTGAAACCATCGATTCCTTTGGCGGTCCAAAACATGAGTATGTCACGCATTTTGAACCACGTATCGGGGATAGCATTGGCTGAAAAGTCTTTGACATGTCCATTGACATAGTCTATGCCATAGTTCAATTTGACCGTTTCATACCAGTCTGACGAGCTGGGTGCATTGCAAAAACAATCGTTTCCAGTGGCTTTGGCAGGGCATTCCGCATAGGTCTGACCACCTGTAAGAATCCTGCCCAAGTCCAACGGTTGTCCTCCACAATAGTAAAAGTTGTTGTCTGGTGAAAAGGGCAACGAACTATCGTCTCCTTCACCCAAGTCCTTCACCTCTGAAGGCTTGCATACAGAATGATATTCACGTGCCACATGATTAGGCACAAAGTCGATGATTACCTTCATGCCGGCTTTATGCGTGCGCTCAATGGTCGACTCCCACTCCTCCATCCGTCGAGGGATGTCTACGGCAAGGTCGGGATCTACATCATAATAGTCTACTATCGCATAAGGGCTGCCCGCCTTCCCCTTCACCACTTCCGCATTTTGGCACGGAATGCCATACGCTGAATAATCGGTGGTGGTGGCATGGCGAATCACTCCTGTGTACCAAAGATGGGTCACTCCCATAGCGCGAATCGACTCCAATGTTTTCACATTGAAGTCGTTCAGCTTGCCACATCCATTCTCCTGGATGTCACCGCTCGCTTTCCGGTCGTCCTTCTGATTCCCGAAAAGGCGCGGCAAAACTTGATATATGATCATTTACTGGATTCCGTGAACTGATACGTTCTTATTGATTCTTCCTATCATTCCTTGCAATGCCTTGCCGGGACCGCATTCAGTGAAGTCCTCTGCCCCATCTGCAATCATGTTCTCTACGGTTGCCGTCCAACGGACGGAACTCGTCAACTGCGCGATGAGATTGGCCTTGATGGTGTCAGGATCCGTATAGGGCTTTGCGTCGACGTTCTGATATACCGGACATTTCGGTGCGTTGAACGCCGTCGACTCGATGGCAGACTGAAGTTCGTCCTTGGCCGGTTGCATTAAAGGCGAATGGAAGGCACCACTCACAGGCAACGGCAACGCACGCTTGGCTCCCTCGGCCTTCAATTTGTCACACGCCGCGTTGATGGCGTCTACATTTCCAGATATGACCAACTGACCGGGGCAGTTGTAGTTGGCAGGAATCACCACGTTGCCGTCTGTTGAAACTTCCGCGCAAGCCTCTTCTACCTTTGTGTCAGGGAGGCCGATGATGGCTGCCATTGTTCCGGGAGCAACTTCACAAGCCTTCTGCATGGCCAAGGCACGTGCGTGGACAAGGCACAATCCGTCTTCAAAAGTCAGCGCGCCGGCGGCCACCAAAGCGGAAAACTCACCCAAGGAATGCCCTGCAACCATGTCTGGGGCAAAGGCCCCGCCCATGCACAAGGCTGAAATGACACTATGCAGGAACACGGCCGGCTGCGTAACCTTCGTTTGTTTCAATTCATCTGCCGTGCCATCAAACATGATGGAGGTTATATCGAAGCCAAGAACTTCGTTGGCCTTGTCGAACAGCTCTTTGGCCAACGGATTTGTTTCATAAAGATCCTTGCCCATGCCTACGAACTGGGCACCTTGACCTGGGAATACAAACGCTTTCTTCATCTTATTCTATTGTTTCATTATGATTAAACTTAAACTGCGTAAACAAAAAATCCCAATTGCCATGAGAGGCAAAAGGGATTTTTATATAGATTTGCTTTACAGTGCTAAAAATATCTTTTTCACTTTAGGCCTCTTCCTGCAGAGCCTCGGGGGACTCCACCGCGGGAGCTTCCTCTACAGCTGGTGCCGGAGTCTCGACAGGCGCGTTCTCCGCAACAACCTTGACGGGCACCTTCACCTCTACGTCCTTATGGAAGTGGACAACGGCCTCGTAGTCGCCAACCTTCTTGATGTCGTGCATCGTGATGATCTTGCGATCAACTTCAATGCCCTTCTTTGCAAGTTCGTCGGCCACGATTGCAGCATTAACCGAGCCATAGAGATGGCCGGTGGCAGCCACCTTGGCGACAATCTCCAGAGCCACGCCGGCCAGAGCTTCGGCCTTCTTCTCGGCTTCGGCTTTCAAAGCCGCGAGTTTGTGGGCCTGCTGCCTCAAGTTCTCGGCCAGCACCTTTTTCGCACTTACCGAAGCGATGACACCTTTTCCCTGCGGAATGAGGTAGTTGCGGCCGTAGCCATCCTTCACGCTAACAATCTCGTTCTTGTATCCAAGTCCGATAATATCTTCTTTCAGTATAATTTCCATTGTGTATCCTCCTCTTCAATTACTTCATCAAATCGGTTACATAAGGAAGCAGTGCTATCTGGCGAGCACGCTTTATAGCCTGTGCCACACGACGCTGATACTTCAGAGATGTTCCTGTAATGCGACGCGGAAGAATCTTGCCCTGCTCATTCAAGAACTTCTTGAGGAACTCGGGATCCTTGTAGTCGATATACTTGATACCGCTCTTCTTGAAACGACAATACTTCTTCTTCTTCGTGTCGATGGAAGGAGCTGTCAAATAACGAATTTCTGATTTTTTCTGCTCTGCCATAATTAAGCCTCCTCTTTTTTACCAAGTTTGTTACGACGCTTCTCCGCATACTGTACAGCATACTTGTCAAGACGCACGGTCATGTAGCGAATGACTTTTTCGTCACGGCGATAGCCTGTCTCAAGCGTGTTTACGATGGTTGGCTCAGCCTTGAACTCCAACAGCGTGTAGAAACCTGTTGATTTCTTGTCGATAGCGTAAGCCATCTTCTTCAGTCCCCAAGCCTCTTCATTCAGAATCTCGGCACCATTGTCGGTGAGCAGCTTCTTGAATTTAGCGACCGTTTCCTTCATCTGTTCATCAGACAAAACGGGAGTCAAAATGAAAACGGTTTCGTATTGATTCATACTTATGAAATAAATAATAAATAAAAAAATAAATACGCATTCTTTAAAATGCGGTGCAAAGGTAGCCCTTTTTCTTTACATATCGAAGTACTGATTGTCCATCCAACGCCGTTTTTAACTTATTTTACATCAAAAGGCCACAAATGGATGGTTGCGCAGCCTTATTTCCCCAATGAATTGTTATCTTTGCAACAACAATTTGCTTTGTTCATGAAGAAAACGATACAAGAATGGCTCGGATTGCCCATGGTCTACGCGGGAGTGATACTGATGACACTGCTGTATGCCTTCGACCTGACCAGATACAACCTGCTTCTTCTGCTGCCCCTACTCTTCACGCTGGCGGGAATCTTCTTTTTCACGCGCAACGAGAAACGTAAAGGTGACTATTGAATATGCCACGTTTACAAGCAGCACACCGCCACCCAGCAGCCAAAGCCACAGCCCGTCTGCACACGTCGACACCCAGACGGCAGCGGTGGCCAGCGCAAATGATGTGATGAAAACAAGACAAGTCCTGCCTTTCAGCTGATATTTGTAATAGACTTTTCCATACAACAATACAAATATCAGTTCCACTCCCCCGGCCACAAGCATTCCAACGCCCGCCCCTTGAATGCCTCCTGCGGCATAGCCGGCAATCAAGGAAGCGAGTTGCGCCCCATAGCTCACGGCTTCCGTCAGCACATAACTGCCTGTCTTGTTGCGAGACAGGGCTATATATTCGATAGCCAGTGTAAGGCAACGGATGTACATGGCAAGCATTCCCCATCTGACGATGGGTATGGCTGCGGCGAATTTCCCACTATATAATAAAGGTATGAGTATGGGACTACCGAGAATGAACAGCAACAGGAGCGGCGAAACCATCAGCGTCGTCGCCTCAATCTGGCGATTCACCACCTCGTTCAGTCCATCCCCCAGCTTGTCCACCCGGGACAACCGTGGGTAGTAGTCCGTTTCCATGGAAGCGAAGAAGGCTCCGGCATAACTCATGCACATCATGTACCCCGCATTGTAGATACCCAGAACCGAGGTGCCGCCCATACTGTTGATATAGTATCTGACCAGCAAGTCCACGCCACTCCCGAACACCGCCGCGACGACGAACGCCAAGCCGATTCGCAACAGGTGTCGGTTTTTCCACAAGCAGGACAACTCCACAGACCAATCCAAAGGCACGACCCGGGCGGAGCAGGCCACGGCCATGCCATAATTGACAACCGCCGCCACCAGCAGAGACGGGACTATGGCGTCAATGCCCAGCAAGAGATAGATAGGGATTGTCAGCAACAGGACAACCACAATGGACAGGGCGGACACGAGAGCCAGCTGGCGCAGACGCCCCAAGCCCTTCAGCACGCAGAGTTCACCCCCCGCCAAAATCGTCAGCGCAACCACAGGCGCAATCAACAGAAGGCCCAGCATGTGCTCGCCGTCGCCGAACAGCCACCGGCTCAAGGGATAGGCCAACGACGCCGTGACGACCAGCCCGCCGCCGCCGGCCACAAGCGCGTATTGGCGAACCAGCCGAACGGCGTCCCGTCGCTCGTCCTCCAACAGGCAGCCGGCAATCATGCGTGTTCCGCTGACGGAAATGCCGAGACCGGTGGTGTCGGACATCAAGCGGACGATGGAGTTGAACAACGACAGAAGCCCAACGCCCGCAGGGCCGATCAACACGGCCACCAGCTTGTTTTTGACGACTCCCAGCAACAATATCAGTCCCTGGACGCCGCCGAAAACGCCGATATACTTCAAGATATGTCGATAGTCTCCTTGCATTTGCCTATTCCGCGAAGCCTTTGGCCAAGCCTCCTCTGCTGGTTTCCTTGTAAAGTGACGGGATGTCGTGCCCCGTCTGCTTCATCACTTCCACCACGCGGTCGAACGACACGCGGTGCTGGCCGTCGGAGAAAGACGCGTACAATTGTGCATCCAGCGCCCTACAGGCCGCAAAGGCGTTGCGCTCGATGCACGGAATCTGCACAAGTCCGCATACGGGGTCGCATGTCATGCCCAAATGGTGCTCCAGCCCCATCTCCGCCGCATACTCTATCTGCGACGGGCTGCCGCCGAACAGTTGGCAAGAGGCCACGCTGGCCATGGCACACGCCACGCCCACCTCGCCCTGGCAGCCCACTTCGGCACCCGAGATGGACGCGTTCTGCTTCACGATGTTGCCAAACAGGCCGGCCGTCGCCAAGGCATGAAGTATCTTGATCTCGCTGAAATTATGTCCTTTGTACAAATGATAGAGCACGGCGGGCACCACGCCGCACGCGCCGCAGGTAGGTGCCGTGACGATATTGCCACCCGAAGCGTTCTCTTCGCTCACGGCCAGCGCATAGGCGTAGACCATCCCCCTGCTCTGAAGGGACGGCTTATAGCCACATGCCTTGATATAATAGGTGGAAGCCTTGCGGGCCAACCCCAGCGGTCCCGGCAGCACGCCTTCGTGGTTGATACCGCGTTCCACCGCGGCTTTCATGATTTCCCACACTTCATGCAGATATTCCCATATCTCCGGTTTCTCACACATGTCGACATATTCCCAGTAAGAACGCCCGTTCTCATAGCACCAGCCCATGATGTCTTTGATGGTTGTGAGCGGATAGATATGCCGGTGCGTGAAGACGCCCGTGTCTTCGGTGCCCTCCGAAAGTGCTCCTCCGCCTACGCTGTAGACCGTCCACTCCCCCAGCGACTCATGGTTTTCACCATAGGCGAAGAACTTCATGCCATTGGGATGAAAGGGCAGGAACACTTGCGGCTGCCATTCGATGTCCACTTTGCCTGCGGGGTTGAGCGTGTTGACAATCGCCACGTCTGTCATGTGGCCCTTTCCCGTAGCGGCCAGGCTGCCATAAAGTATCACCTTGAACGACTTGGCTGCCGAATACCTGTCCAGGAACAGCTTGGCGGCCTTCTGCGGCCCCATCGTGTGACTGCTCGATGGCCCGATACCTATTCTATATAACTCTGTCAATGATTCCATCTCTGCAAATTTTCTGTTTTGTGTTATTGAATCCGTATGGACTTTTTTTCATTCATCCCATGCCGTAAAGATTGCCGTATCTACCATTTCTCGAAACGCCATTGCATTCCGCCTGCAAAATTACGGATAAATCTCCATAAAACGCGCGGTCTTTCATGCCATTATGCAACAAGTTGCAAAATGCTTCACGTCTAAATGCTTTCTGTTCGCCACCACCCACCGTGCATGCGACCGCATTTGCCCCAAAATCAGTCATGAAAACATAGGCATGGTACACTCGCATGCAACCGCCAGACGGTCGGTCCGTGGTTCAGATGGAAATGTAAAAAGACCTAGGCCGAAGGTCTTGGTCTTTTTACGCTTGTGGTGATTGCTGTCGAGAATGATGGATGAAGAAATGTACGGGCTTCCCCAGAGGCATTCCCCTCCTCGGGAGGGGTCAGGGGAGGCACCTGTAGAATGACCATAAACTTTTGAAGCAAGCGGGGGCACGCAACAAGAGCGATACGATGGCATGCGTCTTGATTTAAAGTTTAGGCTTCTTGGACATCATTGGAAGCCCCTTTGGGCCCGCAATGATTTGAGCAATCACCCTGTCGGTTCCGCAATAATCCCTCTGAATATCAAGCACTACAGTCCGAACGGGGCCATGAAGTGGAACAATTATTTTACAAAATGGCAAAAAAAATCATTCAAAACGTTTGGAAGAATGAAAATAAACACCTACCTTTGCACCGCATTTGAAAAACAATGCTCAGCAAAAGGACATTCCTTGAGGAAGGATGGGTGAGTGGCTGAAACCAGCAGTTTGCTAAACTGCCGTACGGGTTCCCGTACCGGGGGTTCGAATCCCCCTCCTTCCGCGGATAATTGCTGAGAGCTGACGGTCGGTTCATCTAACGGTTAGGATACAAGATTCTCAATCTTGGCATACGAGTTCGATTCTCGTACCGACTACAAAACAAGAGATATATCGTCGAGGATATATCTCTTGTTCTTTTATTTATACCCTACAGTCATCTCCGGCGCATTCGATAACATTCTGGCGATAACCCCCAATCGTCCATTGCAACACAACGATGGTGTATTGTGCATACAACCGCCAGGCAGTTGGCCCGAGGTGCAGCTGGAAATGTAAAAAGACCAAGGCCTACGGCCTAGTTTCTTGTTGTCGCGCGCCAGGCAGGGTAGCTCGCTGCGCTCGCACCCCTGCCCTCTAAAAAGGCCAACCGCGTTGCGGTAGCATGCAATCTCATTTATCTCCCAATCGGCCATTGCAACACAGCGATGGTGATTGGCATGCAACTAAGTTGCGGTAGCATGCGACCTCATTTATCGTCTAATCTCCATTGCAACACAGGCATGGTGTATTGAGCATGCAACCGCCTTGGCGGTTGGTCCTTTTAGAGGGCAGGGGTGCGAGCGAAGCGAGCTACCCTGTCCAAGCTTGATTGGTGAGGAACTAGGCCGAAGGTCTTGGTCTTTTTACGTTTGTGGCGATTGTTGTCGGGAATGATGGGTGAAGTGTTCGACTTTCGGAAGCCAGAAGCAGCTCTTTCGAATTGCAGGAGCAGTCCTTTCGGAAGCCAGAAGCAGCTCTTTCAAATTGCAGGAGCAGTCCTTTCGGAAGTCAGAAGCAGCCTTTTCATAAGCTCAAAGCTACTCTTTCAGAAGCCAAAAAGGTGTCGATGAGAAAAGGGATAGACGAAGACCATCCATCACCAACTATTACCAACTCCAATGCACGGGCTTCCCCAGAGGCATTCCCCTCCTCGGGAGGGGTTAGGGGAGGCACCTGTAGGCATGCAAAGGCACGGGCTGCAAGGGCGATAGGATGGCCATGGTTGCGGTCGGCTGCCCCCTGGATGGCGGGAGAGCAGGCTCGCATGACGGCACCCGTGGCTTTCTTGCGGGGGTTGAAGCCTGAGACTTCACTCCCTACAACGGCTTTTCAGCTCCAAAAATCTATATTTCGGGCAACGAGCCTCCAGTGGCGATTTTTTGAGGGAAGGAAGAGCACTTCGGCATGGTCAGACCGGATCTTGCGTCGGGTCTTCATCAAACAAACAATCGGCCGACAGCATTTCCTCGTCGTCAAACCACGTACTCAACTTCGCCTTCGCTTTGACTTTCACGTCTTCCGACACCTGGCCCCAAATCTTCCTGAGCACGTAAATCAACACGGCAATGTCGTCGCTCAAGCCGGCGATAGGAATGGCGTCGGGCACGATGTCCATCGGACTGATCAGATAGCCCAAGGCGCCGATGATGATGGCCTTGTCCTTCACCGACACCCTGTCGCTCTCCAACGTGTAATACAAGACAAGGGCCACATAAACCAACTTGGCCCCCGACCGCTTGGCGATTCGTTGAATCTTCTCGACGAAACCCACTCTCGTGAATTTGTCCTTATACTTCATAAAGTCAGGTAGTTCCATGTCATTGCAAAAGAAGAAACATGTGATGGATTCAAAAGAAAAAAAAGAAATAGCACCCCTATAAGCCGGGTTCTGTATTCTCGCCTACCGAGAAGGCCGGCAAGAACGCCTGCCATTTATCTAATCCATGGGTCACCCCACGGCTCAAGCGTTCCACCCTCCGCAGTATTGCGTGACACGCAATGTCAAACGAGCAGCTTTCATCCTGCGGTTTACATGAACTTGCGACCTCCGGCCGGCACAGCACACCAATCACTTGGTGCCTGGTGGTCTCTTGCTCCACCTTCTCACCCTTACCTTTTGCAAGGCGGTTGTTTTCTTCTGCCTATACCCGATGTCACCATCGCCTTCCATTTTCAGAAGCGGAGTGCTCTATGTCGCCCGGACTTTCCTCTCGCACTTTCGTGCCAGCGGCAGGCCGGGGTGCTATTTCTATGTTGCAAAGTTAATAAAAACATCCCTTGCCGCTGCTTTTCCGCCTCAAATTCATCAAGCGGCAAGGTTTATTTAATACTAATTAAGGTGTTCAGTCAGTGCGCTTCGCGTTTCGAATCAAACCTCTTCAGGCGTAATCAGCTTATATCCTTTGCCATGGATATTGATGATTTCAATTTGGTCGTCGTCCTTCAAGTGCTTGCGCAGTTTGGTGATATAGACGTCCATGGAGCGTGCGTTGAAATAGTTGTCGTCGATCCAAATCGTCTTCAGGGCGAAGTCGCGTTGCAGGATTTCGTTCGCATGCGAGCAGAGGAGGGCCAGCAATTCGTTCTCCTTGGTCGTCAGCTTGGTCTGCTTCTCGCCAATCGTGAGCAGTTGCTTCTGCGTGTCGAACGTGAAGCGGCCGATGTGGTACAAGGTAGACTCCTTGTTCTTCTTGCCGCGAACCCTGCGCAGGATGGCTTCGATACGCAACACGAGTTCCTCCATGGAGAAGGGCTTCGTGATATAGTCGTCGGCACCAATCTTGAACCCTTCCAGTATGTCGTCCTTCAGGGTCTTGGCCGTCAGGAAGATGATGGGGATTTCCGCGTTGGCCTGACGTATCTCCTGTGCCAAGGTGAAGCCGTCCTTCTTTGGCATCATCACGTCCAGCACACAGATGTCGAACTTGCTTTTCATAAACTCTCTGTAACCCTGTTCGCCGTCGGGGCAAAGGGTTGCAACAAAACCTTTGGCTTGCAAATACTCACGGAGCAACATGCCCAGGTTTTCATCATCTTCACACAATAAGATTTTCAGTTGATCTTCCATAATCATATCATTTAAATGGTTTCCGTTTTCTTATTTCATCTTTACCAAGTCAATGTCAAGCGTCGACGACGAAAGGCAGGCGAACGGTGAACTTCGTGCCTTTGCCGTACTCGCTGTCCACCCTTATGTCGCCGTCATGCAGGTCTATCATCTTCCTGACGTAGGCCAGGCCAAGACCGAAGCCTTTGACATCGTGGACATTCCCAGTATGAACCCTGTAGAACTTGTCGAAGACCTTACGCAGGTTGTCGCGCTTAATGCCAATGCCCGTATCGCGCACCGAGAAGCATACCATGTTGCCCTGGTTCCAAGTCTTCAGATACAAGTTCAGCGGTTCTTCGGGTTTGCGATACTTCACGGCATTGTCCAACAGATTGAAAATCACGTTCTGGAAGTGCATTTCATCCACATAGATTGTGGAATCGACCGCTTCTATGTCGGTGAAAATCTTTCCGCCCGTATGCTCCACGCGCAAGGTGAACGAGTTGCCGATGTTCTCTATCATCTCATTCAGGTCTACCTGTTTCTTCTTCAAAACAGCCTTCTTGCGGTCGTACATGGACATCTGCAGCACTTTCTCTACCAAGAACCGCAGGCGTTTGCTCTCGTCGTTGATGACGCCTCCCAAATGGGCCATCATGGTTTCGCTCTTGGCGACACTCTTGTCGTTCAACATCTGGGCCGCCAACGAAATGCTTGCGATGGGTGTCTTCAATTCGTGGGTCATGTTGTTGATGAAGTCGTTTTTGATTTCCGTATAACGTTTCTGGCGGAAGACGACCACAATCGTAAAGATGAAGGTCACCAACAGCACGAAAGTGAAGACAATGCTGGGAATCATGAACTTCACCGAAGAGAAGATGTAGCTGCCCATGTCGGGGAAATGGACTCTGACGACGCCCATCTTTGCCGAGGGGTCGTTTCGGAACAGCGGCTGCGAATAGGTGTTCTCTTCTCCGTCAGCGGAATAATCCGGACAACGATAAACCTCACGCCCGTCCTGCGTGCAGACAGTGAAGTGATAGGGGATGTTCACCCCGTTGTTTATCATCTCGGCCTTCAAGTCCTGGTCGAGCAGCTTGAAGTTGATTCGTTCCTTCAGTGGCTTGTCGCTGGCGGAATAGAGAATCGAGTAGACCACCTCGTCGAGCAAAGCTTTCTGATAGATGTATCGGTTCTTGACTATTTCCTGAAGCGACTTCGAGGCTTCGGAAATGGAGTTCTTGTCGCTTTTCAGAATCATGGCCTTGGGGCGCTGTGCCGGTCGGGTCTCTATGGTCTTGAGCTGAAAGGACGAATAGATGGTGCCGTCCTTGCCGGCCACCGAGAAAGAGTGAGACTGCTGTATCGACCCGTCTGGACTCAAAGCTCCCGAACGCGTTCCGACGGAATCCCGGCGAAAAGCCTTGCGCTCCGTCTCGTTCACATCTTTCTCCAAATAGCGTAGGGTCTCGTTGAGTTCGAGATTGCGTGAAGCCTGATAAAGCGCTCTCATCACACTCTCGTCAAACTGCTCCTTCTTCATGTCGGCCATCTCCTGTATGTAATTCAACTGGAGATAGAGAAGGGCCAGGAACGAGAGTCCCATGATGATGGCAATAGTCCATATTGTTCTTTGCTTCATAACCTTTCAATTCGTCTTTTGATTACTCTTTGGGCAAAGATAAGCAAATCCTTAATACATTAACAATATTGTGTTAATTTTCAATCTTGATTTTATTTTATTTAACCAAATACGCATTAATGTGATTATATACACAAACAAGAAGGCGTGTTGCATCCTTCAAGAACAGCCGGCCCACCTCATTTCTTTCAATGAAATCTTTTTTCTTGATTCAGCAAGGGCCAAATACAATAATTTTATGTAAGTTTGCAGATGATTGAATAAAAGCAAACAGAACCTAACGTTTATGATTACATTTCCCTGCTGCAAAATAAACCTTGGCCTGAACGTTGTAAGTGTCAGGCCAGACGGCTACCACGACATTGAAACGGTCTTCTACCCTATCCCGCTTACCGACACCCTGGAAATCAAACTGATGAGTGACGAGTTTCCCTGTTCGACAGATTGCGACCTCAAGACCTCCGGTGACGCCGTGGAATGCAAAGAAGAAGACAATTTGGTTGTCAAGGCATACAACCTACTCAAGAAAAACTTTCAGCTTCCACGAATACACGCTCATTTATTCAAGCGCATCCCCTCGCAGGCAGGACTTGGAGGCGGTTCCAGTGACGCAGCCTACATGGTCAGGCTGCTGGATGAAAGGTTCAGGCTGAACATGGGCATTGCGGAAATGGAACGGTATGCCGCGCGCCTCGGCGCCGACTGCCCGTTCTTTATAACCGCGGAGCCTTCTTTCGCAACGGGAATCGGAGAAATCCTCTCCCCGGCAGATTATGTTTGTCGCCGATTGGAAGGTCTCTACATCGCCATTGTCAAAGTCGACGCATCGGTATCAACCCGCGACGCATACAACAGAATTACTCCTCAGCGGCCCGCCAAAAGTTGCAATGAAATTGTCAGAATGCCGGTTGAAAGCTGGCGTGAAACGTTGACGAATGATTTTGAAGTTCCTGCGTTCGAACAATTCCCCATCTTGGGCGAGATAAAGCAAAATCTCTATCGGCTGGGGGCCATTTATGCCCAAATGTCAGGAAGTGGAAGTGCCATGTTCGGCATTTTCAAGGCTCTGCCCACTGATTTACAGAAACATTTTCCCAACGCATTCATCTTCACTTGCAAATGCTGATCAAAAAAAGAGGAACTCTTGTTGTAGAGTTCCTTGTATGAAAAAAGAGGATATGTACATTCAATACACATCCTCTTTCCTATATTAGATATCAATTTTAGTTCTTGAAGAAATCCTTGACAGCCTCGTTGGGCACCATCTGCTCATCAAATATATAAGCACCGGTCTTCGGACTCTTAACCATCTTTATCACTTTTGAATAAGCTCTACCATCTGTAGACCCTTCGTGAAGGGTAGCGACCGCTTTTTTTGCCATATTCCAATCTCCTTTTACTTAATTTCCTTATGAAGAGTCATCTTCTTAAGAATAGGATTATATTTCTTCAATTCAAGACGCTCAGGGGTGTTCTTGCGATTTTTAGTCGTCACGTAACGGCTTGTTCCAGGCATACCGCTGTTTTTCATTTCCGTGCATTCCAGAACGACTTGCACTCTATTGCCTTTAGCTTTCTTTGCCATAACGATTATTCTCCTATAACTTTAATGTCTTTCCACTCGCAATAACCTTTGGCAACAGCCTGTTTCAGAGCAGCATCAAGACCGACTTTATTAATAAGACGAAGACCAGCAGCACTGATCTTGAGGCTAATCCAGCATCCTTCCTCTACATAGTAGAACTTTTTGCTGAAGAGGTTTACATCAAAGCTTCTCTTTGTGCGGTGCTTTGAGTGAGACACATTGCAACCTATCTGTGCCTTCTTTCCTGTGATTTGACAAATTTTCGACATTGCTATCTCAATTTTTCTAATTCGTTAATTGATACCTATTCCAAACAGGGTGCAAAATTACAATCTTTTCGCAAATACACAAAACAATCTTACCAATTGCATGTGTATTTAAGCTTTTTTATGTAATTATTCTCCTGACACACCCAACTTCTCGCGTATAAAATCAAGGAGAAGTGAAACTGCCTTGTTTGTCGCGATGGCCAAGTTTATGTCACGCCCAAAATCCTCCGACAACTTGAAAGTCTTGACATCGCTTTCATCACCAACCGCAATCCAAATTGTACCGACCGGGATATCTGCCGTTCCACCTCCGGGGCCGGCAACTCCCGTTGCCGCAACCGCAAAATCCACATCCAACGAACGGATGGCGCCAAGCACCATTTCTTTGGCAACTTCTTCACACACTGCCGTTTGCTCTGCAAGCACCTTCGAACTCACAAAAAGAAGTTTCTCTTTTATCTCATTGCTATAGGATATGATGCTTCCTTTGAAATAGCCCGACGCTCCCGGAGTGGCGATAATGGCTTCCGCAATTCTTCCACCCGTGCAACTTTCGGCAGTTCCTACTGTTTTATGGCTGTCGTAAAGAATCCTTTGCAATTCCCTACTCAATACTTTTGTCTCTAATTCCACTGCTTAAGCTTTAATGATTATTTGAATGTAACTTTACTAAAAGCCGGTACATCAATCCGGCAGAAATCCTTGTCATGGAATTTATAAGTACCTACACAAGCTATCATTGCGGCATTATCTGTCGTATAGCTGAATTTAGGAATATAAATTGTCCATCCATATCGTTCAGCATGTTCCTTGAAAGCATTGCGCAAGCCGTTATTGGCAGACACCCCGCCGGCAACTGCAACATGCTTAATGCCCGTTTGTTTTACGGCCAGACGCAGTTTCTTCATCAAGATATCGACGATGGTATGTTCCAGACTCGCGGCAATGTCGGCTTTGTTCTTCTCTATAAAGTCAGGATCGTCAGTCGTCCATTTCTTCATGTTGTATAAGAAAGACGTTTTCAATCCAGAAAAAGAATAGTCAAAGCCTTGAATATGCGGTTCTGCAAATTGATATGCCTGTGGATTGCCCTGCCGGGCCAGCTTGTCTATAATCGGGCCTCCCGGATAGCCAAGTCCCATCACCTTGGAACATTTGTCTATCGCTTCGCCGGCTGCATCGTCGATGGTTTGGCCCAACACCTCCATGTCGTCATAAGCACTCACCTTGACGATTTGGGAATTACCGCCACTCACAAGGAGGCATAGAAAGGGAAAGGGAGGCATGTGGTTGTCATCATCATTATCCTTGATGAAGTGGGCCATGACGTGCCCTTGAAGATGGTTGACATCAATCAATGGAATCCCAAGGCTGCGTGCAAAGCCTTTGGCAAAACTGACGCCCACCAACAAAGACCCCATCAAGCCCGGTCCGCGGGTAAAAGCAACCGCACTCAGTTGCTCCTTTGAAATACCCGCCCGCTTTATGGCCTGGTCCACAACTGGGACGACATTCTGCTGATGAGCCCTTGAGGCCAATTCCGGAACGACACCGCCATAGGCCTCATGCACGGCCTGCGAGGCTGTCACGTTGCTAAGCAACACGCCGTTTTTCAAGACAGCGGCAGACGTGTCATCGCACGAGGATTCTATTCCCAATATATAAATGTCTTGATTTTCCATCATGCTTTCATCAATAAGACAGAACTTCAACTCCCGTTTCCGTCATCAAGAACGTATGCTCCCACTGCGCGCTCGGCTTTTCATCGCCACTGATGATTTCCCATCCATAAGGGTCGCCGGCATCCAGATAGACCTTCCATGTACCCATGTTAATCATAGGTTCAATCGTGAACACCATTCCCGGAACCAGGAGACAGCCTGTTCCCCTGTGACCGAAATGAACGATATCTGGCGGTTCGTGCATGGCCAAACCCACTCCATGGCCACATAAATCCCTGACAACACCGTAGTGATACTTTTCAGCGTGCTTTTGAATCGCGTGTCCGATATCGCCCACGAAACAATAAGGCTTGGCCGCTTCCGCGCCTATCTCAAGACACTCTTTCGTCACACGGACCAGCTGTTCCTTTTCGGGCGTGGTTTTCCCGCCTATGATGAACATGCGTGAGGCATCACCATAATAGCCATTTACGCTAAGCGTCATGTCTACATTGACAATGTCGCCTTCTTGCAAGACATCCTCTTTCTTAGGAATACCATGGCAAACGACTTCATTGACACTCGTGCAGACACTCTTCGGGAATCCCTCATAATTCAATGTGGCGGAAATAGCGCCATGCTCCTTGCAATACTGCATACACACATCGTCAATGTCCTGAGTAGACATTCCCGGACGAATAGCCTTTTCCACCGCATCGAGGCAACCTGTATTGACCGCACCTGCGATTCGAATTCCTGCTATCTGCTCTGGGGTCTTCACCATGTCACGTGTGGGCACTTCCTTACCTTTCCCCTCCCAATACATCACCTGCTTGTCAAGTTCCGTAATAGGTTGGCCAGGTACAATGTGCCACCTTCTCTTCTTCGACATATAAATCTATCTATTAAAATCTTTGCAAAATTACAATATTGCTATGTAACTACAAAAAAACATCTATTGAACAATTCTCTCCCACTTCATTTTCTTGTCCAAAGGTCAGAATCGCTTGACCACCCTGTCCATCTCTCTCCTATCTTCTTTTTCTTTCAGGGTCTGCCGCTTGTCAAACTCTTTTTTGCCTCTTGCCAACGCAACGTCCACCTTTGCCCTTCCATTGTCGTCAATAAAAATCAATGTTGGAACAATGGTAAATCCGACCTGTTTCGTCACCTCTTCCAATTTGTGGATTTCACGTCGGGTAAACAACAGTTTACGGTCACGCTTGGCTTCGTGGTTGGAGAAAGAACCATAAAAATAAGGACTGACATTCATCCCTTTCACCCACACTTCCCCCTTGTGTATATAGCAATAACTATCGACCAGGGAAGCCTTGCCCTGGCGGATGGATTTGATCTCCGTTCCTGTCAAGACTATGCCGGCCGTAAATGTTTCTACAAAATAATATTCAAAGGATGCCTTCTTGTTTCTGATTTGGATGGGACTTTTCTTTCTTACATCTAATTCACGCTTGCTCATAGTGCTTCATCAATTTTTGCGAAATCCTCAATATGGTCATCAATATAGGCTGCGACCATGGCGGTGAAACGTTCTTCCCCTTCTACAAAGGCGTCGTCGAAATCATCAAACTCGGGCATTGCCTCAAACAAGGCCATGAACTCTTCGTCAGTGCATTCCCGTTCAATCCGCTCGTGATACTTATTATAGTATTTACGGCTTTTATTGACGATACCGTACAAGTCTGCCAGTCCCCATCCACGCAGTGCCTTGTCAAAAGGATTTCTGTAAATGAAAGCTCCATATCCATTATAAATCAATTGTATAAAGCCTCCATCCATCACTTCTTCACGCAGTATGCTATAGCCCAACAACGTAATTTGGTCGGCATTCAACTGCTGCATGGTCTCCACGGTCAACTCGCCGCCAACGGCGACCTTGATTGCATCAACAAAGGTGTTGACAAACTCATCCATACCTGCCGCAGCCGCTTGGGCCAATACACTATTTTTAATGACGACATCCACCATCTTCGCTTATCTATTTTCGACAAAAGTAAATAATTATTCTCACATCTGCAAAAATCAATATATTTATCTATTCCAAACAGAAACAAATACGTACTTTTGCAACTGCCTTTGCCCAAAGGCATGCCAGAGATTCAAAAGCAAAAGACAATGGCTGAAATGAAAGAAAAGACAAATGCCGGTATCTTCCAGAAGCCCCCATTCGTGTCGCTGTTCGCTTTGTCGGCAGCCATCGCGTGGGGCTGGGCTTACCCGCTCATCAAGCTGGGATTCCTTGAGTTCGGCATAAGCCCCGACATGACAGGCAGCAAAATGTTGTTTGCAGGCATACGCTTTTGCCTGTCCGGGCTTATCATTCTCATGACAGCCAAAGCCTCACACAAAGACTTCAACTGCAAGACAAAAGGAAGTTGGTGGTACATTCTTTTGTTTTGTCTGGTCAACACGACGCTTCACTATTCTTTTTTCTATATTGGCCTATCCCATAGCGCAGGTTCGCGTGCGGCGATTCTCAATTCCCTGAGTGTGTTCTCCGTCGTCATTTTTGCATGTATGTTCTTCAAGAGCGACCGACTCACCTTCAACAAACTGACAGGCTGCATCATCGGTTTTGCCGGAGTTCTGTCGTTAAATCTGGGAAGTGAGGAAAGCGGTCGTTTCACCTGGCTTGGCGACGGAATGATCATTCTGAACGCTCTATGTGGAGCCACGGCGTCACTAATGACCCGAGGATTGGGCAAACGCATAGATGTTTTTATTGGCACCGGACTTAGTTTGGCTATCGGTGGTGCCTTTTTGATCATTCCAGGACTATGCCTCGGTGGCAGGCTCCCTACCGTCACGATACTCGGGTTTGTTTATCTTTCGCTTTTAGTTGGTATCAGCACCATCGGGTTCACACTTTACAACAAATTGCTGACTTGCAATTCTGTAGGCAAAGTGGCAATCTACAACTCACTGATTCCTGTTATCGGAGCCGTCACTTCCTGTCTTTGTCTTCACGAGCCATTCCATTGGAAGTACCTGATAGCCGGAACGCTGTCAACCTTAGGTATCTATCTCATAAACAGACAGAAAGAATAATTTCATCATTGCAATCATCAAGTGTCCAGTCTATTCCTTGAAATGGATTCAAGAGCGTCACCTCCCGTCTTTAAAGCAATCAAGGACAAGCCGCTCGATGATTTTGGGAAAGAATTTCATTTCCAATTCGTGTTCCTTTTGGGCTATGGCTTCAATGTCGTCTGTCGGTAACAAGTCAGTCTGACATTGCATAACGATTTCTCCCCCGTCACACTTTTCCGTCACCCAGTGGACTGTGAAACCCGTTTTCTGTTCACGGGCTTTAAATACGGCTTCATGAACGTACATGCCAAACATACCTTTTCCACCGAATTTAGGTAGAAGCGAAGGATGGATATTTATCATCTTCCGATTGAACTCTTCTATTAAATAAGCAGGAATCATCAGAAGGAATCCTGCCAAAACAATAAAATCTATCCCATATTCACGCAACATAGGAAGGAAAGTCTGCTCGTCCTCCAACATCGCTTTGGTTATGATGCGTGTATCTACACCGAGGCGCCGTGCCCGCTCCACGACCTTGGCTTCCTCTCTGTTGCAAACTACCAAAGCTATATTTATCAAATCCGAGTTCTTGAAATGACGGATGATGTTCTCACAATTAGTTCCGCTTCCAGAAGCAAATATTGCCAAATTGATAGAAGTCATTATTTAGAATGGTTTGTTGTGGTAAATCAGAATTTAAACTCGCACGACAATGCTCTCCAATGTCTTCCGCTTTTTCATTGGGCATGGACAATCAGCCGCCACATGCCCGACGGGGATAATGGCCACAGCTTCGCAATGCTCCTCCGGGAAACAGGCAGCCAGCTTTGCCACATCATAATTGCAAACCCAACAAGTTCCCAGATTGCGCTCCGCTGCCGCCAGACACATGTGTTCCGTCGCAATGGCTACATCGATGTCACCATGGGCTTTCCCGTCAGCAGGCCTTATCCAATTCTCTTCGACGTTCTTCATACATATTATATACAATGGGGCGGACTTGAACCACTCTCGGTCATAGCACGCCCGCAACATGGCCTTGCCATAGTCGGAAGCGACAATGACGAACTTCCAAGGCTGTCGGTTTACAGCCGACGGAGCCAGTCGCGCCGCCTCCAGTATATAGTTCAATTCTTCATTTGACACAGGTTCGTCCGTAAATTTCCGTACGGAAAACCTCTGCCGACATCGTTCCAGGATTGTTGTCATGATAAATCTTATTTTAGATGATATACATTTCCAGAGGTTTCCAACAGCCCAACGGTGAGCTTCTCATTCAAAGACCTCATCTATTTCATCGAGCGGGTTTTCCTCCCCCTCTTCCTTAAAGCAAGGATTATAATCGGCGGGCAATCCGAAAGAGGCTTCATCAGAATAGCCCAAGGACTTGTCCCTATATACCTTTTTCATATAATAGGCCCAAATGGGTAGCGCCATCGTGGCCCCTTGCCCCATCTGCATGGAGTCGAAATGGATGTCACGATCCTCTCCGCCTACCCAACACCCACTTACAAGCTCCGGCGTGAAACCCATGAACCAAGCATCGCTGTTGCGATTCGTCGTTCCCGTTTTGCCGCCGATTTCTCCAGTAAAGTGATACTTGTAGCGAAGACGCCCGGCCGTCCCTTCGTCGACTACGGCTTTCAGCAGTACAAGCATTTTATTGGCACTCTCCGAACTGATGACCTCATTCATTCGCGGCTGGAAACGTGCCACAACATTCCCCTCGTTGTCCTCTATACGCGACACAAAAAGGGGTGCCGTGCGGATTCCATGATTGGCAAAAGCCGTATAGGCACTGACCATTTCGGCTACGGAAACCTCACACGGGCCAAGACACAAGGCCATCGAAGGGTAGATGTCAGGATTGTTGATACCGAAGTCATGCAATATCTGAACGAACTGCCTCGGATTCATCTTGCTCATGAGATAGGCCGAAATCCAGTTGTTGGACTGGGCCAGTCCCCATTTCAGGGTGACCATCTGTCCATACCGGCTATGCGAGGTGTTCCTTGGCGTCCATCTCTGGCCCGCAACGATGTAGGGACGTTGGATATTGGGTGCCTTGTCACAGGGAGAAAATCCGTTTTCCATCGCCATAGCATACAGATAGGGCTTGATGGTCGACCCCACCTGCCTGCGTCCCCCCATCACCATGTCGTACATGAAATGGTTGTAGTCCAAGCCTCCGACATAAGCTTTCACCGCACCGGTCTTGGGATCCATGCTCATAAAGCCGGCTCTGAGGAATTTCTTATAATAGCGGATGGAGTCCAATGGACTCATCACCGTGTCCAAATCTCCATGATAGGTGAACACCGTCATGTCGACTTTCTTGTGAAATGCCTCTGAAATCTCCCGATCGGACGCTCCTGCCGCTTTCATCGCACGATAGCGTTCGCTCTGGACTACAGCTCTGTGCAGAATGTTCTGCACCTGTGCTCGCGAAAGTTGGTTGGAGAAAGGAGCCGTCGGCTTGTTCTGCTTTTCCTTGTTAAACGCGGGTTGAAGGAATTTCGCCACATGCGCGTACACAGCCTCTTCCGCGTAAAGCTGCATGCGCGAGTCTATCGTCGTAAAGACTTTCAGTCCGTCGGTATAGACATTGTAAGGACTGCCATCTTTCTTGAAGTTTTTATTGCACCAGCCATAGAGCGGGTCGGAGGCCCAGGCTATGGAGTCGATCGTAAACTGAGAGAGATTCCAAGATGGATACTCCTCCTTGTCCGGCCGCTTGGCCATCATGTACTGGCGCAGAAATTCACGGAAATAAGTGGCTGTTCCATCCTTGTGGTCTGTCCGATGAAAGGATAGTTTCAAAGGCTCATCCGACAATTGATTGTATTCGGCCTTTGACAGATAGCCGACTTTCTGCATTTGCCCCAACACGACGTTGCGTCTTTGCTCACAACGCTCCGGATAACGCACGGGGTTGAACAACGACGGATTCTTGCACAAGCCGACCAGCGTGGCCGCTTCCGTGATGGACAAGTCCTTGGGTTCCTTGTTGAAATAGGTGTTTGCTGCCGTCTTTATGCCGACGGCATTATGAAGGAAATCAAAATAGTTAAGATACAAAGTCAAGATTTCCTCCTTGGTATAGGTTCGCTCCAACTTGATGGCTATCACCCATTCTATCGGTTTCTGCAAAAGCCGCTCCTGCACGCTGCCGGCCGTTGAAGAATAGAGTTGCTTGGCCAGCTGCTGGGTGATGGTGCTGCCTCCCCCCGCGCTGGTCTTCCCCAAGATTCCACGCTTGACGAGGGCACGTCCGAGCGCGATGAAATCAATTCCGGAGTGTTCGTAGAAGCGCTCGTCCTCGGTCGCGACCAAAGCCTTGATCAGGTATGGGGAAATCTTGTCGTAAGGAACCGCGACCCTGTTCTCCTTATTCAGATTCCAAGTGCCGATCACCTTTCCGTCGCTTGAATACACCTGGGTTGCAAATCGCCCAATAGGATTCTGCAAATCGTCAATTGGCGGCATGTAGCCGATCCATCCATTCCAAATTCCTACAAAAGCAAGGGTTATAGTCGTTATGGCTATTACCAAAATGCCCCAAAGAAAATGAATGAGCGCCTTTCGCATATCGTTCAATAGTTTAATTTCGACAAAATTACAACTTTTCCATGAATAATGACCAGCGAAATAAAAATTATGCCTAACTTTGACGTCGGATACAGACCAATTCAAACAAAAATATATGGGAAAACATAATTTTGTAACGATTGCTGATTTGAATAAGGAACAGATTCTGTATCTCATTCAAATGGCAAGAGAATTCGAGCACCACCCCAACCGTGAATTGTTGAAAGGTAAAGTCGTCGCAACTTTGTTTTATGAGCCTTCCACTCGGACACGACTCAGCTTTGAGACGGCGGCCAATCGCCTGGGGGCAAGAGTAATTGGCTTTTCCGATGCAAAGGCGTCGAGTGTTTCCAAGGGAGAAACACTGAAAGACACCATCTTGATGGTCAGCAATTATGCGGATGTCATCGCAATGCGACATTATATAGAAGGTGCTGCGCAGTATGCCAGCGAAGTCGCGCCCATCCCTATCATCAATGCCGGTGACGGCGCGCACATGCACCCCTCACAATGTCTGCTGGACCTTTATTCCATCTACAAGACACAAGGCACACTTGAAAACCTCAACATCTATCTTGTCGGCGATCTCAAATACGGCCGAACCGTCCATTCCTTAATAACCGCCATGCGGCATTTCAATCCCACCTTTCATTTCATCGCTCCCAAGGAACTGGCCATGCCGAACGAATACAAATTGTATTGCAAGGAGCACGGCATTACGTTCCAGGAGCACACGGCTTTCAATGAAAAGATCATCGCCGACGCAGACATCTTGTATATGACCCGCGTACAGAAAGAGCGTTTCAGCGACTTGATGGAATACGAACGGGTGAAGAACGTGTACATACTGAAGCGCGACATGCTGGGATTGGCCCGGCCCAATATGAAAATCATGCACCCACTCCCACGTGTTAACGAAATTGCGTATGACGTGGACAACGACCCACACGCCTATTACATCCAACAGGCGCAGAACGGCTTGTACGCAAGGGAAGCCATCTTCTGCCACACGCTCGGAATAACACTCGATGACATTAAGAACGACACAACCATTATTGAGTAATCATGGAAAATAAAAAGGAAAGGCTTGTGGCCGCCATCGAAAACGGAACCGTAATCGACCACATCCCCGCGGAAAAGACATACCAGGTGACGGCCCTGCTGGGGCTTGACAGACTGACAACGCCCGTCACGATCGGCAATTACTATCTATCCAAAAAGCTGGGTAAGAAGGGAATCATCAAAGTCAGCGACAAATACTTCACCACGGAAGAGATTTCCAGACTGTCCGTGGTGGCTCCCAAAATCGTGCTGAACATCATCAAGGGATACGAAGTCGTCGAAAAGAAAACGGTGGAAACGCCCGACGAACTTCGGGGAATCGTCAAATGCAACAACCCCAAGTGCATTACCAACAACGAACCCATGCAAACGGTTTTCAATGTCGTGGACAAGGTCAATGGAATCCTGAAATGCCATTACTGCGACAAGGAACAGGAGATGGGTAAAGTCGAACTTTGCTAACAAGAATCATTCTTATATTTTCTAACCATTAAAGTACCGGTAAAATGAAAAGAGACCAAGAAATCTTCGATCTCATTGAGAAAGAACATCAGCGTCAGTTGAAAGGCATGGAGCTTATCGCTTCTGAAAATTTCGTAAGTGATGAAGTCATGGAGGCCATGGGCTCCTATCTCACGAACAAATATGCTGAAGGATATCCCGGCAAACGCTACTATGGCGGCTGCCAGGTTGTCGATGAGGTGGAAACTTTGGCCATCGAGCGGGTGAAGAAACTGTTCGGAGCGGAATATGCCAACGTGCAGCCACATTCGGGGGCACAGGCCAACCAAGCCGTCCTGCTGGCCGTGCTGAAGCCCGGCGAAACGTTCATGGGGCTGGACTTGGACCAAGGCGGCCACTTGTCGCATGGCAGCGAGGTGAATACTTCCGGAATATTATACAATCATGTAGGCTATACGCTCAACAGAGAGACGGGGCGGGTGGACTATGACGAAATGGAAAAACTCGCACGGGAACACCGACCGAAACTCATTATCGGTGGCGGTTCGGCCTACAGCCGTGAATGGGACTATGCGAGAATGCGCAAAATCGCCGACGAAGTGGGAGCCTTGCTGATGATCGACATGGCCCACCCCGCAGGATTGATTGCGGCCGGTCTGCTCGACAATCCGCTGAAATACGCCCATGTCGTGACGACAACCACCCACAAGACGTTGCGCGGCCCGCGCGGTGGCGTGATTCTCATGGGCAAAGACTTCGACAACCCGTGGGGATATGTGACGAAAAAGGGCGTCGTCAAGAAAATGAGCATGCTCCTCAACTCGGCTGTATTCCCTGGCAACCAAGGTGGCCCGCTTGAGCATGTCATCGCCGCCAAAGCCGTCGCCTTTGGAGAGAACTTGACTCCTTCGTGGGTAGAATACGCGACACAGGTGAAGACCAACGCCGCCGTTCTGGCCGACGCGCTCATCGACCACGGCTTCAGCATTGTCAGTGGCGGCACGGACAACCATTCCATGTTGCTGGACTTGCGACAGAAATATCCCGACCTGACCGGAAAGGTGGCTGAAAACGCCCTCGTCGCCGCAGACATCACCGTGAACAAGAACAAGGTTCCCTACGACGAGCGGTCGGCTTTCCAGACTTCAGGCATTCGACTCGGCACCGCTGCCATGACAACGCGCGGCGCCAAGGAAGACATGATGCGACTGATAGCTGATTTGATAGACGAAGTGTTGGCCGATCCTGAGAACGAGCAGGTCATCTCCAAGGTTCGCCAGAAGGTGAACGACACGATGAAGGCCTATCCGTTGTTTGCCTACTAATCTTTTGCAAGACCATACTTCAAAAGCAGCTTATGCAGACCTTCATCATCGCCGTCATTCTATTGCTTTGCCTTTTGTATGTGGGCTATCGGACAAGAGAAGCCATCAAGCATGCAAATGACAAGTGCCATGGGTGCTCGGGCTGTGCCTTGAAGGATTTGAAAGACCTGAAAAACTGCAAAAAGAAGTAGCCGGCAGACGGTCAGCAACCATCTGCCATCATAAAAAGCCATATCATTACGCAACGTAACGATATGGCTTTTTTCCATCCATTTGGCGACTGCTGTTCCCCGATAGGTGTTTTTTATCGAAAAGCATGCCGTTATGCCGTTTGTTTTTATCTCCCGACAGCCTTGCCGGACTGGTTTTGCGCAATTTTGCGTAGCTTTTTTTGCCTTCAACACCATTTTGCGCAATTTTGCGTAGCCTCTTGATTTGCATTTTTCTTGCTTTTGGTGTAAGTTTGCATCCAATTCTTCGTACAATCAGACATCTCATAAACAGACAGAGATAGGATGAAGTACGAACAATTGCTTTCGCGTCTGCATCGGCAACGGCAAGAAGATTGCGCATCGACGTGCATGGCAACGACATCAAACAACCATTAAAATTATAAAAGGATTCTTTGATGACGACGATGATGAAAGCGTGTGAGACGATTAACCGTCGGGCTACAGGCACCATCAACCGCTTCTGTTGAATCCACTTATAAAAAGGTATTCAGTAAATGTAAAATGTTTATGTAGAAAAGCTTCGTGAGAAGCCGAACTTGACGGGAGGGCCAAAGCGTTGGCCCTCCTTTATTTTCATGGAGCCGCATAGCATCCGTATGGACAGCATTCGCCCCAAACCAGTCATAGGGGCTTCCCCGCGCCGTGGGGCGGCGAGAAAGCCTGACGACCAATCTGGGGTTGTTCTGTCGCGGGCCCACAGACCTACTACAGAACAGCAATCAATGGGCGGCTATCCAATTGACAATCCACTCTCCCACCTCTTTCGTTCCGTAAGTCTCGCCGCCTTCCACCTGGATTTCCGGCGTTCTGACATTCGTCCGCAGGCTGGCCTCCACAGCTTCCCTGACGAGTGCCCCCTCGACGGTCAGGCCGAAATGCTCCAACAGCATGGCCGCGGAAAGTATCTGGGCCACGGGATTGGCCACATTCTTCCCGGCTGCCTGCGGCCACGAGCCGTGTACAGGTTCGAACAAAGGCGTGTGCTCGCCCAAGGAGGACGACGGTTGCAGGCCCATGGAGCCGGTGATGCACGACGTTTCGTCCGTCAGGATGTCGCCGAAGGTGTTTTCCGTGACGATGACATCGAAGAAGCGCGGCTCTGTCAGCACCCGCATGGCCGCGTTGTCGATGAACATATAATCCGTGGTCACATCCGGATAGCGCGGCTCCATCTCCTTGGCTATCTGGCGCCACAGGCGCGAACTGGCCAGCACGTTCGCCTTGTCCACGACCGTGAGGTGCTTCTTCCTTTTCCTGGCGCACTCGAACGCGACCTTGAGAATGCGCTCTATCTCCGGGCGGGTGTAGATGTCCGTATCATAGGCCTTGTCGTTGTCTTGGTATTTTTCGCCAAAATACATCCCACCCGTCAGTTCGCGAATCACGATGAAGTCGGCGCCTTTCAGCAGTTCCTCCTTGAGCGGACTCTTGTGGAGCAGACTTTCGAATGTCGCCACAGGCCTGATGTTGGCGAAAAGGCCCAACTTCTTGCGCATGGCCAAGAGTCCCTGCTCCGGTCTGACTTTGGCCGTCGGGTCGTTGTCGAACTCCGGGTCGCCGACGGCCGCAAACAACACGGCGTCAGCCTCCATGCACACTTGGAAAGTCTGCTCGGGGAAAGGGTCTCCCACAGTCCTGATGGCGTGAGCGCCACAAATGGCTTCGCGATAAGTGAATCGGTGGTTGTACTTTTCAGCCACCGCACTGAGGACATTCAGTCCCTGCTTCATGATCTCCGGTCCGATACCGTCACCAGATAAGACGGCGATTTTCAATTCCATATCATCCAATCATTGTGATTGCGCCCGCCGAACCCAAGCCCGAAGCCCCACATGCCTCCATTTTCCAGCATGCACAGAAGCACAGGTCTGCGCCTGCTCTGCAACACTCACCTACAGCCGACCAAAAGAGGCTTTTTCGAGACCTCATCAGGCCGCGGTTACACTGTAAACAGGCCATGATTACATTGTAAACAGGCTGCGGTTACACCGTAAACAGGCTCCGGTTATCCGATAACCGGCACGTGATAATATCATTACCGCACATCGATTATAGTCCATTAAAACGTGAACACCGGCCTTGTTTTCAACAGGGGAGCAATCATTTGGTTACTATTTTGTATTTAAACATTTCTCAAGTTTGGTGGGAGACTGTCGTTTTCGACCTGGTTCAACATCTTGAACGTGGCCTTGATTGCGGCCTCCGTCTGGTCTGCGTCCAGGCCTCTGGTTCGCCAAATCCTATTTCCGTCACGCCAGGTGATGATTGTTTGGACGAGCGCGTCCGTCCGTCCGCCGGGCGGAATGCTGACAGCATAGTTGTCCAAGAGCGGAAACTCCTTGTTCAGCTTCTCACGATAGATCTTGCGGAGCGCCTTCACGAAGGCGTCATACTGGCCATCGCCGGTGGAATCGGCTTCATACTCCACGCCTCGGATGTTGACCTTGATACTGGCAAGGGGCTTCAGTCCATACGACGTGAGGACCATGTAGCTGACCAACTTCACCTTGTCTTCCAGGATGTTGTGCTTCAGCACGTCGTTGACGATGTAGGGCAAGTCCTCCTGCGTGACCAGTTCCTTCTTGTCTCCCAGCTCCGTGATACGCTTGGTGACGGCCTTGGTCTGCTCTGAAGTCAATTCCAAGCCAAGGTCTTCCAGGTTCTTGACGATGTTCGCCTTGCCCGAATTTTTGCCCAAAGCATATTCCCGGTGCCTTCCAAAACGCTCCGGCAACAGTCTGTTGCAATATAGATTGTCCTTGTTGTCGCCATCCGCGTGAACCCCCGCAACCTGGGTGAACACATAGTCCCCCACAACGGGCGTGTTGGGCGCGACGGGGATTCCGCTATAGCCCTCCACAAGATGGCTGATTTCGTTCAGCCTGTCCTCATGGATGTTTGTGACCGCATGGTACATGTCTTTCAGAATGACCTGGACGGACGCCAACGGAGCGTTGCCACACCGCTCGCCCAAGCCATTGACGGTGACATGGATTCCCTTGACGCCGCACAAGACCGCCGCAAGCGAATTGCTGACGGCCAGGTCGTAATCGTTGTGGGCATGGAAATCGAAATGGGTGTCGGGATAGCGCTTGATCATTTTCCTCAGAAACTCGACACATTGCAGCGGATGCAATATGCCCAATGTGTCGGGAAGCAGGAACCTTCGGATTCCGGCATTCGCCAGATGGTCCATCATGTAATATACATATTCCGGTGAATCCTGCATGCCCGAAGACCAATCCTCCAAATACAGATTGACCGTCATCCCCCGGGAGCGTGCATATTCCACCTCTTCCAAGATGTCGGCGACATGCTCGTCCGCAGTTTTGTGCAGCTGCTGCGTGCAATGCTTCAACGACCCTTTGGCCAAAAGGTTGACCACCTTGCACCCACATTCATGAATCCAGTCGACAGATTGATGGCCGTCGACGAACCCGAGCACTTCCACCCGTTCGAGAATGCCACGCGATGCGGCGTATCGGCAAATCATCTTCACCGCGTCCTTCTCACCGGCGGACACCCGTGCGGAAGCCACTTCCACTCTGTCTACGTTCACGTCGGACAGGAGTTTGCGGGCGATCACCAGCTTCTCATGCGGCAAGAAGGACACTCCGCTCGTCTGTTCTCCGTCACGGAGGGTGCTGTCCATGATCTCTACTACGACCTTCTCTTCTCCCATGCGACTACCTTCTCTTTGTTTTCCACCAAGAAATCGACGTCGTCCAGGCCATTCATCAGGCAGTGTTTCTTGTAGGAATTGATTTCAAAATGTTCACTCTCACCCGTCGCCAGATTGGTGATGGTCTGATTGGGCAAGTCCACTTTGACCTGCGTTTGATGGTCGTTCTCAATGCTCTCGAACAGCTTCTGAAGGAACGGTTCGGTCACGACGACGGGCAAAACGAAATTGTTCAATTCGTTGTTCTTGTGTATGTCGGCGAAGAAAGAGCTGACAACCACCCTGAAACCGGCACCGGCAATGGCCCATGCAGCATGCTCGCGGGACGAGCCCGAGCCGAAGTTCTTTCCCGCAACCAGTATGACGCCCGAATAGGAGGGGTCGTTCATCACGAAACTCTTGTTCGGCTTTCCATCCGCGTCATACCGCCAATCCCGAAACAGGTTGTCTCCCATCCCCTTCTTGTCGGTTGCCTTCAGGAAGCGGGCCGGTATGATCTGGTCGGTGTCGATGTTCTCGAAAGGTAGTGGAACACATGTGGAGACTATGATGTCAAATTTTTGTTTCATTGTTTCAATATTATAAAGTTCGTGGATCCGTGATTCTGCCCGTCAGGGCACAGGCTGCCGCCACCAATGGGCTGGCTAGTATCGTTCTCGCGCCAGGCCCTTGCCGTCCCTCGAAGTTTCTGTTGCTGGTCGAAACGGCATACTTGCCCGCCGGAATCTTGTCGTCGTTCATGGCAAGGCAGGCCGAACAACCCGGCTGGCGAATCTCGAAGCCGGCATCGGCCAAGACTTTGTCCAGCCCTTCCTCGTGAATCTGCTCCTGGACTTTCCATGAGCCTGGAACCAACCACGCCGTCACGCCGGCAGCTTTCTTCTTGCCGCTTACGACAGAGGCAAAAGCCCTGAAGTCTTCTATGCGGCCGTTGGTGCAGGCTCCCAAGAAAACATAGTCCACAGGATGGCCCAAGAGACATTGCCCCGGTTCGAACCCCATATACTGAAGGCTCTTGAGAAAACTGTCGCGCCCCGTCTCGGCGACCTCATCGACCGCCGGTATGCTTTCCGTTATTCCGATTCCCATGCCGGGATTCGTTCCATAAGTGATTCTCGGCTCGATGTCTTCAGACTTGAAATGCAACTCCTTGTCGAACACCGCGTCGTCATCGCTCCACAATGTTTTCCAATAGGCCATCGCCTTGTCCCACGCCTCGCCCACAGGAGCATACTCGCGACCTTTGAGATATTCGAAAGTCGTCTCGTCAGGAGCGACGAAGCCTCCCCTTGCTCCCATTTCTATGCTGAGGTTGCACAAGGTCAGACGGCCTTCCATGGACAGATGGCGCACCACTTCGCCCGCATATTCGATGAAATAGCCGGTCGCCCCGCTGGTGGTCAGCTGGCTCATCAGATATAAAGCCACGTCTTTCGCCGTCATGCCTGCGGCCAATTCCCCATCTATGTTGATGCGCATGGACTTGGGCTTGGACTGTAGAATGCACTGCGAGGCCAGCACCATCTCCACTTCCGACGTCCCTATGCCGAAGGCGATGGCACCCACCGCGCCATGGGTGGACGTGTGGGAGTCGCCACACACGATGGTCATCCCTGGCAACGACAACCCCTTCTCCGGTCCGACGACATGGATGATTCCATTGTCTTTGGAGTTCATCTTGAACTCCGTAAGCCCAAACTGACGGCAGTTGGCGCTCAGCGTTTCCACCTGCTTTCTTCCGACCGAGTCTTCAATCGGCTTGTCTTGGTCATGGGTTGGAATGTTGTGGTCGGGCATGCAGAAGACCTGATTGGGCCGGAAGACCGGCAAATTGCGCTCCCTCAGCCCGTTGAAAGCCTGGGGTGAGGTCACTTCATGGCAATACAACCGGTCTATATATAGCTGGGTAGGCCCGTCTTCAACGACTTGGACAACATGCTCGTCCCAGATTTTGTCAAATAAGGTGTTCATGATTACAGAATGATAATATAGTAAATTACAATTTGAATTTGTTTATACAGTCGATGTATGCCTCGACAGAAGCCGTTACAATATCCGTATTGGCGCCGAAGCCGTAATAGACATGCCCGTCATATTCCACCTGCATGTGGACTTTGCCCACATCGTCAGAACCTTTGTCAATCGCTTGTATCGTAAATTCCTTCAAGACCATCTCCTTGCGGATGATGCGCTTCAACGCTTTTATGGCCGCATCCACCGGACCGTTGCCCGAAGAAGCCTCTTCAAACATCTGTCCGCTGATATTCAGCCCTATGCTCGCTACGCTCTTGACGCCCTTGCCGGTGGTCACTTGCAGGTAATCGAGCTTGACATTGCGCGTTTCTGCGCAATCCGCTCCCGCCAAAACCAAGATGTCCGCGTCCGAAACTTCTTTTTTCTTATCCGCCAACTCCAGGAACTTCTTGTAGAGACTGTCCAACTTGTCTTCGTCATCCACGTCAATGCCGTTCACATGCAGCCTGTATTTAAGGGCAGCACGCCCCGACCTGGCTGTCAGCACGATGGAATTGTCGTCCAGTCCGACGTCTTTGGGATTGATGATTTCGTAGGTTTGCACATTCTTCAGCACCCCGTCCTGGTGGATTCCGCTGGAATGGGCGAACGCGTTTCTGCCGACGATGGCCTTGTTGGGCTGGACAGGCATGTTCATCAGGCTCGAAACCATTCGACTGGTGGGGCATATCTTTTCCGTATTGATGTTCGTGTCGATTCCCAGCCCTTTGTGGCACTTCAGAATCATGGCAATCTCTTCCAAGGAAGTGTTGCCTGCCCGCTCGCCAATGCCGTTGACCGTGACCTCCACTTGCCTGGCCCCGTTCAGCACTCCCTGGAAGGTGTTGGCCGTGGCCATTCCCAAATCGTTGTGGCAATGGGTCGAGATGACGGCCCGGTCTATGCCGTCCACATGGTCTTTCAGATACTTGATTTTCGCTCCATATTCTTCCGGCAAACAATAACCGGTCGTATCCGGAATGTTCACGACGGTGGCTCCGGCCTTGATGACGGCCTCTACGATTCGAGTCAGGAAGGCGTTGTCCGTCCGTCCGGCGTCTTCCGCGTAGAACTCCACGTCTTCCACATACTTCTTCGCGTATTTGACAGCTTCCACCGCACGCTCAAGTATTTCTTCCCTTGTCGAGTTGAACTTGTATTTTATATGCGAATCACTTGTACCGATACCCGTATGTATTCTTTTACGCTTTGCGTATTTCAACGCTTCGGCCGCGCAATCTATATCCTTCTGCACTGCCCTGGTCAGCGCGCAGATCGTCGGCCACGTCACAGCCTTGGATATTTCTATCACGGAATTGAAGTCGCCGGGACTGCTTATGGGAAACCCCGCTTCTATCACGTCGACTCCCAACGTCTCAAGCGCCTTGGCTACTTGAATCTTCTCCACCGTGTTCAACTGGCACCCCGGCACTTGTTCCCCGTCTCTCAAGGTCGTGTCGAAAATAAATAATCTTTCATCCATATTTGTATTCTTAAATTCTCTGTTTTAAAACAACGAGTATCCGGACAATGAAAAAGCCTTTCACACTCTCTTGGAAAGTGGAAAGGCTCTTCAATGATAATTGAAATATTCGACATGTACACCTTTACACTCTACCATATATGTAGAAGAATAGAAGATATAATATGTAGAATACTCAGCGTTATCATATAACTTCAATTATAATTCGACTGCAAAGTTATAAATTTACACGAACACAAACAAAATAATCGTAAGTATTTTGTTGTTTTTATTGCAAATCTGCAACATCACGGCAACATATTACTAAAAAGGAACCGTATTGTCGACCATCGGGACGGGTGGAATGTCGAACGGGGCGTCGCTGTTCATCTTGGAACCGATGATTTCACCCTCCGGATTCCCCGCCATTGGAGACATGCTGCTCTCCTCTGGATTCTGGAAACGGGTGAACTCCCCTTTGAAGGTCAACAGAACATCTCCCGTCGCTCCCTTTCTATGCTTGGCGATGATGATTTGGGCCATGCCATGAAGATCGTTTCCACGTTCATCCGTAAATATGTGGTAATACTCCGGCCTATGGACGAACAACACCATGTCCGCATCCTGCTCTATCGCCCCCGACTCGCGCAAGTCCGAAAGCTGCGGACGCTTCCCTTCAAGTCCCTCACGGTTCTCCACCGTTCTGTTCAGCTGCGACAGGGCCAGGATAGGGATGTCCAATTCCTTGGCCAAGCCCTTCAACGACCGCGAAATCGTCGAGACCTCCTCCTGGCGGCTCCCGAACTTCATGCCGTTCGCGTTCATCAGCTGCAAATAGTCTATCATGATGATCTTGACCCCCTTTTCCCTTACCAACCGGCGGGCCTTGGTTCGCAATTCAAACACGGACAATCCCGGGGTGTCATCAACATACAACGGTGCTCCTATCAGTCTTCGCAGGTTCTTATCCAACCTTTCCCACTCGTCAGGGGTCAATTGCCCATTGAGAATCTTGCTTCCCGCAATTTCACAAGTGTTGGAAATCAGACGGTTGACCAACTGCACATTGTTCATTTCCAAGGAAAAAAATGCAATCGGTTCATGATAATCCACCGCTATGTTCTTGGCCACACTCAACGCAAACGAGGTCTTTCCCATGGCCGGGCGTCCGGCTATAATGACCAAATCGCTTTTCTGCCAGCCCGAAGTCTTTTCGTCCAATCCCGTGTAACCGGTAGGAATGCCGGTCATGCCACCTGAATTTTGTGCGGCATTTTGCAATATCTCGACAGCTTGCTGAATGACGGGGTCAATCTGGGTGTAATCCTGCTTCATGTTCCGCTGGGAGATTTCAAACAGGCTTCCCTCCGCTTCCTGCATCAACTCGTCGACATCGACCGTTTCGTCAAAAGCCTTCGTCTCGACTCTGCTGGAGAAACTGATGAGCTGGCGGGCCAGATACTTTTGCGCCAAAATGTGGGCGTGGTATTCGATATGGGCAGAACTCGCAACATGCGAGGACAACTCGACCAGATAAGCCGGGCCACCCACGTCTTCCAACGTTCCGTTTTTTTGAAGCTGATTAATGACCGTGGCCACGTCGACAGGGTTTTCATTCATGTTAAGCGTCCTTATCGCTTCGTATATCTTCTGATTGCGAGGCTCATAGAACGTTTCTGGAACCAGCAGTTCCGAAACGATGGAAAAGGCGTCCTTGTCAATCATCAACGCACCCAGCACAATCCTTTCTATCTCTGGTGCCTGGGGTTGAAGGTGCCCATAGGTCGAATCAATCTTTATCTCACGTTTACTATTTGGTTTTGTATTGTTTTCTGCCATTTCTGCTTTTCTTTTCTGCAAAAATATGAAGAAATAACCGAACATCAAAGTATCGGATGGAAAATAAGCAGGTTATCAAACTCATTGCGGCCTGGCACAACCGCAATTCATCAAAAGATACGGTAGGAAAAAGGGCTGAATCCCTTCCATGGAATTCAGCCCTGACTTCGCTTGTCCCCATAAAGAATTGGCGGACATCCGTTTCCGGCAATAGACTTCGAACAACTATTTCGTGTACCAGGCCACTATTGTCTCATAAAGTTCCTGTTTTCCTGAAGTTTGCTTCGGCTCGCCCTGTTTTTTGGCGTAGTCGACAATCTGCTCCAGTGAAAGTCTCCCCTCTTCAAACTCCTTGCCGATTCCAGAGTCAAAGCTTGCATAGCGACTTTTCAGCATGCCGGGGATTTCACTTTCTGTAAGGATTGCGGCTGCATTTTCCAAGGCACGGGCCATTGCGTCCATTCCACTGATATGAGCGATGAAGATGTCTTCGGGATCCGTAGAGTTTCTTCTCAGCTTGGCGTCAAAATTCGAACCGCCATTGCCTAACCCACCATTGCGGATAACCTGCATCATGGCTTGTGTCAGTTCAAAATTATCAATCGGGAATTGGTCGGTGTCCCATCCGTTCTGTGCATCGCCTCGATTGGCGTCGATGGAACCGAGCATGTTGTTGTCGACGGCGACACAAAGTTCGTGTTCAAACGTATGCCCGGCGAGGGTGGCGTGATTGACTTCGATATTCACCTTGAAATCCTTGTCCAAACCATGCGCCTTCAAGAATCCAATGACAGTCTCCGTATCGACATCATATTGATGCTTCGTCGGCTCCATGGGCTTGGGTTCGATGAGGAATGTTCCTGTGAAGCCTTTTGAACGGGCGTAGTCGCGGGCGGCGGTGAGCATTGTTGCCAAATGTTCCTTTTCCCTTTTCTGGTCAGTATTCAACAAAGACATATAGCCTTCACGGCCACCCCAAAACACATAGTTGGTTCCACCCAATGCGATTGTCGCGTCGATTGCATTCTTTATCTGCACACAAGCCCGTGCAACCACATCGAAATCAGGATTGGTAGCGGCACCGTTCATGTAGCGCTTGTTCCCGAAGACGTTCGCAGTGCCCCACAGTAAGTGTTTTTCAGGGTTTTGCGCGAGTTTTTCCTTCAAATATTCTGTAATCGCTTGCATGCGCGCCTCGTACTCCTCAATCGTAGAAGCCTCATCGACAAGATCTGTATCGTGGAAGCAGAAATAGTCTATTCCAAGCTTCTCCATGATTTCAAATCCTGCGTCGGCTTTATCCTTGGCTCTCTGTATGGCGTCGGAAGCTGCGTCCCACTCGTAGTGCCGTGTCTGTCCACCAAACTGATCGCTCGAAGCCTGCCCCAAGGTATGCCACCAGGCTATTGCAAACTTCAACCAGTCTTTCATTTTCTTGCCAAGAATCTCTTTCTCTGCATCATAATAATGGAATGTCAGTGGATTCTTACTTTCCATGCCCTCAAAAGGTATCTTACCTATTTGAGGAAAAAATTCTTTTGCCATAGTTTGTAATTAAATAGGTTTTAATAATATGTTAATTTTATTGCTTGATAAGCCTTTCCAATATGTCTTTCCATTCAGAATATGCCTCCAGATAGCGTCCGCGCAAAGAGTCGTCAGGGGTGATCTCATCGATTTTCCGCAAAGTGGAGAATGCTTCTTCACAATTCTTATATATCCCGGCACCAACCCCTGCACCTCTGGCTGCTCCAATGCTGCCATCCGTATTGTATAATTCTATGCTGGCACCACTTACACCCACCAACGTACTGCGAAAGAGAGGACTGAGAAACATATTCGCGTCACCTGCATGAATCCGACGTATGTCCATGCCCATCTGTCGCATGACCTCCATACCATAGCAAAAGCTAAAAGCTACGCCCTCCTGGGCTGCCCGCAGCAAATGAGGTAGGCCGTGAACATTGAAATTCAAGCCATGAACAGAACAACCGAGTTCTCTGTTTTGGACAACTCTTTCCGCCCCATTCCCAAAAGGAACGATCTTCAAGCCTTCACTACCGATGGGTGCTTGTTCCGCCTGTTCATTCATCTGGTCGTAACTGAGCGCGGGAACAATGTTTCTATGTACCCATGAGTTGAGAATCCCGGTGCCATTGATACACAACAAGACGCCCAACCTGGTCAAATCCGGCTGATAATTGACATGCGCAAACGTATTGACTCTTCCCTTTTCGTCATAATTGTTCTGGCCCAAAATACCATAAACGACGCCTGAAGTCCCTGCCGTTCCGGCTATTTCTCCCGGATTGAGCACATTAAGGCTCAACGCGTTATTCGGCTGGTCGCCTGCCCTGTAGGAAATGGGCGTGCCCGCTTTCAATCCCAACTCTGCCGCAGCAGCGTCGGACACGACACTTTGTATTGAAAAAGTCGAAACAATATCAGGAATGACGGAGTGAGGAAATCCAAAGTAGTCCATCAAAAAAGTTGCAGGAGCCTTTTCCTTGAAATCCCAAAGCATTCCCTCCGACAACCCGCTGATGGTCGTATTGGCAACACCGCTCAATTTCATGGCAATGTAATCGCCTGGAAGCAATATCTTGTCGATTTTTTCAAAAAGTTCCGGCTCGTTTTCTTTCACCCATTTCAATTTGGATGCCGTAAAATTGCCAGGAGAGTTCAAGAGATGGGCAAGGCATTTTTGAGTCCCAATGTCATGAAAAGCCTGGTCGCCGTATGGCACGGCCCGCGAGTCACACCAGATAATGGAAGGGCGCAAAACATTCTGTTGCTTGTCAACGCATACGAGACCGTGCATTTGATAAGAAATTCCAATGGCCAAAATGTCATTTCCCTTTACTCCAGAGTCGTGCATGACTTGAGCCAACCCCTGTTTTAAGCTTTCCAACCATGTCTGTGGGTCCTGCTCCGCCCATCCCATTTTCGGTGAGATGATTACAGCCTCTGACTTTGGAAAAAACGTAGAGCCTGCAACGGCTCCACTTTCGACGTCGACCAGTGAGGTTTTAACGGAACTGCTACCGATGTCAAACCCTAAAATATAATTATGTGCAGCCATATAGATAGATAGTTGATTAATTAGTTCGTTCGTTTTTTAAGGTATCAATGTCCTTAGAAGAGAGACAATTCTGTGGTTGTCGATTCCTTCGGCGTAGAAGGCTCATCGGTGTCATGCTTGCCGAAAATTATCATCAGCTGTTGCCCGGCATCAATTTCCGCATTAATCTTATAAACGCCCCGCCCTTTTCCATGCACGATGACGGACGTCTTGGATTTGGCGTTGGACTTCAAATACTGCGACACGCTCGAATAGATATCCGTGTACGAAACGCTGCAAAACAAACTGTTCACCGCATTATATACATGCTGAGCAATTTTCTTCACACTCAATCCCTTGTCACCGGCTTCCACCAAGATTTTGATTATCTCGTTCTCGTAAGTCATTATTCATAAAGAAAAAAGAGTCGTAATTCGTTTTGCGAATCACAACTCTTTCCGTAGTTTCTATTAATAAGGGTTAGCTCTTATGCAAGAGCGATAAGTCCATTTTCGTCTTTTACTTTTCCCTCTTTGAAAAGCCATCCTATTCCAAGATAAGCTTCTTCCAAAGTAATGCCAGCCGACTTTGCAATTTCGGCTACGCTCAAAGCCTTTTCTGCCGCAGCGAGAGCTTGGTAGACATCGCCTGCGCGGAAGCCGACGCTCTCCGCATTCACTACAGTTTCAACCTTTTTCGTCGCAGCTTTCTTTGGTGCAGCTTTCTTTGAAGTGGACTTTGTAGCCACAGCCTTCGTTGTTACTTTTTTTTCTGCCATAATTCAGTAATATATTAATCAATCTAATGTTATTAGAATATTCCTCTATTACGGCTACAAAATTACCACATAAATTCTTAAATGTTAGCTTTTTTGTTTAAAAAGTAATGGTTTAAAAGACCGATTGGCACGTTTTAAGCGTTTTCTTGACTTAAATCAACCTTTATTTGTAACTCGTCGAGTTGTTTCTGATCCAATGTTCCTGGTGCATCGAGCATGACGTCGCGCCCATTGTTGTTCTTCGGGAAAGCAATGCAATCACGAATGCTGTCAAGCCCAGCCATAATGCTGACGAAACGATCCAGGCCGAAAGCCAGCCCTGCGTGGGGTGGCGCCCCATATTTAAAAGCATTCATCAGGAAGCCAAATTGCGCTTCGGCACGCTCTTTGGTGAAACCAAGAACCTCAAACATTCGCTCTTGCAACTGCGTGTCGTGGATTCGGAGCGAACCGCCACCGACTTCTATGCCGTTGCATACGAAATCATAGGCTTTAGCCCTGACTTTCTCCGGATGGTCATCCAGCAAGGGGAGGTCATCCATGTTAGGCATGGTGAAGGGATGATGCGTCGCCATCAAGCGGTTTTCCTCTTCGCTCCATTCAAACAACGGAAAGTCGACTATCCAAAGACATTTGAATGTGTTTTTATCACGGAGCCCAAGCCTGTCACCCATTTCCAAACGAAGAGAACAAAGCTGTCCCCTTGTTTTGTTGACATTGTCGCCACTCAAAACCAACACCAAATCGCCGTCCTTCGCATTCATGGCCTGCTTGACAGCCAAGAGGTCGTCCTGCGTATAGAACTTGTCCAAACTACTCTTGACGGTACCGTCGGCATTGTACTTAATATAGACAAGTCCCTTGGCACCAATTTGAGGACGTTTTACGAAATCGGTCAATTCATTGAGTTGCTTTCTGCTGTATTCGGCACATCCGGGGACGCAGATACCGCCAATATACTTGGCTTCATCGAATACAGAGAAAGAGCCACGACCGGCAAAGGTTTCTTTCAATTCGACAAATTCCATGCCGAAACGCAAATCGGGCTTGTCACTTCCGAAGCGTTTCATAGCCTCGACCCATGTCATCTGCTGCAACTTCGGCAATTCCACTCCCCTGATTTCCTTGAAGAGATGTCGTGCCATATCCTCAAACAAGTCAATGACGTCATCCTGGTCAACAAAGCTCATTTCGCAATCGATCTGCGTAAACTCAGGTTGCCTGTCGGCACGCAAGTCCTCATCCCTAAAGCACTTGGCAATCTGGAAGTAACGATCGAAGCCCGCCACCATCAGAAGTTGCTTCAAAGTTTGTGGACTCTGGGGCAAAGCGTAGAATTGACCCGGATTCATTCTGCTGGGCACCACGAAATCACGGGCCCCCTCGGGCGTACTGCCTATAAGAATAGGTGTTTCCACCTCCATGAAGTGACGAGTGTCAAGGAAATTACGTATAAGGATTGTCATGCGATGGCGCAACTCCAGATTCTTTCTTACGGGCGAGCGGCGCAAATCCAGATAACGATACTTCATCCTGATATCGTCGCCACCATCGGAATCGTCTTCTATTGTGAAAGGAGGCGTCAAGCTACTTGAAAGAACAACCAGTTTGTCCACAATAATTTCAATATCACCGGTAGGGAGCTTGGCATTCTTGTTAGACCGTTCGTTCACCTGTCCCGTAACTTGGACGCAAAACTCCCGACCCAATCTATTCGCCTTGTCACAAAGCTCTTTGTCCACCGCTTCATTGAAGACCAATTGCGTAATGCCGTACCTATCGCGTAAATCGACAAAAGTCATGCCCCCCATCTTTCTGGTGCGCTGGACCCACCCTGCCAATGTAACGGTCTTGCCGTTGTCGGAGAGGCGCAACTCACCACAAGTATTCGTTCTATACATTATTCCATTTAAATTGATTTAACGCAAAAGTAATATAAAATTCCCGAACGGTAAAAGAATGCCGTGGAAATAATACAAAATAATGTTAAGCCTTAACAATGCTTTTAAATTAAATATTATCTTTGCAATCAAATACTTACGAGAACATTGTGTAAAATAAATTGAATTGATTATGAAAAAGGTAATTATATTTATTGTCGTTTTTTGCGCATCCATCGTTTATGGTTTTGCCCAGCAGCCACAAGCAGAGATTAAGTTTGACAAACTTGTCATCAACTTGGGAACATTCTCTGAAACCAATCCCGTACAGAAATGCACCTTTACGTTCACAAACGTTGGAACCGCCCCGCTGGTCATCAACCAGGCCATGGCCAGTTGCGGCTGTACAATCCCCTCTTATACAAAGTCACCGATAAAGCCGGGGGAGAAAGGCAAGATTGATGTCACATACAATGGGAAAGGGAAATTCCCCGGACATTTCAAGAAGAGCATTACAATCCGCACGAACGGCGCTACCGAAATGACCAGGATTTATATAGAAGGCACGATGAACGAAGCTGCCAAATAAAGCAAATCCAATAATGATATTTTATTTTTCAGCCACAGGAAACTCTCGTTGGGCGGCTAATAAACTATCACAACTCCTGCACGACACCAATATCATATCGATACCTGCAGCCCTCAAAGGAGACTGTAGGTTTCATGTTTCAGAGGGTGAACCCATAGGTTTCATATTCCCAGTGCATGGTTGGCGGCCGCCTAAGATTGTTAGAGGTTTTATAGAAAGGTTCCAAATCATATCCGAAGAGAAGTCCTTTCGCTACACCTACTCTGTCATTACGGCAGGAGATGATATCGGCATGACTGTCAACTATCTACAGAAAGACATTTCACGCAAAGGTTTGAAGCTTGACAGTGCTTTTTCGCTGATTATGCCGGAGTCATACGTCGGTCTTCCCTTCATGGATGTGGACACCAAAGAAACGGCGAATCGAAAGAAACGCGAAGCCTTGAAACAGCTGGTTGCCGCCGCCGAATCCATATCAAGCCATCAGAATGTATTCCATGTCAAGCGAGGCCGCTGTCCCCGACTCAAGAGTCATGTCATAGGCTGGTTCTTCGTGAAGCAACTGATTACCGACAAACGTTTTTGGGTAGACAAGGACAAATGTGTCAAATGCGGAATCTGTGCCAATGTCTGCCCTGTCGACGACATCCAAGGAGGGCATGGCAAAATGCCCACATGGTTGCACAACCAGGCTTGCCTCACTTGCTTCAACTGCTATCACCATTGTCCGCATCACGCTATCGAGTTTGGACGGTTCACCAAAAACAAAGGACAATATTATTTCACCTAACCTTATTATATATCACACATGCGCAGACTTCTTTTCCTCGCCTTCCTTTGCTCCGTAGCATTGTCCGCCTTTGCCAATCACCCACTGAAGGTTGTTGACAAATATAACAAAACGGTACTCCCCCCAGTATTGGGAACAAAAGATTGTGGAGACATTCTCCCCAGAAGATGTCTGACCGGCAGTCAACTCATGTCTACAAGGGCCATAAAAACAGACGGAACAGCATGTATACCAACCGGCCTGGGTAGCGGCAAAGTGATTCGCATCCCTGTTGTATTAGCCGAATTTACCGATCGTAAATTCACAGTCAAGCAAACTCGAAAGGCTTTTGCCCAATTTTTCAACGCACAGACAGCATTGGAAGACCTGGGCAACGGCAACCACAAGAACCATGGCAGCGTGAAGACTTATTTTCACGACATGAGCCAAGGCGAGTTTGTGCTGCAATTCGACATTTACGGTACGGTGGAACTGCCTCACACAATGGGCTACTATGGTGGCCAGCACCCAAATGACAACAAAGATGAAAGAAGCGCAGAGATGGTGCTTGACGCCACAAGGCTCATCAAAGACTCGATTTCAGACGCTTCCATCTACGACGCCAACGGCGACGGCTTCATAGATTGCGTCTACGTGATTTATGCAGGATTGGGACAAAACCACGGAGGCGAAGCCAACACGGTGTGGGCATGCACTTCTCGGGTAAGCGGAGAACTCGGAAACAGGAAACTGGGCTATTACAGCGTCGGCTCGGAGCTACAGCCTTTCAAAGTGTCCAAAACGTCCGACGACATGTGCATTGCCGGGATTGGGGTCACATGCCATGAGTTGTCACATGCCATGGGCTTGCCCGACATTTACCCTTTAACCAACACTTCCGGTTTTGGCAACCACAATCAAAACATGGAGTATTGGGACTTGATGGATGGTGGAGAATACAGGTCGAACGGCTGGCGCCCCACGCCTTATACGGCTTGGGAAAAGTCTCAATTCGGATGGCCGGTGGCTATAAAAGAACTTGACGAGTCGCAGCATGTCACTATGCCCGCACCCAGCAAAGGAGATGAAATCGTGTATAAAATACCCAACCACAACGACCCAAACGAGTATTTCCTGTTGGAAAACATCCAAGAGAACGGGTGGAACCAGGGAGCCCAAGGACATGGACTGCTGATGTATCATGTATATTTCAGTTCGCCGGATGTAAATCCCTTCCTGTCTGTCAATGCGACGAAGGGCAAACCCAACATGGCAATTGTACCTGCCGACGGCCGTTGCTATTCCTACGATATCCTGCCAAACAATTCTTCCGCAAAGAACATATACTTCACCGAGCTGGCAGGAGACCCGTTCCCCGGGCGTGCAAACGCGACCGAACTCACAGACCTTTCCAACGTGCCCAACTTCCATTGGTATACGCAGGATGCGACCGCCATGAAATCCACACTCAATCCGGAATACTTCAAAACCGATTTCGCTCTTAAAAACATCGTGGAAGCCGACGGAGCAATCTCGTTCGATTTTTACAAGAACATCTCCACAGCCCTCTCCCCCGTTCTCAAGTCCAACGGTCTAAAAACTTTCATTTACGACTTGAACGGATTGTACATGGGTGAAGACCTTCGCAAACTTCCGCAAGGAATCTATATCGTAAACAGAAAGAAAGTAGTGGTTCTGTAGGCTTCGTCCCCCTGACCAAAGCACCACGAGAATGTCGACAGAACCCGCGTTTCTTTTGACAAACGCCCCCGCTCAATAAACGAAAAAATCCAAAGTCGTGCTTTGGATAGGCGTGCGCCCTTAGGGACTCGAACCCTAGACCCACTGATTAAGAGTCAGTTGCTCTACCAACTGAGCTAAGGGCGCATGTTTTGCCGTTTAAAACTCGAAAGTGTGCGCCCTTAGGGACTCGAACCCTAGACCCACTGATTAAGAGTCAGTTGCTCTACCAACTGAGCTAAGGGCGCAACACGTACAATCGAAAAGTTTGCTTTCAGCTCCTTTTTTCTAAATTGCGAGTGCAAAGGTAACATCTTTTTAACGAACAGCCAAATAAATCTTTCTTTTTTTGTCAATAATACTGCAACAAAAGTTTGATGACATCATCAGCAGCAGCCAATGATTCCGCACGCTTTCACCCGCGCTTCGTGCCGATTCCATATCGACAACTACACGGGCGAAGCCTCGTTTCCATCGAGAGTGTAAAATAAACTGTGTCAGGCCGGTTCATAGGGGCATAGCCATGGTGCACTGCGCCTGCAACCGCATGTACTGTGCATACAACCGTCTGTACTCCACCTGCAACCGCCTTGGCGGTTGGTTCTTTTGTAGGGAAGGGTTGTGAGCGAAGCGAGCTACCCTGCCTGGCCAGTGACAGAGAAAGCTAGGCAGAAGGTCTTGGTCTTTTTAAGTTTGTGGTGGATATTGCTGGGTATAAAGGGTGAGCCGTCGGAATTGTCAATTGGTTTTTGAAGCATGAGGAGGCACAAGCTGCAAGGTCGATAGGATGGCCATGGTTGCCGCTGACTGCCCCTCCATAGCGGGCGGGCAGGCTTGCATGACGGCACCCGAGGCTTTCCTGCGGGTGTTGAAGCCGGCGGCTTCACCTCTCCGTAACCTCCGGTCATGCCGCAGGATGACCGGGGGGAGGTGTGTCCGCCACCCATCCGCCGACCCTGGAGGGGTCGCCCATCATCATCACGGCTGTCTTTGGGCGACCCTTCCAGGGTCGATTTCCGCCCGGTCTTTTATCCCCTGGTCACTCCGCTTCGCAGAGATGACCAGGGGTTACTGAGCGATGAAGCCTCCGGCTTCATCTCCTGCGCAGCCTGCGACAGGCATTTCTTGCCGCCGGCTGCCCCTGGATGGCGGGCGGGTAGGCTTGCGTGCCGGCCCCCGAGGCTTTCCTGCGGGTGTTGAAGCCGGAGGCTTCACCTCTACCTACTCCCCGGTCATGCCGCAGGATGACCGGGGGAGGTGTGCCCGCCATCCATCCGCCGACCCTGGAGGGGGTCGCCCACCATCATCACGTCAGTCTTTGGACGACCCTTCCAGGGTCGATTTCCGCCTGGTCTTCTATCCCCTGGTCACTCCGCTTCGCAGAGATGACCAGGGGGTATTGAGCGATGAAGCCTCCGGCTTCATCTCCTGCGCAGCCTGCGACAGGCTTTTCTTGGTACCCAATCGGTTGAGGGACATAGTCATGGTGTATTGCGCATGCAATCGCCTGTACTGTACCTGCAGCCGCATGTACTGTGTACACTACCGCATGTACTCCGCCTGCTACCGCCTTGGCGGTTGATTCGTTTGTAGGGCGGGGGTGCGAGCGCAGCGAGCTACCCTGCCTGGGAGGACGTGGTGACAAGAAGCTAGGCCGAAGGTCTTGGTCTTTTTAGAGGGCAGAGGTTGTGAGCGAAGCGAGCTACCCTGCCTGGCTAGTGACAGAGAAAGCTAGGCCGAAGGTCTTGGTCTTTTTAAGTTTGTGGTGGATGTTGCTGGGTATAAAGGGTGAGCCATCGGAATTGTCAAAGGCTTTTGAAGCATGCAAAGGTATGAGCGACAAGGGCGATATGATGGCATGTGTATTGATTGAAAACGGACTTTCCTGCAAAAAGCGATGGTTCAAATATAAAAAGACCAAGACCTTCGGCCTAGCTCTCCACCACCAAAGCTTAGGCAGGGTAGCTCGCTGCGCTCGCACCCCTGCCCTACAAACGAATCAACCGCCAAGGCGGTAGCAGGCGGAGTACATGCGGTAGTGTACACAGTACATGCGGTTGCAGGTGGAGTACAGACGGTTGTATGCACAGTACATGCGGTTGCAGGTGGAGTACAGACGGTTGTATGCACAGTACATGCGGTTGCATGCGCTGTGCACCAAGGCTATGCCCCTATGAACCGACCTGACACAGTTTACTTTACACTCTCTTTCCCTCCGCTTAATGGATGACAATGCGCACGCTGTCGACTTATTCGGACGCAAACTGTTTGATACGCTGCTCCTCGCTCAAACGGCAAATCAGCAGCGTTCCGTCTTTCTCCGCCACAATGAATCCCTCCAAGCCTTCCACCACGACCCTTTTTGCCTGCGTCGCGTGAACGATACAATTATGGCTGTCATGAAATTCTATGTTCGGACCGATGGCACAGTTTCCATACAAGTCTTTATGGGAGTGCATCATAAGGCTCCCCCACGTACCCAAATCGCTCCATCCAAAGTTTGCGGGACACACAAAGATTTCTTCCGCCTTCTCCATGATGGCGTAATCGACCGAAATGTTCTCGCATTCCGGATACTGTTCGTCGATGAGAACCTGCTCTTCCGGAGTACCATAGACGGGAAGCAGGCGTTCAAAGACTTTAGATATGGAAGGCTGGTACACCCTAAACGCATTCACAATCGTCTCGACACTCCAAATGAAAATGCCCGCGTTCCAGAAATAATTGTTTTGTTTTATATAGCGATTGGCTGTTTCCAAATCCGGTTTTTCCCTGAAAGAATCAACCCTGAACACCTCCTTGTTTCTCGGAGAACGTGCGGACAAGTCAGCTTGTATGTAGCCAAATCCTGTTTCGGGACGTGTCGGGCGCATTCCCAAAGTTATGATGGCGTCGGTTTCCGACGTAAAATTCAGGCATGAAGAAACAACCCGTCTGAACTCCACCTCGTCGGTCACGATGTGGTCGCTCGGCGTAACTACGACGTTGGCATTGGGGTCTTGTGACTTGATTTTCCAACTGACGTAGGCAATGCAGGGAGCGGTGTTGCGCCTACAGGGTTCCAACAGAATGTGGTCTTCCCGCACTTCGGGGAGCTGTTTTCTGACGATGTCGAAATACTTCTTGTTCGTGACAATCCAAACATTGGACGAATCGCAAATGCCCTTGAATCTGGAGAGTGTCAGTTGGAGCAATGTCTTTCCTACTCCCAAAACGTCTATAAACTGTTTTGGCTTATCAGAAGAGCTCATCGGCCAGAAACGACTCCCTACTCCCCCAGCCATAATTACCAAGTGGTTGTTCATATCAAAATAAATAATAATTAGGCCAAAGATAGCAAATTTTGTTTGACAAACCTAATTTCTGCCAATTAAATTGAAACAATGGGCTTCTATAGCCTCCAAATGCTTGAAAAAGCGATATGGAATGTGGCACGAGTGGCCTTTGACAAGCACTTGGCTTTTTGCAACCGTCCTGCGCCGCTTTTCCCAAAGCAGTCCTTTTATCGAGTAAAAGCACTGCGATGATGCGGTGAAAAGGCAGCTTTTGCAATGTAAAAGGACAGCGGTTGATTTCTAACAGGCACGCCATTGTATCACCACAAGTGGGCGATGTCGAAAAAGTCGAGCGGAAATCGTATAAAAAAGTACAAGCCTGTGCAGACTCATACGGTTGAGTTGCACAGGCTTGCGCCTTGTTGTTGCGGTCGCCTATAGGCGTTTTACCTATTTATAGACATGTGCCGACTCCAGGTCTTCGGTGAAAGTCGTCTGCTCATACTGGTTGCCATAGTTGTCGATGGCCACCACGCGCACCTTGGCGTTGGGATTCTTCAGCTTGTAGACGAAATCATGGGTGGACTTCTGGCTATAGTTGGTGGGATTGCGATTGACGACACCGATGTGATAGGCCTGCGACCATGCGTCGGTATTGAAATAGTCGGCATACGACAAGGTCATGTCGCCACTGAAGACGCCATCTTCATACACCTGTATCTTCCAGTTCGTGTCGTAGTTCCATACATTGGCGACGACGAAGTCCTTGCTCAGCCCATAGCCGAACATGCCGTGTTCACCGCCCCAAGAGCCGTCTCCACGATGCAGCCTGATTTGGAAACTCTGGTCGTACTTGGTGCTTTTGTAGTAGTTGTTGACGACTTTGCTGCCTTTTATCTCATACACTTGATAGCCGTTTGGCGTGCCTTCTCCGCAGATGTTGGAGTGCCACCATGCGCCACATGCCGCTCCGTGAATGCGCTCCGCGAAGGTGTAGGGCTGATTGCCATGGAAATTCTCCTGATAGTGGGTGTGCCCCGAGAGCATGAGCAGATTGGCGTAGCCCTTGAGAAGCTCCATCATCTGCGTGCGGTTCTTGTGGTTCGTCTCCCGCCATGGTATGTGGTAATAGACGATGACCATCTTGTCTTTCGACACATGCTTCAAGTCGCTTTTCATCCATGCCAACACCTCGTCGGTGATACCGCCCTTGTAGTCCTTGGTGGAGTTGTAGAGGATGTTGTCCAGGCAGACGAAGTGGACGTCGCCGCGGTTGAACGAGTAATTGAGGGGGCCGAAATTCTCACGGTAGGTTTTCGTGATGTCGTTTCCAGTCTTGCCCGTCTCCTTGTCGTGGTTGCCTATGGCCACAAACATGGGCATGGAAGTCGACTGCATGAGCACCCGCATGGAGTTCATCAATTCAACATGGCCTTCGTCCACGATGTCGCCGAGACAGAGTCCGTAGATGGGCAGCTTGCTGTTGTCCACGGTCTGCTTGACGTCGGGCATAGTCTCCGTGCGGAACCGCTCCGCGTCGCGGTTGCTTTTCACCTGCGGGTCGGCCATGACGAGCAGGTTGAAATGGTTCTCGTCGTCATTCAGTTTGGTCAGTTTGAAGTCATATCGTTGCTCACCGCTCTTCAGCGTTTTGTAGAAAGCCGTGGAACTGGCCTTGTATCCCTTTGGAATGGAATAGTTCACATACAGCGCTCCGCCGTGGCGTTTCATCTGATACCAGCCTTTGGCATTGGTGACGACGCTCTGAAAGCCGTCGCTCACCACCACACCGGCCACCCCCTGTCCCTTGTCGTCGACAAGCTGCCCGTAGAGGTCGTTGCCGGCGTCCGGCTTGAAGGTTTCAGAGCCACCGCCATTGGGTGGCGTGGGAGACGGCGTGTCGTTGGGTGAGCCGCATGAAACGAGCGGAAAAGCCAGCATGACCAGCAGCGACAGCACGAGAAGATTCTTGAATTTGATTTTCATATCCTTGATTATTTTTTTGAAATGACAATGTCGTCGATGGCAAACCGCTTGTTGCCCTTGGTCGTAAAGACGAGGCGCGTGTCGGCAGAAGCGTCGCGAATCGTGAACTTCACGTCCTCCCATTCGCTGCCGCCCTTGGTTTTCTTGTGCTTGTAGACATACTTCGTGACGGAAAGAGTGCCTGAACCTTCCAGACTGATGGCAAGGCTTCCACCCTCTTCCTCGAACCACTCGGCCACTCTGAGCGAAACCTCTACGTCGCTCTTGCCCGTGCCAAGCGCTTCGAGGGCGGGAGTCGTGACCTTTCCGACTGCACTTGCAGTCCCAAGCTTGATGTATCCCGGGCGCTCATAGACCTTGGAGCCTTCCCATCCCTCAAGCCCCTTGGAGACAAGATAGGAGTGGGCCATGGTGGCAAAGAGGTCGTTGGAACCGTCCTGGTTGGCCGTGCGCTTCTGCAACTCGCCGAGCGGATCGGGCAAGATGTTCTTTCCTTCGTCGTCCTTGGCCCACTTCGGCATGGTTCCGGGGTGTCCCGCAACGAAATCTCCACCATAGATGCAAAGGTCGAAATGCTGCTCAAGGATAATCCAATCGCTGACCTTGGCGTCCAAGCTTACTGCCGCAACGTCGGCCTGGTCGGCCTGAATCGTGATGGTCAGCTGGCCCGACTTGACCGGTGTCCCGCCAAGAGGCAGGGAAAGAATGCCGGTGGCCGCGTCGAGCGTGACGATTTCGTCTTCCATGCTCAGTCCCTCGGAGGCTTCACCGCTGAAACTGGCGTGGAGCGTGAACTTCATCCCCTTGTAACCATACTCATAAGGAATGTTGACTGTCAGGCCGGTGGCAGGATGTCCCACCTGTAGTGAAGAGGAAAGGCTGGGCGCCCCCCAGGTGAAAGGCCGTCCTTCCTCCTGGTCGCAGGTCACGGTGAGCGTCTTCCCCGCGGCGGTCAGCTGGAAGGAAGCCTGTCGTGCCGTTCCCGTGTTGCGGGCGGCGGTGATGACAATCTGCTCACGCGTCTGTCCGTCGCCTTCCCCGTTGCTCTTGCTGAACGATAGCCATTGGGCGTCGGTCGTTATCTGCCATGCGCCCGTTGCACATACGGTGAAGTTGCGGCCGTCTTCCGCACTGGAGAAATGCAGCTGGTCGTCACTTCCAAGAAGAATCGACTCGCTGCTGTCGCTGCACGACACCAGGACAGCCATGAGTGTCATGACGCACACTACATATTTGAATATGCTGTATTTTTTCATACTGATTTGCTGCTAAAGTGTTTTATCAAAAGTTTTCTTTGATTCCAAAGCGTCGGATGGGAGCCATGGGCTCATTCCCATCCGTCGTTCTGTTTGAGATTGAGATTCTTGACCCGCGCCGCCGTTGGAATGGGATGCAAGTATTTCCTGTTTTCCCAGACGTTGTTGTTGGCGACGTACAGACGACCGTCCTCAAAAGTATAGAAACGGGTCTTGCTCAAGTCGATGTAGGTGATGTTCTTGTCTTTCTTGCCCGGGGCCTTGTCCACGACCATGAGGTCGGGCTTGCCATCCCCGTCGGAGTCTACCGCACGGCCTTTCTCACCTATATAGATGGAGCTTTGGCTCTTGACCAGCATCTCACCTTCTTTCCATCGCATGAGATCGTCGTAGCGCATTCCCGCAGCTTCGAAGAAAAGCTCTATGGCCCGCTCCCTTCTGATTTCCAAAATCCACTTGTCGCTCACCATATTGTTATAATAGTTCACGAGATAAGGGTCTGCCGTTGCAGGCGCACCGCCATTGACACCGGCGCGTTCGCGGATTGGCCGTATGGTTTGATTCCAGACCTTCTCCGTCATTTGCCCCAGTTCGGCCTTGGCCTCGGCCACGTTCAGGAGGATTTCCGCGTAGCGGATGATGGGTATCGCGTTGCTGCAATGATTGGTCACCTCATAATATGTCCCGTCCATATTGTACTTGATCACCTGATACCCGGTCATCGTTACACTCCAATTGGGGCTGGTTGGGATTTGCACACCATTGTTGCTGGCCTTCGAATAGCCTGGGGCCATGATTTCCTGCGCCAACCGGCAGTCGCGGTTGCTACAGTTTTGCGCGAATGTCTTGGTGGCATAGTCGGACGCGTCGGTGAATCGGCTGCCGTCTCGATTGAGATAGGTGTTGACAAACTCCTGGGTGGGCGACCAACGGTTCGACAGGTTGCCCGACGACACAAAGATTTGAGTAAGGTTGTGGAGCGAACTGAGGTCTGCGCTATACTCCTTTGCCCAAATCACCTCTTGCCTGACGGGTGTCTCCTGCTGGAAGACGTGCCGGTAATCGCTTTCCGGGTTTCCCGTATTATAGAGACTGAACTGCCCGGAGTTGATGATCTTTTCCGACGCGTCGATGCAGTCCTTGAGATACCTTTGGGATGCGTCCTGCTCCTTCCAGGGTTGCCCGGTGGAGGGATTCACGGCGTGGTACTTCCGATAAGTGCCCTCAAAGAGACATATACGAGACTTTACGGCGAGAGCCATCCATGGCGTGACGGTCGTCTCACTGCGGTTGACGATATGGTCACAGGCGTAGTTTATGTCCCGCAACACGCTGTCCATCACGACTTCACGGTCGTCGCGAAGCTTGTAGAGAGCCGTCGTGTCCTTCGCGTCTATCGTATGGTTGTACCAAGGCACGTCGCCATAAGTCTTCACTTTATCGAAATAGAAGAGGGCACGCCAGAACCGGGCGATACCACGGTAGTGGTTGACCACCTCGGGGGGGCATGCGGCCTTGTCCATGTGCTCCAGAAAATAGTTGACACGGAAGAGGTCTTTCCATGCGCCTATCGTCCAACCGGACATCTGGCTTGCAGTGAAGTTCTTTTGAAGGAGGGCGGTGGTGGTGTTGCGAGCCAAGTAGTCGCACGTAGACCCGCCTGTTGTCAGCTCCTCGGCCCCAGGTGTCATATTGAGATACAGCCCGTTGGCATACAGCTGGAGTTGCTCTTCATTGGCAAAAAACTTCTCGGAATCCATTCTGGCGATGGGCCGCTTGTCCAAGTAGTCGTCACAAGAACTGCAGAACAACGCGGCAAGCGCCAAACATATATATATCTTTTTCATAAGATTTGATTTCTATGTGTTAGTGATTAGAAAGCGATATTGAGACCCAAGGACAGACTCTTGAGCATGGGATAGCTGTAGCCGTCTCCCGCCACACCGGTCTGTCCGTTCCATCCCGAGGCGTCACCAGCACTGATGACCTCCGGGTCAAAATTCTTGGCCCACTTGTGCAAGGGCGTGATGGTAAGCAGGTTCTCGCCGGAGACGTAGACCATCAGGTTGCTGAGCCCTATCTTTGAAACAAAAGCTTTCGGGAAAGTGTAGGACAAGCTGACAGTCTTCAGGCGCAGGTAGGCCGCGTTCTGCAGATAGCGGTTGTTCGTGCGGGCAAGCGTCCCCTTGCTGTCCTCTGCTATGTAACCACGCAAGCGGGGCCAATAAGCCGTTGGGTTGGTGATATTGCCGTCCTCGTCGACTCCCGCACGGTTGGCGGAATTGTGCCAAGGCAGGTCGTAACCATAGACGCGACCATAGTTGCCCCAGAAGAGGCCGGCCTCGGTGTTGGGATACCAGTCGCGTTTGCCCACACCCTGCCAGAACATGGAAAGCCCGATTCCCTTCCACTCTGCCCCATAGCTGAAGCTGTAGCAATAGCGGGGGGTGGTGTTGCCTATCTTGACAAGGTCGCCGTGGTCTTCCAGCGTGTTGTTGCCAATATCTATCTTATTGTCCTTCTTGACATCTCTGAACTTCAAGTCGCCGGCTTCCCACACCTGACCCGACCGGTTGTAGTTGTGCAGCCAGCTCTGGTCGGGAGAGTTCTGCACATCCTCTTTGCTCTGGAAGAAGCCAAGGCAGTCGAAGCCCCATATTTCGCCAACTTCCTTACCTTTATAATATGAGGTGATGGTATTCGTCGTAGCCGTGTATTTGGTGATTTTGCTGCTGGCGTTCCACAAGGCCGCCTTGACATGGTAGCTGAGGGGGCTTCCGGCCACCATGACACGGTCTCTCCACCCAAGACTGATTTCCCATCCGTCGGTACGCATGTCCGCATTGTTGCCCTTGGGGGCGCTGTTGCCATACACCGCGGGGAGTTCGTCGCCGACGACATACATGTCTTTCGTGTTCTTGCGATATATATCAAAGGAGAAGGTGAAGCGATTCTTGAACATGTCGATGTCGACACCCAGATTGTAGGTGATGACCTTTTCCCAGGTAAGCCCACTTGGCACAGGTGCCGGAGCCTGCGTGTAGTTGGCAAGTTTCCCATTGATGATGCTGGTGCCGCGGCTGACGCTCATGGTCGACAGATACTGATAGGGAGACACAAGCCCATTGCCGGCCTCTCCTATCGAGACACGCAGCTTGAGATTGTCGAGGAAGCGCTTGCGCAAAGACTCCATCCAAGGTTCTTCGCTGATGCGCCATCCCAAAGAGGCGGAAGGAAAGAATCCCCACTGCTGGTTGGTCGGGAATTTGGAACTGCCGTCGTAGCGGCCGCTTGTCTCAAACAGATAACGACCTTTCCAGTTGTAGTTCAAGCGATAGAAAAGGCCTACGAAAGCCCAGTCGTAGGAGCCATTGTCGTTGATGTAATAAGCGTCTCCATCCGTGAAATTGAAGTTAGGCATGTCGGGCATAAGCAATCCCTGACGCATGACACGTGTGGAACGATACATCTCCTGTTCGAGGTTCCAGCCTCCCATCGCCTTGAAATTATGACCGCCGAGAAGTTTCGGAGTGTAGGTAAGGGTGGCGCTTCCAGCCATGTACTCCGTATCATAGTAACGATGCTCCAGATGACTGTAGTTGTACCAAGACCATTTTTCGGTGGGCGAGATCATGGCGTCGTAGATATTGCCGACTTGCTCGCGTCGCTGGTGACTGCGTTTGTAGGTGAAGTCCGCTTTGGCGACGAGCACGTCTTTCATGATATCGGCATAGAGAGACGTCGTATTCGTGACGTTGGCCCATTTGTTTTGCCGCCATGAAGTGCCTTCGGCAAATCCCGCATAGCCCGTGTACACGGCAGCCTGCGTCCAAGTGCCGTCAGTGTTGCGGAGAGTGGCGACGGGGAATCCCTGCGTCTCTATCTGCCGCTGGATGGGTATTCGAGTGTCCAGGTTGTTGCGGTCGTAGGCGTACATGACGATAGGCTCATGATAGTCCTGCAAGAATATGTCGGTGTTGTTCTCCAGGCGGAGCCAGCGATTGATCTTCAACATGCCTTTCGCACGGACGTTGTAGCGGTTGAACTTTTCGTTGCCGACCTTGTAGATACCATTGTTGCCGTTGTATCTGCCACTGACGTAATAGGTTGCACGGTCCGAACCGCCACTGATGGAGACATTGTGCTGGGTGGCGAAATTGTTGTTGCGATAAACGGCGCCAAACCAGTCAGTGTTGCCGTAATACTCGTAGTAGCCGTTGTCATTGGTGCGCTGCTTTTCTAGCAGGGGATTGGCATTGCGCCGCTGCAATTCCGAATACCATTCGCTCCAACTCCTGTTATGGGCATTGAACACATTGTTGATCGTACTGGGCTCGGTTCCCCGATAGCCCATGTAGGATTCATAGAAGTCATTGGTCCACTGCAGTCCATTGGTGACGACGTCATACTTTACCGTGCGCTGCACGAGCGACACTTGTCCGGAATATTTCACAACCGTCTTGCCTGCCTTTGCACTTTTCGTGGTGACGAGAATGACGCCGAAAGCTCCACGTGCTCCGTAGACGGCTGCCGACGACGCGTCTTTCAACACCGACACGCTCTCTACATCATCGGGATTGACTTGGGAGAGACTTCCTTCCACGCCATCGACAAGCACCAGCGCAGAGCCACCGGCTCCAATGGAGTTCACGTTGCCGCGAATGTGAATGCCGCCTCCTCGGGTGGAGCGTCCGTCTGTCTGGGTGATGGTGAGCCCGGGAATCTGTCCTTGCAGCGAGCGCGTTATGTTGGCATTGGCGCGGTTCTCCACCACGTCGCCCGAGACTTTGTCTATGGCACCCACGATGTCTCTCTTCTTTTGGACGCCATAGCCCACCACGACAAGCTCGTCGAGCGAGCTGACATTCTCCTTCAGCGTAACGGCCATACGGCCTCCCGAGACACGCAGGCTCTGCGCCAAATATCCCACATACGACACGCGCAGCAGGTCTCCCCGCTTGGCCTGGACCGAAAAGTTTCCGTCGATGTCGGTGACGGCTCCCTGCTTTGTAGAAGTGTTTTGCACGGTGACGCCGATGAGCGGATTGCCATTGGAGTCAGTTACTGTACCTTTAATCATGGACTGGGCCTGAACGGCCATCGCACTAATCAATAATGCCAAAAGAGCCATGAATCGGAAGCATTTTGCATTCCTTACCGCATTTTTATATATCTTCATTGCGTATTCAGTTAAATTGATGTGATAGGATATTTAGCGACAATCTTCTTTTATTTCCCATATTCCGTCCTTGCCGAACAGCGCTTCCGTCCATTTGTCGAGCAGACACGTGCGAAGTCCCAGGTCGAGAATGGTATAACGCCGCCGAATCTTCTGGGCGAGAATGACGCTGTCGCGCATGCGCCGACGCGTGAGCCCGATATCTTCCGGCCGGGTCGGCGCGCCAACAAGCTGCAAACGGCGCATCGCCTCTTCCACGGGAATGAGTTGGCGTTCGAGCCGCTGTCGGGTCGCCGGCCACTTCTCCTTGAATGCGGTCAGCTCGCGCCGCAGGCCTTCATGGTCTACATACTTGGCTTTCACTTCCGTGGCACCAAGCATGGGGAAGTCTGTGCCTTGAAACATGCGGACAGCTTCCTGTTCCTGTTCTTCCAGGCCGGGCCAATTCCTCACGCAAGCTTCCACGTCTATGGCCTCGACATCGGTCTTGAGCAACTCACGATAGAAGAAAAGCGACGCCAAGGTGCCCAACGCGACTTGAAAGCCGTGCGAAGGGGCCTTGCCGTCGGCCATCACATAATGCTGCATGTTGAGCAGATGGGAAAACTGATGATCGGCTCCGCTGGCCGGTCTGCTCGATTTGGGATAGGCCTGCATGGCAAATCCGCCGAGCAAAAGCCCTTCCACGAGCTTGGCGATTTCTTCAGGACGGCCTTCGCGGTCGCCTTGCGGATTGGAAAGCGCATCGTGCAATCCGTCCTGCGCGATGGAGAACGACACCGGATCGACAGGCTCCACGCCTATGGCGTCGGCGACAATCCAGTCGGCACCCGCAGGCACCTTGGCAAAAAGGTCCGCATAGCCGCTGGCCGTCATGTCGGCAGGAGCCTTGGAGATGACATCAATGTCGGCTACGATGGCGATGGGGGCCGTGCATGGGAATGTGGTCTTGCATCCATCCTTCGTGATGGAAGCCCCGAATGCGACATATCCGTCCATGGAAGCGGCCGTGGCAACGACCATGTAGCGGCGGTTGCTATGGAATGACGACAGCTTCACAAGGTCGTTGATGGTTCCGGAGCCGACAGCTATCGGAATTGCGTTGGTTTCGGCAAGAATGCCATCGAGGATTTCAATGTACTTCCACTCTGCGTGCATGTCGGGATAATCGAGGATGACAGGGGCGTCCGTCAAGACTCCTTCCGCGCGCAGCATGGTGTCGACAGCGTTGCCTGCGACACCGAAGGTGGTCTTGTCGGCTATCACGACGGCTCTCTTGTCGGGAAAGAATCTCCGGAAGACATCCGCCGCCTCTTCGATCGCCCCTTGTCTGAGGACGAGGGCATGGGTCTGAGTAGCCTTTTCAAGGGCCAAGTCCAAGCTTTTACTCATGATTTTTGTCTTTATTTAAGGTTTTATATTGATGATTGTTCTGTATTTTCCTATAAAAAGATGTATCAAGGCCGCACGCTGACAAAAGGTTTCCGCGTGTCAGGCGCGTAGCGGTAAAGTTCAAGCCAGCCACTATGCCCTACTTTGCCATTCTTGTCAGGATGGAAAAAATAGAAATGGCCGTCGCCCATGGACTGCATGCCCATGCTTCCATAGGGGAACCGCCATCCATACACGCCCGTGGCAGCGTCGTACAGGCCTGCCTTGCTGAGTTTCACGACAAGTCCGCGTTCGCCGCCATGCCCCACAAGCTGTTGCCGATGGGGTTTCACGGTGTTGTCGATGGCAAAGAGCTGATAATTTGGGAACTGATTCTTCTTACCTTTATATACGGCCATGAACCACTGGTCGGACCCGGGGTCGTATTCCAGGTTCTGCACGCCGTAGGTCGTGTTGCCCGTATAGGCGAAATAAGTGGCCGCAGGCTTTGCCGGCCCATCCGTGTGCATGCGCTCCTGATTGAGCGGACGGGCGTGGCGCATGGCGGCGGGCCAGGGATACTGCAACAGCACCTGATAATCGTTGTCGGTGCGCTGTATGTCGCCATAGATTCCCAACGCCACCGTAAGAAATGTCGCGCCACCCTTCCTGCCGAATCGAGGTCCGAAGGTTATGCCGTCGATTCCACTGCAACCATATATATGCTTGTGCTCCGTCCCATCGACGGTGGCGGAGCCTTCGTAAAGTTTCTTCACCGTGGGGAGACATATCGTGCGCATGACGCTGTCGCGCAAGCCGTCCATTCCCGCATGCGTGATTTTGTCCACATCGAAAACCGCCACATAAAACCGGGTGGCCGACTCTCGACTGCCGACACTTCTGTCGTTGATGTCGCGCCCGATCTCGTCGTTCTTGTATTCCAGCGAACCATAGACCTTGCCGTCCTGCGGATTGTAGGCAATACATCCCAGATGGCCCAACAGGCCGCTGACCGAGCCGACGACACGCCCGTCCATATCCATTTTCACGAGTTGCGTGGTGTAGGAAAGATAGAAATAACGATGTTCCTTATCCATGGCAAGCCCCTGGATGTGGAAGTTTCCTTGCCTTTTGACGGGAATGCTGTCCGGCAGAAATCCAGTGCCGGGCCCGGCCGCTGCGGGAAGAGAGTATGCCAACAAGAGTCCCAACACGACTCCACAAATAAAAAAAAGCCAAAGCGGACTTCTTTCCACATTTAGATTAGATTCAGCTTTCATACACATATTCTTTTTTCACAAACGAAGTAATTGCTGTTTCATAAGCGAGACAAACAAAACGGATAATCTTTCATTGCGAAACAAAGTTATATATTCGTCATGGAAAAAGCAAATTAATTTAACCCAGTTATTTATTTTTAACATAGTCGCTTGTCAAATAGGTCGGCAACGCCCGGCTTTGCCCGCAAGCGGCCTGTCCGTCATACCCTGCAAGCAGGCCGGCAGGACGACGTCCGGCCTGTATGGACAGTCCGGCTGTGGAGCCATGCCACGCCCATCTCCGCCTGGTGCCGGACGGCCGCGCCGCGATTGTTTTTCAAAAGCACAGCCATTGCTCTGCCAAAGCAGGCCTTTCACGTTCCAAAAGCAGGCCTTTCGCCAAGCCAAAGCTGCCTTATTGAAACGTCAAAGCTGCCCTTTTGGAAAACCGTTTCCGACCTTTTGCGACATGACCGGCCACCGATTCCCAACCAACGATGGACAACCGCCCTGTCTTCCTTCACGAAGACAAGGCACAAAAGCCGTTTTTCACAAGCAACATGCCTGTAGAGTCAGACCTTCATCTGCATTTCGCCGGAGAACGAGACCGTTATTTCAATCAGATAACTTGTGGGACTGTCAGGCACCACGACATAGGCCATGAAGTGAAAGCCCGAAGTGTCGGTGCGCCGATAGCGCAAGTCGCTCAACAAGCTTTGACGCAGAGTGCCCGAAGGCACGAGCCTGGAAAAGTCCTGCGTGCGGAAATCCTTTGAAAACAACTGCCTGGCGCCACGGAACAGGCTCAAGTGGACGATGTTGTCGAAATAAACATTCCCCACTTCCACCCCATCACTGTTGTAGGTGTCCTTCACCACCTTGTAAGAAGTAGGGTTCACCTGGATATAATAATGATAGCGGTCTGTACCATATATGATGACCGAATCCCTCTTGATCAGCTTGTTTTGGTTGATCGAAAGACTCTTGGCCTGCTCGAACTGCGCCAGGTAGGAGCGGTCTTCCGTCTTCACGAGCCGCACGACATCACCATTCTGATTTTTAAACGCGAAGAGATGGGGCGTCTGCTGGACGATGGCATACGTCGCTGCGTCGTCGACGGGCCCCATGAGCAAGGTGTCGCCCAAAATCCTGAAGTACACGGGGATGGAAGTCGAATCGGGATAATAAATGGTGTCGCCCTTGGCCCGGAAAGCCAGGCTTTCATCGTCTTCATTCATCCAAACACCTTGCAACATGGACTTGGCCTTTTGGTTCTCCCGAGGGTACTGCGCCGTGGAACTTGCACGTTCAGTACAAGAAAACAGGAGAGCCAGAAGGCATCCCAACAGCGGGAACGCCCACATTCCCTTCAAATGAACAAATCTCTTCATACGCAGTCCATTACTTTAAATCAATGCCATGACAATCGAATCCGCCCTCCGCAAGTTCATAACCGGCAAAACAAACGTCACGCACCCAACCGATACACATCGTACCAACAATTGTCATTTCCATTTTATAATAATGTAACCATAAATAAAAAACGCCACGAAACGCGACATTTCCTTTGTAAATGTTGCCTTATCATCGTTTAATTACGACAAAAATAATGGATAAAAACGAGTTTGCAAAATAATAAAATCAAAAAAAGACAAGCGCAGCTATTTTTTAAAGAAACGCTTGCCATTTCAGAAGAAAAAGCTTACTTTTGCATTCGTGATTGAGATTGACAAACACATAGAAATTCTTTTGCTCCATAATGAATGCGTCATCATTCCTGGTTTTGGAGGATTTACGACTCATTATGTGCCGGCAAGGTATGACGACAGAGACAATTCGTTTCTGCCGCCCATACGGACCATCGGTTTCAATCCTCAACTGAGAATCAACGATTCGCTTTTGGTGCAGTCTTATGTGGAATGCTACGACATCAGCTATCCCGAAGCGCTCAAGCGCATAGAGACGGAAGTGAACCAACTCAAGAAAAAGCTCAACACGGAAGGCGAATGTGATTTTTCGGACATTGGCAAGATTACGTTGAACTACGACGGCAATTATGAATTCATACCTTGTGAATCCGGATTACTGACCCCCGGACTCTATGGACTGTCGTCGTTCGAGTTCCCCCCATTGAGCCTTTCCCTACAGAAAGAAGTCGGAAAAGCGAACGCCAGCCCTGTCGAAAGCAGTGCAGGCAGCCTCCTAAAGTCTACTTCCATAGCCACGCCCCAAGCTGCCGTCACAGACGACTCGGACACAGAGGAAGTGGGCGAAGGCCGAAACAAGGCGACGAACCTTGCCTTCCATGTGTTGCGCAATGTGGCTGCGGCCTGCATAGCCGTTGTCGTAATGATTCTCGTTTCCACCCCGCTTGACAACAACAAACAGACCGCCATGAGACGCGGGGGGATTGACACCCGACTGCTCTATCAGATTTTGCCACAGAGCGTTAGCACGACGCCCACCGACATGAAGCTTTCCGCGCCCAAGCCGGAGAAGCAAACGACGAGTTCGAAACAGCCGAAGCCCGCAGTGCAAGAAGCCGCCATGCCGTCACCTTATTTCACCTTGGTCTTGGCCAGCAAAGTGAGCAAGGGCAACGCGTCTGCCTTTGCCGAACGTCTACGCGACAAAGGCTATCACGACACACAGGTGATTGTCACCAAAAACAACGTGAAAGTTGTATATGGACACTTCTCCACAGAGAATGAAGCATATCGGATGGCGAACAAGATGCGTGAGACCAAAGACTTTGAGGACTGCTGGGTGACATGTATCAAATAGACTGATTCTTTTACATCTTTAGCGACATGAAACGAGTACGCTGCCCCAAATGTGACAACTTCATAACTTTTGATGAAACGAAATATAATGACGGCCAGTCGCTGGTCTTTCAATGTCCGGATTGTGGCAAACAGTTTGGCATTCGACTGGGAGTCTCCAAGTTGAGGAACATCCAGAGAGAGGACACTCCGGACGAACAAGCCAACGAAGGCGGCTACGGCTCCATCGTCGTCATCGAAAACGTCTTCCACTACAAACAGGTAATCCCTCTGCATTTGGGAGACAACGGCATTGGGAGATACATGAAGGGGCAAAAAATCAACTGCCCGATAGAGACCAATGACCCGAGCATTGACATAACGCACTGCTTCATCAACGTGAGCCACGACAAAAAGGGGAAATTACGCTATGTGCTGCGCGACGGTCCCAGCTACACAGGCACCTTTGTCGACAATGAAATCCTGGCCGACAAAGAACGGAGGGTCATTGAGGACGGAACATTGTTTACGATTGGGGCTACGAGCGTCATTCTCAGAGGAGTTGGGGAAGAATAAACCCCGGCTCCATGTTGCTTTTATACACATCACTTTCCAAACGTACACAAAAAGGAGCAATCTTTCTTTAATCTAAAAGTTATCTTTAGCTCAATGAATATTGCTGTTGTAAAATACAATGCCGGCAACATCTACTCCGTAACGAATGCACTACGACGGCTTGGAATAGAGCCGACGCTCACAGACAATCCGGAGTTGCTGGGCAAGGCCGACAAAATCATCTTCCCGGGACAGGGCAATGCCAAAGAAGCGATGGCCTGTCTCAGGCGGAACCGTTTGGACGTAGTTTTAAAGAACCTAAGACAGCCCGTACTGGGGATTTGCGTCGGCCAGCAGTTGCTTTGCAGACATTCGGAAGAAGGCGACGCCGAGTGCATCGGCGTTTTTGACGCCGTGGTGAAGAAATTCCATCCACTCCGCCATGAGGACAAAGTTCCGGCCATGGGGTGGCAGGAAATCACAACCACAGAGAATCCACTGCTTGCAAATCTGGGTGCCCATCCCTATGTCTACTTTGTGCACAGCTATTATGTGCCGCTCTGCGAACACACCATCGCGACGGCAGAGTACATACTCCCCTACTCTGCGTGCATGCACAAAGATAATTTTTACACTTGCCAATTCCATCCCGAGAAAAGCGGAAAGACGGGGGAATTGATTTTACAAAACTTTGTCGAGTTATGAAAATAGAGCTGATTCCGGCAATAGACATCATCGGGGGCCGCTGTGTACGCCTCATGCAAGGGGATTACGAGCGGCAGAAGGTCTATGACGAAGATCCCGTCGCCGTGGCTCTTCGATTAGAGACGTTGGGATTCAGCAGGCTGCATGTCGTAGACTTGGACGGTGCCAAGTCAAAACATGTCGTAAACAACGGCATTCTAAAGGAGATAACCCGCGCCACTCGTCTGAAAGTGGATTTCGGAGGAGGCGTCAAGACATCCGAAGACATGGAAAAGGTCTTTGAAGCCGGCGCGCAAATGGTGACGGTTGGCAGCGTCGCCGTCACGAACCCCGACCTACTGCGCCAATGGGGCGACCGATATGGAGCCGACAGATGTATATTGGGTGCCGATGTCAGAAACGGCAAGGTTGCCATCAACGGCTGGACAGAAGACTCCGAACAGGAGCTTATTCCTTTCCTACGCCCATTTGTAAAATGGGGATTCACCAACATTCTCTGCACGGACATTGACAAAGACGGTACACTCCAAGGGCCGGCTGTCAAACTATACAAGGAAATCATGAACGAGTTCCCTCACATTCACCTGATTGCCAGTGGAGGAATCTCCGGCAATGCAGACATTGAATTGCTGGAGAGCGAAGGTATTCCGGCCGTCGTCTTTGGCAAGGCTTTCTATGAGGGAAAGATAAATGTAAAAGGATTGGGACTATGAAGGGATTGGTCAAACGCATTATACCCTGTCTGGACGTGAAGGATGGGGACACCGTCAAGGGAACGAACTTCATCCACTTGCGCCGTGTCGGCAATCCCGTGGCTCTCGGCAAAGCCTACAGCGAGGCCGGAGCCGACGAATTGGTGTTCTTGGACATTACGGCCAGTGCCGAAGGCCGCAAGACTTTCAAAGAGATGGTGTCACGCGTGGCTGCTGAACTGAACATTCCTTTCACCGTTGGCGGAGGAATCAACGAACTGTATGACGTAGAAAGCCTTTTAAACGCGGGTGCCGATAAGGTAAGCGTCAACAGCGCGGCTCTCCTGCGCCCGCAACTGATCGACGAGATTGCCAGCCATTATGGTTCGCAGGTGTGTGTCTGCGCCATTGACGCCCGGCAGGAGCCGGACGGCTGGCGCTGCTATATAAAGGGCGGACGCGAGCGAACGGACAGAAGTTTGTTCGAGTGGGCCCGGGAAGCCGCAGACAGAGGTGCCGGTGAAATCCTCTTCACGAGCATGGATCACGATGGCGCCAAACAAGGATTCGCCAACGAGGCCTTGGCCGAGCTTGCCGAAATCGTGGACGTGCCGATCATCGCAAGTGGTGGCGCGGGGGACATGACGCATTTCAGAGACGTATTTACAAGGGGAAAGGCTGACGCGGCCCTGGCTGCCGGCACATTTCATCTGGGTGAAATAAAAATCCCCGAGCTCAAGCACTACCTCCACAAGGAAGGCATAAACGTGCGGACAACCATTTGATCAACTTGAACACATCGAAGACATGACAATAGATTTCGACAAGATGGGCGGCCTGGTTCCTGCCATCATACAGGACGCCACAACCAAGAACGTCCTGATGCTTGGTTTCATGAACGAGGCGGCATATCGCATGACGGTGGAGACCGGACGAGTTACGTTTTGGAGCCGCACGCGCCAATGCCTGTGGACCAAGGGAGAAACAAGTGGGCACTACTTGAAGCTGGTCGACATCAAAGCAGACTGCGACCACGACACTTTGCTCGTCAGCGTACATCCGAACGGTCCCGTCTGTCACAAGGGAACAGGTACTTGCTGGGGAGAGGACAACTCGTACAATCCCGTTTGGTTCCTGAAAGAATTACAGGACTTTATAGAAAAACGCCATGTCAAAATGCCGGAAGGAAGCTACACGACAAGTCTGTTCGACAAAGGAACGAACAGAATCGTCCAAAAAGTTGGCGAAGAAGCACTTGAAATGGTGATAGAGGCCGTTTCCGGAACGAACGACAAGATGATATACGAAGCTTCGGACATGCTCTACCACCTCCTCGTCCTGCTGACGGACAAGGGATTGCGGATTGAAGATGTCGCCATGGAGCTTCGCAAGCGCCACGACCCCAATTGGGACAAGACGCGCCGAACAGCCAAGAGCAAAGGGGAAATTGATTAATCAAGAAATATATAAGTAAATGCTAATTGATTATAAGAAGGTAAACATTTACCAAGCAGACAATCTTGTGTTGAAAGATGTAAACTTCCAGTGTGCGGAAGGTGAATTCATATACATCATTGGGAAGGTCGGTTCCGGCAAAAGCAGTCTTCTGAAAACGTTCTATTGCGAGCTTGACTTGGCCGAAGGCGAAGCGGAACAAGCCGAAGTCCTCGGTAGAAGAATGCAGGAACTGAAACGCAAGGAGATACCTGCCCTGCGACGTGAGATGGGTGTCATCTTCCAGGACTTCCAACTGCTTCACGACCGCACCGTCCGCAAGAACTTGGAGTTCGTCCTGAAGGCGACCGATTGGAAGGACAAACAGGATATCGGCCGGCGCATAGAAGAAGTCCTGCAAGAAGTCGGGCTTGCCGACAAGATAGACAACATGCCCCACGAACTGTCCGGAGGCGAACAACAGCGTATCGCCATTGCCCGGGCGTTGCTCAACAAACCCAAAATCATCATCGCCGACGAGCCTACCGGAAATTTGGATCCCGAGACGGCAAGCAGCATCGTCGCGTTGTTGAAGAACGCAACCACAACGGGGACGGCCGTCGTCATGTCGACCCACAACATCCCAATGCTTGACAAATACCCGGGAATCGTATATCGATGCGAAGACGCGACGATAAGCGACATCACCCATCAATACAACAAGATGGATTTGACGGAAGATTCTTTCAAATCAGAATAAGAACAAACCAACAAAAAAAACGAAAAAGATGATGAAAGTAATGAAATTCGGAGGGACGTCAGTTGGTTCTCCCGAACGAATGAAGAGCGTGTCCGCATTGATCACGAAAAGCGGCGAACCTACATTTGTAGTTTTGTCGGCCATGAGCGGAACGACCAATTCCCTTGTGGAAATCAGCGACTATCTTTATAAAAAGAATCCGGAAGGCGCCAACGAGGTCATCAACGCCCTGGAAAAGAAGTATCTTGGCCATGTTGAAGAGTTATATTCAACGGAAGAATACAAGCAGAAAACCAGGGATTTCCTAAAGGAAGAGTTCTGTCTGCTGCGGTCTTCCACCAAAGACCTGTTCACTTCTTTCGAAGAAAAGTGCATCGTCGCGCAGGGAGAAATCATCAGCACCAACATGGTGGTCAACTATCTCCAGGAAATCGGCGTGAAAGCGATTCTTCTAAACGCCCTCGATTTCATGCGGACGGACAAGAACTCCGAACCCGACCCTCAATATATCAAGAAGAAGCTGACCGCAATCATGAGCCAAAACGAAGGTTGCCAAATCTATATAACCCAAGGATTCATCTGCCGAAACGCCTATGGCGAAATCGACAACCTCCTCCGGGGAGGCTCCGACTATACAGCTTCGCTGGTCGGCGCGGCCCTGCAAGCTGAAGAAATAGACATCTGGACAGACATCGACGGCATGCACAACAACGACCCGCGAATCGTGGAAAAGACGGAAGCTGTCGACCAGCTCAACTTTGAAGAGGCTGCCGAACTCGCATATTTTGGCGCAAAGATTCTTCATCCGACCTGCGTGCAACCCGCCAAATACGCCGGCATACCCGTAAGGCTGAAGAATACGATGGCTCCCGACGCCGCAGGAACCATCATCGACAATGTCCTTGTCAGGGGAAAGATAAAGGCCGTCGCCGCCAAAGACAACATCACGGCCATCAAGATCAAGTCCAGCCGCATGTTGCTTGCCACCGGCTTTCTGCGCAAAGTCTTCGAAATATTTGAAAGCTACCAGACGCCCATCGACATGATTACGACGAGTGAGGTCGGTGTGTCGATGAGTATCGACAACGCATCACATGTAACGGAGATTGTCGACGAACTCAAGAAATACGGTACCGTGACGGTAGACTCCGACATGTGCATCATCTGCGTCGTAGGCGATCTGGACTGGGCCAATCTCGGATTTGAAACCATCGTGTTGGAGGCGTTGAAGGACATCCCCGTCAGAATGATTTCCTACGGAGGCAGCAATTACAACATCTCCTTTCTGATAAGGGAAGCCGACAAGAAGCGGGCGCTCCAGAATCTAAGCCGTGTGCTGTTCCAAAATAAAACAAATGAAAGGTGATTTTCCTGTAGAGAAGTTTCAAGACATCGAGACCCCGTTCTACTATTATGACACGAAGCTCTTGCGCCAGACGCTCCATGCCATTCATGAAGAGCTGGAGCGACACCCCGGATATTGCGTGCATTATGCCGTCAAGGCCAATGCCAATCCCAAGATTCTTCGCATCATCCGCCAATCCGGTCTGGGCGCAGACTGCGTCAGCGGCGGGGAGATTCAAGCCGCACTCGCCGCAGGATTCCAGGCTGACAGAATCGTTTATGCAGGCGTAGGCAAGAGCGATTGGGAAATCAACCTCGGCCTTGACCGAGACATTTCCTGCTTCAACGTGGAGAGCGCGGTCGAACTGGAAGTCATCAACCAGCTGGCCGCACGACGGAACAAGACCGCCCGTGTCGCCTTAAGGATAAACCCCGACGTCGGTGCCCACACGCACGAGAACATCACCACAGGCCTGGCCGAAAACAAATTTGGGATTGCCATGAAGGACATGGAGCCTATCATCGCAAGAATCCGAACGATGGAGCATGTCAAATTTGTCGGCCTCCATTTCCACATTGGCAGCCAAATACGGGATATGGAGGATTTCAAGGCATTGTGCTTTCGCGTCAACGAACTTCAAGACAGGCTTGAGTCACAGCACATTGTCATAGAGAACATCAACGTGGGAGGTGGCTTGGGTATCAATTACGACTCTCCCGACGAAGAACCCATCCCTGATTTTAAAAGTTATTTTGCCACTTACGCCCGCCACCTGCGGCTCCGCCCCGGGCAGAAGTTGCATTTCGAATTGGGAAGAGCTGTCGTAGGACAGATGGGAAGCTTGATCGCCCGCACGTTGTATGTCAAACAAGGGGCCTCCAAGCAATTCGTCATTTTGGACGCGGGCATGACCGACCTCATCCGCCCCGCGCTCTACCATGCCCGCCATAAGATAGAGAATCTGTCCAGCAACGCCCCCGGGGAGGTCTACGATGTTGTCGGACCCATCTGCGAGTCCAGTGATGTCTTCGCCAAATCCATCACGCTCGACGGAACCAAACGAGGCGACTTGATTGCACTCCGCTCCGCAGGCGCTTATGGCGAAATCATGGCAAGCCAATACAATTGCCGTCGTTTACCCATCGCCCATCTATCCGAAGAGTTATGACTTTTGACTTATTTACAATCATCGGTGGTGCAACAGCCTTCCTGTTGACCCTTCTTTCCGTTCTCGCCACACCCTTCCTGCGCTTTTCAAGGGGCCGGGCCGGCATGAAGAAGCAGGAGGAAGGGGCCGCTCCGGCCATTTCCATCGTCTTGTACGCGCACGATCTGGCCCGGGAACTGGAGCGCAACCTCCCCGCTTTCCTGCATCAGGACTATCATGGCGAGTACAAGGTGATCGTCGTTGTCGACAAAGGCGACGCGGAAACGGAAGACGTCCTGAAGCGAAACGCGGCCGAACCCCGTCTTTACACCACCTATATCCCCAGCACATCACGCTACATGAGCCGAAAGAAGCTGGCCATCACCGTTGGCGTGAAAGCGGCCAAGACCGATTGGGTGGTCGTGACCGAGCCCACCTGCCGCCCCGCAGACGCCCATTGGCTGTCGGGAATGGCCAGAATGTGCAAGCCGGAAAAGAACCTGGTCACCACGTTCACGCAATATGCAGGTGCTTCCACCTTCCGTCACTTTTACCATCTGCTGATGGAAAGCCAACTGCTCAGATTGGCCCATCGGCATACGGCCTTCAGCACAGACAGTCCTTGTGTGGCCTTTCGCAAGGCGGAGTTTATCAGCCGCAACGGTTTCTTGGGCAACCTACAGTTCAATTGCGGTGAATACGACTTTCTTGTCAACAAATACGCCGCTGCGGAAAAGACTTCGATAGCCCTCGACCCCGCCCATCCGCTCATCGAAGAATTTCCAAGCGACAAGTCCTGGAAGCGCAAACGGCTGAACGACAGAGCCATCCGGAAGTCCATGCTGCGCCGACATGCCTGTCGCGCCCTGTTCCGCTACGACATGTTCACGCTGCATCTGGCCTTCGTCGTCAACCTCTCCCTCACGACCGTCTCCATCATCACGCGCCACTGGCTCTTGGCGGGAGCCACCGCCGTCCTGCTTCTCAGCTGGGCGGTCGCCCATTCGCTGTCGGGCAAGAGAGTCGCAAACGCATTGAACGTCCCCATCGGGACTTTCAGCATGCTTCCGATGTTGCTGTCTGTCGGCTGGTACAGGCTCCTTCTGTTCATCCGCTTTCAAGCGACGGACAAGAATGAGTTCACCACTCACAAACTGTAAGTCCGGAATGGAAAAGCGTGGGATTGAGAATGGAAATCCAACCGGCCTGCTTCTACATAGAGAAAGATAAGGAATGAAAATCAAGATTGTCAGCTTTTACACGAAGAAAGACCAGATAAGTCCGTCGCTGGTGTCGGCCGTCACCCGGCAACTGGCCCAGGAAGCCGATGTCGATACCGAAGCGGTGCCGGACATCGTGCATGTCTGGGGAGCATGGGACACCCATGTTTTCCGTGCCGTCAGGCATTACGCCAATCTCAAGATTCCCGTTGTCTATTCGCCTTTGGGCGGCCTCACCCCCTGGCAGATGAAGAGGAGACGGGGCGGTTTGCTTGGTTTGGCACGATACCGAAGCCAGAAGCAGGCCATCCGTGGGGCCGACCACATCGTCACTTTCAGCAAGGCGGAAACCGAGAACGTGAGCCGATGGGTCGCCACAGAGAAGATAACGGAACTCCGCAACCCCATCATCACGAACAAATACCCCCTCCCCACCCTCGCGGCCGACATGCGCAAGCGATACGAAGTGGTGATTTCCACACACGACGCGGCCATCCGCAAGGAGATTGCCGACAGGGTTGCAAAGGTGGAGACCGAGGACGACAACGTCCGCACCTTGCTTCGGAGCGTTCTCTATGCCCACTATCAACAACACCAAGGGGCCATTTCCCACAAGGTGCTGCAAGAGTTGACAAGTCAACTTCTGGCCTTGAACTTCGACGAAGACCATTTCCTGAGACTTTTAAGCAAAATGAATCTTCTGAAGTTCATGGCCCTACTCCAAACCCGAATGGCGGAAGACTGCGGTCTCACCGAGGGGTTCATGCCCGTCCCGCTCAAGGAATAGGCCTTTCTTTCGAGCTTTTCACCACATTCAACAACCATTTTCCTTCACCACATCAGCCTATGTACGATATAGAAAAAGACTTGCACTATCTGGAACTGCTTTCCCAATCGTTTCCCACGATAGCTGACGCCAGTACCGAAATCATCAATCTTTCCGCCATCCTGAACCTTCCGAAAGGCACAGAACACTTCCTGGCCGATATCCACGGCGAACACCAGGCCTTCCAGCATGTGCTGAAGAACGCTTCCGGAAACATCAAACGCAAGGTCAACGACCTGTTCGGCAACACGTTGAGGGAGCAGGACAAGCGCGAACTGTGCACGCTCATCTATTATCCCGAGCAGAAATTGGAACTGGTGAAGGCCAATGAGCCTTATCTCAAGGACTGGTATCACATCACGCTCCACCAACTGGTGGCAGTCTGCCGCGACGTCTCCAGCAAATACACCCGCAGCAAGGTGCGCAAGTCGCTGCCCGCGGAGTTCAGCTACATCATCCAGGAGCTGTTGCACGAGCGCACCGAGGACAGCAACAAGACCGCCTATGTCAACGGAATCATCGACACCATCATCTCGACGGGGCGCGCCGACGACTTCATCATCGCCATAGCCAACGTCATCCAGCGGCTGGCCATCGACCAACTCCACATCCTCGGCGACATCTACGACCGTGGTCCGGGCGCGCACATCATCATGGATACGCTGCGCCACTACCACAGTTGGGACATCCAATGGGGCAACCACGACATGCTCTGGATGGGGGCCTGCGCCGGAAACGACGCCTGCATCTGCAATGTCATCCGTCTGTCGCTCCGCTATGCCAACCTGACGACGCTCGAAGAGGGCTACGGTATCAACCTCGTGCCGCTGGCCACGTTCGCCATGGAGACCTACGGCGACGACCCTTGTGAAGAGTTCGTGCCCCGACTGAGTGGCGGCGCCAAGGAAATCGACGAGAAGACGCTGCGCCTCTCGGCCCTCATGCACAAGGCCATCGCCGTCATCCAGTTCAAGGAAGAGGCCAAGATATTCGACCGCCATCCCGAATGGGGCATGGAAAACAGGGAGCTATTCAACGCCATCGACTATGCGAAAGGCAGCATTATGCTCGACGGAACCGAATATCCGCTCAGCAGCAACAGCTTCCCTACCATAGATCCGAAGCACCCAAACGAACTCACCTTCGAGGAAAAGCAGCTCATGGGCAAGCTCCACCACTCTTTCAAGGCTTGCGAAAAACTGCACAAGCACATCAATGTATTGCTCAGTCATGGCTGCATGTATGCCGTCTACAACAACAACCTGCTCTTCCACGCGTCGGTTCCGCTGAACGCCGACGGCACGTTGAAGGAAGTTGAGATCTATCCGGGACGCCGCTATTCGGGCCGCTCGCTCATGTATCACACCGGCATGATGATTCGGACGGCCTTCCAGAACGATTCCGACCCGCAGGAAAAGGAGTATGCCATCGACTATTTCCTCTATCTCTGGTGCGGCCCCGACAGTCCGCTCTTCGACAAGAGCAAGATGGCCACCTTCGAACGCTACTTCATCAAGGACAAAACCACCCACAAGGAAGAGAAAGGTTGCTATTTCAAGCTCCGCGACAACGAGGCCGTCGTCGATGGAATCCTGGACGCTTTCGGCCTAACCGGCCCCAACCGCCACATCATCAACGGCCATGTGCCCGTACATGCCATGGACGGCGAGAATCCCATCAAGGCCAACGGCAAGCTCATGGTCATCGACGGCGGCTTCTCGCAGGCCTATCACAAGGAGACGGGCATTGCCGGCTATACGCTCGTCTATCACAGCCGGGGCTTCCAGCTCGTGCAACACGAACCGTTCACCAACACGAAGGACGCCATCCTGCGCGGCACAGACATCAAGAGCACCACGGTCATCGTTGAAATGAGCGCCCACCGCATGCTCGTCGCCGATACCGACAAGGGAACGGAGCTGCGGCGGCAGGTGGCCGACTTGCAGGAACTGCTCTATGCCTACCGCCACGGATTCATCAAAGAGCGTTCGACAAAATAGTTTTGTCGATATTTCGATTAAAATACGTATTTTTGCGGCAGCTGACGGATGGCGTCAGTCTTCCAAACCGGCTTAAACCGAATGAAAAAAACACATTCCCTTGCCCTCCGCTTTCGGAAATTCACCCAAGAGCGCGGCCACAATAGTGAAGAACGCATACGCCTGCGCGTCTATATCGTCGGCATTTCACTGCTTGTTTTGCTGATGGTGCTGCATCTCGTCGGCGGCATAGGGCTGCACGACATCTTCCTTCAATCCATTTCATGGGCCATGCTGCTCATCACACTGGGGTCGCTCTTGCTGTTCCTGTATCGCCGACTGACGCTGGTGCAGGCCATTTCGTCCTATGCCCTATTGGCCCAGACGCTGCAATCGACCCGCATCGTCTACCTCGCCGTGACCAAGCCCGACGGCTATCAGGCCATGATACTGGGCAATCAGATAGGCTCCTACACCATTCTGCTCTATCTCGTGATGGCCTTCATCCCCCGCACACCCATCTATGTGACCGCCATCAGCCTCGGCACGCTCGCATTCGCGAGCCTATACGAAGGCGGCGCCATGCACCTGCAGTTTGTCGCGCTCTTCGTGGTGCTCCATGTCTTCACCTGCATTCTGGCACATATCTGCCGGCGGGGCGTACACGACATCCAACGGGAGAGCAGCAACTATCAGTCCACGCAGGAAGCCCTGCTCAAGGCGTTCCGGCTCAACGAGGACGAGCTGATGGCCTACCTGCAACTCTGCCGCGCAAAGAATCCCGACGAACAAGACATATACCTCTTCTTCGACAAGCTGGATGACCAGTCGAAATTCAATCTCATCAACGCGGTGAAGACCCTCAAGGCCAATCGCGATGCCGCCATGCTGCAACTCTCCCGGTCCTTCCCCATGCTCAGCGAATCCGAACTGACGATATGCCGGCTCGTTGCGGCGGGCAAAACGCTGAGCGCGATAGCCCGCATCACCGGCAAGTCGTCGAGCAACGTCAGCACGGTGAGGTGCAACATCCGCAAGAAGCTGGGGCTGAAGACCGAGGATGACCTGCAGGCGTTCCTGCTCAAACAGGCAGAGAGGCCGCCCCACCTCCCACAATCGCCCTCTGCCATCATACAGGAAGCCTCCCCCTCGTTTTCAACGGCCACCCTTTCAGCCGCCAAAAGGACAGATTTCACCGAGCAAAAGGACAACGGTTGAAAAACAAAAGCACAGCGGTTGAAAAGCAAAAGCACAGCGGTTGAAAAGCAAAAGCACGGCGGTTGAAAAGCAAAAGCACGGCGGTTGAAAAACAAAAGCACAGCGGTTAAAAACAAAAGCACAGCGGAAGGAAGCCCAAAGGGCCGCTTTGGGAAAATTGAAAAGCGACGGCATTCAAGAAAGAGCGTACAAGATGCAAAAAGGAGAGTGTAAAGTAAACAGTGCCAGGTCGGTTCATGGGAGCACAGCCATGGTGCACTGCGCACTACCGCCTTGGCGGTTGGTCTTTTTAGAGGGCAGAGGTTGCGAGCGCAGCGAGCTACCCTGTCCAGGCTGTGGTGGTGGGGAACTAGGCCGAAGGTCTTGGTCTTTTTACGTTTGTGGTGGATGTTGCTGGGTATAAAGGGTGAGCCGTCGGAATTGTCAATTGGTTTTTGAAGCATGCGGGACACATGCGACAAGGGCGATATGATGGCATGTGTATTGATTGAAAATAAGCTTTCCCGCAAAAAGCGATGGTTCAAATGTAAAAAGACCAAGACCTTCGGCCTAGTTCCCCACCACCACAGCCTGGACAGGGTAGCTCGCTGCGCTCGCAACCTCTGCCCTCTAAAAAGACCAACTGCTACGCGGTAGCCACACACAGTACAGCCGATTGCATGCGCAATGCACTATGATTATCGTCCAACGACCGCTTTGGGATAAAAAGACCAAGACCTTCGGCCTGGCTTTCTCTGTCATAGGCCAGGCTGTCTTCGTTTTTCCGTCCCGTCGTTTGTTTTAGCGTTTCCCGAACCTCGGAAAGTCCGCCGTCGTTTGTTTTGGCGTTTCCCGAACCTCGGAAAGTCCGCCGTCGTTTGTTTTGGCGTTTCCCGAACCTCGGAAAGTCCGCCGTCGTTTGTTTTGGCGTTTCCCGAACCTCGGAAAGTCCGCCGTCGTTTGTTTTGGCGTTTCCCGAGCCGCGGAATTTTACAAATGTTTTGTTTTGGCGTTTCCCGAGCCGCGGAATTTTACAAATGTTTTGTTTTGGCGTTTTCCGAATCTCGGGACTTAACTTTCGTTATGTTTTGAGGTTTTCCGAATCTTGGGACTTAACTTTCGTTATGTTTTGAGGTTTTCCGAACTTCGGAGTTTAACATTCGTTATGTTTTGACGTTTCCCGAACCTCGGAATTTTACAAATGTTTTGTTTTGACGTTTTCCGAGCCACGATTTTCCTTCTCCGCGAATGGCGTGGGCCGTAGGGGCGTGAGGAATCACGCTGCGCCTTGGCGGTTGGTCCTTTTAGAGGGCAGGGTTGCGAGCGCAGCGAGCTACCCTGCCTGGCCGGTGACAGAGAAAGCTACCGCCAAGGCGGTAGTGCGCAGTGGGCCTTGGCCATGCTCCCATGCACCGACCTGACACTGCCTGCTTTACACGCTCGCAAAAAAAAGAGGATGCGTTCCGCCACTGGGAACGCATCCTCTTTTTGTATTTTCCGTTGGATGAACTACATCAAGGAAGCCGTGTCGATCCATTCATAGACACCGGAACATACGCCGAAGGCGACGATTCCGGCAATGCACAAGGCCAAGGCCAACTTGGTGTTCACACTGCTGGTGAAGGTCGGCAACGGGTTGTCATTGCGCTTGATGTACATGGCTTTCACGATGAGCAGGTAGTAGTAAAGGCTGACCACCGTGTTGACCAACGCGACGAAGACCACTCCATAGGCCAAGGCGCCGCTCGTCGCCGTCACGTCGGTACCCTTGACGGCCGCCATGAACACGAAGAACTTTGAGAACATGCCCGCAAACGGAGGAATGCCGCCCAAGGAGAACAGGGCCAGCGTCATCAGAAAAGACAGACGGGGATTGGTCTTGTAGAGACCGTCGTAGCTGTTCATGTCGACGGTGCCGCCATTATGCTCTTCCACCGCGCTGATGATGGAGAAGACGGCCATGTTGGCCGCAACGTAAATCAGCACGTAGAAAGACAAGGCGGTGACGCTCATGGCACTGTTGCCCACGACGGCCAACATGATATAGCCGGCCTGCGAGATGGAACTGAAGGCCATGAACCGCTTCAAGTCGGTCTGACGGATGGCAAAAAGGTTGGCGACCGTGATGGAAAGCACGATGACAATATAAAGCAGATACTGCCAATACTCCACCACCGGGGCGAAGACCTTCATGAGGATGGCGCACAACGTGAAGGCCGCGGCACCCTTTGAAACGACCGACAGATAGCCTGTGACGGTGGTGGGAGCACCCTGGTAGGAGTCGGCCGTCCAGAAGTGGAAGGGAACAAGGGATATCTTGAAGCCCAGACCGCTGAAGAAGAAGACGAGGCCCATGATGGTCAACGGACTTGTTGTCATGACGGCAGCGACGTCATCGAAGTAGAGTGTCCCCGCCGCGCCATAGAGGAAAGAGATACCGAAGAGCATGACACCGCTTGAGAAGGTGGCGGTGAGAATGAACTTGGCACCGGCTTCGGCCGAATTGTGGCGATACTTGTCGAACGCAACCAGGCAGGCCATGGGCACGGAAGCCATCTCCAGACCCAGGAAGAACAAGAGGAAGTGATTGGCACTGACCATCATGTTCATACCCAAGAGTGTCGAGAAGACCAACATGTAGAACTCGCCCTCCTTGAAAGCGGTGTCCTCGCGGGACAACCACTCCCTGGCCTGGATGAGCACGATGAGCGTCCCGAATGCCAGTATCGACTTGATGACACCGATGGAGGGGCCTGTAATATACATGCCGCCGAACGTGGTGGCGGCTTCGGTCGGCCCGAGATTGACCAATACGTGCGCCAACATCAGCACAAACATCAATGGATTGAACCATTTGCGGAGCGTATGCTTCGCGCTGCAAAAGTCTGCAATAAAGGCTATGACCAAAAGCAACGTCAAAGTCACCTCCGGCACCATATTGAGAAATTGACTATAATCTATATTCATGATTCTAAATAGCTATTAAAAGGACATTACAAACCTGCAACTGCTAATTGACTGATATGGTTGATGACAGGTGCCACGGCGCCGTTGATCACTTCGTCGGCCCAGAGCGGGAACATGCCGAGACCGGCGACACAGGCGATGAGGCCTATCACCGCAACCCGCTCGTCCCAAGTGGCGTCATGCAGCTTGTAGAACTCCTGGTTGGGTATCTTCTGGTAAAGAATCTTGCCCACGACACGGAGAATATAGACGGCGGTGATGACGATGGAGGTGCAAGCGACGATGGTGCAAACACGGTGGAAGGTGTCGGCGTTCTGGAAAGAACCTACAAAGATGGTCATTTCAGCCACGAAACCGGAGAAGCCCGGCAAGCCGAGGTTGGCCAAACCGGCCACCACATAGCCTACGGAAAGGAAGGGAACAACCTTCATCAAACCGCCCAGATAACGCACGTCACGGGTTCCGGCACGATGATAGATCATACCGATGACGGCAAAGAAGAGGGCTGTCATCAAACCATGCGAGAGCATTTGAAGCACAGCTCCTGTGATGGCGGTCTGCGTCATCATGAGCAATGCGAAGAGCACCATGCCGCAGTGGGACACCGAAGAATAGGCGTTGATATACTTCAAGTCGGTCTGCACGCAGGCGGAGAGCGCGCCGTAAACGACGGAAATGGTGGTCAGCACGAGGAAGACGGGGGCCCAGGTGTCGAGCGCGCCGGGCAACAGGTACATGGCAATGCGGAAACAACCGTAGCCACCCAGCTTCATCAACACACCCGCATGCAACATCGACACGGCAGTCGGGGCCGAAGCGTGACCGTCGGGCGACCATGTGTGGAACGGGAACAATGCGCCGAGAATGCCGAAGCCGATGAACAGGAAGGGGAAGAATATCTTCTGAACCTCAACCGGGATGTTGGCCATCTCTGCAATCTCATTGATATTCATGGTGGTCGCGCCACTGAAGTAATAAATTCCAAGTATGCCGATGATCAACAAGGCCGACCCTCCCATCAACATCAGGGTGAGTTTCATGGCCGCATACTCCTTCGGGCCGGTTCCCCAGACGCCAATGAGCAGATACATCGGAATCAAAGCCACCTCATAGAACATGAACATGGTGAAGAGGTCTACGGAAATGAAGAATCCGAATACGCCGGAACTCAACAGAACAAACCAAAGGAAGTACTCCTTCTTCATCGGTTCCATCTGCCAAGAGGCGAAAGTTCCGGTAAAGACGATGATGGCGGAGAGCAATATCATGACGACGGAGATTCCGTCGACGCCGATGGCATACTCGATGTTGAGTGCCTTGAACCAAGGGGCGCTGTAAGTGAACAGCATGGGGTATTGGTCGGCCGGCATCGTCTCACGCATCTCCAGGAAGGCGAATACCAAATAGATGGCCAAGCCCAGAAGAGCCGTGGCTCCGGTGACCATGACGCCGCGCACCTGGTTGTCGTTCTTGCTCAACCAGAGGCCTATCAACATCAAGACCGGAATTACTACGAATAAAGTTAATATATTCATCTTATCATTGATTCTATTAATTGTGAGACATTACAGGGCGATGGCCAACAACACCAATGTCAGCGCCACGGTACCCGTCAAGAACCATACGGCATAGGAGCGCACGTCGCCACTCTGCCAAGGACGGATTGTCTCGCCCGCTTCCTGCGTTCCCCAAGCCATGAAGTTGAACGTGCCGTCGATGACACGGCGGTCGAACCACGCAATCGGCTTTGAGAACAAGCCGAACACAATCTTGTGGGTGACGAACTGCCAGGCGTCGTCAATGTAGAAGCGGTTGAGGGCCGCCTTGTGGAGACGCGGCATTCTGCGCTGAAGCATGTCGGGCACGGGATTGGTGCCCTTGGCATACATCCAAGTGGCCAGACCGAAACCGATAAAGGCCACGCAAAGGCTCATCCAAGCGGTCGGACCGAAGTGAAGGCTCTGAAGGGCGATGTCTTCGGAATGACCGTCGGCACTCACGAAGTGGCCGAACGGAATCCAGCCGGCAAAGCAGGACACGACGGCAAGAAAGACGAGTGGCCCCCACATGATGAAAGGAACCTCGGCAGGCTTGCGACGATGTTCGGGATCGGCTTCATAATAGGAATTGCCCCAGAAGATGACGTAGTAAAGACGGAACATGTAGAATGCCGTCATTCCCGAAACCAGCGTCATGAAATAGCCCATGAACGGCGAGTAATGGAAGCATGCGTCGACGATTTCATCCTTGGAAAAGAATCCCGCCAACGGGAAGAAACCGCTGATGGCGATGGTTCCGATCAGGAAACAGATGTTGGTGATGGGCATGTACTTGTGCAGACCGCCCATGTATTCCTTGAAATTGCTCCCGATAATCACGATGATGGCACCGGAGCAGAGGAACAGCAACGCCTTGAACATGGCATGGGTGAAGAGATGGAACATGCTGGCCATGTAGCCGACGCCCCCCTCGCCTTCAACAGCCGTGCAGACGCCCAAGGCAACGAGCATGTAGGCAATCTGCGAGATGGTTGAGAAGGCAAGACCGCGCTTGATGTCGCGCTGGCAGCAGGCCACCGCGGCTGCATAGAATGCGGTGAAAGCCGCAATGTAAGCCACCCAATGCAACTGGTTGGGAGCATATTCAACCCAAATGGGGAAAAGGCTGGCAACCTGATAGACACCTGCGACAACCATGGTTGCGGCATGAATGAGCGCGCTGACAGGCGTCGGCCCCTCCATGGCGTCGGGCAACCAGATGTGCAATGGGAACATCGCACTCTTGCCGGCACCACCGATGAACATCATGAACAGGGCCATGGGCAGCACCCATGCCGCACCGGCCAAGTTGGACTGCAACCCCGGCGTAGCGGACAGGTCGTAATTGAACGTCCCTACATAGAAGCTGTAGAACAGAATGCCGATGAGGAAGAACAAATCGGCGAAACGCGTCACGATGAAAGCCTTCTTGGAAGCATGCACGGCGGCGTGCTTGGGATAGTAGAAACCGATAAGAAGATAAGAACAAACACCTACAAGTTCCCAAAAGAGGTACATCTGGAAGATGTTTGTGGCCACAACCAAGCCCAACATGCTCATGGTGAAGAGGGAAAGATAGGCGTAGAAGCGCTGGAAACCAGGCTCATACTCTTCTTTCTTGTAGTTTTCATCCCGCTCTGCCATGTAGCCGAACGAATAGATGTGTACCATGAAGCTGACGGTGGTGATCACAATCAACATCATCACGCTGATGGGAGTCAGCCTGAAACCGATGTTGAAGGTGAGCAGCTCGGTAAACTTCAGCCAAGTCAGGTTAAATACGGTAACCGTCGGGTACAATCCAGTTGCGGCATCTCTGCCAACGGCGAAGAAATATTCGTATGCCGTGAACACCGACATGGCGAATACACTGCCAATAACCAATGTCCCGATAAGGCCGGCCACCGGCTTTTTCATCTTCATCCCCGCAAGTCCAAGCACCAAAAAGCTCAAAAACGGGAGAAGAAGTATCAAAAATGAATAACTGTATTCCATTTGTTTTTATAATTTCATGTTTTCGATACTGTTCACCTGGTCACTGTGGAAGTTGCGGTAAACATTGATGATGATGGCAATGGCGACAGCCGTCTCCGCAGCCGCCACTCCCATGGAGAACAGCGTAAAGAAGAACCCCTCCAGCTGTCCGGGGAAAAGAATACGGTTGAAGACTGCAAAGTTCAAGTCGGCAGCGTTCAACACCAATTCTATCGAAATAAGCATTGCTATCAGATTACGACGAGTGACAAAACCAAATACGCCGATGAAAAACAGCAATGAGCTAAGCACCAAATAACATTCTACGGGAATATTCATTTCTCTTCCTCCTTTCTTGCCATCATGATACCACCTACAATACAAGCCAACAGGAAGAGCGAGATGAACTCAAAAGGAAGCACGTATTCATACTTTCCCGACCCAACGAGGGCCTTGCCTATCTGCTCCATGGGGACTTCCGTGTCGCTGGTAGCGATTGCGGCATTGATAAATTGGTTTTTCAACAAAACAGCGACCACCATGACAAGGCCTGCCAACGACGCAAGGACACCGCCAACAACGCGGCTTCCCTTGAAACGCTCGACAAGACCTTGCAGCGTGCGCTTGGATACAAGCTGAATCGCAAAGATATACAACATCGTGATACCCCCGGCATAGACAGAAATCTGTGCGGCTCCCAGGAACGTATAGTCCAGCAGGAAATAAATCCCCGCAACACCAAAGAGAACAAAGAGCAGGAATGTCGCCGCCCGCATGATTCTCTTGGTGGCTACGCACATCAGGGCTGACCCAAGAATGACTACAGCCAAGATGCAAAACATAATAATATTTGCCATAATCTATTACTTGGTTTTGGTGTTAAACTTGCCTATCGTCAGTGGTGCGCCACCCTCAATAAGGTTGGGCAGCGAACCGCCTTGATAAACTTCCTTGTCAAGATGCAGCACCAACTTGTTGCGGTCGAACACCGAGTTTTCAAAATCATTCGTAAACTCGATTGCGTCGAAGTTGCAGGCATTGACGCAAAGCTGGCAGAACATGCAGTCGCCCAAATCATATTGATAATCGTCAAGCTTTTTCTTTTTACGTCCTGTTTCAGGATTTTCCTCCATGTGGGACGTTATCTTGATGGTATCATTTGGACAGGCTTTCTCGCACATCAGACAACTCGTACACTTGTAGCTGCCGTCTTCATTGCGTTTGAAGACAAGGCGACCACGGTGACGCTTGGCCACATGCAGTGTTGTCTTGCGGTTTTCCGGATACTGCTCGGTGGACTTTGGCGTGAAATACTCCTTCATGGTAACCTTCAAACCGGTACCAAGCGTCTTCAAGGCGGATCCTATTTCACCGAAATATGATTTATTATTTTCCATTTCCTTCATTAAAATATCAAAGAATTAGACGAGTGCTACCCAAGCGGTGGTCAGAACCAGGACAAGCAACATCAAAGGCATTAGATATTTCCACTCCAGCTTCAGTATCTGGTCGATACGCAAACGAGGGAATGTCCAACGCACCCACATCAGAATCCAGACCACCATGAAGGTCTTGCCCAAGAACCAGAAGATTCCGGGAATCAGGTTCATCACGTTGTCAAAGGCTTCCAATCCGATGTTCACAGGTGCCCAGCCACCAAGGAAGATGGCAGAAGCCAAACCTGAGATGACGAAAAGGTTAAGATATTCGGCCAGATAATAGAAACCGAAGCCCATGCCGGAATACTCCGTATGATAGCCGGCGGTCAACTCGCTCTCTGCTTCCGCAAGGTCAAAAGGCCCGCGGTTGGCTTCCGCATTTCCTGAAACGAGGAAAACAAGGAAGGCGATGATTGCCGTTGGGCTTTGGAAGATGAGCCATCGCCAAGGGCCGGTCTGTGCCTCCACGATACCACTCATCTGCATCGTCCCTGTAAGGATGACCGCGCAAATGAGACAAAGTCCCAATGACATTTCATACGAAATCATCTGAACGGCTCCGCGCATGGCACTCACCACCGAATATTTATTGTTACTACCCCAACCTGCCATGAAGATACCGACAACGCCGATAGAGCTGATGGCTGTCACCATGAAGATACCGACATTAAAGTCGAGAACACTCATGCCCTTGTTCCAAGGAAGGAAGGAGAAAGTGCCTACCGACGCGGCTATCACAAGGAATGGGGCCACATAGTAGAGCAGGAGGTCGGCCTTGTCGATAGCGAAAATCTCCTTTATCAACATCTTCAACACGTCGGCAAACACCTGGAAGATTCCCCAGGGGCCTACACGCATAGGGCCGATACGACATTGAAAATAAGCGCAGACCTTACGTTCCATGAAAATCAGCACAATGGCCAGCAACGCATAGCCGACCAAAATGCCCAGTCCAACAAGAACGCACTCAATCAATATTGTCCAAAAATCTCCCAAGCCAAGCGTCTGACGCAGGAGCTGGTCGACAAATGAAGTTACTATACTAAAATCAAACATATCTTTTTCGTTTATTTGTCATTATTAATTTTAGTATCATCTATCAAGATCAGGGATTACGAAGTCTATCGTGGCACCGGTCGTAACCAAGTCGGCCACCTTCTGTCCACGCAACATCTTGTCGAAAGCCCCTGTCAGGGTTAGTCCCATGGGGCGCATCTTCAAGCGATAAGGACTCTTGTCGCCACGGCTGTCCAAGTAGACGCCAAATTCTCCGGCACCACCTTCCACCGAGAAATACCATTGTCCTTCGGGAACCTTGATGATGGGTTTCTGCTTGATGTAGAACTCCCCTTCGGGAATGTTGTCTATCAGCTGCTCGATGATGTCCAGACTCTGGTAGAGTTCTTCTATATGAACCATGTAACGAGTCATTGCGTCTGCTCCGTCAAGGGTGATTTCCTTGAAGTTCACCTGGCCGTAGCAGGCATACGGATGATTCTTGCGGACATCATTATGCCATCCGGCAGCCCTTCCGGCAGGGCCGGTCAGAGCGTAGTTGATACTATCTTCAAGTCCCATGGGGCCAACACCCTCGAAACGATTATGCGTAATCACATTATCGCCAAACACATCCATGTACTCCTGAATCATCGGGCGGAGGTATTTGCAGAGGGTTTTGGTGTTTTCAACAAAGTTGGGATCGATGTCATCCTGCAAGCCACCGATTCTATAATAGTTCTGAATCAGTCGGCCACCGGTTGTCTCCTCCATCACGTTGAGCACATGTTCGCGGTCACGCATGCAATAGAGGAATGCCGTGAGGGCACCCAAGTCCTGTGCCGCGGTTCCCAGATAAAGCAAGTGGTTGTCGATACGCTGCAACTCATCCATGATGGTACGGATGTATTGGATGCGTTCCGACAACTCTATGCCCATGCCTTCCTCGATTACGCCGACAAGCGCATGCCGGTGCATCATTGCGCAAAGGTAGTTCAAGCGGTCTGTCATCGCCAACGTCTGCGGATAGGTCATGCTCTCCATCATCTTCTCCATGCCGCGGTGGATATACCCGAGATGCGGATAGATGTGCTTCACGGTCTCCCCGTCCAGTACGGCTTGCAGGCGCAACACGCCGTGCATACTCGGATGATTGGGGCCGAAGTTCACGACGAAATCATCCTCGTCGAACAAGCGGTGCCGCGTTGCGACAAGATTGCCGTTCTTATCCAGATTCCACTCTGTGGTAAAGTCTGTTTCTGGTTCATCGGTGGTCGGGAAACGATTGGCATCGGGACTCTCGTCGAAGTCCTTTCGCAACGGATAGCGCGTAAAATCATTACGCATGAACAGCCTCCGCATGTCCGGATGGCCCAAGAACTTGATTCCAAGGAAATCAAAAACCTCACGCTCCAGCAAGTTGGCTGCGTTCCAAAGCTTCAGCACGGAGGGAATCACATAGTCCTCTCCCACTTGCTTGGCGATGACTCTTGTCGAACAACGCTCATGATTCTGCGTATTTTCCAGAATATAGATACATCCCAATCCTTCTTCGCCGAAGTCTTCACCGATGATGGTAACAAGGTAATCAAAATGTTTCTCGCTCTTCAACTTGGCCATTTCACCGGCAAAGTTGTCAAAATTGAGTTCTATGTTATTTAGTTTCATATTCCTATACCTTATTATATTAGTCCTCCAATCCCTTTTGCGGATCAAAATCAGACGGAACGTCCATCACGATAATAGGCTCGCGGTGTCCCAGCTTCTGCTTGTCGGAGAGATTCTCGTTTGAAAGACCATGCAAGCCACCCTTGTTCATGGAGCGTTCACGCTCTTCCGCGGTCATCTTGTGATTGGCGCCGCCAAAGAATTTCTCCACCTTCACCTTGCGTTGCAACTGCATCATGCCATAGAGGATGGCCTCCGGACGCGGCGGGCAACCGGGAATATACACATCCACAGGCACCAGCTCGTCGATACCACGCACCACATTGTAGCTCTTCTTGAAAGGGCCGCCGCTAATGGTGCAGCCGCCGACAGCCACCACATACTTCGGTTCGGCTATCTCGTCATACAGGCGCTTGAACACCGGTGCCATCTTGTTGGTGATTGTACCGGCACACATGATCAAGTCGGCCTGGCGTGGAGAGTTGCGGGTCACCTCAAAGCCGAAGCGCGAGAAGTCGTAGCGGGCACAGCCCACAGCCATGAACTCGATACCACAGCATGACGTTCCGAATGTCAACGACCACAACGAATTGCTGCGTCCCCAGTTGATAGCCTGGTCCAACGACCCCACTATCACATTGGCACCGCCTTCATTCAATTGCCGGGTCATTTCCTCCAGCGTATCATTATCCTTAAACTCGTCGTAAGGAATGCTTTTGATTTTCGGTTTTCTTATTTCCATTCCAAAGCTCCTTTCCGCCAAGCATAAGCCAGACCAAATACCAATACCAACAGAAAGAATCCGATGCTCACCAAGGCAAGGGGACCAAACTGCTTGACGACAACCGCCCATGGGTAAAGCAGAACGGTCTCTATGTCAAACACCAGAAAAAGGATGGCGAAGAGATAATACCCTACGTGCATGGGCAGCCAGCTGCTTCCCCGTGTAGGAATACCACATTCAAATGGCTCTCCTTTCACCGGATTGTAAGAACGGGGACCAATCAGCTTAGCGATGGCGTAAGCGCCAACCACCAAGACAATAGCCGTCAACAAAACGGTAATAAATAAAGTAAAGTACATAAAAATATAACGTTATTAATAATAAGCTAACCGAACGGCAGAGGCCTATCTGCCAATTAGCGGTGCAAAGGTAAAAAATATTTTTGGTATTATTACTCTATTTAACCAAAAAACTGCCATCTGTAGATTACAAAAACAAGACATCCCCATTGTTATCACTAACAAGTGGGGATGTTCTATCCTTAATATTCACGTTCCAACAATTCCAAGCACATTCTCGCATTGTGATAGGGACACTTCCAGAAACCGGCTTTGTCATCTTCCATATTGACGGTTCCGTCCTCCAACACGGCCCAATGCCATTCGCCATGCCGACGATCCACCAAGTGTCGGTCTACATATTGCCAACAACGCCATGCCTTTTCCATGTCTTCCTGATGATGGAAATGCTGATAAAGGTTCACATGTCCGATGATATTCTCGCATTGAACCCACCATTGCCGCTGGCTGTCGAGCAGCTGCCGGTCTTTCCAATACTCATAGACCATACTGCCGTCAGGCCGCAATCCTTCGTCGGCCGCCGTGGCAATCGCCCTGACCACGGGTTCCATCTCTGCCAATATTTCATCCTCTCCCAACACCAGCGCCGTCTCATGCAACAGCCAACTGGCTTCTATGTCATGGCCATAACTCTCTATATTGCGCCGTCCTTGCCAGCAGTCGTCGAAGAAAAGATCCAGATGGTGCGTTTCAGGATTCAACAGCCGGTCTGTAAAGATATGCAACAAGTTGACAAGCCGCTCCTTCAGATCCTCATTCTTCCACACCCGATACAGATTGGTATAAGGCTCGATGACATGCAGATGGGTGTTCATCGTGCGGCTGCCGTTCTCGTCCTTGTCACTGAGCCGCATGTCGGCTATGGGCTGCCAGTCGCGCGTCAAGGCCTCGACATATCCGTTATGCTCCTTGTCAAAAGCATGACGTTCCAAGTCATGGTACAATGAAATGGCCGCTGCCAAGGTATCCTTGTCGCCCGTGGCCCGCGCGTATTCGCTCAACCCGTAAATCGCGAACCCGATGGCATAGGTCTGTTTCTTCGTGTCGAGCGGACTCCCATCCGCCTTCAGGCTCCAATATACGCCTCCATAAACAGGGTCAACGAAATGGGTCAACACGTAGTCGCGGGCCCGTGTGGCCATAGCCAAATAGGCTTTGTCGCCCAGCACCCGATAGGCCGCCGAGAAAGCCCACAGAATGCGGGCGTTCATCACAGCCCCTTTCTCCGCGTCGGGGTGCGGCATGTCCCTGCCGTCGACCCGTCCGAGAAAGCCTCCATGCACAGGGTCGACCACCTTTTCCATCCAATAAGGAAGAATGTTCGTGGTCAGAACATCCTTCATCTGCCGTTTCAAGTCTGTCATTGCCGTCTACTTTTTGATGGGATATTTATAGATGAGGAAGAGCATGAGGAAAGCGATGGCAGCCGGGAACAGCGAGAAGAGCGACCATACCATCGTCAACACGGAGTCTGTAATGGACGAAGGGTCGATGACGGCATTGCCGAAGCGGTCGGGCACCATGCGTGCGCCCGCCAAACCGAGCAATAAGGCTATCAGGGAGCCAGAGATGGCCGTACCGAACTTCTGCGACATCGTGCCCGAGGAGAAGATAAGTCCTGTGGAAGAAGCCCCATTCTTCTGAGTTGCGTAATCGGCCACGTCGGCATACATCGACCACAAGAGGGGCGAATAGATTCCCACACCGGCCGAAGTGATGATGACAATGCCTATCAACAGCCAAATGCTCGACGGCCGCATCGGCACGAAGAAGAAGATGACGGAAGTCACCAGGCACACCAGCACGGCCACCATGAAGGTCTTGCGCTTCGAGCCTATCCATTCCGTCACCTTTGGCGACAGGCCGCCGAAAATCATACAGGTGACCTCACCAAAGGCCATGAACACCGTATAGTTGATAATCAGTCCACTCATCGTGATGTCGCCGCCCAGACAATACTGAAACAGATAGCCGGCCACGGCATAGCGGAAGCCGTTGAAGAAATTGGTGCCAACGGCAATCAGGGTCATGTAAATCCAAGGCTTGTTCCTGAACAAGTCCGTAAATTGCTTGCCCGAGAACTTCTCCGCCCGCACAGGCTTCAGCCGTTCCTTGGTCAGCAGGCCGCATCCCAGTGTCATTCCTGCGGCAAGCACGCCGAAGAAGACGCCCAAGACGGCATACTGATGGGCGTCGGTTCCACCCACGAACTTCTGCAAATATGGGAAAGAGAGCAGCGTGACGAAGCCCATGGCATAGGCGCCCACCATCCTGTACGACGAGAACTCGTTTTTCTCCTTGTCGTCGTCTGTCATCACGCCGAGCAGCGAGCCGTAGGGCACGTTCACCATCGTGTAGACGGCCATCATCAGCAAGTAGAACGTATAGGCATACACCCGCTTGGCCGTAGGTCCGAAGTCCGGGGTGTAGAGCAGCAAGGCGAATATCAGCCCCAAGGGAATCGATCCGAATATGATCCAGGGCCGATAGGTTCCCCAGCGCGACTGCGTGCGGTCGGCCAGACTTCCCATCAGCGGGTCTGTCACCACGTCGAACATGCGGGCCAACAACATGAGCAAAGCCGCGTCGGCAAATGTCAGGCCGAAGATATTGGTAAAGAACAGCGGGAAAGCTATCGACATGATCTTCCACGTAATGCCGCCGGCCGCCGCGTCTCCCAGCGCATAGCCTATCTTCTCAGAGATTTTTATTTTAGACATAAGGTGCTTGTTTTAATAGATTTATTAATTGCAAAGTTACTACAAAAAAGTGAAATGCGGAAAGATATAGTGATAGAATTGAGTTACAAGGGTTTTAGTTAAAGTGGCGATAATTCGTGAAGCCATTACAATCCTTGCCGAAGCCAAATCTTGACGCCGCAACGTTACTTGTTCGTAACCATGTCCGAAAATGCGACAAACGGGTACGAATGGCGAAACAAGACACTATGTTATAGTGAGTTACCCACAACTCACGTAACAAATACGGTTACGGAAAAAAGATTGCGCCGTTCCTCCCCGTTTTGCGTACCGACACCGGACTCTTCACCAACTAATTTTGAAATCCAAAAATTAAGAACGATGAAGAGTACATTTTCAGTAATCTACTACCTCAAGCGTCAGGTAGTGAAAAAGGACGGGACGGTTCCCGTCATGGGACGCATCACGGTGGACGGCAGCCAGACGCAGTTCAGTTGCAAGTTGAGTGTCGATCCGAAGCTGTGGGACACCAAAGGGGGACGTGTCACGGGCAGAAGCGCGGCGGCACTCGAAACGAACCGTATGCTTGACAAGATGCGGGTGCGCATCAACAGACACTATCAGGAAATCATGGAGCGTGACAACTTCGTCACGGCGGAGAAGGTAAAGAACGCCTTTCTCGGACTGGAACACCGCTACCACACGCTGATGCAGGTGTTCCGTCGGCACAACGAGAACTATGAGAAACAGGTGGAAGCAGGCATGAAAGCAAAAGGTACACTGGAAAAGTACCGTGTCGTTTACAAGCACCTGCAAGAGTTCCTCGACATCCGCTACCATGTGAAGGACATCGCCCTAAAAGAGCTTACTCCCGCTTTCATCTCCGACTTCGAGATGTTCCTGCGCACGGACAAGCACTGCTGCACCAATACCGTGTGGCTGTACGTCTGCCCGCTACGGACAATGGTGTTCATAGCCATCAACAACGAGTGGCTGACACGCGACCCGTTCCGCGAGTATGAAATCAAGAAGGAGGAAACGACACGCAGTTTCCTGACCAAAGACGAAATACGCCTGCTGATGGAGGGGAAACTGAAAAACGCCAAACAGGAACTGTACCGCGACCTCTACCTGTTCTGTGCGTTCACCGGATTGTCGTTCGCGGATATGCGCAACCTCACGGAAGAGAATATCCGTACCTATTTCGACGAACACGAGTGGATAAACATCAACCGCAAGAAAACGGGCGTGGTGTCCAACATCCGCCTGCTTGACATCGCCAACCGCATAATCGGCAAATACCGTGGGCTATGCGAGAACGGCAGGATATTCCCCGTTCCGCATTATAACACGTGCCTTGCCGGTATCCGTGCCGTCGCCAAGCGTTGCGGCATCACCAAGCATATCACGTGGCATCAAAGCCGCCACACGGCAGCCACGACAGTTTTCCTTTCCAACGGCGTACCCATCGAAACGGTCAGCTCCATGCTTGGACACAAGAGCATAAAGACGACGCAGATTTACGCGAAGATAACCAAAGAAAAACTCAATCAGGATATGGAAAACCTTGCCGCAAGGTTAAACAACGTCGAGGAATTTGCAGGTTGCACCATCTAAAAAAGAGGAGCCATGAAACGTGACATAATCATCATAGAGGACAAGGCGGTCAGCGTAACCGGTAACGATGTGTGGATGACCGCCACCGAAATAGCCGGACTGTTCCATACGACCGTCCCGGCAGTGAACGCCGTCATCAAAGCCGTCCGCAAGTCTGACGTGCTGAACGACTACAAGGTGTGCCGCTACATGCAGCTTGAAAACGGGCTGTACGCGGACGTGTACGCGCCTGAAATCATTATTCTGATTGCTTTTCGGCTGAACACCTACAACACCTACCTGTTCCGCATGTGGCTGGTAGGAAAGGTTCTCTCACAAGAGAAGCGGCAAACATACGTGATGTTTATACAGAACGGAAAAACTGCGTACTGTTGAAGATATCAAATGAAAATTATACGAAAGAATTTCTATATGGATCCTTATCTAAATAGCCATATCATATCTCAAAAAATATAGAGGTAATAATATGGCTATTATTTAATTCTTTTGATTTGTCGTTATGCAACGAATTCCGTTCATAAAATGTTTTAATATATATTTGTCAAATGAATGGAGATTAGGTATTTTTTGTTCAAGGTATTCAATTCCTATCGTGTTAAATTCCTGTATAACGATTGTAATCTCTTTAGAATCGTCTTCAAGATTTATAAGACCTGCATTTTGTATCTTTTTACTAATCATCCTCGGTAATCCGTATTCTTCAAGTTGAAATACAATTTTAGGTAAAAAGGCATTTGATGCTTTATATACAAAATTGGCGATATTTGAGGAATTAGGATAAAGTTCTTGACGTATAATATTAATTACCGCAATAATAGATGAGAGATTAAAGGATACATATCTTTCAAATGTAAATATATCCTCATATGTAATACCATAATCTTTTACTGTGTTATATAGCTCTTTTATAGTCATTTTCCATCCATTACTACATGCACATGCATAATACCGTAAATGTCCTTTTCGATGATATTCCAAAATTTCTATGATATCTCCTAAAGCATCCCTCCATTCCCATGTATTATTGTTTTGTAAAGCATCGCAATTTGTTGGCCAATTGGAATCAGTTTTCAATTTTTCCGCAATTATCTTTAACATTGATGGTTTACAACTTCTGATTTGTGGTATTCTTTCAATTCTATGCCAAATATCCGTTCCAAGAAGTTCTATCATTTCATCTTGATATCGTTGAATTTTTACATATTGTTCATTATTCAATTTTATACCGGGGTCATTTCCATCAAGTTTTTTTACTACATCATCAGGAAACTCTAATCTCAATTTAGTATTTTCTTGACTTGGTGGCTCTTCAAGCATATAGACACGACCTACAAAATAACGAAACATTCTGCCTGCGCGTCCAATGATGTTGCGAAAGGTAAAATAATCAATCTTATGAGCCCCGTTCTTATTTGACCATAAAACGACACTCTCTGCTTGAGTATTTACTCCTTCAATTATAGACGAGGTCGATACCAAATAATCTAACCCATTCTGTTCTTCAAATAGTTTTATTTGAATTTGACTAAGAGAACGATGTAGCTGACCATTATGAATACCAATACCATGTTTGACTAAATCTTTAAGAATATACTTTTCTCCATAATTGCATTCCAGCCAATCAGAAAAATTAGCAAGCAGTTCAGAGTCTTTATTATATAAATTTCTGTTAAGAATTGTTGTTACTTCTTCAATTCCCTTATATGTGCCGGTATATATCAAAGCTTTACCTATACCTGTATTTATTAATTCAATAAGTTTACGTGTCTTAAAACTCTGTTTATCTTCATTCTTTGGTCTGCTTTTATATAACCGCCATGCATGCGTTACAACGGTCTTAAAATCCATACGCAGAAATGTCATCCCTTCAGTGAATACATTTTCTTCTATTTCATGGATATTTGGGGCAAGATAATATCTTTGTTTAGCTTTCTTTCCGAGTTCTACCATTGAACTGAGTAAAGTGGAGCTTCTTTCAAGATCAAAATTTGTACTTGCCTTATAAAACTCATCAACGATTAGAATATCAATTGAAGGAAGTTTATCTATATAGGCAAAAGCTCTTTCTTGCGGAAATACCAATATGTTTTTCTCCGCAAGTTCTACATCTGTTGTTGTAATTATTTTATATTGATGAGAGAATTTTCGGCAAATTCGTCTTCTTGTTTCATCTGCAAGAGCAACCGTAGGTACTAATATTACAACATTAATTGGTTGTTTAATCGCAATAAATGCATCAATAACAAAACTTTTACCAAAACTTGTAGGAGCACTCACCGCAACGCTTTTCCCTTCTAATAACTTCTTTAATACCTGTGATTGAGCAGTATGTAAGACACAAGGTTTTCTTTCTCCAATATTAACTTTAAAAACTTCACATACAAACCGATCTTCCCAAGATGCAGTATATGTATCAATATACGGTAAAAGCCCCACTTCACGAATAAGATGGTTGACTAATTCCATATATGAATTATTGTTAGTACCATTAATCTCATGAAGTAATGTAATTACTTTGGATCTTGCATTACTTATATCACCAGCATTTAGAACATTACTTATATCTAAACATGTATTATATATATCATTCGTCTGCATCATTTTTGAGATTTTTTGCTTGTGAAATAAACCAGTTTACTATTTTTGTTTTATCAGGAACAGGAAAAAGAATCAAATGAAAGTTTATTTCCGAATACTTATGAACAGAACTAAGCTTGTTGATCTGCTTCTTAAAAAACGAATGAGCACGATCTCTATGAAAAGAAATAATACTATTTTTATACTCATCACTCATTTCAGTAGTACTTGCTGTTATCTGGCATTCATGTAATAAAAGAATAGGTATATGTAGTTTGGGTTTTATTTCGTCAATGGAAGTATTCTCATCGAAACATTCTTTTATCTTTTTAAGTAATGTTTGGTTTTCAATTTGTTTATCAAGTTCATTGAGATTGGTCATTATTCCGCATTCCTTTTTCATAATAGGTTTGCGCAACATTTGTTCAACAGAATTTATTGGTTCGTATAATCGCGCATCCTCAAGAGAATTATAAAATTTAGCTTCTCCTAACCAAAGTTGAAAGCCTCCATTTGGGTCAATTACAATGTGTACAGAATCAGAGCCCTTTGCATTATCATTATCATTCTGTTTATAAAAAATTTTAGGTATTGCAGATAAGGCTTTATAATGGTTCTTCATTATGCCATATAGAATAATTTCCGCTATTTCACTTCCCTTTCCATTCTGCTCTTTGTCAACAAGTCGTAAATGTTTGGCAGCCTCAATAAGCCTACCGTAATCATTATCTATTAATTTCTCTCGTTCTTGTGCAGACAAAGCTGTTTCTGCAATATTACTGAAAACAAATTCTTTGAATTGACGATATCTCCAACTGCCATCTTCAAAGCCATTAGCAACTGATAATAACCTGTCATTATGATCTGGATTTATTTCTTGCTTTTTTGTATTAAAATTAACAAAACAATCATCAACTAATATATCAAAATTCCAAATTTTATTGCTCATACACTTTATTTACATGCTTAAAAATGGTGAAACATCTATATTCCTTTAGATACTATTTTTTTGTATGACAAATAAGTTCATGAACATCAACATCAAGCAAATTTGCAATACGAACAAATGTGTACAAATCAGGTTGAGAATGATTATTACACCATTTAGATACTGTTGCAGGATCTTTCTGTAATTGTTTTGCCAACCATTTGCTCATAACTCCTTTTTCTGATAGTACATTTTTAATGTTGTTTAAAATTGCCATTACAATTAATTTTTAGATTGCGTTAAATGCAAAGTTACAACTTTTTATTAACTATATGAATTTCTAACGATAGAAATTGGTTGGATCAATCAAAAAACTGGTTTTAAGGTCATTAAAACACCCAAGTATATAAAAAGTAAACGGGCAGCACCACAAAATGTCGCCCGTTTCCTTTTTCATGTTGGCCGCCTCACTCCAGCGGCTTGCGGTAGTTCGCTTCCAGCACCTCGCGCAGCCCCGTTTCCGGGTAAAGCACCTTCCCTCCCAAAAGTATGAAGGACAACACGCGGTTGTTGCGGTATTCCTGCAAGGTGCGTCGGCTGACACGGAGCAGTTCCGCCACCTCACCGTCAGTCAGGTAACGTTCCCCGTCCAGCGGAGGGCGGTAACTTTCCAGAAATACAGACAGCCATTTCGAGCCTTTGCGCATATCCTGCATCACAGAGGCTATCGGCTCGTCTTCCATCGTAAAAACATCGTTGGTCTCGTTCATCATAACTTCGGATTCAGTGGGTGAATAAATCAAATCATCTGCCGTGCGAATAGAGCGTGCCGATAAGCGGTATCAACCTCTTAACCTCCTCCGGCTTGTAATAGAACCTGCGGTTTATCTGCGAGTAGCCGATAAGCCGCCTGTCGCGCAGCGTCTGCAACGTGCGCGGGCTTATTCTCAACTGCCCGCAGACCTCCTCGCCCGTGAGCCATCTTTCCATGCGCCCCGTGTCGCTTTTGCGCCTTAGGGCGGCGACCTTCTCCGAGAGTGCGCCGAATGCCGCCACCATCATCTCGAAAGTCTTTTTCTCGATAGATACTATTTCCATATTCATGCAATTATCGGTTTGCCCGCAAAGGTAACGATGCAGCCCTTAACACGTACCGTTTTCCGCTGAAAGGCTGCCTGTTGCACCGTTTGACCGGGTTACGGAGCCATCTTCCGTAAAAATCTTACGTGAGTCACGTAGTGAGTTGTTAAAGCCCCTTTTGTTTATTGCCGAATTTTGTCGCAGAAACATAGAGCAAGCCGAGTGTAGAGCGTCAAACTTGCTTGAACGGTATGCCGAGGCGCAGCCTATGTTCATGAAAATAAACAAAAATAAAGGACTGAATATGAAAGTGATAACGATGGAAAGTTCTGCCTTCCGGTCATTGACGGAACAGATAGCGGAGATTGCGGCACACGTCCGTGCCGCCTCCGGCGACAAGAAAGCGGCATCGCCCGACAGGTTGCTCACCACACGCGAGGCGGCGCACCTGCTTAACGTGAGTACCCGCACCCTCCAGCGTATGCGCAGCGAGCAACGCATCGGTTATGTCGTGCTTCGCGGTAAATGCCGCTACCGGCAGTCGGAAATAGACCGCCTGCTTGAAGCGTGTGCCGTCAACGAGGACGCGGCGACACCGCAGGAATTGAAACGCAACCACACGCTGCGCACTGGCGGCAAACCAAAAGGAAGGAGGACATAGGTCATGGAACTGCTCACACGAAACAACTTCGAGGGCTGGATGCAGAAGCTGATGGAACGGCTCGACCGTCAGGACGAACTGCTGCTGGCGATGAAGGCTGAGGGGAAACAGCCTACTATCACGGAAAGCATCCGCCTTTTCGACAATCAGGATTTGTGCATGCTGCTCCAGATAAGCAAGCGCACACTGCAACGCTACCGCAGTGTCGGCGCATTGCCCTACAAGACACTGGGCAAGAAAACCTATTACAGCGAGGAGGATGTGCTGACATTCCTTTCCAACCATATCAAGGACTTCAAAAAAGAAGATATAGCCTTCTACAAGGCTCGTATCCATAATTTCTTTCATAAATAACCCATTAAAACATTTTTCAAATGGCAAAGAAAAAAGACGAAAAGGACGTGCTGGTAGTCCGTGACGAGAAGACGGGCGAGATCAGCGTGGTAGCCGGGCTGAATGCAGACGACACACCCAAGCGTACCCCTGCGAAAGCTGAGAACGCGCAGAGTTTCCTGCAATTCGACCGACACGGCGACGTGCTGGACAACTTCTTCAAGAACTTCTTCCGGCAGTGCAAGGAACCCAGCCGCTTCGGTTTCTACCGCATCGCGGCAGACCAAGTGGATTCCATGCTTGGCGTGATGAAAGACCTGCTTCAGCATCCGTACCAGAACAAACAAATCCTTGCACCGCACAAAATCGACACCTTCCCTTATCAACAGCAGGTGCAGGAAGAGATGGCGGCACAAAAGACAGAGAAACAAGAACCTCAAAAACAGGAAAACATGGAACAACAGAAAGAACAGCAGGAAAGCCCGCAACAGACGCAGGGCAGACAGGGCTACCAACCCATCAACGAGAGCAAAATCAACTGGCAGGAGCTGGAGGACAGATGGGGCGTGAAGCGTGACGACCTTGAAAAGTCCGGAGACCTTACGAAGATGCTCCACTACGGCAAGTCCGACTTGGTAAAGGTCAAGCCCACCTTCGGCGGCGAATCATTCGAGCTGGACGCCCGCCTCTCCTTCAAGAAGGACGGCGAGGGAAATGTCAGCCTCGTGCCGCACTTCATCCGCAAGGAGCAGAAGTTAGATGAGTACAAGGAACACAAATTCTCCGACGATGACCGGAAGAACCTGCGCGAAACGGGCAACCTCGGCAGGGTCGTGGACATTGTGGACAGGGAAACGGGCGAAATCATCCCCTCCTACATCAGCATCGACCGCAAGACGAATGAAATCACGGACATTCCGGCAAACAAGGTGCGCATCCCGGAGCGCATCGGCAAGACGGAAATCACCAAACAGGAGCAGGACATGCTCCGCGCCGGACTGCCCGTGCGCGACAAGCTCATCGAGCGCAACGACGGCAGGAAGTTCGTCACCACCCTTCAAGTGAACGTGGAGCAGCGCGGCGTGGAGTTCGTGCCGGGAACCGGAAGGTCGCCCCGTACCGCACAGACGCAGGAAGCCAAAGGTGACACCTCGAAAAGTCAGGCGCAAGGCGGGGAAAATGCCGCACAGACCAAGAAGGAGCAACGCCGCAACACGTGGATGAACGAGGACGGCAGCATCCGCCCCATCAGCAAATGGAGCGGCGTGAACTTCACCGACAAGCAGAAAGCCGACTACGTGGCGGGTAAAGCCGTGAAACTGGAGAACGTGACCGACAAGCAGGGCTTCCATGCCACGATGTATATCAAGTTCAACCCGGAGAAGGGCCGCCCGTACCGCTACGAAACGAACCCCGACAACGCCCAGCAGGTCGCCCCGTCCAACGAGAGCCGCACACAGGTGGCGGTGAACAACGAGGGCAAAACCAACGAGGCGACAAAGAACCTGAAAGAGCCTTTGCAGAAAGGTCAGACCGCCCCAAAGGACGACCGCCAGCAACAGCAGCAGGAGAAGCCGAAAAAGAAGAACAACAAAGGCATGAAAATGTAATCCCGTGTCCGCCACTGAATCCAAAATAAAATCCAAAGTATCAACAAAAAAGCAAGAAAACATGAAGACAATCATTGCAGAAAAGCCCTCCGTGGCACGTGAAATCGCCCGCATCGTGGGCGCGACAAAGAGAGAGGAAGGATATTTCGAAGGAGGCGGCTATGCCGTGACATGGGCATTCGGACACCTCGTTCAGCTTGCCATGCCCGACGGCTACGGCGTGCGCGGATTTGTCCGTGACAACCTCCCGATTATTCCCGACACATTCACGCTCGTCCCCCGTCAGGTCAGGACGGAGAAAGGTTACAAGCCCGACAGCGGCGTGGTGTCGCAGATAAAAGTCATCAAAAGACTGTTCGACACAAGCGAACAAATCATCGTGGCGACCGATGCCGGACGCGAGGGAGAGCTTATCTTCCGCTACCTCTACCACTATACGGGTTGCACCACTCCTTTCGTGCGTCTGTGGATCAGCTCGCTCACCGACAAGGCTATCCGTGAGGGACTGCGCAACCTCGAAGACGGCAGCAGGTACGACAACCTATACCTCGCCGCCAAAGCGCGGAGCGAATCCGACTGGCTCGTGGGCATCAACGGCACTCAGGCGTTATCCATAGCCGCCGGACATGGCACGTATTCGGTGGGGCGTGTGCAGACACCCACGCTGGCGATGGTGTGTGAACGCTATTGGGAGAACCGCCGTTTTACGTCCGAAGCATTCTGGCAGCTCCATATCGCAACAGACGGTTGCGACGGCGAGGTCGTGAAACTCTCATCCTCCGAGAAATGGAAGTCGAAAGAACCGGCAACGGAGCTATATAATAAGGTAAAGGCGGCAGGCAGCGCAACGGTAACGAAAGCAGAGCGTAAGGAGAAGACGGAGGAAACTCCCTTGCTGTACGACCTGACCACGCTCCAAAAAGAAGCCAACGCCAAGCACGGCTTCACGGCGGAACAGACGCTTGAAATCGCGCAGAAGCTCTACGAGAAGAAGTTGATAACCTATCCGAGAACGGGAAGCCGCTACATCCCCGAAGACGTGTTCGCTGAAATCCCCAAGCTACTCGCCTTTATCGGCACGCAGCCCGAATGGAAAGACAAGGTGCGGGCAAAAGCCATCCCGACACGCCGTAGCGTGGATGACGGCAAGGTAACAGACCACCATGCCCTGCTCGTCACGGGAGAGAAACCGCTCTTCCTCTCCAAAGAGGACAGCACCATTTATCAGATGATTGCCGGACGAATGATAGAGGCATTCTCCGAAAAATGCGTCAAGGACGTGACTGCTGTCACGGCAGAATGTGCCGGAGTGGAGTTCACCGTGAAAGGCAGTGTCGTGAAGCAAGCCGGATGGCGTGCCGTCTATGGCGAGGAAAAGGAGGAAACTACCATCCCCGGCTGGCAGGATGGCGACACGCTCACGCTGAAAGCCACCTCCATCACCGAAGGAAAGACCAAACCCAAGCCGCTGCATACCGAAGCCACCCTGCTCTCGGCAATGGAAACAGCGGGCAAGGAAATTGAGGACGACGCGCTGCGGCAGGCGATGAAGGACTGCGGCATCGGCACTCCCGCCACACGAGCGTCCATCATCGAAACGCTTTTCAAGCGCGGTTACATGGAACGCTGCAAGAAGTCGCTTGTTCCCACCGAAAAGGGACTCGCCCTCAATTCCGTGGTGAAGACGATGCGCATCGCCGATGTAGCCATGACGGGCGAATGGGAAAAGGAACTGGCACGTATCGAGCGCGGGGAACTGCCCGCCGACACTTTCCGCAAGGAGATAGAGGCGTACACACGGGAAATCACCTCCGAACTGCTCTCGTGCGACAAGCTCTTCGGCAGCCGTGATTCCGGCTGCGCGTGTCCCAAGTGCGGCACGGGCAGGATGCGGTTCTACGGCAAGGTGGTACGTTGCGACAACACGGAGTGCGGACTGCCCGTGTTCCGGCAGAAAGCGGGACGCACCCTGTCCGACGACGAAATCAAAGACCTGCTCACCGACGGGCACACCAAGCCGCTCAAAGGCTTCAAGAGCAAGCAGGGCAAGAACTTCGATGCCATAGTCGCCTTTGACGGGGAATATAACACGACGTTCGTGTTCCCGGAAAAGAAATGCAAGTCTTCCTATCCGAAAAAAAGGAAATAATCACTAACTTTTGATAAGTTAGGCTGCATCTCAACAATAGAAACAAACAAGTTTTTTTCGTATTGTCTTCGATTTGCACTAACTTTGCCACTTGTTCAGAGTAATGAATTGTTCTTCGATACCGGATTACACTCATACTTTGGATTTAGTGGTGGCACTCGGAGGGATACCGAGTGCCTTTTTCTTCCTTTTTCCAATCAATTATCCCGTTAAATATCAATCCACTAAACTCCAAAGTAATGAACAACAAGAAGAAAAACGAGGGTCAGACCGACTTTTCCTATTACGGTCTGTACCTGCTGGACTACCTCCGCACGAACAAGTTTGAACAGGCGACTGACACCGCTTTCATACGGGAACGGGCCGACCGTGCCGCCGAAACGTATGAAAAGGCGCGGCTCGAAGGCTATCCCGCCGATGGCGCGCAAGAGCAGGCGATGGACACGCTGCTGCGCGGGCTGCGCTATTCCCGGTACGCCATTCTCCGTGAAGTCGTGGAGAGCGAGTTTTTCGACGAAGTGCCGGAAGAGAAACAAGAAGCCTTTATTCTGAAACTCATGCCGCTTGTCGGCAACGTGTTCTCCGTCTATGACCTTTCGGACGACAACTTCGCCCTGTCTTCCGATTACGACCTGCTCTACACGGAGCTGACGGGGGCAACCGTCCTTTACATCGGGGAATATGGCGTTTAACCGCAAACAGAAACTGCGGGACAACATCGAGGCGATACGGACGGCATTCATCCTTGACAGGGAAAACAGGACAGCGACAACCGAAGAGCGTGCCATACTTCAAAGGTACTGCGGTTTCGGCGGTCTGAAATGTATCCTCAACCCTGCAAAGGAACTGACGGATGCCGTCCGGTGGGCGAAATCCGACCTCGAACTGTTCGCCCCGACAGTGGAGTTGCACAGGCTTATCCGTGAGAACAGCAAGGACGAAACAGAGTACAAGCGGTTTGTGGATTCGCTGAAAGCGTCCGTGCTGACCGCTTTCTACACCCCCAAAGAGATAACCGACACCATCGCGGACGTGCTGGCAGATTACAGCGTCCGCCCCGCCCGTATGCTCGAACCGTCGGCGGGGGTTGGCGTGTTCGTGGATTCCATGCTGCGGCACAACCCCAATGCGGATGTGATGGCTTTCGAGAAGGATCTGCTCACGGGTACAATCCTGAGGCATCTCTATCCCGGCAAGAAAACGCGCACCTGCGGTTTTGAGAAAATCGAAAGACCGTTCAACAATTATTTCGACTTGGCGGTGTCCAACATTCCGTTCGGAGACATAGCCGTGTTCGACCCTGAGTTTCAGCGGAGCGACTCATTCGGCAGACGCTCCGCCCAGAAAGCCATCCACAACTATTTCTTTCTCAAAGGACTGGATGCCGTGCGTGACGGCGGTATCGTGGCGTTCATCACCTCGCAAGGGGTATTGAACAGCACCAAGACCTCCGTGCGTAACGAGCTGTTCAGTAAGGCTGATCTGGTATCCGCGATACGCCTGCCCAACAACCTGTTCACGGACAACGCGGGGACAGAAGTGGGCAGTGACCTGATTGTCCTGCAAAAGAACCTCAGCAAGAAGGAAATGTCGCAGGACGAGCGGCTGATGACCGTAATACAGACGGACACGAAAACCGACCTGACCGACAACGCCTATTTCATCCACCACCCGGAACGCATCGTGCATACGACGGCGAAACTTGACACCGACCCATACGGGAAGCCCGCTATGGTCTATCTGCACGAGGGCAAGGCAGCAGGCATCGCCGGGGATTTGCACCGTATGCTCGACGAGGATTTCCATTACAGGCTCGCCATGCGTCTGTATTCGGGTTCAATCCGGCAGTCGGGAACGGAAGAAAAAGTTACCGTTCAAAAGGAGGTGGAGCGTACTGCCATAAAGATGGAAACAACATCTTCGATGCAGGCGGTGGAAACTCCGACGGAGAAACCGCAACCCACAGAGGAAAAGCCGGAGATAGAGCCACGTCCGAAATATTCTGACGGTGTGCAGCTATCCTTGCTCGATCTCTGGGGGATGACGGAAGAAGTCAGCCAACAACCGAAAACCGCCAAAAAGAAAAAGGAGGCGAAAAAGGAAAGCTCGGCAAGGCGCGTTCTACCCAAGCCACAGGTGCATGTCACACAAAATGTTACGGCTGTGCCGACGGCTACCACCCCTAAGACTGTAACAGAGAACAAGGAGGCTAAAACGGAGAACACCGCCAAGCCTGCCGACCCGGACGACATCTATGCCACGTTGGACTGGGATACCAATCCTCCCATCAACGGCTTCTACGAGATGATGATGGATTTGACGCCGGAACGCAGGAAGGAACTTCGGGAACTGGCAAGGCAGCATAACGAGAAACAAGCGGCGGCGGAAAAGATGGAAGTGAAAGCCGTGCCGGACACTCCCCGTGAGCAACCACGGCAGGAGGAAACACAGCCGGAAGCAGTCACCGCACCTGCCGTTACAGATACCCCACCGGAAGCGGTGGCGACCTCCCTTTTCCCCGACATCGAAGCGGAGAAGCCGAAGGAAGAAGTCGTGGACCTTTCGCCGCGTGCCTACCACCGCACGCCGGAGATGCACCTGCGCGAAGGGTCGCTGGTGGCTGACAGGGGGCGTCATAACATCGGCTACCTGAAGGACATCACGCCATACGGGGCGACATTCCAGCCGCTCGACCTGAAAGGCTACCAGAAGGAGAAGGCGTTACAGTATGTTTTACTCCGTGACGCCTACGAGCGGCTGTACCGCTATGAATCGAACCTGCATGAAGCAAATGTCCCGTGGCGAGAGCATCTAAACACCTGTTACGATGAGTTTGTCATGCGCTACGGCAACCTCAACGCCAAGCAGAACGTGAAGTTAGTGATGATGGACGCGGGCGGGCGTGACATCCTTTCGCTGGAACGGGCGGAGAACGGGAAGTTTGTCAAGGCGGACATCTTCGAGCGTCCCGTTTCCTTCTCCGTGGAGAGCCATGCCAACGTCGGCTCACCCGAAGAAGCACTGTCCGCGTCGCTCAACAAGTTCGGCACTGTCGATCTCGACTATATGCGGGAGATAACCGACAGTACGGCGGAGGATTTGCTCACAGCCCTGCAAGGGCGCATCTATTACAATCCGCTCGTAACCGGTTACGAGATTAAGGACCGCTTTATTGCCGGAAACGTGATAGAGAAAGCGGAACGCATAGAGGCTTGGATGGGCGAAAACCCCGAAAGTGAACGTATGCCGGAGGTGAAGCAGGCGTTGGAGGCTCTGAAAGATGCCGAACCGCCGCGCATCGCTTTTGAAGACCTTGATTTCAATTTCGGGGAACGCTGGATTCCGACGGGTGTCTATGCCGCCTACATGAGCCGGCTGTTCGACACGGAGGTGAAAATCGCCTACTCTGCAAGCATGGACGAGTTTTCGGTGGCGTGCGGCTACCGCACCATGAAAATCACGGACGAGTTTCTGGTGAAGGGGTATTACCGTAACTATGACGGCATGCACCTTCTGAAACACGCCCTGCACAACACCTGTCCCGACATGATGAAGTCCATCGGCAGGGACGAGCATGGCAACGACATCAAGGTGCGCGACAGCGAGGGAATACAGCTCGCCAACGCCAAGATTGACGAGATACGAAACGGCTTCTCCGAATGGCTCGAAGAGCAGTCGCCACAGTTCAAGGAGCGGCTGACGACGATGTATAACCGCAAGTTCAACTGTTTCGTGCGCCCGAAGTATGACGGCTCGCATCAGACTTTTCCCGACCTCAATCTGAAAGGGCTGGCAAGCCGGGGCATCAGGAGCGTCTATCCCTCGCAGATGGATTGCGTCTGGATGCTGAAACAGAACGGCGGCGGAATTTGTGACCACGAGGTTGGAACCGGCAAGACGCTGATAATGTGCATCGCCGCGCATGAAATGAAGCGTCTGAACTTGGCGCACAAGCCGATGATTATCGGGCTGAAAGCCAATGTTGCGGAGATTGCCGCCACCTATCAAGCGGCATATCCCAACGCGAGGATTCTGTACGCTTCGGAGAAAGACTTTTCGACCGCCAACCGCGTGCGTTTCTTCAACAACATCAAGAACAACGACTACGATTGTGTCATTATGTCGCACGACCAGTTCGGCAAGATACCGCAGTCGCCGGAGTTGCAGCAGCGCATCCTGCAAGCGGAGCTTGACACGGTGGAGGAAAACCTCGAAGTGCTGCGCCAGCAGGGAAAGAACGTATCGCGGGCGATGCTGAAAGGTCTGGAGAAGCGCAAGCATAACCTTGAAGCGAAATTGGAGAAGGTGGAACACGCCATAAAGTCACGCACGGACGACGTGGTGGACTTCAAGCAGATGGGCATCGACCACATTTTCATTGATGAATCGCACCAGTTCAAGAATCTGACTTTCAACACGCGCCACGACCGTGTGGCGGGATTGGGGAACAGCGAGGGAAGCCAGAAGGCACTGAACATGCTCTTTGCTATCCGCACCATACAGGAGCGCACGGGCAAGGACTTGGGGGCGACCTTCCTCTCCGGCACGACTATCAGCAACTCGCTGACTGAGCTGTACCTGCTGTTCAAGTACCTGCGCCCGAAGGAGCTGGAACGGCAGGACATTCGATGTTTTGATGCGTGGTCGGCGATATTTGCCAAGAAGACAACGGATTTTGAGTTCAACGTGACGAACAACGTGGTGCAGAAGGAGCGTTTCCGCTACTTCATCAAAGTGCCGGAGCTTGCCGCCTTCTATAATGAAATCACGGACTACCGCACGGCGGAGGATGTGGGCGTGGACCGTCCCAACAAAAACGAGATACTGCACCACATACCGCCCACGCCGGAGCAGGAGGACTTCATACAGAAGCTGATGCAATTCGCCAAGACGGGCGACGCCACCCTGTTGGGCAGACTGCCGCTTTCGGAAACGGAGGAAAAGGCGAAGATGCTTATCGCCACGGACTATGCCCGGAAGATGGCACTCGACATGCGCATGATAGACCCGCATTACGAAGACCACCCCGACAACAAGGCGAGCCACTGTGCCAAAATAATCGCGGAGTATTATCAAAAATACGACGCGCAGAAAGGCACGCAGTTCGTTTTCTCTGACTTGGGGACTTACCAGCCGGGCGATGGGTGGAACGTCTATTCGGAAATCAAGCGCAAACTGACGGAGGACTACGGCATACCGCCAAGCGAGGTGCGCTTCATTCAGGAGTGCAAGACCGACAAGGCTCGGAAGGCGGTGATAGATGCCATGAACGCCGGGACGGTGCGTGTGCTGTTCGGCTCCACCTCCATGCTCGGAACGGGTGTGAACGCACAGAAACGGTGTGTGGCAATTCATCATCTTGATACGCCGTGGCGACCGTCCGACCTGCAACAGCGTGACGGACGGGGAGTTAGAGCAGGCAACGAGATAGCCAAGCATTTCGCCGGGAACAACGTGGACGTAATAATCTACGCGGTGGAAAAATCACTGGACAGTTACAAGTTCAACCTCCTGCACTGCAAGCAGACTTTCATCAGCCAGCTTAAAAGCGGTGCTATGGAAGCGCGTACCATCGACGAGGGGGCAATGGACGAGAAATCGGGCATGAACTTCTCGGAATATATGGCGTTGCTATCCGGCAACACCGACCTGCTGGACAAGGCGAAACTGGAAAAACGTATCGCCTCGCTCGAAGGGGAACGCAAGTCGTTCAACAAGGGCAAGCGTGATTCGGAGTTCAAGCTGGAATCGAAGACCCGCGAGCTGGGCAACAACACAGCTTTCATAGATGCCATGACGGAGGACTGGAACCGCTTCCTCTCTGTGGTGCAGACCGACAAGGAGGGCAATCACCTTAATATAATAAAGGTGGACGGAGTGGATTCCGCCGATGAGAAAGTCATCGGAAAGCGTTTGCAGGAGATAGCCAAGAATGCCACGACCGGAGGGTTGTACACGCAGGTTGGAGAGTTTTACGGTTTCCCGATAAAGGTGGTCAGCGAAAGGATACTCAAAGAGGGATTGGAGTTTACCGACAACCGCTTCGTGGTCGAGGGGAACTACAAGTACACCTACAACAACGGGCATCTGGCGCTGGCTGACCCGTTGGCCGCCGCCCGCAACTTCCTCAACGCGATTGAGAGAATCCCCTCCATCATCGACCAGTATAAAGCGAAGAATGAGGTCTTGGAACGTGAGATACCGCAGTTGCAGGAGATAGCAGGCAAGGTGTGGAAGAAGGAGGAAGAACTGAAACAGTTGAAGTCCGAACTTGCCGCCCTTGACCGCAAGATACAGCTGGAACTTGCGCCGCCTACACCCGAAATCACCGAAAAGGAGCATGAAGGGCAACAGGTCAAACCGGAAGCGAAAGGTGTGCGAAACGGTATCAGGCAATATCCCGAAGATACATCACCGCAAATACGCAATCCATCGGAAAGTATTATCGCCAATCACACCATAACTGGGCATCCGGGGCTGTATGCCAAGGAGGAAACCCGGTCCAAAGGATTGAAAATATAACCTTAGGAATTTTATCTGAAGTATTAATAAGGGCTATCCCAAAAGGTCTAAAAGTAAATTTTATCCTTTCTGCAAGTATCTGTAGGATGGCAACTGCATTTTTTTTCTTTTTGGGCAGCCCTTATTAAAATTTATTCTTATTTTAGGTTATATACATTCATGTCCATTTATGTAAAAAATCCTGCTGACCTTGTTTATGTCTTGTCAGTCACCATTTGCAAAACCATATTTGACCCTCAAAGAGGCTGAATTTGATAAGCAACTTGCTACATACTCATAATAAGGAGCTAAATAGAACACGAATGGGAAATACTCAAATGCCAAACTAAAGAAGATATTGGCCAAAATAAACGTTATACCGAGAGAGAAACTTGATTTTTTTCAACTTCCTAAAACGTTGTTGTTCAAACATTTCTACTTATTTGTACTTACCAGTTGAACCTACGCTTCCCTAATAAAATGTCTATGGTAAAAAGTTAAAAAATCCTCCCACTTTTGTTAGATATATTTTTTTGTGTAATTTTGTAATCGTTATGCGGCAGTAATAATATACATATTAATACGAGTTAGTAATCCTGTAGTTCTCACATGCTACGAGGAGGTATTAAAAGGTGCGTTTCGACAATGCATCTATTGTAGTATATTATTGCTTAATCCAAATGAATATTATAAATTTAGGAATTCTTGCTCACATTGATGCAGGAAAAACTTCCGTAACCGAGAATCTGCTGTTTGCCAGTGGAGCAACGGAAAAGTGCGGCCGTGTGGATAATGGTGACACCATAACAGACTCTATGGATATAGAGAAACGTAGAGGAATTACTGTTCGGGCTTCTACGACATCTATTATCTGGAATGGAGTGAAATGCAATATCATTGACACTCCGGGACACATGGATTTTATTGCGGAAGTGGAGCGGACATTCAAAATGCTTGATGGAGCAGTCCTCATCTTATCCGCAAAGGAAGGCATACAAGCGCAAACAAAGTTGCTGTTCAATACTTTACAAAAACTGCAAATCCCGACAATTATATTTATCAATAAAATTGACCGTGACGGTGTGAATTTAGAGCGTTTGTATCTGGATATAAAAACAAATCTGTCTCAAGATGTCCTGTTTATGCAAACTGTTGTCGATGGATTGGTTTATCCGATTTGCTCCCAAACATATATAAAGGAAGAATACAAAGAATTTGTATGCAACCATGACGACAATATATTAGAACGATATTTGGCGGATAGCGAAATTTCACCGGCTGATTATTGGAATACGATAATCGATCTTGTGGCAAAAGCCAAAGTCTATCCGGTACTACATGGATCAGCAATGTTCAATATCGGTATCAATGAGTTGTTGGACGCCATCTCTTCTTTTATACTTCCTCCAGAATCAGTCTCAAACAGACTTTCAGCTTATCTCTATAAGATAGAGCATGACCCCAAAGGACATAAAAGAAGTTTTCTAAAAATAATTGACGGAAGTCTGAGACTTCGAGACATTGTAAGAATCAACGATTCGGAAAAATTCATCAAGATTAAAAATCTAAAGACTATTTATCAGGGCAGAGAGATAAATGTTGATGAAGTGGGGGCCAATGATATCGCGATTGTAGAAGATATGGAAGATTTTCGAATCGGAGATTATTTAGGTACTAAACCTTGTTTGATTCAAGGGTTATCTCATCAGCATCCCGCTCTCAAATCCTCCGTCCGGCCAGACAGGTCCGAAGAGAGAAGCAAGGTGATATCCGCTCTGAATACATTGTGGATTGAAGACCCGTCTTTGTCCTTTTCCATAAACTCATATAGTGATGAATTGGAAATCTCGTTATATGGTTTGACACAAAAGGAAATCATACAGACATTGCTGGAAGAACGATTTTCCGTAAAGGTCCATTTTGATGAGATCAAGACTATCTACAAAGAACGACCTGTAAAAAAGGTCAATAAGATTATTCAGATCGAAGTGCCACCCAACCCTTACTGGGCCACAATAGGGCTGACGCTTGAACCCTTGCCGTTAGGGACAGGGTTGCAAATCGAAAGTGACATCTCCTATGGTTATCTGAACCATTCTTTTCAAAATGCCGTTTTTGAAGGGATTCGTATGTCTTGCCAATCTGGTTTACATGGATGGGAAGTGACTGATCTGAAAGTAACTTTTACTCAAGCCGAGTATTATAGCCCGGTAAGTACACCTGCTGATTTCAGACAGCTGACCCCTTATGTCTTCAGGCTGGCCTTGCAACAGTCAGGTGTGGACATTCTCGAACCGATGCTCTATTTTGAGTTGCAGATACCCCAAGCGGCAAGTTCCAAAGCTATTACAGATTTGCAAAAAATGATGTCTGAGATTGAAGACATCAGTTGCAATAATGAGTGGTGTCATATTAAAGGGAAAGTTCCATTAAATACAAGTAAAGACTACGCCTCAGAAGTAAGTTCATACACTAAGGGCTTAGGCGTTTTTATGGTCAAGCCATGCGGGTATCAAATAACAAAAGGCGATTATTCTGATAATATCCGCATGAACGAAAAAGATAAACTTTTATTCATGTTCCAAAAATCAATGTCATCAAAATAATGGAGCGGTCAGGAAATTTCTATAAGGCAATACAGTTGGGATATATACTTATCTCCATTCTTATCGGATGTATGGCATATAATAGCCTCTATGAATGGCAGGAGATAGAAGCATTAGAACTTGGCAATAAAAAAATAGACGAGCTCCGAAAAGAAATAAACAATATCAATATTCAAATGATAAAATTTTCTCTATTGGGTGAAACAATACTGGAATGGAACGATAAAGATATCGAGCATTACCATGCACGGCGTATGGCAATGGACAGTATGCTCTGCCGTTTCAAGGCCACCTATCCAGCAGAGCGCATCGATAGTGTGCGCAGTCTTTTAGAGGATAAGGAACGACAGATGTTCCAGATAGTCCGGTTAATGGATGAACAACAATCTATTAACAAGAAGATAGCCAATCAAATTCCGGTTATTGTGCAGAAAAGTGTGCAGGAACAGTCCAAAAAGCCAAAACGAAAAGGTTTCTTGGGCATCTTTGGCAAAAAAGAGGGAACGAAGCCAACGACAACAACGACTACGCTCCGTTCATCCAATAGAAACATGGTCAACGAACAGAAAGCGCAGAGCCGTCGATTGTCAGAACAAGCCGATAGTCTTGCTGCCCGTAATGCAGAACTTAACAGACAACTGCAAGGATTGATTTGCCAAATCGAAAAGAAGGTACAATCTGATTTACAAAATAGAGAAAGCGAGATAACAGCGATGCGTAAAAAATCATTTATGCAGATAGGCGGCTTGATGGGATTTGTTCTTTTGCTGTTGGTCATTTCCTATATCATCATACACCGTGATGCAAAGAACATTAAACGATACAAACGCAAGACAACGGATTTGATCGAGCAATTGGAACAGTCCGTGCAACAAAATGAGGTACTCATAACCTCCCGAAAGAAAGCGGTACATACTATTACCCATGAGTTGCGTACACCACTGACGGCAATAACTGGCTATACCGAACTTTTGCGGAAAGAATGCAATAGCGGTAATAATGGGCAATATATCCGAAATATACTGCAATCCTCCGACCGTATGCGGGATATGCTCAACACTTTGCTTGACTTCTTCCGCCTGGACAACGGCAAGGAACAGCCCCGTCTGTCACCCTGCCGGATTTCTGCAATCACGCACACACTTGAAACGGAGTTCATTCCTGTTGCAGTGAACAAAGGGTTGTCCTTGTCCGTGAAGACTGGACACGATGCCATTGTATTGACCGACAAAGAGCGAATAATACAAATCGGGAATAACCTGCTGTCAAACGCAGTCAAGTTCACAGAAGAAGGCGGTGTTTCTTTGATTACTGAATATGATAATGGAGTTCTGACACTGGTCGTTGAAGATACAGGTACAGGCATGACAGAAGAGGAACAGAAACAAGCGTTCGGTGCGTTTGAACGTCTATCAAATGCCGCCGCAAAGGAGGGTTTCGGGCTTGGGCTTGCCATAATGCGTAATATTGTGTCGATGCTTGGCGGAACAATCCGTTTGGACAGCAAGAAAGGGAAAGGCAGTCGTTTCACAGTTGAAATTTCTATGCAGGAAGCTGAAGAACAGCTTGGATATACAAGCAATACACCTGTTTATCATAACAATAAATTCCATGATGTTGTCGCCATTGACAATGATGAGGTATTACTTCTGATGCTGAAAGAGATGTACTCCCAAGAAGGAATACACTGCGACACTTGCACCGATGCTGCGGAACTGATGGAAATGATACGCCAGAAAGAATACAGCCTGTTGCTGACAGACTTGAATATGCCCGGTATAAACGGTTTCGAATTACTGGAACTGTTGCGTTCGTCCAACGTGGGCAATTCACCAACAATCCCGGTGGTTGTGGCAACCGCTTCGGGCAGTTGTAACAAAGGGGAACTATTGGCAAAAGGCTTTGCCGGATGCCTGTTCAAGCCGTTCTCCATATCGGAGTTGATGGAGGTTTCCGACAGGTGTGCCATAAAAGAAACACCGGACGGGAAACCGGATTTTTCAGCTTTGCTGTCTTACGGCAATGAAGCCGTTATGCTGGAAAAGTTGATGACGGAAACTGAAAAAGAGATGCAGACAATACGGGAAGCGGCAACAGAAAAAGACCTGCAAAAGCTGGATTCCCTGACACACCACCTGCGCAGCTCGTGGGAGGTGCTACGTGCCGACCAACCGCTAAATGTACTTTACAGATTGCTTCATGGCGATGTACTCCCGGATGGTGAAGCGTTAAGCCATGCCGTGACTGCCGTGCTGGATAAGGGAGCGGAAATAATCCGGTTGGCAGAAGAGGAAAGGAGAAAATACGAAGATGGATAAGACAACAATAATTGTGGTAGAAGACAATATCGTGTACTGCGAGTTTGTCTGCAACATGCTGGCGCGGGAGGGCTACCGCACCGTGAAGGCTTACCACCTCTCAACCGCGAAGAAACATCTACAACAGGCGACAGATAATGACATCGTGGTTGCCGACCTGCGCCTGCCTGACGGTAACGGCATTGACCTTTTGCGCTGGATGCGAAAGGAGGGAAAGATGCAGCCCTTCATCATTATGACCGACTACGCCGAAGTTAATACCGCCGTGGAAAGCATGAAACTCGGCTCGATAGACTATATTCCCAAACAGCTTGTGGAGGATAAACTTGTCCCCCTGATCCGTTCCATACTGAAAGAACGTCAGGCAGGACAACGCCGTATGCCTGTGTTCGCCCGTGACGGTTCCGCATTTCAGAAAATCATGCACCGTATAAGGCTGGTAGCCGCTACCGATATGAGCGTGATGATATTCGGAGAGAACGGCACGGGTAAGGAACATATTGCCCACCACCTGCACGACAAGAGCAAGCGGGCAGTCAAGCCATTCGTGGCGGTGGACTGCGGTTCACTCACCAAAGAGCTTGCGCCCTCGGCCTTCTTCGGACACGTCAAGGGAGCGTTTACAGGAGCAGATTGTGCCAAGAAAGGATATTTCCATGAGGCGGAAGGCGGCACGCTGTTTCTGGACGAGGTAGGAAACCTCGCGTTGGAAACCCAACAGATGTTGCTCCGCGCCATACAGGAGAGGCGGTATCGCCCGGTCGGAGACAAGGCAGACAGGAGTTTCAATGTCCGCATCATCGCCGCCACCAACGAGGATCTGGAAGCGGCAGTGAGTGAAAAGCGTTTTCGGCAGGATCTTCTGTACCGCCTGCACGACTTCGGGATAACCGTTCCTCCGTTGCGTGACTGTCAGGAAGACATCATGCCGCTGGCAGAGTTCTTCCGTGATATGGCAAACAGAGAGCTGGAGTGTAGCGTGAGCGGGTTCAGTTCCGAAGCACGTAAAGCGTTGCTGACACACGCATGGCCGGGCAACGTGCGGGAACTTCGGCAGAAAGTTATGGGTGCTGTATTGCAGGCGCAGGAAGGTGTTGTCATGAAAGAGCATCTGGAACTTGCCGTGACGAAACCGACCTCTACTGTCAACTTCGCCCTGCGCAATGACGCGGAGGATAAGGAGCGGATATTGCGTGCGTTGAAACAGGCAAACGGCAACCGGAGTGTCGCCGCCGAACTGCTCGGAATAGGCAGGACAACACTATACAGCAAACTTGAAGAGTATGGACTTAAATATAAATTCAAGCAATCATAGCCTGTAATTCACTGAATTTGGCTATCTTTGCATAACATTTGAGAAAAACGGCGATTGGCAGGAGCTTTTCGCCGCCAACATATAGGATAAGACCGCAAGGCGTTTCAAGCGAAAATCTGGTAAATTGGAACTACGGAGACGATTGCGTGATGCTTATGCTATGCTTACGCATAGCGTGCATTCACGTACTCTCCGTAAAGGCTTTACCAGAGCCATCGCTTGAAGGTAGTGTGAATTGCACGCTACTTTTTTGCCCTTGCCTAATGAAAGGTAACGATTATGGGTAAAGTTCAGATTCTCGCCGTACTGACGATGGACGGATGTCTTTCTTCAGAGTTATATTATAAAGCACATCAGGATTTGTGCCTTGACCGTTGCGGTCTTGATGAAATCAGGAAGAACGCCCTTTACCGCGTGACACCAGACTATTCCATTTCAATGCTGCACGAATGGAGAAAAGACGGCACAAACATCCGTTACCTCGCGGAAGCCACACCGGACACGGCAGACTATATAAACGGACTACTGCGTATGCACGCTGTGGATGAAATCATACTATACACCGTTCCTTTCATATCCGGAAGCGGACGACATTTTTTTAAGTCGGCTCTGCCAGAGCAACACTGGACGCTTTCCTCTTTGAAAAGTTTTCCCAACGGTGTATGCCGCATTATCTACATCCTTGATAAAAAAGCAAGATAGCCAAAATGTGCGGCAAGCATACATTTTTATTTTCAAGAATAGAATAAATGTTCTGATTACAAACAATTTAAGTCGGAGATAATTTGTCCCTGTGAAAAAATATTGAATTTTATACCACTGAAATACAACACTTTGTAAAATTGAGCGTTGGATTTTTTGTTTTCTGCCGCGTTTTTTGCCAATTATATTCATGTGCGCATACCGAAAACAGAGTGTAAAATTTCAAAATTGACAGGACATGAATTATTTTTTATTGGCGGAAACCGAGTTCTTCCGCCGGATAAACGAAGCCGGAGACTGCAATATGGAAAAAGCATACACGGCTTTCGCCACCCAAGTAATAGAACTGTGCAACGGCGGCATGGACATGAACCTTACCGTCATCGCGCTTGCCTACATCGAAATCGAGTTGCAGCACCATCCGGTGCGTAATCTGTCAGAAGAAAGAAGAGAGATTGCCGCCTACGTCAGCAAGGCTCTGTCTTTCGTAAGAAAGATGCAGAAATTCCTTGCCACGCCCCAAGTGCCACCACTAATATCCGCCAACAACGCAACAGAAACCACCGCCAGCCTTCTTTGGACGGGCAACGCCATCGACCTCGTGGAACTTATCTACGGCATAGACGAGATGGGCTGTATCAACAACGGCAATATGCCGCTAAAACAGCTCGCCCCGATTCTCTACAAGATATTCGGTATTGAGTCGAAGGATTGCTACCGCTTCTATACCGACATCAAACGTCGGAAAAACGAAAGCCGTACCTATTTCCTCGACAAGATGCAGGAGAAACTGAACGAGAGAATGCTGCGCGATGAAGAGCTGGAACGTATGAGAAGATAAAATCAGGTATAAGCGGGAGAATGGTATCATGCTGTTCTCCCGTTTGAGTAAAATCTATACGAAAAAGGGCGTTTTCGGCGCGCTATTGCCCCGAATTTCAGCGAAAAACGCTATCTTTGTACAATTGTTACGAATTGAATATGAACATAGACAACCTCGATATAGTAAAACAACTGATAGCCGAAAAGGAAAACGGGCAGGTGGAGTTCAAGGAAACCACCGGGCAGTTGGAGCGCGGCATGGAAACGCTCTGCGCTTTCCTTAACAGCGAAGGTGGCACGGTGTTGTTCGGTGTGACCGACAAAGGAAAGATCATCGGGCAGGAAGTGAGCGACAAGACGAAGCGTGATATTGCGGAAGCCATCCGGCGTTTTGAACCATTTGCCACACTCGAAGTTTCGTATATCAGTATCCAAAATACAGACAAGAGTGTGATAGCCTTGTCTGCGGACAGCCAACGTTATATGCGTCCGTTCTCCTATAAGGGACGGGCTTATCTTCGATTGGAGAGCGTGACATCCTCCATGCCGCAAGACGTATATAACCAACTGCTTATGCAGCGAGGTGGGAAATACGCTTGGGAGGCGATGACGAATCCCGACATCAAAGTTACTGACCTTGATGAACATGCCATTATGGGAGCGGTACGTGGAGGCATCCGGTGCGGTCGCCTACCCGAAGCCACCATAAGGGAGGATTTGCCGACCATACTCGAAAAATTCAACCTGTTACATGACGGAAAACTGAATAATGCTTCCGCAGTCTTGTTCGGTCGTGATTTTTACTTCTATCCCCAGTGCCTGCTTCGGTTGGCGCGTTTCAAAGGAACTACAAAAGACGAGTTTATAGACAATCAGCGTACCACTGGCAATATCTACACACTGCTGGACACTGCAATGTCGTTCTTTTTCAAGCATCTTTCCCTTTCGGGCAAAGTTGAAGGCTTGTATCGGGAGGAAGAGCTTGAGATTCCTTACAAGGCATTGAGGGAATGCTGCACAAATGCCCTTTGCCACCGCTCATACCACCGTCCCGGCAGTTCGGTAGGAATTGCCATCTATGATGACCGTGTGGAGATTGAGAACAGTGGAACTTTTCCGCCGGATATAACAATGGAAAAGTTATTGAGCGGGCATAATTCAGAACCTCAAAACCTGATTATTGCGAATGTTCTGTATAAAAGCGAGGTTCTGGAAAGCTGGGGACGAGGCATCGGGCTTATGATAAGCGAATGCCGGCGTGTCGGCATTCCCGATCCGGAGTTTCATACAGATGGAAATAGTGTATGGGTTATTTTCCGCTATACCCGAAAAACTGTGGGGCACGACCCGACAATTACCCGACAGTTACCCCACAGTCACCCCACAGTTACCCCACAGGTGGAAAAGGTGTTGTCTGCAATCGGCACACAGACACTTTCAACCAAAGAGATTATGTGTGTGATAGGATTAAAGGACAAAAGTAATTTTTTAGAACTATATCTGTATCCAGCCATAAGGCAGAATTTGGTAGAGCCTATTTACCCGGAAAATCCGAAACATCCCCGGCAGAAATATCGTCTTACCGATAAAGGAAAAGAACTGTTGATATAATAACGGGGTATGGTGGCGAAAAAGAAGAAACAACAGGGGCATTACTGTCGGATTTGTAGCGAGTACAAAGCCAACGAGCAATTCAGCGGCAAAGGACACTCGCGGCATATCTGCAAGGAATGCCGGTCGCTTCCCGATGATGTGAAGGCGGACATGGTGCGCTGTAACGAGGTGGAACGAGCCGTTTTCAAATGCCCGATGAGCCGTCAGGACTGGGAACTGCTGGAAAAATATGCCAAGAAGTACAAGGACAAGGAATCCGGGCAGTTCGCGCAGGATATGTTGGACATGAAACGGGGCAATCAGACACCGGACGAGGATATGGAAGAGGATGATGTTTTAATAGAAGGCATCTATGAAGAGGAAACCATACCATTTGCCGAACTGGAGGATGACATCCGTTATCAGTTGGAAGAATTGTTGGCGGACAACATCAACGAGTTCATGATACACAAGAATTACATTCCCGAAGGCAAGGAACTGAAAGACATCAACGAATGGGTCATGAAAGAAACCCGTGACACCTTTTTTATAAAGGTTATTCCCGATGCCGCTTATGACAGTCTGGTGGAAGAAACGATCAACAGGCTTGTGAAGGAATGGAAAGAGGACGGATTTGAGATAAAGACCTATTCCGCATCGCTGGTCGTCATGGAAACGGAACGGCTGCTTATCCGCAGGATAACCCGTAAGGATATGGACGCACTCCTTGCCATAATGGGAAAGCCGGAAGTCATGTACGCTTGGGAACACGGCTTTACCAAAAAGGACGTGCGCAAATGGATAAACAGGCAACTCATCCGATACCGCAAGGACGGGTTCGGATATTTTGCCGTCATACTGAAAGAAAGCGGCGCATTGATAGGACAAGCCGGTCTGATGAATAGTACCCTAAACGGGAACGAGACTGTCGAGCTTGGCTATATACTCGATAACACATACTGGCATAACGGTTACGGTACGGAAGCCGCCCGCGCGTGTTTGGAATACGCCTTTGGAGAGCTGGAACTGAAAACTGTCTGTTGCAGTATCCGACCGGAAAACGTGGCATCCATCCGTGTGGTTGAAAGGCTGGGAATGACCTTGTGCGACAACCATACAATAATATACAACGAAAAAGAAATGCCGCATCAGATATATGTGGCAACCAATAGTAAATCCTATATCTTATAAGCGAAATCACTCAACAATGAAAACAAATAATATTAATTTATTTTGCGATATAGTTACTCAAAGGTCAGGAGAACATTCTTGCGCTATAAATATTTTGTTGCAACAACAATTATATGGGCAGGTAATATCTATTCTGCGTCAAGAATTAGATTCTATGGTAAGAGTTATGTTTTTGTTGTCAATTAGCGACTTAAACCTTAGAGAGCATTTTATAAACCAAACTTTGGAGGGAATAAAATGGTCTTATCCCAATACAAAGAAAGTCGTGACCGATAAACAAATGGTGGATTTAGCTGATAAATTTTATGGCTGGCCTTTTTTTGTTTATAAATTAGGATGCGCTTTTATTCATCTTTCAGCAATGGTATATTATAAAAACAGTAATCCATTTTTGCTTTTATCTGTTTCAGAAAGAAATGACATCACAAGGTTTTTACATCAATATCATAGTTTCCCGTTAGAGTTGGAATTGAATTTGGAAAATATCATCCCATATCTTGATAAAGTATTTAATAAAGTTTCAAGTAACTTAGCATGTTACATTGAAGATTTACGTCAAAATAAACTTTTGGAGGAATATTAAAATAAGGGAGGATTTTAGCTATCCTCCCTTATTTTAATAGGTTACTTCTGCTGCAACAGATGCTTCAGGTTGTCATCGCCCGCGATGCGCTCCAATTCCTCCTGAACAATCTGCTTCACCTCCTCCTTGATGCGCCGGTAATTTGCCTGCACCGTTTCCTTCATGCGGTCGTTGCCGTCTGCGTCAGTGAAATCGGTAATAACGGGGATTTTCTTGTAGGCACTTTCCTCCCGTTTTACCTTATCGGCATCCACCACAATCTCGCAGTGGAAAATCTTCTGTTCGATACGCTCGTTGAAGTTGTCGGACACCGAACCGACAAACATTCCCTGCGTCAAACCGGAAATCTTGCTGGGCGGGATAAGCGCGTCCATCTGCGTGTTAATGGAGGTGGAAACATCCTGCCGGTTGATGGAGATAGACTGCCGTTTCTGCAACACCTTACCGAATCGTTCCGATAGTGTCTTTGCCGTTTCACCTACCACCTGCCCGGAGAAAATGTTACCGACCGTATTCATCACCACTTTCGCCTCCTTATCACCGTAGTCGCGCACCAGCTGGCTGAAATCCTGAAATCCCAGACACACGGCAACCTTGTTGCTTCGGGCGGTAGCTATAAGATTGTCCAACCCTTTGAAATATATCGTCGGCAGCTCGTCTATGATGACCGACGACTTCAGCATCCCCTTCTTATTGATGAGCTTCACGATGCGGGAGTTATACAATCCGAGAGCCGCCCCGTAGATATTCTGACGGTCGGGATTGTTGCCCACGCATAGGATTTTCGGCTCTTCGGGATTGTTGATGTCCAGCGTAAACTCGCTGTCCGACATCACCCAATAGAGCTGCGGTGAAATCATCCTCGAAAGCGGAATTTTTGCCGACGCTATCTGCCCCATGAGCTGCTCCGCAGCCCCTCCGAGCCACGCATCCATGAACGGGGAAAGGTAGTTCTCCAGTTCGGGATAGGAAGTCAGTATCGGAAAAATATCCTCGTAGCGGCGGTTCAAAAATTCGATGGCATGGGGAAACGTGCAATATTTCCCGTTCTGATAGATTTTAAGATACCATATAATACTGGCGAACAAAATGATAGGTGATTCCACAAAGAAGTCACCCTGCTTTTGCACCCACGTTTTATTGAGGTTGAGCATTATTGTATAGGCACTCTCGTAGGCGTCCGTAATATCTTCCATAAAATCCGGGTGAATGGGATTGCACCGATGAGAGCGTCGCGGGTCGTCGAAGTTGATCACATAGAACTTCGGCTTCACCTTGTAGCCGTCAGGGTGGTTCAGCAGATGATTGTAGGCAATGGTGGACAAGTCGCTGAATTTGAAGTCATACACGTACATCAAGAAGCCCTTTTCAATCTGTTGCTTGATAAAATTGTTTACCACGGCGTATGACTTGCCGCTGCCCGGCGTACCCAACACGATGGACGCACGGAAGGGATTCACCACATTGATCCAACCGTTGTTCCAACGCTTTTTGTAATAGAAGCGTGTCGGCAAATTGACCGAATACTCGCTTTCGATGAGTCTTGTTTCCTGCATGAAACTCTCGTTCTCGTTGTTGAAAACATCCTCCATCAAATTGTGTTTCAACAGACGGCTCATCCACAGACCTCCCATCAACAGGCAGACATAGCCCGTACCGATGGTAAGGACATACAGCCCCATCACCGCCTCAATCGGAAGCGGCAGAGCCAGTATCCACCAGTTTAGGAAAAACAGCACGGACCCGGCGGCGAGTGCCGTCCATATTCTTCCCCAAGTGATTTTCTCTCCCTTGACCCCCTTTGTACCCAGACAGGACAGGGCAAGCAGCAGGACGGCAAACAGCTTTGTGTACAGTATGGAATGGAACAGCCCCGCCGTGCGGTCGAAGTTCAGAAGGATTCTGTCCACCACACCGATGTTCACGCCCCACAGCCGGATGACTTCGTAACAGAACCAGTACACGTTCATAACCACTAAAATAATACTCACGGCACGCAGAAAATCCATGATTTTCGCCAATGCCCTCAAATCGTCTTCTTGTTGTGACATACATTGATTTTTTAATTGTTGATACTCCGATTACAAACCCAAGCCCTTGCGCTTTTTCTTCTTTTTGCGCTTCATCGCCCGGATGAAAGCCTTTTCCTCAGCATCTACCGCCGGACCTTCGGGAGTGAGCAAGCCCATTCCGCCCGATACGTCTTCACGGTCGTATGCGGTCTGTCCGTATGCCTTGTCCGCAGCATCCATAGGGATGGATAACGGTATCGGCGGTTGTCCGGCGTATGGCAGGGTGAAGTGTTCCTGCAAGGCATTCGCCGAAAGCTCCTTGCCCATGCGAGAGCCGTTCAGTACACATCCTGTGCGGTGGTCGATAAACGTCGCTCCATAGATACGCCCTTCATCCGTGTAGCGCAGTACGGTGTCGATGCCCTTCTCTTTGAGTTGGGATACAAATTTGTCCTTGTCATAAGTGCCTTGCAGCACGGAAAGAACGGTGCGTTTCGTCATGTCGGCGAGCTTCCTGTCCTTAATCTCTGATTTGGAACGGATAAATTTTCTCTGTACGGCTTCATAACCTGCGGACTTCCCGAAAAGCGAGGACTTGAACGGGTTGCCCACCTTGTTACCCTTGTCGTCCGTGACGGAATAAACCAGCCCGTGATACTCCCGTCCGCGCACGTTGCCTCTCGCTTCCTCCACCGTCATATTATATAAGGAAAGGAGCGCACGGTATTCGCCCATCGTCTGAAAACGGTACTGCCCGTTCAGAGCCTTCACAGTGCCAGCCACCTGCTTCTTCACATCACCTGCCGATGCGTCCACCTTGCTTAGCGGCGTGTCAAGCCGGCGGTTCCTGCGCTCCGCGCCGTGCAGCCCGTATTTCTTCTCCAGCTCACGGGTGATTTGTTTGCTACGATAGTAGTTGTTCTTGTCGCTGATACATTTCCCGTTATCGTCCACCCGCACCGTCACGATGTGCAGGTGGTGGCGGTCGATGTCCTCGTGCTTGAAAACAAGATAAGGCTGGTTGCCGAAACCGAGTTTTTCCAGATACTCGCGGGCTATATCCTGCAATTCCGCATCGGTCAACACATCCTCCGGATGTGGGTTGAGCGAAATATGCACCACCGGCTTCTCCACCTTCATCTGTGGCGGCATGAAGGTGAGAAAACCCTCCATCGCCTTGTTGATGTCCACCTTTCCCGAACCGTCATTGTAGATGCGGTTGGTCGTAAGCAACCGCCCCTGCGCCTCGTTAATCTTCTCCCCGTTATAGGCAATCGCGCCGTACAACGAGTTTCCTACACTGATTTTTGCGACCATTTCGCCTCCATTTCCCTTGAAAGTTCCACAATCCGGCGGCTCAGTTTCACGAGTTCGACGGTGTGTTGCTCTAATTTGTAGAGCAACGCCATCGCCTTTTTCTCTGAAAAATGCAGCCTCAGTTCCTTCACGACTTGGTTGTAATTCGTACCCACGGCGCGGAACTGCGCATGAAAATCCGATAGCTTGGTGTAATAGTCCACCAGCGTCTTGTCCACCTTCAGCACCTTGAACGGCTGTCCGAAGAAGTGCGCTTTGAGGAAAACCGACCGTGCATAGACACCCGATTTTCCGAACATGGCGAGGAAACGATTGTGTTCCTCCTCGTTGAAACGGACGGTGTAACGGTACACCGCCGGATCAAGTTTGGGATTTCTCCCTGCTTTGCTTTTCCTTTTCTCTTTCATATTACTTTGGATTTAGCGGATTGACGGCATAAGCCGCCGCTTCGGATCACAGCACCGCAGTTCTGAAAGGCTTTCCGACTTCGGAGGGAAAGCCCGCCCCCTGCAAGGGCAAGGCGTTTTCCGGGATGCTCAAAATATTTTGAGCGGCTGAAAACATACCTTGCTATGTTCAGGTGAACATAAAAATCCGTCAGGGGACGGATGGGAAGATACCTTTCAGGACTCCGGGCCGCGCACCATCGGCGAACCCTGCTGTCCGGGGGGCAAAGTTACGCCCTTAAAGCTGTATTGGACAGATGCTTGACCCGGTCAATGACTGCCAACCGGCGCAACGTGCTGCCACTTGCCGGAGAAGTGATACAGGTTCCAAAATATACTTGTTTATTTGCAGCATGATTCAAGAAACGAACGATTTGAAAATATGAGAAAAGGAACATTCAAATACCCGGACAATCGCTTCGGCGGATACTTGCCGAAGCGGATACCCGAACCGTCGGAACCCCGGTTATCCGACAATCTGGTGAAGTACAGATTCAATGACTTCATGACGCAGTGTCGTCATTCATCACTTGTTCGCCGCACCGCTTCACCACAGAACCGGATACGCGATGACCCGCCCATGTGTCTGTTCACTGAAGCGGATAATGTAGCAACCAAATCCGCATATAAATAGAAAAAGAAATCTTCAACAATTAAAATAAATGGAACTATGAGTAAGGAAATCTTCGTTGCATTCGCAACACAGAAAGGTGGCATCGGCAAATCCACTGTCACGGCACTTGCCGCCAGCTACCTGCACAACGTGAAAGGCTACAATGTCGCCGTCGTGGACTGCGACGACCCGCAGCACAGCATCCACGGGCTGCGCGAACACGAAATGGGGCTTATCGACAGCAGCACCTACTTCAAGGCTCTCGCTTGCGACCATTTCCGCCGGATGAAAAAGAACGCCTACACCATCGTCAAGAGCAATGCGGTGAACGCCCTCGACGATGCCGAGAGGATGATTGCCACTGAGGACGTGAAACCCGACGTGGTGTTCTTCGACATGCCCGGCACACTCCGTAGTAACGGCGTGATAAAGACGCTCTCGCAGATGGACTACATCTTCACTCCGCTGAGTGCCGACCGCTTTGTTGTGGAGAGTACCCTGAAATTCGTCACAATGTTCCGCGACAGGCTGATGACTACCGGACAGGCGAAAACAAAGGGGCTTTATCTGTTTTGGACGATGGTGGACGGCAGGGAGAGGAACGACCTGTACGGCATCTACGAGGAAGTGATAGCCGAAATGGGCTTTCCGGTACTTTCCACCCGCTTGCCCGACAGCAAGAAGTTCCGCCGTGACCTTTCGGAAGAGCGCAAGAGCGTTTTCCGCTCCACCATCTTCCCGATGGACACGGCACTGCTGAAAGGGAGTGGCATCCGGGAGTTTTCCGAAGAGATAAGCGACATCATCAGACCGCAGTGAGCATGGGCAGCAGGAAAGTGAACACGGAAGGCATCGACGAGGAACTGCTGTTAGCTTCCATCGGGCGGCGCACACAGGACGGGACACTGCGCCCCGCACAGGAAGTACCCGCAGCTGCACCGACCGAAGAGGACACCGCCGCACCGGAACCACCTCCTGTGCAACCAGTAACACGGGAAAAAGCGCAGAGGGAAAGTGGCCGCCGGAAAAGGCAGGATGAGGACTATAACGAGCTGTTCCTGCGCCGCAACGAGATAAAGACCCGCCAGTGTGTCTATATCAGCCGCGATGTCCACGGCAAAATCCTCAGAATCGTGAACGACATCGCCGGAGGTGAAATCTCGGTGGGCGGCTATGTGGATACCGTGCTGCGCCAACATCTGGAACAGCACAAGGAGAGAATCAACGAACTGTACAAGAAACAACGTGAAGATCTGATTTGAAAATGGAAAAAGAAATGACACCGAATGAAAAAAGACCACAGCAAGACTGCGGAGGTATGTTTGCCCAAGTGCAGGCGAGTGTGGAAATCCTGTCGCCTGTCCCGGTAAGCGGCAAATGCTGCGAGAAGGACTATGAACGTCTGTTCATCCGTGACTCGGAAGTAAAGGCACGTGAGGGGAAGATGGCGTATGTGCGCCCGGAGTACCACGAGCGTATCATGTGTATCACCCGTGTAATCGGGCATGACCGGCTTATGCTGTCCGCTTACATCGACCATGTGCTGACGCATCACTTCAACCAGTGCGAGGATGCGATAAAGAGCCTTTATGCCCGAAATTATAATTCAGTATTCTAACCAAAAACGGAAGGATATGAATTACACAATCAGCATGACAGACATTCTGCTGGCGGTATCGGTCGGCTGCAACCTCTGGTTCCTGTTCCTGCTCCTTTACGAGCGCATCATGGACACGCGGATTGTCCGCTTCTTCAAGGGCATTGTCGGATTATGGCGGTCACTGGACGGGAATGAGGCTAAACGCATAGCGGCACACGAGGAAGTCCCTGCGGAAAAGGCGGACATCATCGGCAAGAGCCGTTTCAGGATGGCATCCACCCGGACAACCGCTGCCATACCGACGCAAGAAGCCGCCACTATGGAAAAAGGCATTGAGCTGTCGGAGGAAGAGGCTACTTTTGACGACGGAAAAACGGGAAACGCATCCCGCCCGGCACAAGTTCCGGAGGAAAAACTCGATGAGACCTTCACGAGCATACCGCCGGAGGAACTGGGATACGGGGACGACGAACCGGAAGAGGACGCCTCGGACACGCCACGGGCTTCGGGCAGCAGCTTTGACGAGATTGACGACGCCTGCAAGACCGCCAAGAACCCGGACGCGACACAGGCGGAACGTGAAAAGGCGGCGAAGGTGTTCACCGACATGGAGGGCACGGAGTTGTACGAGAAAATGATGGAAGGCTCTTCGGAGATAGGCATCCGCATCAAGGGGCTTATCGAGATTCGGCTGAAGAAACCTGAAAAGGAGTTCGTCGTGCCGGACAACATCGAGGAGTTCGACATTCGCAACTATGTATGACAACAATAAAAGAAATGAACATGAAAGAATGACATCAACCCACGCGGCGAGGAAACGCAAGGCGCATCCCTATCCGCAACGGACACGCCCACGTCCGTGGAAACAAACGGGCATCCACTAAAACCAAAGTAAAGAAACAAAGTATCAACCGCCCGACAAAGGACCATCCACCCTTTTGACGGCAAAAAACAAGAACAGTTTATGAACAAGAACATCTTGAAAAACAGAAAAGCAATCCTCTCCGCGGCACTTGTCATCGCCGCAACCGCCTCCGCTTTCGCGCAGGGAAACGGCATCGCGGGCATCAACGAAGCCACCTCTATGGTGAGTTCTTATTTCGACCCCGGAACTAAACTGATATACGCCATCGGTGCAGTCGTCGGGCTTATCGGGGGCGTAAAAGTGTACGGCAAGTTTTCATCGGGCGACCCCGACACCAGCAAGACAGCCGCCTCGTGGTTCGGCGCGTGCATCTTCCTGATTGTTGCCGCCACCATCCTGCGCTCATTCTTCCTTTAATAAATAATGTATGGCTGAATACCCAATCAACAAGGGTATCGGCCGTCCGGTAGAGTTCAAGGGCTTGAAGGCACAGTACCTCTTCATCTTCTGCGGAGGTCTGCTGGCTCTCTTCGTCCTGTTCGTCATCCTCTACATGGTCGGTATCGACCAGTGGATATGTATCGGCTTCGGCGCGGCATCGTCCTCCCTCCTTGTATGGCAGACCTTCGCGCTGAACGCCCGGTACGGCGAACACGGGCTGATGAAATTAGGAGCGGCACGGAGCCATCCCCGATACCTTATCAACCGGCGGCGGATACCCCGTCTGTTCAAACGACAACGAAAGGAAGAAAGACAATGAGGAATACATCGAAAATGACAACACTGGAAAACAGGTTCCCACTTTTAGCGGTGGAGCATGGCTGCATCATCTCAAAGGACGCCGACATCACGGTGGCTTTCGAGGTGGAACTGCCGGAACTTTACACCGTGACGGGTGCGGAGTACGAGGCGATACACAGTTGCTGGTGCAAGGCTATCAAGGTGCTGCCGGACTACTCCGTCGTCCACAAACAGGACTGGTTCATCAAGGAACGCTACAAACCGGAGCTTCAGAAGGACGACATGAGCTTTTTAAGCCGCTCTTTCGAGCGTCACTTCAACGAGCGTCCGTACCTGAAACACACCTGCTACCTCTACCTGACCAAGACAACAAAGGAGCGTAACCGGATGCAGAGCAATTTCAGCACGCTGTGCCGGGGACATATCATCCCGAAGGAGCTGGACAGGGAAACCACGACCAAGTTCTTGGAAGCCTGCGAACAGTTCGAGCGCATCATGAACGACAGCGGGCTTGTCAGGCTGCGCCGCCTCTCCACCGATGAGATTGTGGGTACTGAGGGAAATACGGGACTTATTGAACGCTACTTCTCGCTCATGTCGGAAGGTGACACCACCTTGCAGGACATCGAGCTTTCGGCAAGGGAGATGCGCATCGGCGACAACCGCCTGTGTCTGCACACCCTCTCCGACGCGGAAGACCTGCCGGGCAAGGTGGCTACCGACACCCGTTACGAGAAGCTCTCCACCGACCGGAGTGACTGCCGACTGTCATTCGCCTCCCCGGTGGGGCTTCTGCTCTCCTGCAACCATATCTACAACCAGTATGTGCTGATAGACAACAGTGAGGAAACCTTGCATAAGTTCGAGAAGTCCGCCCGTAACATGCAGTCGCTATCTCGCTATTCAAGGAGCAACAGCATCAACCGCGAGTGGATAGACCAATACCTGAACGAAGCCCATTCCTACGGACTGACCTCGGTACGGGCACACTTCAACGTCATGGCGTGGAGCGACGATGCGGAGGAACTGAAGCATATCAAGAACGACGTGGGCAGCCAGTTGGCAAGCATGGAATGCGTGCCGCGCCACAACACCATCGACTGCCCGACACTCTACTGGGCGGCGATACCCGGCAATGCGGCGGACTTCCCGGCGGAAGAGAGTTTCCACACCTTCATCGAACAGGCGGTGTGCCTGTTCACAGAGGAAACCAACTACCGCAACTCGCTCTCGCCCTTCGGCATCAAGATGGTGGACAGGCTCACGGGAAAACCGCTGCACCTTGACATCTCCGACCTGCCCATGAAGCGGGGTATCACGACCAACCGCAACAAGTTCGTGCTGGGTCCTTCGGGCAGCGGCAAGTCTTTCTTCATGAACCACCTCGTGCGCCAATATTATGAGCAAGGCGCACATGTGGTATTGGTGGACACGGGAAACTCCTATCAGGGCTTGTGCGGCATGATCCGACGCAAGACAGGCGGAGCGGACGGCGTGTATTTCACCTACACGGAAGAGAAGCCCATATCGTTCAACCCGTTCTACACCGACGATTACATCTTCGACGTGGAGAAGAAGGACAGCATCAAGACCCTGCTGCTGACGCTCTGGAAGTCGGAGGACGACAAGGTGACAAAGACGGAGAGCGGCGAGCTGGGCAGTGCCGTGAGTGCCTATATTGAGCGCATCCAATCCGACCGTAGCATCGTGCCGTCGTTCAACACCTTCTACGAGTATATGCGTGACGACTACCGCAAGGAACTGGCACAGCGTGACATCAAGGTGGAGAAGTCCGACTTCAACATCGACAACATGCTCACCACCATGCGGCAGTATTACCGGGGCGGACGCTACGACTTCCTGCTCAACTCCACGGAGAACATCGACCTGCTCGGCAAGCGGTTCATTGTCTTCGAGATAGATTCGATTAAGGAAAACCGCGAACTGTTCCCCGTCGTGACCATCATCATCATGGAAGCCTTCATCAACAAGATGCGGCGACTAAAAGGGGTACGGAAACAGCTTATTGTGGAAGAGGCTTGGAAGGCTCTCTCTTCAGCGAACATGGCTGAATATCTGCGCTATATGTACAAGACGGTCAGAAAATATTACGGCGAGGCAATCGTGGTGACGCAGGAGGTGGACGACATCATTTCCTCTCCCGTGGTCAAGGAGAGCATCATCAACAACTCCGACTGCAAGATACTTCTCGACCAGCGCAAGTACATGAACAAGTTCGACCAGATACAGGCGTTGCTCGGACTGACGGAAAAGGAGAAAGGGCAGATACTCTCCATCAACATGGCGAACAACCCTTCACGGCTCTACAAGGAGGTGTGGATAGGCTTGGGTGGCACACAATCGGCGGTCTATGCCACCGAGGTCAGTGCAGAAGAATATCTGGCGTACACCACCGAGGAAACGGAGAAAGTGGAGGTTTACCGTCTGGCGGAGAAGTTGGGCGGCGACATCGAAGCCGCCATCCGGCAACTTGCCGAGAAGCGGAGAACCAAAAGTTAATCATTTAATCATCAGCTAAAAACAAGAAATGCGTATGAATTTATCAAAAGTTAAAATGCTGCAAGTCAGCAAGTGCCTGATCGGATTGGCGGTCATGATGCTGCAATCCTGCGATGTGGTCGATAACCGCCGTGATATGCTGTGCGGGAACTGGGAGAGCGTGGAGGGGAAGCCCGATGTGCTTATCTACAAGGAGGGCGAAGCCTACAAGGTGACGGTGTTCCGCCGGAGCGGTCTGCGCCGCAAGCTGAAACCGGAAACCTATCTCTTGCAGGAGGAAAACGACAACCTGTTCATGAACACCGGCTTCCGCATCGACGTGTCCTACAACGAGGCAACGGACGTGCTGACCTTCTCGCCGGGCGGCGACTATGTGCGGGTGAAACCGCAGCCGGGACACCCGACAGAAGAATAACAACCACTAAAATCCAAAGTAACATGAGAACAAGAATAACAATGATTATCTGCCTGTGCCTGCTTTTCGCAGGCAGGGCAAGCGCACAGTGGGTCGTAAGCGATCCGGGCAATCTGGCGCAGGGTATCATCAATGCCTCCAAAAACATCATCCATACCTCCAAGACTGCCACGAACATGGTGAGCAACTTTCAGGAAACGGTGAAAATCTATCAGCAGGGCAAAAAGTATTACGATGCCCTCAAATCGGTGAACAATCTCGTCAAGGACGCCCGCAAGGTGCAGCAGACCATCCTGATGGTAGGCGACATCACCGACATTTATGTAAACAGTTTCCAAAGGATGCTCCGTGATGGAAATTTCAGACCAGAAGAGCTGTCGGCAATCGCTTTCGGTTACACGAAACTGCTGGAAGAGAGCAACGAAGTATTGACGGAACTGAAGAATGTGGTGAACATCACCACGCTCTCCATGACCGACAAGGAGCGCATGGACGTGGTGGAACGCTGCTACTCCAAAATGAAGCGTTACCGCAACCTTGTGAGCTATTACACCAACAAGAACATCTCCGTGAGTTATCTGCGTGCGAAGAAAAAGAACGACCTCGACCGCATCATGGGGCTGTACGGGAACATGAACGAAAGATACTGGTAAGCCTATGGAGTTCGATAACCTTCATCAGATTTTACGCTCACTTTATGAGCAGATGATGCCGCTATGTGGGGACATGGCGGGTGTGGCGAAAGGCATCGCCGGGCTGGGTGCGCTGTTCTACGTCGCCTACCGGGTATGGCAGTCGCTGGCGAGAGCCGAACCGATAGACGTATTCCCGATGCTCCGTCCTTTTGCCATCGGTCTGTGCATCATGTTCTTCCCGACTGTGGTGCTGGGCACGATAAACAGCATCCTCTCACCCGTCGTACAGGGCACGGCAAAGATGCTGGAGGCGGAAACGCTGGACATGAACCGATACCGGGAGCAGAAGGACAAGCTGGAATACGAGGCGATGGTACGCAACCCCGAAACCGCCTACCTCGTGTCCAACGAGGAATTTGACAAGCAACTGGAGGAACTCGGCTGGTCGCCCTCCGACATGGTGACGATGGCGGGAATGTATATCGACCGGGGAATGTACAACATGAAGAAGAGTATCCGCGACTTCTTCCGCGAGATACTGGAACTGCTGTTCCAAGCCGCCGCCCTCGTGATAGACACCGTCCGCACCTTCTTTCTCGTGGTGCTGGCGATACTCGGTCCGATAGCCTTCGCCCTGTCGGTATGGGACGGTTTCCAAAGCACGCTCACGCAGTGGATATGCCGCTACATACAGGTCTATCTGTGGCTTCCGGTGTCGGACATGTTCAGCACCATACTGGCGAAGATACAGGTGCTGATGCTGCAAAGCGACATCGAGCGGATGCAGGCAGACCCGAACTTCTCGCTGGATTCGAGCGACGGGGTGTATATCGTGTTCCTCTGCATCGGCATCATCGGATACTTCACCATTCCCACCGTTGCCGGCTGGATTATCCAAGCCGGAGGCATGGGCGGTTACGGTCGCAACGTGAACCAGATGGCGGGACGAGCCGGAAGCATGGCGGGCAGCGTGGCGGGTGCAGCCGCAGGAAACGTGGTCGGACGTGCCGGGAAACTGCTGAAATAATCAACTGACAATTAAAAACGAATAAACAACAATGGAATTTAAGTCACTTAAAAACATCGAATCATCGTTCAGGCAGATACGCCTGTTCGGTATCGTCTTCCTCTCGCTGTGCACCGTGGTGACGGTGTGGAGCGTGTGGAACTCCTACCGTTTCGCGGAGAAGCAACGGGAGAAAATCTATGTGTTGGACAACGGCAAGTCGCTGATGCTTGCGCTGTCGCAGGATCTGTCGCAGAACCGTCCAGCGGAGGCACGGGAGCATGTGCGCCGCTTCCACGAGCTTTTCTTCACGCTGTCACCTGAAAAAAGCGCGATTGAACACAACGTAAAACGTGCCTTGCTGCTGGCAGACAAGAGCGTGTACCACTATTATTCGGACTTCGCCGAGAAGGGGTACTACAACCGCATCATCGCCGGAAACATCAACCAAGTGTTGAAGGTGGACAGCGTGGTGTGTGACTTCAACGCCTATCCCTACCGAGCCGTGACCTACGCCACGCAGAAAATCATCCGGCAAAGCAACGTCACCGAGCGCAGCCTCGTGACCACCTGCCGCCTGCTGAACGCATCACGGTCGGACGACAATCCCAACGGCTTCACCATCGAGGGTTTCACCATCATCGAGAATAAGGATTTACAGACTATCAAACGGTAACGGATTATGAAACGGAAAGTAAAAAGTATCAGAAAAACAATGTGGGGCGTGTACTGGAAGCTCCACGACAAACGGAAACGGCTGGTGGCAAGGCTCAAAGGGTATCTGGACGGTTTGCCGCCGGAAACACGCCGCCGCATCGTACTGGGGATGCTCGCCGCCTTCGCGGTGCTTGCCCTCTACACCTTCGGCAGAGCCGTCTATGACATCGGCAGGAACGACGGCTTACGCATGGAAACGGGACACGCCGGACGGGTGGAACTGCCGACCCCGGTGGAAACTGACAATCACTTAACACCTTATTTATATGGAACAGACGAAGAATGAACCGACGAAAGAGAACAAAGCCGCTCCCGACACGGGAAAGCCGAAAAAGGGGCGCGAACCGCTGACCGAGGCGCAGCGGCTGAAACGGCAGAAGATGATAGTCCTGCCCGCTATGGTGCTGGTGTTCATCGGGGCGATGTGGCTGATATTCGCCCCGTCCTCCGGCAAGGAGCAACAGCCGGGAACAGACGGATACAACACCGAGATGCCCGACGCGGACAAGGCGAACCGGCAGATTATCGGCGACAAGTTGAAAGCCTACGAGCATGGGGAGATGGAAGAGCGTCTGGAGAGCCGCAACCGTGCCATCGGGCAGCTGGGCGACATGTTCGACCGCGAGATAGCTGGAACGGAGGACGGGACGGACTTCGACCTCGCCAATCCGGGCGGCAAAGAGGAAAAGGCACAGCCCGCCACGCCGCAGACCATCCAATCCTCCGCAGCCGCCTACCGTGACCTGAACGCCACCCTCGGCAACTTCTACGAACAGCCGAAGAACGACAATGCCGAGATGGATGAGCTGTTGGAGCGCATCGCCTCGCTGGAGTCGGAACTGGAAAGCGAGAAGGGCAGGACTTCATCTATGGACGAACAGGTGGCACTTATGGAGAAGTCCTATGAGCTGGCGGCAAAGTACATGGGCGGTCAGAACGGAGGAAAGCCGGAACAGGCGGCAGAGCCTTCCACCGTGCAGAAGGGAAAGAAGAACACGGCGACACCCGTAAGGCAAGTGACCCGCCAAGTCGTTTCCTCCCTTGCACAGCCCATGAGCAACGCGGAGTTTGTCGCCACCTTCTCGCAGGAGCGCAACCGGGGGTTCAACACGGCTGTCGGCACTACAGAGGTATCGGACCGGAATACCATCCCGGCATGTGTGCATGGTGCGCAGAGCGTGACGGACGGACAGACGGTAAGGTTGCGCCTGCTGGAGCCTATGGCGGTGGCGGGCAGAACAATCCCACGCAATGCAGTGGTGGTCGGCACGGGCAAGATACAGGGTGAGCGGCTCGACATCGAGGTCACCTCGCTGGAATACGATGGCACGATTATCCCGGTGGAGCTTGCGGTCTATGACACGGACGGACAGCCCGGTATCTTCATCCCGAACTCGATGGAGATGAACGCCGTCAGGGAGGTCGCCGCCAACATGGGCGGCTCGTTAGGGAGCAGCATCAACATCTCCACCAATGCCGGGGCGCAGCTCGCCTCCGATTTGGGCAAGGGGCTGATACAAGGCACGAGCCAGTACATCGCCAAGAAGATGCGAACCGTAAAGGTGCATCTGAAAGCCGGGTACAGGGTCATGCTCTATCAGGAAAAGGACTGAAAACAACAATCAATCAAAAAAACATTTACCACTAAAATCCAAAAGTAATGAGAAAAGTAATCATCATGTTTGCCCTCGCTATGGGCATCGCAACTGCCAACGCGCAGGAGAATGTAACCGTTGAAACGACCAAAGGAAGTGAACAGCCGACCTTGACGAAGGAGGTCTATCCGCAGAAGGAGGCGGACGGCGACCTGTATCACGGTCTGTCGCGCAAGCTGACCTTCGACCGCATGATACCGCCGCACGGACTGGAAGTGACCTATGACAAGACCGTCCACGTCATTTTTCCGGCGGAGGTGCGCTATGTCGATTTAGGCTCGCCCGACCTGATTGCCGGGAAAGCCGACGGAGCGGAGAACGTCATCCGCGTGAAGGCTACCGTGAGAAATTTTCCCAACGAAACGAATATGTCCGTCATCACGGAGGACGGCAGTTTCTACACCTTCAACGTGAAGTACGCCGCCGAACCGCTGTTACTCAACGTGGAGATGTGCGATTTCATCCATGACGGCAGTACGGTGAACCGCCCGAACAATGCGCAGGAAATCTATCTGAAAGAGCTGGGCAGCGAAAGCCCGATGCTGGTGCGCCTTATCATGAAGTCCATCCACAAACAGAACAAGCGCGAGGTGAAGCATATCGGCTGCAAGCGTTTCGGCATCCAATACCTGTTGAAAGGCATCTACACGCACAACGGCTTACTCTACTTCCACACGGAGATAAAGAACCAGAGCAACGTGCCTTTCGATGTGGACTACATCACTTGGAAAATCGTGGACAAGAAGGTGGCGAAACGTACCGCCGTGCAGGAGCAGATCATTCTGCCGCTCCGTGCGCAGAACTACGCCACTCTCGTGCCGGGCAAAAAAAGTGAGCGCACGGTCTTCACGATGGCGAAGTTCACCATCCCCGACGACAAGTGCCTCGTGGTGGAGCTGAACGAGAAGAACGGCGGCCGTCACCAGTCCTTCGTGATTGAGAACGAGGATTTGGTACGAGCCAGCACCATTAACGAACTTCAAGTGCGCTGACCATGAGAAAATACATCGCAATAATCATCGCGTCGCTTGCCCTTTTCACGGGGCAGGCGCACGCCCAGCGGTGTCTGCCGAAGATGCATGGCATCGAGGTAAGGGCGGACATGGCGGACGGTTTCAATCCCGGTGGCAAGGACGGCGGCTACAGTTTCGGGGCGTCTCTTTCCACCTACACGAAGAGGGGAAACAAGTGGGTGTTCGGTGGCGAATACCTCCTGAAAAACAATCCTTACAAGAACACCAAGATACCCGTGGCGCAGTTCACGGCGGAGGGCGGCTATTACTTCAAGATACTGTCGGACGCTCGAAAAATCGTGTTCGTCTATGCCGGGGCTTCGGCTCTTGCCGGATATGAGTCGGTGAACTGGGGAACGAAGGTGCTGCATGACGGTTCTACGCTGCACGACCGGGACGCCTTCATCTACGGCGGCGCGCTGACGCTCGATGTGGAATGCTACGTGGCAGACCGTATAGCCCTGCTTGCCAATCTGCGGGAGCGTTGCCTTTGGGGTGGCGACACGCGGAAGTTTCACACGCAGTTCGGGGTCGGTATCAAGTTCATCATCAACTGACACGGGCATGGAAAGGACGGAAATAGATGCTGTCAGAAGGATGCCGCTTACGGATTTTCTCGCACGGCTGGGGCATGAGCCTGTTAGAAGGAGCAGTAACGAGCTGTGGTATCTTGCCCCGTACAGGGGCGAGCGCACACCCTCTTTCCGTGTGAACGTGGCGAAACAGCTCTGGTACGACTTCGGTTTGGGCAAGGGCGGCGACATCTTCACGCTTGCCGGGGAGTTTCTGCAAAGCGATGACTTCATGAAGCAAGCGAAGTTCATAGCGGAAGCCGCCAATATGACGGTTGCCGGATGGGAAAAGCCCGCCTATCTCCCGAAGCCGACCGAACCCGTCTTTGAGGATGTGGAGGTCGCTCCGTTACTTCGCTCACCGTTGACGGACTATCTGGCGGAACGTGGCATACCCATCGCCATCACATCCCGTCACTGTTGCCGTCTGAACTACAGTGTGCGTGGAAAACGGTATTTTGCTGTCGGTTTCCTGAATATGGCAGGTGGATATGAAGTCCGAAGCCGATTTTTCAAGGGGTGCATCCCGCCAAAAGATGTGTCTTTGGCAAGGACGAAGGAAATCCCGGCTGACGAGTGCCTCGTGTTTGAGGGCTTCATGGACTTTCTCTCCGCTGTGACGCTTGGCGTAACCGGTAACGCTGACTGCCTTGTTCTGAACTCTGTCGCCAACGTGGAGAAGGCGGCGGAATTGCTGGACGGCTACGGGCGCATCGGATGCTTCCTTGACCGTGACGAAGCCGGACGGCGGACGCTTGACGCTCTTGCCAAACGGTATGGGGCGCGTGTCGCCGACCGTTCCTCCCTCTATGACGGTTGCAAGGACTTGAATGAGTACCTGCAACGGACAACGAAAAAACAGAAAAACAATCATCTAAAAATCGAAGAACAATGAACATACTGAACAACAGAAACAAGAGTACAAACATCTTTAAGGTGGTGGCGTTATGCCTGATAGCCGCTGTGTCATTCACCCTCGTGTCGTGCGATGACGACATGGACATCCAACAGTCCTATCCCTTCACGGTGGAGGTCATGCCCGTGCCGAACAAGGTGACAAAGGGGCAGACGGTGGAAATCCGCTGTGAACTGAAAAAGGAGGGCGACTTCGCTAACACGCTTTATACCATCCGCTATTTTCAGTTTGAGGGAGAAGGAAAGTTGAAAATGGATAACGGCATCACCTTCCTGCCCAACGACCGCTACCTGCTGGAGAACGAAAAGTTCCGCCTGTACTACACGGCGGAGGGCGAAGAGGCGCACAACTTTATTGTGGTGGTGGAGGACAACTTCGGCAACTCCTTCGAGCTGGAATTTGACTTCAACAACCGGAATGTAAAGGATGACGGTTTGACCATCGTTCCCATCGGCAACTTCAGCCCCTTGCTGAAATGATGCGTGTATTCATGGTAATGCTCTGTTCGCTTATGGCGGTCTGTTCCGTGTCCGCACGGATCAGCCGCCGAGAGGGAATGGACGGGCAGGCGGCAATCTACCGTTTGCCACTTTTCGAGAGGGCGGTGTGCTGCACGAAATATTTTGAGGGCTGGCACTCGGAAAAACACCACCCATACGTGGGTTGGGGTCACAAAATTCTGCCGGACGAAAGATATTCGGCACGAACCATGACGAAGCGGCAGGCGGACGTGCTTCTGCGGAAAGACTTGCGGAAGTTCTGCGCGATGTTCCGGCAGTTCGGGAAAGACAGCCTTTTACTCGCCACGCTTGCCTACAACGTGGGTCCATACCGGCTTTTGGGTAGCAAGACAATCCCCAAAAGCACCTTGATAAAGAAGTTGGAGGCTGGCGACAGGAACATCTACCATGAATATATTGCTTTTTGCAGTTACAAGGGAAAACGCCATGCCATGCTGCTCACACGGAGAAAGGTGGAGTTTGCGCTGCTGTATATCCCGTGATTGATGCAAAATTCGTAAAAAAAATAATTACCTCTGTTTTATAATTCAAGAGCAGGGGTAATTATGTATCACCTCAATATTACTTTAGTTGTATTATTTTATGATAACATTTTGTCATTCAGTATAAAATGCCTAATTTTGCGTCCAAAGACAGAACAATTATGAATAATAAATTAAATATAAAAATAGAACAATTAAAGAACATCAATAATATTGAGTTAAATCTACCAATAGAAACAGGACTTTATGCTATAACTGGAGCTAATGGAACAGGCAAAAGTACTATCATGACAGTCATTTCTAAGGTTGTACGTAACTCTGCATTCAATGTTTTTCAACCTCATGATTATTCATCTAATAGTAAAATCACAATATCCTATGATGGAAAAGAAAATTCTTGGACAAAAGCCAGTAGAGGATGGAGTTGTAGTTCAACTGATATAATATCTCTAAAAGGTTTTTATGAAGGTAGCATAATACATGGAATGCGTTTTATAGATGCAAATTATGATACATTACTAAAAGCTGAAAGAGTTAATAATACAATTTTAACTGATGCAGATTCGTTTGTTTCGCGCAATTTAAGTTATATTTTGCATGGAAATTATGATTTCTATACAAATCTTAAACGCATTAAAAATAGAACATTAGCACAACTTAAAGCGTTCAAAGGAATTCCATATTTCATTGAAGGAACTAATGGAATAGTTAATCAGTTTTGTATGAGTGCAGGAGAAAATATGTTGATTAGCTTATTGCATATGTTGAATGTTGTCATTGTTCGCCCTGCAAAGTCTGAAGATGTACGGCTTATATTGATAGATGAAATTGAATTAGCATTGCATCCATCTGCAATCATGAGGTTAGTTGATTTTTTGCAAAAATTGGCTACAGAGTATAATCTTGCTATATATTTTTCAAGTCATTCAATAGAATTACTTAGGAAAATAAAGCCTTCAAATATTTTTCATTTACAAAAGGAGTTGGATAATATCGCTATTGTAAATCCATGTTATCCATCATATGCAACACGAGATATTTATCAACATTCGGGATACGATTTTCTTATTTTAGTAGAGGATGTGTTGGCTAAATATATATTGGAGAATATAATTGATGAAAATGCCTTGTATAAAAGTAAATTGATTAATATTCTACCAAGTGGTGGTTGGGAGAATGTGTTAAAAATGCAAGATGATATTTGTAAGTCAAATTTAGCAGGGGTTGGAACAAAAGTATTAAGTGTTCTTGATGGTGATGTAAAACCGGATTTTGAACAACTATATAAGCAAAAGGGATTATATACTAATTTAACAATAAATTTTCTGCCAATACATAGTTTGGAAAAATACCTACATGAAAAAATTATTGTAAATAAAGATGCTGATTTTTTCAAGGAAATAGGTGACCGTTTTTTCAAAGTTAAATCACTAAAAGAAGTGGTGGATAGTTTAATCAAAAAGAATGACGACAAGGCGTTTTATAATTACCTCATTAAAAACTTAAAAGAACAAGGAATAGAAGAAAATGTATTTGTTCAAAAAGTTTGTGAAATGATATATCGAAAGGAAGATATGTCTAAACTACTAACATTCTTACAAAAAACATTTCAAAATTAAAATACTTAATGATTATTTCGGAAAAATCCGATGAAGCCGCCAACTTCATTGGATTTTCCGCTTTTCATACATTCGGGATTGTTCCCGTGTCTATCACGCCACCGTCCCTGCAATGCTCAATGCTACCGGGCGTAAACCCCATGCTCCCAATTGCGATGTGGCTAATATAGTCCGCATACTCCTGACCTTGAAAATTCCTTCCCGTAAGGTTTCTGAAAATCATCTTTATGCTTATGCCGTCGTTGCTGTGCAAGATGATTTTTCCGTTCTGTCTGATTGCTTCCATGATTAAAACTTGTTTTTGTAAATTGTATCACAGATTGGAACTTGGGCTTTTTGCTACTTTTGTGCCGCCCACTGCTCACTGACAAAAGTAGCGGGCGGCGATTTTACCGCCCGTTCCTCTTCTTAAAAGCGTGTGTAAAGTCCCGTCACCATCGTGAACATTTCCTCCAGCATATCAAAATAGATACCCTCGTGTACGGCAATGTCCTTCGTCCTGCACTCGAATGTCTTTTTGCTGAATGTCCTGCGGTAGAAGCGCATATTGTAGAGATCTGCCCCCGCATCATAGATGATGTCAAGGCGGTTGGCACTTGTCTTGTTCCTTGCAAGGCTCATCCGTAAGCCGTTGCCCATATTGATGTAATCTCGGCTACCTGTCATGGCGGTAAAGCGTTTTCCACCTATCTGCTGTAATATCGTCTGTGCTATCATATTCGTTGTTTTTAGGGTTTTAAGTGCTGGCGGTGCGGACACCGCCAACTTGTTCAAAATTCTCGCATCTCGGCAATGGGTGTCTGCCGTTGCAGCCACTCCTTCACACACTCCATATTGTACTCGCTCGTGATGACTGCCGTATGGCTGTCGGTGGCGGTGAAACGTGTGCTTTCGTAATCATCTATCCACCCTTTGAGGGTGTCCGTTCCCCACGCTTGGGCATCGTCAAAGATACCGTCCAATGCCGCGATAGGTTCGCTGAATTTGACTATCAGCGTTTGATAGGTCGTGTTCATCGGTTGCCCTCCTTTCCCTGCTTTGCGTTCAGCCACTTGTTCCTTGCGGTTCGGCACTCGTCCAATGTGGGTTTGACACAAGTGAACAGTTCTCCGTCCGTATGGCGGTAGTCGTACTGCACAAGTGTCCGCTTGCGTCTGCCGATACCCGATTGGAAACGCTCATATTTCTCCGTCCCTGCTTCCGTACAGGTGCTTACTCCGTTGATGGTCATTCGTGTTGCCATAATGTTGCTTTTTAGATGATTAAAAATGTACTGACAGAACTCTGTTCTTCATCACTATTTCGGGGTTGCTCGTGTAGCGTTGGTGCAGGTAGAAATGGTGAGAGCCGAAGCCGTAAAGGAAAAACTTGTCAAGTTCGTGCTTCTCGGCAAACTCCTTTACGCTCTTTCTTAATCCCTCCTCACTTGTTGAGAGAGTGAGGAGATTTACAAATTCAAGGAACAAGGTGGGGATTTTATCGTCCCACACACAAATCATGCTTTCGATTCTTACTTCCATATCAATGTTGTTTTAGGGTTTATGCTATGCCGCTTTCATCCGCTCACGGATAAGGTTGGCGTTCTTGTTCACAAGGTCTATGATGCGCTCGTGGTATTCGGTGTCTTGGTTGTACTTGCCGTGGCACTGCACCACCTTGAGTGTCCGCAAATCCACCTCTACGGTTTCAATTATCTCACCGCCAATCCTTGCCGAGAGTATGAGGGTGTCGGCTTTCTTGTAGTATTCACTGCCGAACACGCAGATGTTCTGTGCCTTGCCCTCGCTGTAATACTCGTCTATGCTTTCAAGTACCTTGACGATTATTTCCTCGTCAGTGATTACCAATCCGAAGAATTTGGATTTGTTGGCAATGAAATCCTCCGCATCTTTTTCCCTTTGCAGTTGCCGCTGTTGTTCACGCTCACGCCTTTCAATCTCCCAGCGGCGGCGTTGTTCGGCCCGTTCCTTCTCGTGTATGGCTTCAATCTTTCGAGTTGCGTTGTCGTGTGCCGCCATGAAATCTTCGGGGCAGATGTTCTTCGGGTTGCGGAGGTCTTGACCGAGTTTGTTGAGCATACGCAGATAGTCGCACCACATGGAGAAGTTGTCTATCCGATACTTGTGACGCTTGGCAATCAGATATGATGCCCAGCATTCATCGGCAGTACGGGCATTGAAAAGAAAGTGTTTCATGACCTCAATCTCATCGCCTTTCATAAGGGTTTCAATTCTTGGGTCTGAAAGCAAGGCTTTGAAAAGACGCACGGGGGAAATGCCGTGGAAATCGCCCTTGAAGCCGTTGCGTCTGAGTTGGGGTAATACCCTCATCTTAGGATATGCACAGCTTCTTGCCACAACATCATCGTATAGGCTGTTGTGCGGTCTTATCTCCATCGCGCTGCACAATGCCCATACATCGCAGTAATAGAATGTGAAGCCACGGAGCAACGCCATGTCCGTAACCTTACCGTCGGGTGAAATCCAACGCTGCACAACCTCGTGGCAATAGAAGTGCATCGGCTCGCCTTTCCTGCTCTCGCATCTGACCTGCGCCACACGGATTACCTGATAGCCTTTGCAGGTGGTTATCACGCTGAAATACTGCGTTTCCTTGTAGATACGTTTGCGTGTGTCCTGCACTTTGAGTTTGGCATAGCATTTGGGGCAGGTACAGCCTTCAAGGGTGTCGCACAGTACGCTGTTGCTGTACCACTCGTGACCGCAGTCGGAGCAGGTAATGTTCCCTTTCTTGGTGCGGTAGCCGATATGTTCAATACAGTGGCGGTATGCCCAATCTATTTGTGTCGCTGATATGGGGCGAAGGTTGGCTGAAAGTCTTGCCACCTTTTTCTGTATCTTGGTCTTCGGTTTCATAAGCCTAAATCAAATAATGAGGGTTGGGATTGGGTTACTTTTCTCGCTGGCGGTCTGTTGCGGTTTTGCAACTTGCGGAGTTCCTCCTCTTGGTATCTGCGAGCTGCGTTCTGACGTGCCTCCGCCTTTTCCTCTTCCGTGAGTTCCACAACATGGTTCACCACCACTTGGCAGTTCATAGGTTTGCCCACCTCTATCTCGTTTTCCTCATAGTAGTGGATGGCTTGCCCGAATATCTCTCCGTCCGTGAAGCCGCTGCAACCGCTTTTCTGCACATAGTTCAGAATGTGGGTCACGCACTCGTCTATGTTTTTGGCAGGGTTGCGGTACTTCTTCGCAAAGAGCGTATCTTCCTCCGCCCGCTGTTCCAGATACATTTGTATCGTTCTTTTGAAATGGTCTGTTCCTTTCATATCGCTGTCGTTTTTAGATTGTCTGTTTAAGTCTCTCTCTCCAATAGGTCGGCTCTACCTCGCTGAGAAGGAAGTCCATGAAGTCCCTCCGTGTGTCCTTGTTCAGTTCGTGGTACAATCTTCGGAAAGTTTCAAAATTACCGTTGATGTACGTTTCCACCATATACACGAAGATGTTGTCCACCTCGTAATATCTGCACTGCTGCGCTACCGTCTTGCTGTTTCTCTTTGCCATGTCGGTAAGGGTTAAAGGGTGAATAACCAAAGGATGAAGCCGAAGTAGGCAATGGTGGAAAGGATAGCCACGATTACACCTATCGCCACTCGGAACACTCCGTTTATAATCTCTCTGATGATGTCCCAAAGGATGCCGAACACCCCGAAGGCGGTGCGCATCATCAAGCCGCATATCGCCAACCCGATGTATTGCGCCACTTGTCTGAAATTTGCCGTTGCCGTCATATCTTCGCTGTTTTTGATTTTTTTGTTTTTTATGCGGATTCAAGAGCTGAGGGAGTTGAGTTTCAAACTATCTTATCTGCCTCTCGTTTATCCGACATTTTTTTTATGCGTCTTTCTGTCGCATCGGTCGTTTTCGTTTCGGGTGCTTGAAAAGGTAGGGATTAGGGAATGCAAGGTTTTTCGGGGAAATACTACCCGAAGGGCTGGAGATTTCCGCAGAAAACAGGAGGCTTGACCTTGCTTTCCCGTCCAATCCCGGAATTACCTTTGCGCCCTGAACGAAAATGACTGACTGATGCGGCTCACTGAAAGGCGCAAAATGGAGGTAAACGAAACCAGAGGCAGATTGGGTAGAAAAAACTTCAGGGGAAAATCCGTAAAAAAGGAATCACCAAAAGGAAAAAGACATCACCGGAAGCGTGAAAAGGGCAAACCACAACAAAGGGAGTATGATTGTTTTCCGATCCGACGGGACTTGTCCAGCCGGGTGGCAACAATCATTCTTCCCGGATTGCCCGCTGTGTGTGGCCGCTTGTTTCATTTATGGGGCAGGCTGACACTCTCTGCATTCACTTTCCGCTTCCGGCACAAAAAACAGCTAAAAAAGAAAAATCATCTGGTAGCCCGTAAAAGCACCTCTTGGCATAGACGCAAAAGAAAGGGGCATTGCTTCATCAGTCTAAACATCGTTTAGGCGTGAGGCAATGCCCTTTTCTCTGGCTATGCGGTAGTCGGCACACGTTTGTTCTAAACTCGTTTTGGGCAATGGTGTTCCGACGAACAATACCGCTTTTACGGAAAAACTAATGAATGAGGTGATAAAAAATCCGGGAGTTTATATCAAAATCTCGGATAAAATAGCTACTTTTGCATACAAAGAGTTCTTTGAAGGTTACGCGACGCGCAGAAGGATAATGCAGTAGATAACTAACTAAATCGTAACCTATTACTATCAAGAGCAATTAACCTACGCTCATTTTCAATAAATTACACTCTTTTCGTAACTTCAACGGGCAAATATACTAAATTCATCCCAACCGCAAATCCTGCCCCATCAAATATTAATGTTTTTTATTCTTAGCCACAAGCTTCTTGATGGTCTCCACCGAAGCCGTGGTCGTAAATCCGTCGGCCGGCGTGTGCATGCAATAGTCCACCAGCCGGTCTATCGTCGACGTCGCCACGTGCATGCGGGTGTCGGACGACGCGTAATAGATGAACACGCGGCCGTCTTCGTCGGCGATCCAACCGTTGGAGAACACCACGTTCATCACGTCGCCGATGTATTCCTCGCCCTGGGGCACCAGCAGATAGCCGCCCGGCTGGGCAATCACGCGGGTGGGGTCGTCCAAGGCCGTCATATACATATACAATACATAGCGCAGTCCCGAGGCGCAACCTCTGACACCATGCGCCAGGTGGAGCCAGCCGTCGGGCGTCTTGATGGGGTGCGGGCCTTCTCCGTTCTTCACCTCCATGATGGTGTGGTAGTGGCGGAAATTGATGATCTTCTCCTCACCCAGTTCGGCGTGCGTGATGTCGTCGACCAGCGCCCAGCCGATACCGCCTCCCGAACCCGTGTCGATGAAGCCGTCTTGCGGGCGGGTGTAGAAAGCATACTTGCCGTCGACGAACTCCGGATGCAACACCACGTTGCGCTGCTGGCTCTTCGACTTGAGGTCGGGCAGCCGGTCCCAGTGAATCAGGTCCTTGGTGCGGGCAATTCCCGCCGTGGCCGTGGCCGCACTCAGGTCGCCGGGCATGGTGTCGTCGTGACGCTCCACGCAGAACACGCCGTAGATATATCCGTCCTCGTGGGCCGTCAGCCGCATGTCATAGACATTCGTGGCCGGCACCACGTCGTCGGGCATGGTTATCGGCTCGTCCCAGAAGCGAAAGTTGTCAATGCCGTTCGGGCTCTCGGCCACGGCAAAGAAGCTCTTGCGGTCGGCACCCTCCACCCTGACGACGAGCAGATACCTGCCGTTCCACTTGATGGCCCCGCTGTTGAGCGTGGCGTTCATCATGATGCGCTGCATCAGGTGGGGGTTGTCCTTCTCGTCGAAGTCGTAACGCCACTCCAGCGGCGTGTGCTCCGCCGTCAGTATCGGGAACTCGTAACGCGTGTAGATACCGTTGCCGAAATCCTCGGCCACGTTTTTCTTCGTCAACAACGCCTCGTGGCGGGCACGCAATGCCGCAACCTTTTTTTCAAAATCTGTCATGCTATATTTGTTTTAGTATCGTTTCTTAGGATTTATGTATCTTTCTATCTCCCCATCTTCTTGATGTCGTCCGCAAACAAGGTCTTCTTCTCCTTCGCAAACTTCACGAAGTCGGGCGCGGCCGCCTCTCCCTTGGCGGGCAGATAATGTTCCTTCTCGTTGTCCCAGGCGTTGCGCCAGAACAACACATAGCTCACGTCATACTTGCGCAACACGGGCCACAAGGTCTGCGTAAACCAGTCCGGGTCGGTCACCTGCTGGTAGCCGGTCTCCGTCACGGCCGCAATCTTTCCCTCCTCGCGGGCAAACCTCACCACGTCGTCGAGCGAAGCGGCTAGCCCCCGCTGGTAAGCTGCATTGTCCTTGTCGAACTCGTAGATGTCAACGCCCACCAAGTCCACATACTGGTCGCCGGGATAATACTTCCGATAGTCGTCGTAGCCCACGTTGGGAGAGTAGGCCCACACGACATTGTCGCACCCGTAGCGTCCCGCGAGCTTGTGGTGGGTCATCGTATAGAGCGAAATGTATTCCTCGGGCGTGCAGCTCTTGCCGCCCCACCAGAACCAGGCGCCGTTCATCTCGTGCCACGGGCGGAAGATGACGGGCACCTTCGTTCCGTCGGCCGTCGTGAGCGAATTGATGAAGTCGGCCACAACCTTGAGCCATCCCTCGAACTTGCGGTGCTGGGCTCCGCCGCGCAGGACGGCCTTCACGGCCTCGCCCGACGGATCCCAGGCGTTTTCGCCCGTCACGGGATTCCACGGGTGCCAGCTCAACGTGACGATACCGCCCCGCTCATGCTGGGCCACGATTTCACGCCGCATGCGCTCAAAACTCACGCCGTCGAGATTCGTGTCCGACCCCAGTTCAATCTTGCCCAGGTCGAAGCCCATGACGGCAGGGTAGCTGCCCACGAGTTCCTTCACGTCGCTGCGTCCCTCGTCCCACTTCCAGGTCGTTCCGTAGATGGGATCGTCCTGGTGGCCGACCATCACGCCTCGCTTCTGGATAGCCTTCAACCGCTTGATCAGTTTCTGTGCGGGCGTCTGCGCCCACATGCCGGTGGTCAAAAGCAGACCACCCAATACCATTCCTATATATCTCATTTGTAGTTTGTATTAGTATTTCACCTTATTATATATATGACCTCCCACTCTCGCCGATTCGGAAGGCCGCTCGCCTACTCCACGCCCAGCTGCTTGCGGATATAACGTTGCCATTCGTCCCACTGCTCCTGATACCAGTAGTGTCCCGTCTGCTGGTAGACACTCAGCTGTTTGGGCGCCTTCACCGCATTGTAAAGGCCGTAGGCCGACGTGGGCGGCACCACCTCGTCGTTGTAGCCGAACGAATACCAGCCCGGAACGGTGACGCGACGGGCGAAATTCACGCCATCGTAATAGCGTGCACCCTTCACACGGCTCGACAAATCCGCCCCCGCGTTCTCCTCCGTCTCCTGATGGAAATAGTGGGGCCAGCCGCCGGCCACCCGGTTCAGCTCGGCCTCATAGTCGCACATGGCGTCGTGGACGACCGCCAGAAATGTAACCCGCTTGTCCAACGCCGCCACGGCCAACGAGAGAAAACCGCCCTGGCTGGCTCCCGTCACGCCGATGGTCTTGCCATCCCACTGCGGCAGCGAGGCGATATAGTCCACGGCACGCACGGCACCCGTCACCACCCGCTTGTAATAGTTGCGCTCGGGGTCGACCAGATTCACGTTCCAATAGTCATGAAGCGCGCCGGCCAGCAGGTCGTCATACACCTTCTGCTCCATCGTCACGGGCATGCCGTGAATGCCGATCTCCAGAACGATGGCCCGCCCGGGAGCCGTATAGGTGTCGCCGCCGTAGGGCCGCACGCCGGCGCCGGGCACCCGCAGCAACGCGGGGTATCTACCGGGGACCGAGGGCACCGAAAGTATGCCGTACATGCGCGAGTTCCACTGGTTGTTGACATAGCTTACTTCATATACATTATTATATTGTGTGCAGCGTTCGGGCAGCAACCGCAACGTCGGATTCAGGTCGTTCTTCCGCGCTTCGGCCATCGCCGCCTGCCAAAAGGCGTCAAAGTTCTCCGGGGTCTGGGCAAAGGGCACGATCTTCTCGGGCGAGAAAGCCACCGTGCACAGGCCGTCATAGGCTCTGCCGTCCACGTGGGCCGTCACCTTCAGCCGATAGAAGCCGGGCTTCCGCAGCGAACCGCTGTGGGAAAGTTCGCCCCGTTTCAGCACGACCGACTTCTTTTCACGGGCATACATCACGGGGCCGGCCTCGTAGTCCATCCGCACATTGTCCAGCAACGTGCTCGACTTGAGCACGCTCACCTTGAAGCGGGCCGTCTCACCCACCTTGTAATTCCAATCGGCATGGTCGGGCTGCACCATCACAACAATGTTGTTGCCACGAATCTGTGCATACAGGCTCATCGTCAGGCTCAATGCCACCAGGAGAAGCGCATATTTTTTCATCATATCGGGATAATAGATAAGAAGTTAATGAAGCGGTAATTTGATTTCATCGGCAAAATTACACAGAATCTTCAAAACCGACCGATACTTTCTTGACCAAAGCAGACACTTTCGTGCAAATGCCTTTTGGAAATATCAAAAAACCTTACAAACGACCTCAAAAGAGTGGCTTTATTTCAAAACGAAAATCCTTTGACCGAAAATCCGCGGAAATACAGCAAGCTGCATAGCCTGCTGATTGCCAATGATTTGCCTGAGAACATCCATCCACTGCTTCACAAGCAGCTTGCCAAAGCTGCGCTTAGACCTTGCAATCTCCATGCTTTCAACCGCCAAAAGGTTGCCGGTTGTCGACCCAAACGACCGCTCCAAGGTTGCGAAAGCGCAGCTTCGGCCGCACAATTGCACAACGGCGGACGGCAAGCCGCAGCCCCACGATTCGCCGACACGGCCCTTTCGCAACCTTCCAAATGCTGGATGACATAAAAATCCATACCGTTTTCAAGGCAAAAAAGATTTACAAAAGAGACGGATGGCGATGTCCAAGGCCGCACCCGCCGGCAAAAGGGCGCGCAAAAACTCAACGACCGCGTCGTGACACCAAACCGTGTCTCCACTATTCCAGCCCATATATTGCATGGAAGATGGCGTTTTCCGACACAAAACACCGATATTTCTTCGCCAAAAATTTGGACAATGCTGGAAAATATCATAAATTTGCAACCATGATATGTGAATATCATGCAAAAAGAAACTACAGAATACAAAATAAAACAAATCAAAAAGTCACTTGTTTGACATTCGGGGCAAATCGGCAAGATAGTATCAGTATTCATCAAGATTGTATCATTGCCGTTTGTTTTTTATCTATATCTTTGCAGTTGTTGATTCGACAGGCGTTCCATCGCCTTACACCTCTTTATATATAGACCTATAACGAATGACATTCAATACCAAACAACGAAGAAAGGAACAAACCATGGCTGGAATCTCTCCCTAAGGGGCTGATGCAAATCAGCAGACAAATCAAAAGAAAAGACAAATTTGTAAAACCTAAAAAAGAAGACATGGCAACATGTCGGAGACCTAAATTAAAAATGTATGAATCCAAACAGTAAAGTTACGTTACTGGCGGGACTATGCTCACTCTCACTGATGAGCCATGCACCGCACGCGTATGCCGCCGGTACGACGAACCCTCCGGCCGTCGTGCAGCAGGCAAAGAAGATCACGGGTACCATATCCGACTCACAAGGCCCCATCATCGGCGCCACGGTGAAGATCAAGGGATCTACAACGGGCGTGGTGAGCGACCTTGACGGACACTACACCATCAACGCCACCGCTGGGCAAACCATTGAAATTTCCTACGTGGGCTATGTCACCAAAGCCATCAAAGTGGGCAGCCAGTCGAACATCAACGTGGTACTGGTGGAGGACAACAACAGTCTGCAAGAGGTGGTTGTCGTGGGCTACGGTACGATGAAGAAGAGCGACCTGGCCGGTTCCACAGGTTCGATGAACGAGAAGATGATGAAAGGTTCGGTCATCACCAACCTCGACCAGGCCTTCCAGGGCCGTGTTGCCGGTGTTACGTCCATGGCCACATCGGGTGCGCCGGGCTCCAGCACCAGCATTCGCGTGCGTGGCCAGGCCACCATCAACGCCAACGCCGAACCACTGTACGTGGTCGATGGTGTCATCTGGGCCAACACCAACTCTTCAGGCGCGTCCGTAGGTCTCGGCGACGCGTTGGGCAACGGTTCCGTATCGACCGTTTCCCCCCTCTCCACCATCAACCCGAACGACATCGTGAGCATGGAAATCCTGAAGGATGCCTCGGCCACGGCCATCTATGGCGCGCAGGGTGCCAATGGTGTCGTCCTCATCACGACCAAGCACGGCAAGACCGGCGAGGCCAAGTTCACCTACGACGGCATGATGGCATGGCAACGGCAGACCAAACGCATCGACATGCTCAACCTCCGCGAATTTGCCAACTACTATAATGACATGGTGGCGCAGGGCCAGGCGACGAAAGACGACGCGCTGAGCGACCCCTCTCTCTTGGGAGTCGGAACCAACTGGCAGGACGCCATCTTCCGCACGGCACTCCACCAGCAACACCAAATCAGCGCCCAAGGCGGCACGGATAAGGTGAAATACTATGTGTCGGCCAACTTCTCCGACCAGGACGGTACACTCATCGGCAGCAACTTCAAGCGCTACGGCGCGCGTGCCAACCTCGACGCGCAACTCAAAAGTTGGCTGAAACTGGGCTTCAACATGAGCTATGCCAACACCGACGAACGCCTACTGAGAGCCGACCAGGACGAGGGTGTCATCAACTATGCGCTGACCACCGTTCCCGACATTCCCATTTACGACATCGAAGGCGGCTACACATCCATCGCAAGGGAAGGCGTGACCAACCCCAATCCTGTGGCATTGGCGCTGTTGAAGGACATCCGCTATAAGAGAAACCTGCTCAATGGAAACATCTTCGCGGACGTGACCTTCATGAAAGGACTCGTCTGGCACGCGGAACTGGGCTACAACTTCAACTGGGACCGTGCCTCCACTTTTGAACCCACCGTCAAGTTGGGCAACTGGGTGCGCTCCGACAATATGATGCGCCTGCAAAAGACAACGGGCTCCTACCTGCAAGTGAAAAACTACCTGACCTATTCCGGCCAAATCGACAAGCACGGCTTCACGGCCATGGTGGGTCAGGAATGCTGGAAGAGCAAGTGGGACTTCAATAGCTCATACGCGACGAAGTTGCCTTCCAATGCCATCCAGAACCCCGCGCTGGGCAATTCAGAGAGTTACAAGATCGGCGCAGGCTTCGGAACTTCCGCCATGGCCTCGTTCTTCACCCGCGAAACCTACAACTACGACGACCGCTACCTGGCGACCTATACTTTCCGTCGTGACGGCAGTTCCAACTTCGGCCCCGCTCACAGATGGGGCAACTTCCATTCCTTTGCGCTGGCATGGCGCTTCTCCAACGAGAAGTTCATCCAAAAGATTGCGGGCAACTGGCTGAGCAACGGCAAACTGCGCTTCAGCTGGGGACAAACCGGCAACTCGAACATCGGTTCGGGCAAATGGGCTTCCGACCTGAGTATCATGGAAACCGGCCTCGGCGACTCCTATCGCCCGGCCCGCGTCGCCAATCCACAAGTACATTGGGAAAGCCAGGAGCAGACCAACATCGGTATCGACCTGGGCTTCTTCCACGACAAGTTGAACCTTGTGGTCGACCTCTACAAGAAAGTTTCCAAAGACATGCTCATGCCCATGCAGCTGCCTTCCTACATGGGAACCTCCGGCAACACGTCTTCCGCCATCGCGGCGCCATGGGGCAACTATGGTTCCATCGAAAACAAAGGTCTTGAAATCACCATCAGCGCCCACCCGATTTCCACCAAGGACTTCTCTTGGGACAGTGATTTTGAAATCTCTTGGAACAAGAACAAGCTGAAGGCTTTGGCCGGTACGGCCAGCGCGTCCATCTGGGGCTACGGCCAGTGGAGCGACATCGTCAGCAAGAGCGACGTCGGCCGGTCTCTGTTCCAGTTCTACGGCTACAAGACCGATGGTATCTACACCAGCTACGAGGACATCGAGAAGTCGCCGAAGCCGGTGGCTTACCAAGGATCCAACGGCTACAACCACTACAACACGGTATGGGTCGGCGACCAGAAGTTCAAGGACATGAACGACGACAAGGTGATTGACGAGAAAGACTGCACTTATCTCGGAAGCCCCATGCCCAAATACACCTTCGGCTGGACGAACACCTTCCGCTACAAGGACTTCGACCTGAGTATCTTCGTGAACGGCTCTGTCGGCAACAAGGTGTACAACTATCTCCGCATGAAGCTCGACGCGATGAAGAGTGTCTGGACGAACCAGCAGGCAACGGTTCTCGGCCGCTCGGTCGTCACACCCATCGACCCCAACAAGGACTACTCGCAGGGCTACACGGGACACAACAAGGACGTTGTGTGGCACTGGTATGACGACATCGACAACGTTCAGGTGGTCAACCCCACGGCATTGCCGGCCGTCCATATCAACGACCCGAACACCAACACCCGCATCAGCGACCGCTACATCGAAGATGGAAGCTACCTCCGCATCAAGAACATCACCTTCGGCTATACACTCCCGAAGAGTCTCATCAAACGCATCCATTTGGAAAACGTGCGCGTCTATTGCAACCTCCAGAACCTTTGGACCATCACGGGCTACAAGGGCTACGACCCTGAGGTCGGCGCTTCGACGGCCGACAGCCATGGCTACGTCTATGGTTTGGACAACGGACGCTATCCTTCACCGACCGTCTATTCATTCGGCTTAAACGTTACTTTCTAATTAAAGCAGAACACTATGAAAATGTTAAATATAAGAACTATCGCCTGTGCCGCCTTCTTGGGACTTGGACTGTCTTCTTGTTCGGACTATCTGGATTGCCCGACAGAGGACACCTACAACACCGGCAATTACTATAAAGACGACAACCAGTGTCGGGCTGGCGTCAACTATCTTTACAATTCGCCTTGGTACGATTTCCAACGCGGCTTCTTCAAAGTGGGCGAAGTGCTGTCGGGCAACTTCTATTGGGGCGGTTCCCCCTACCTGACGTTCACGCTTGACGGCTCAGACCAGGACTTGGCCAACATGAGCGCGGCCCTTTGGTCTGTCAACACCCACGCCTCGACGGTCATGGCCAACATCAAGGGTTCTACGGGGCCCTCGCAGGCCGTGAAGAACTACAGTACCGGCGAATGTCTGGTATGGAAGTCGATGGCCTATTTCTATCTGGTTCGCTCGTTCGGGGCCGTTCCCATCATCAACGATCCCGTCGAAATCATCAACAACCAGACTGCAACCAAACAGCGTAAGGCTAAAATCAGCAACATATACGACTACATCGTCATGATGTTGAAACAGGCTATAGAGCTGTTGCCGGAAAAAGACACGACAAAGAAAGGACGTATCGACAAATACGCCGCAAAGGGTTTGCTGGCCAAAGTCTACCTGACCAAGGCCGGATTCAGCGAGGAGAACACCACCTACACCCCGGGCAGCTACAGCTACATCACCTGTACGCCTCACCAACGCAATGCCGAGGACTTGGCAAACGCCGCCAAGTACGCGCTCGACGTCATCGAAAACAGTGGCCGCAAGCTGGAAACCAATTATTCGGACATCTTCCGCGGTGACCACAACATATGCGACGAAGCGCTCATTTCATGGGCATGGAGGGTAGGCGCACAGTGGACCAGCCAGAACTCGCTGCAAAGCGACCTTTTCTACAGTGGCTTCTGTGAGCAGGGCAGCATGTGGGGAGGCTGGAACGGGCCTTCGGTAGACCTGCAGGACGCCTTCGGCGAAAACGCCTTGAGCGCAAGCCGCCAGAATACGGACACCCGCCGCAAGGCCACCATGATGATGGCCGGCGACACGTATGACTACTTCTATACGGACGAACCCGACGGATTCAACCTCTTGAAATTCGTCTACAACGGGTATGCAAACCATACGAGCGAAGGTCAATGGGAATGTCCGACCGGTGCCCAGGAAGTGAAACACCTGTATGGCGACGCCGCCGACCACAAGAAGTACATTGGAACCAGCGACGGCCGTATGGCTTCAGGCCTCTACACCCACTTGCTCCGCCTTTCGGATGTGTATCTGATTTATTGCGAAGCCATCATGGGCAACAGCACGTCGACGAACGACGCCAAGGCGTTGCAGTATTTCTATGACGTTCGTCACCGCGGCATTTCCAGTTATGAAAAGCCGACTTCCATCACCTGGGAGGATGTATGGAAAGAGCGCCGCCTCGAACTGGCTTGCGAAGGCGACCGCTGGTACGACTTTGTTCGCCGCTACTACTACGACCCGCAGGGTGCCATCGACGAAATCAAGGCACAACGCAGGAGCACCTATTCCAACCTGGACGCCCTCTACAAAGAGTACTACACTTCAGGAAACTGGAATGCTGCCGATTGCAAATATGATGAAAACGCAGCTGTTCCCAACGTAACGCACAGAAGCTTCACGCTTCCCCTGCCCACTTCGGACACATCCTACAACCCTCTGCTGTTGGAAGCTCCGGAAGATTTCGACCTAAGTACAATCAAATTTTAACTCGAAAGAATATGAAACTCAATAAAAACAATGTCGGTGGTATACTTCTCGCCGCCATGGGTGTCTTCTCTTGCTTCGCGCTTCAGTCCTGTCAGGACGAGCCAGACAAGTTCGAGTTGGCCGATGGTACTCCGACCATTTACTACATACGCCCCAGTAACGTGGACAGCAAGGACTCGTTGCTGGTACAAGCCTCTCCCAGAAATTCCATTTGTCTGGTAGGCAAGAACCTGAAAAGCGTTAAGCAGATGTACTTCAACGACCAAAAGGCCATTCTGAACACAAGCTACATCACGGACAACACGTTGATCGTGACTGTTCCTTCAGAGATTCCCGACGTCGTATCCGACAAGATCTTCCTCATCAACAAGGATAAGGACACGACAACATACGCTTTCCATGTAGTCATCCCTGCTCCGGTCGTCGGTGCCATGTCCAATGAATACGCTCGGACAGGTTCGGAAGTGACGATAACGGGCAGCTATTTCATTGACGACCCCAACACGCCGATCAAAGTGACCTTGCCCGATGGCAAGACCATTACCGATTTCACAACGAAGACAAGGAACGAACTTACCTTCACAATGCCTGAATGCAAGGCTTCAGGTCCATTCATCGTCACCTCCGTCTATGGAGAGACCAAGTCTTCTTTCCACTACAAGGACACCCGGGGCCTGCTCTTCGACTTCGACGGCGTGACAGGACTTGGAAACCACGGCTGGCACAGCAGACCGATTCAGAGCGACGCAACGTCTCAAACGGGCAACTTCGTTCAGTTTGGTGACGGTTCTGTGACAATGAAGGAAGACGGCGCATGGGATGACGGCAACTTTGCATTTGAATATTGGCCTGGAGAATGGACGACGCCATTGTCCTATCTCCCGAGGGTAAGCCAAAAGCTCACCGACCTCGCCGACTTCGCCAACTTCGAGAAGATGGCCCTCAAGTTTGAAATGTACATTCCCAAGAGCAATCCTTGGATGGCGGGTGCCATGCAGCTGATTGTCGGCGGCGTAGACAAGATTACCGGTGCCGGAGGGGGCGTAGACGTCCATGGCGAAATGACAGCAGGTGCCAACAACACGTTCTTCAACAACAATGTACTCCCACGCGGCCTGTATCGTCCTTGGGAAGGGACGGGAAGCTATGACACCGGCGACAAGTGGGTGACGGTAACCTTGCCATTCAGCGATTTCATCTATGGTATCAATGGAGGCAAGGCCAGCGGTAACTTGAAATCCTCCGACTTCACCAGTCTCACCATCTTCATTGTTGGCGGCGGCGTGAATGGTAAAGAATGCAAACCCATTGTCAAGATCGACAACATCAGAGCCGTTCCTTATAAATAATTGTAAACTTTTGAACTATGAAGAAATTGAATCATATATTATTCCTATTGGTGACAGCCCTCTGCGGGTTGTCACTGACAGGATGCAGCAATGACGATTTGAACACCGACCAATACGGCAACGACATCGCCCTGAATGCCTTTGGCCCATGTCCCGTCCTCAGAGGAGGAACGCTGTACTTCATCGGTTCCAACCTCGACCAAATCTCCGAGATTGATTTGCCGGGGGCAGATCCCATCACGCAGTTTGAAGTGATTGAGAGTGGACGCCACAGCAAGATATCCATCACCGTGCCCGCGGAGAAATGCGACACGGGTATCGTGGTGCTGAAGACCGTCAAAGGCGGTGAAATCAAGACGCTGACGGCCATCAGATATCGTGAGGACATCGTCGTGAAAGACTTCTTCGTCGGCTCCGACGAAAACAACAAGACGGGCAACGTCGGCGACATCGTGACCATCAAGGGTGACTATCTCAACCTTTTCAAGGGCATTATCTTTGCCGACAAGGATACGGTAAGAGCCGACAAGTTCGTGGCACATGACCGTTACACCATCAAGGTAGCCATCCCCATGGAAGCCAAGACGGGCGAGTTCAAGCTCACCGACCTTGCGGAAACGCCCAACGAGATTGAAACCGAGAAGGCCCTGATTGTCAATCTGCCGACCGTCACCTCCCTCTCCAACGACAAACCCAAGGCCGGCCAGAGCGTTACCGTCAATGGGACAAGCCTCGACCAAATCAAGGGAATCGTACTGAAAGGAGCTACTGTGGCAGAGAAAGACTTGCAGAAGTCAGCCGATGGCAAGCAAATCACGTTCACCATTCCGGCCAATGCTTCCGACGGCGAGATTCAACTGGTGACCTACTCCGGCGTCGAAATCCCTGCCGGGAGTATCACGACCGTCGTTCCTTCCGGCTTGACCGCTGCCCCGGCCCCCGTCAAGAACGGTGCCGTCATCACCATCACGGGTAAGGATCTCGACCTTGTCACATCCATCAAGTATCCCAATGCGGATGGCGTCATCAAGACCGTTGCCGCCAACAAGGTGACTTCGGAGGTTCCCGAAGCAGCCCAAGAGGGCGACATCACCCTGGGCCTTGCCAACGGGAAGAGCGTCACCGTGGCCTACACGCTTGTCAAACCAGCGGTGACCAGCTTCACACCCAATGTCATCATGGCCGGCAACAAGATCATGTTGAGGGGCAGGAACCTCGACCTTGTCGCTTCCATCACGTTCCCTGGTGAAACGCCTGTGACGGCAGAAGCCGGCGACACGAAGATCTCCGCAACGGCAATAGGAACGGTCATTCCGACTTCCGCCGTAGGCCGCGGCTGCACACTGAACCTGAAGAATGGTACAACCGTCTCCGTATCGGGTCTCACCATCAATGCCGCCACCGACCCTGTCCTTTCCGAAACTGCATCGGGAGTCATCGGAGAGTATGTCACCGTCAACGGAAAGAACTTCAACAATGTCGAGGCAGTCTACATTGGTAAAACCAAGGTGACAAAGTTCAAGAGCCATACCGACCACGCGATGACGTTCCTGATTCCGTCAACGATAGCCGCCGGCACCCACAACCTGCAGTTCGTAGGCCCCGACGGAACCAAATACAACGGTGGCAAGATCGTATGCAAGCCCAAGGATGTAGACGTCGCAACCTTGGTTAAGCTGAACAATGGGAAAAATATCACCTATCCATTCAACTTCACATGGGATGACAACGGACGGTTTATCATTCCCCTGGCCTCACTTGAGAGCTTCGGATTCAAAGCCGGCACCCGGTTGGTTGTTTACAAACCTACCACTTCCAAAGGCCAAGTCCAGATAAACAACAATTCGTGGGCTGCAATCACAACTATAGCCGACTGGAATCCATCCGAATCACAACTCTCCTATACATTCACCGAGGCGGATGTCCAGAACATCAAGAATACGGGTGGCATTGTAATCCAGGGCGACTTGCCTGGCATAACAAAGATGGTATTCACTCCATAAGTACTTATAGGAAAGTCAAAATATTTTTGTAATATTGTGGCGCGGTATCAATTGCTGCGCCACAATTCATCAATCATACGCTTTATGAAAACGATCACCCTCACGTTATTGCTGCTGCTCGCCACACTGCCGGGCTTTGCCGAACAAAAGGAGCTTGTCATCACCTTCAATGACGGCACCACCCAGTCCTACGCCTTGGCCGACCTGCCTGACATCAGGATGGAAAACGACAAGCTGTCTGTCCAGGCTGGGACTACGAAAGCCGAGTACGACCTTTACAAGGTCAGAACTTTCACCTTTGGCAACACGGCCACCGGCCTCAAAGAGACTCTACGACAGCAGGAACTCAGACAAGAAGGCAACCAGCTGGTCATCCCCGGCAAGAAGGTAGACTTCTCCATCTTTACACTCAACGGCCATCCTGTCAGCGTGAAGGCCAGCCGACTTTCAGATGCGCTCATTATCAACTTGGAACAACTTCCCAAAGGACTTTACATCATCAAGGCCAATGGCAAATCCATCAAAATCACCAAACGATGAAAAAACTTCTACTTTCTTTCCTCGCCGGCCTTACGACCATCGCCGGCCACGCGCAAAGCGCGACCGACACTTACGTCATCAACAAGAATGATGGCACTTCTCTCAAGTATGTCGTCCAAGACAACAATTACTTGAAGGTGACGAATCCCAGCACATTGGGAATCTACACCACAGGTTTTGAAGAGTTTGGCCCTACGGAAGAACTGAACATTGCCGACATCAAGAACATCACATTCAACATTCAGCACGACTATCCCGTGAATGTTGCGGGCATACAGCTGGCCGACAACCAAGCTACGGACAAGGCGAAGAACCTCTATCGCTATCTGAGATTGATCTATGGCGTCAAGACCGTTTCGGGCATCATGGCCGATGTCTCATGGAACCATAAGGAAGCCGACAAGATCCATCAGATTACAGGCAAATACCCGGCCATCAACTGCTACGACTTCATCCATATCCAGGTGCCCGAGGGCAACGGATGGATTGATTACAACGACATCACGCCGGTCACGGAATGGGCCGACGCGGGCGGTATCGTCAATTTGATGTGGCATTTCAATGTCCCCAAGACCGAGAACACCACGATAGGAAACGACGGTTCGGGCGTCACCGTCAAGCCCGACGAGACGACTTTCAAGGCAAGCAACGCCCTTGTGGCCGGCACATGGGAATACAAATACTTCCACGCACAGATGGACAAGGTTTGCAACGTATTGCTGAAACTGCAAGACGCGGGTGTCGTTGCGCTCTGGCGTCCATTCCACGAGGCGGCGGGCAACGCCAAACTCAAGTCGGGCGCCTCTTGGGGCAAAGCCTGGTTCTGGTGGGGAGCCGACGGGGCCGCAACCTTCAAGGAACTTTGGCAAACCATGTTCCATTATTTCCAGAACAAAGGCATTCACAACCTCATCTGGGAATGGACGGCACAGAACTACAACGGCGACAGCACGCAGTACGACAACGACAGCGACTGGTATCCCGGCGACGCCTTTGTCGACATTGTGGGCCGCGACCTCTATGGATATGCCGCCGCCCGGCAAGCAACGGAATACAACCAGCTGCGCACCCTCTACCCCACCAAGATGATAACGCTGGCCGAATGCGGCCTCGACAACGCCACGCCTACAGCCAACATCGGCGAGGCATGGGACGCCGGAGCCAAATGGCTCAACTTCATGCCCTGGTATGGAACGGCCATGCCGTCGAACGAATGGTGGAAATCGGCCATGGGCAATGCCAATGTGCTCGCCCGTGGCGACATCAACCTCAACGCGACATTCGTCGAAGAGTCGGCCCAAAGCGCCGTCAACAACTTCTATGTCGGTTGCAACCTGGGCAACACGCTCGACGCCAATGGCGGCGGCAAGGGACTGACGCTTGAAAAATACGAGACCTACTGGGGCCAGCCGGTCACGACACAGGCCATGATGACCTTCCTCAAGACCAACGGCGTCAGCTCCATCCGCATCCCCGTCACCTGGTATGAACACATGGACGACGCGGGAAACGTGGACGACACCTGGATGAACCGCGTGAAAGAGGTGACAGACTATGCCCTCAGCGCAGGCCTCTATGTCATCGTCAACGTGCACCACGACACGGCAGCCGGCAAGGGTGCGTGGATCAAAGCCGACATGGATGTCTACAACAATACGAAAGAACGCTTCAAGAAGCTGTGGACACAAATCGCCAACACGTTCAGAGACTACGACCAGCACCTGCTGTTTGAGGGCTACAACGAAATGCTCGACGCCTCCAACACTTGGAACGCACCCAAAAACAGCAGCAGCTACACGGCACTCAACAACTACGCGCAAGACTTTGTCGACGCCGTGAGGGCCACCGGCGGCAACAATGCCAAGCGCAACCTCATCGTCAACACCTACGCCGGGGCCAAAGGCGCCGAAGTGCTCCGGAACTTCAACATTCCCACCGACCCGGCCGACAACCATCTCATCGCCGAGGTCCACTCCTACGATCCATGGAACTGGATCAACACACACGGCGAGTGGAACGCAGAATGCCACAACGCACTGACGAACATCTTCAGCGACCTGACGAAAAAATTCACGACGGTTCCGTTCATCATCGGCGAATATGGCACGGCAGGCGAAGCCGGACCGGACGGTCTCGAAACGACCGTCACCTCAAAATCGAGTGAAAAACTGAAGAAAGCCGCGGCCGACCAAGCTGCCGACATCGCCCGCCAGGCCAAGGCTGCCCATGCGGCTGCTTTCAACTGGATGTCGATTTTCGACGGACAAGACCGCACCGTACCGCAATGGAGCCTACCCAACGTAGTGGAAGCCCTCAAAGCCGTCTATGGCGAATGACAACCACCACAGGCATGGAACAGCCGTTTGCCACTCTGTTCCATGCCTGTTCCTTTTCCCCTGACCATGAAAAAAAAATACGACTTACAAAAATAAATTGCTTTTCATGTGATTGAATGGCCAAGAACCGTCTTCGATTTTCCGTCCCGCCGCTTGCCGGGACGTTTGTTCGGGTTCAGCAAAGAGTGTAAAGTAAAACCGTGTCAGGTCGGTTCATGGGAGCATGGCCATGGTGCACTGCGCACTACCGCCTTGGCGGTTGGTCTTTTTGTAGGGCAGGGCTGCGAGCGCAGCGAGCTACCCTGCCTGGCCAGTGACAGAGAAAGCTAGGCCGAAGGTCTTGGTCTTTTTTTTACGTTTGTGGTGGATGTTGCTGTGTATAAAGGGTGAGCCGGAGGAATTGTCAATTGTTTTTGAAGCATGCGGGACACATGCGACGATTGAAAACAAACTTTCCCGCAAAAAGCGATGGTTCAAATGTAAAAAAGACCAAGACCTTCGGCCTAGCTCCACACCACCAAAGCTTAGGCAGGGTAGCTCGCTGCGCTCGCAACCCTGCCCTCTAAAAGGACCAACCGCCAAGGCGGTAGTGCGCAGTGCACCATGGCCATGCTCCCATGAACCGACCTGACACGGTTTGTTTTACACTCTCAGCAAGTCCGCCGCCGTTTGTTTTGGCGTTTCCCCGACCGCGGAAAGGCCGCCGCCGTTTGTTTTGGCGTTTCCCCGACCGCGGAAAGGCCGCCGCCGTTTGTTTTGGCGTTTCCCCGACCGCGGAATTTTACAAATGTTTTGCTTTGACGTTTGCCCAAGTTGGGCATTTAACAAATGTTTTGCTTTGACGATTTCCCTCATCGCGTCTTTGACTTTTTGTTTTTCTTTGGCCTCTTCCGAGCCACGATTTTCCGTCTCCTCGAATGGCGTGGGCCGTAAGGGCGTGAAGAATCACGTTGCGCCGTGGCGTCGGGCCCCTGTCGTGGCATGGGATTTCTCCATTTGCGCTTATTTGGAACGTAGTTTGTTCATTCTTCCGACCTGCTGTTCTATGACGCGAATGGTCGATTTGTCCGAAGCGAAGACAGAGTTGAGCCCCTGCGCCTCCTGCGAAGGGTCGCCCGTATAGTCGTCGCCCACCTGCCAATGCTCGTGGCGCAGATTGGCAAAGCCGCCCCATCCCCAGAAATTGCAGCCGGCAAAGAGGCCTCCCTGCTCGGCGTTGTCGGCCACCAACGAGAAAACGAACTTGTAATAACCGTCGCGCGCCTCGGTGGTGGAAGCCTTGCTGAAGGAGAAGCCGTCACGCGGATAGCCGAACTCTTCCATGACAAGCGGCTTGTTGACGAGCCTGCAAACGCGCAGGTGGTCGTTGATATAGGCTTCGGTGTGCCTGCAACTGTTCTCCAGGTCGTCCGCCAAGTGGTCTTTGCGCGCCCATCCCCAGTTGTAGGGCCACAGATGGACGTTGCAGTAGTCGATGTTCGGGTCGGCACAAATGGCCTGGTAAACCTCCATGTCATTCTCGCAGCCCCACGCGCCTTCGCTTCCCACCGATATCAGATGGTTGCGGTCGAGCGACCGGATGAGTGAGGCCGACTCACGAAGCCACTTCTGAAAACCAGGCAACGCCTCCTTGGAGAATGCGCGCGGCTCATTGCCTATCTGCCAGCTCATGATGGCGGGGTCGTCTACGTATTTCACTCCGGTATAGCGGTTGGTGCGGCCGAGGATGAAACGCACATAATCGTAAAACAACCGATGTGCTTTCTCATTGTCGGCAAACCGGCTGACGAACTGCATGTAGGCAGGATAGCCGTCCACGTCGGGCTGTGGCGCCTTGCCGGCTCCTGCATGTTGCAAGTAGAAAGAGTAGCCGCCACTCCATTCCCACGAATTGTTGAGGTAGAGCACGGCCACCATCTGCCGCTTCTTCATCTGCATGAGCAGATAGTCGAGGCCGGCCAGGATCGTGTCGTTGTAGACACCCGGGGCTTGCTGGAGCGTAGGCTCCACCTTGGAGGCCACGCCCGGCTCGCCATCCGACCCCACAAGAATGCGGAGGTTGTCGATCCCCTTCTTCTTCATGAAATCCAGTTCGCGGCACAGTCGCTTGCGGTCGCCTCCCTGTCCTTCGGAACCAAGGATGGCCCCATACCAGAAATTGGTTCCCACATAATAATAAGGCCTGCCCTTCCATTCGAAATGACCGTCCTTGACCGTCACAAAAGGAGACTGCCCCAGCACTGCCAGAGAGAAGCCAAGGCCACCGATAAGGCTGAAAAGACGACGTTTCTTCATATCGTTGCGTTACAAGTTACAGTTATTGCTGTTGTTTGATGTTTGTCTGATGATGACGATGCAAAAATATATAATCGGTTGAGGAAACACTGATACTTTTTTATCCTTCTTCGATACTATCCTGTAAGAATGGGGCAAAAGAAGTCAAAAAGCCCGGAAACGGCTCGGAAATAACGCCGCCGGTCGGCAAAAAAACATCCATCGGCTGTCTGATTGTCTCTACTTTTAGCTACCTTTGCAACAATATCATTCACCACAGCTTCCCGATTACAGGAAACAAGCCACGCGAAAAAAAAAGTCGTATATGGGCAAAAGAACACTTGTTTGGCTACTGCTGGCCACGTATGCAGTCCTACCTTCAAAGGCCGTATTGAAAGAACGCGACCTTTCCAAGACATTGTCAATTCTCAGACAGGAACTGACCAGGCAGCACGACGAGCAGGAACGGCAGTCGGACTACCTGAAAGAACAGCAGCAGCAAGTACAGCAGAACATGTATCGCATCATGAACCAAAGCAACCAGAACTCATTGATGCTATACTCGCAAAAGCAAGGCTACGTTTTCGACTTGAGCTATGCCTGCCACGAAGCCACCGAACAATACCATGAGTTCAAGGAGACGGTGAAACCTTTCAACGCCTTCATCACCAAGACCAACAATGAGATTGCACGCTTCGACAGCCTGATCATCAATCTGAGCAACATGCCGCTGATGTCGCTCTCACCCAGAGAGCAGACAGACAGGACGGTATGCCTGGCGCTGGCCGTCAACATCAGGCGCAACCTGAACGAGAACTCCATGCAGTTCAAGGAGTTCATCCGCTACTACAAGCTGACGGAAGACCATCTGCGCAATTTGGACGACTATGCCAACAAGCGATACAAGGAAATTCAAAACAACATCTTCAACAACGGAAGCGACAACTACTTCTCCATTCTGAGGAATCTGCATCGCAATCTGTTGGAAACCAGCGAGACGGTGGTCGAGAAATACCGGGTAGACCGCAAAGTGCAGTCCGACTGGGACGCACGCGTGCTGCTGGGCCTTCTCCTGTTGATTGTGGGATGGGGCGTCTTCTCCGTCTTTCTCAACTTCATCTTCATCAGGTTGCTGATGACCCGCATCCTGCGCAATCCGAAAGCCAACCAGTTTTTCTCGAAGTTGATGAAGAAAAAAGACGAACACACGCTGGCCGAATCCTTCATGGCGAAGCGCACTTGCATCTTTCTGGCCACGTCCGTCATCACCTTTGCCATCGTGCTGGGCATTATCAGGGTGATATGGATAGACCAGAACTTCATCATCATGGCCAGCCAGCTGCTTGTGGAATACGCCTGGCTCATGGGCGTCATCTCGATATCGCTGCTGGTCCGTCTGGATGGCGACCAAATCAAATCGGGCTATCGCATCTACGTTCCCCTGCTGGTTGTCGGATTCATCGTGATCGCCTTCCGAATCGTCCTCATCCCGAACGACCTTGTGGAGCTGGTGTTCCCCCCCATCCTGCTGGCCTGCACCATCTGGCAGTGGATAGCCATCCGGCACAACAACCACAACATCCCCAAGTCGGACGTATTCTACACCTATCTTTCGCTGACGGTTTTCTTCACCTCGCTCGTCTGCTCATGGATAGGCTATGTGCTGCTGTCGGTTCAGCTGCTGATTTGGTGGATCATGCAGCTGACCTGCATCCTGACCATCACCTGCATTCAAGGGCTGCTGCAAAACAGGGGCAGGCGAAAGCAATACTTCGCCAAAGAAAAGACCATAGCCGAGACGTGGCTCTTCAGGCTGGTTTACCAGGTTGCGCTGCCGATATTGGGCATCATCTCGATCATCGTTTCCATCTACTGGGCCGCCGATGTATTCAACCTGAGCGACACCACCTGGCGAATCTTCACCGAGAAGGTGATCGACAGTCCCAACTTCACGCTGAGTATCTTCGGCATTTCGCAAGTGATGGTGTTGTACTTCATCTTCAAGTATCTGAACAGAACCGCCATAGAATGGCTGGAATACCACTTCAAGAGAGTGGACCCGACGACTTACATCAGCCGCACGGCCATGTCGAAAAACGTCATCCAAGTAATCGTCTGGGGCATTTGGCTGCTGACAACCCTCTCCATCTTCCATGTCAACAATTCATGGTTCGTCGTGGTCTCAGGTGGTCTGTCCACGGGTGTCGGTTTCGCCATGAAGGACATTCTTGAGAACATCTACTATGGCATATCCCTGATGGCAGGCCGCATCAAGATTGGCGACTGGATAGAATGCGACGGCATACGTGGAAGGGTCAGTTCCATTTCCTACACCAGCACACAGTTGGACGCCGTCGACGGCAGCATTATCGCTTTCCAAAACAGCCAGCTGTTCACGAAGAACTACAAGAACCTGACCAAGAACCATGGCTACGGCCTCTCGGTGATACCCATCGGCGTGGCCTATGGCAGCGACGCCAACGAAGTGAAGGCCATCTTGGTGAAAGCCATCAGCGCCCTCGACTGTCTGGATAAAAAGCGCGAAGTGAAGGTGGTCTTCGCAGGCTTCGGCTCCGACAGCATCGACTTCAAAGTTGTGGCATGGGTTCCTGTCCTGAAACAGACTTACGCAGAAGGCGAAATCATGGAGACCATCTACCGCGTACTCAATGAAAACCACATTGAAATACCGTTCCCGCAAAGAGATATCCACATCATCCGCGCGGACGATGAAAACGAATTAAGAACGACTCTAAAATAACAATCATGGAGAATTATCTTTCAGCTCCTACGCTGATAGCCGGCCCCTGTGTCATCGAATCGGAACAGCTGCTTGACACCGTGGCGCAAGAATTGGTCAGAATCAACCAAGAATTGGGAGTTGACATTATATTTAAAGCTTCGTTCGACAAGGCAAACCGCACTTCGATACGTTCTTTCCGAGGTCCGGGGCTCGAAAAAGGCATAGAGCTGCTGGGCAACGTCAAGCGGAAATATGGCCTCAGAATCCTGACCGACATCCACGAAAGCCACCAGGCCGAGTTGGCCGCAACCGTTTGTGACGTCATTCAGATTCCGGCGTTTTTGTGCCGACAGACCGATTTGCTGGTGGCCGCGGCCAAGACGGGACGCATCGTCAACATCAAGAAAGCGCAGTTTCTGAGTGGGAAAGACATGAAATATCCCGTGGAAAAGGCATTGGACAGTGGGGCCGAGGAGGTTTGGCTGACCGAAAGGGGCAACAGCTTCGGCTACAACAACCTTGTCGTGGACTTCAGAAACATCCCCGACATGAAGGGAATCGTGTCCAATGTCATCATGGACTGCACCCACAGCGTACAGCGGCCGAGCGCCGGAGATGGGAAAACCGTGGGCGACCGCAAGTTCGTCCCCATGATGGCTCTGGCAGCCAAGGCTTTCGGAGCGACCGGATATTTCTTCGAAGTACATCCCGACCCCGACCAAGGACTTTCGGATGCGGCCAACATGCTGGAACTGGCCAAGCTGGAAGGACTCGTCAGAGTATTATTGAAATAACAAAGCAGATTCCTTTAAAATAGAATCCTGATGAAAACAAGCATAGAAGACAGAATCAAAGAATCGAAATCATACGGTTTGCAGTGCCTGAAAGATGAAGCGGAAGCCATCCGGAACTTGACACTTCAACTGGATGAGAACTTCGAGAAGGCGGTGGAAATGATTTATTCCTGCCATGGGAAAGTGATTGTGACCGGTGTAGGCAAAAGCGGAAACATCGGCGCGAAGATTGCGGCGACACTGGCGTCGACCGGCACGCCGGCCTTCTTCATCAATCCACTCGACGTCTATCACGGCGACCTTGGCGTGATGACTTCGGACGACGTGGTGCTGGCGTTGAGCAACAGCGGCCAAACCGACGAGCTGCTACGGTTCATCCCCATGGTACTGCACATGAACGTGCCCATCATCTCGATGACCAGCAACCCCGATTCACTCCTGGCGAAATACAGCAACGCCCACATCAAGGTGTGGGTGGAGCATGAAGCCTGCCCGCTCAACCTGGCGCCGACCAGCAGCACCACGGCCGCCTTGGCCATGGGCGACGCCTTGGCGGTGGCCTTGATGACCGTGCGGGACTTCAAGCCGAGGGATTTCGCTCAATTCCACCCGGGCGGGGAACTGGGACGGAAGCTTCTGACAACGGCCGAAGATGTCATGCGCACGGAAGACTTGCCCATCATCTCCAAAGACATGAACTTGGGAGAAGCAATCATCCACGTGAGCAAAGGCAAACTCGGACTGGGGGTTTCGCTGGAAGGCAATCAGGTCATCGGCTTGATTACAGACGGCGACATCAGAAGAGCCATGGAGAAATGGCAGGCGGAGTTCTTCAACAAGACGGTCAGCGACATCATGACACGCAACCCGAAGCAGGTGTCGCCCAAGACCAAGATTTCGGAAATCCAAAAAATCATGCACGAACACAAGATTCACAACGTCCTCGTGGTGGACAAAGAGAACCACTTGATGGGCGTCGTGGACAGCTACGCAGCCACGCTCCTATGAACGGAACGAACCACATGGGGCTTGTCCTGAAAAGACGAATCGCCCTTTCCGTTCTCTTGCTTCTGGCTCTCCTGGCCGCGCCCGGCGACAGTCATGCGCAGACGGCAGACTCTCTTGTCGCCACAGACTTGAGGAGGGAAGGTGTAACCTTCAGCCACAACAATTCGGTGGCACTGCTGACAGACGGCCAGCAGAAGTTCGACGACCTGTTCAGGGCGATTGGACAAGCGAAAGAAAGCGTGCATCTGGAGTATTTCAATTTCAGAAACGACTCCATAGCCCGCATGCTGTTTGAACTTCTCACGGCAAAAGCCAAGCAGGGAGTTGAAGTAAGGGCTATATTCGACGCCTTCGGAAATGCTTCGAACAACCGCCCGCTGAAGAAACGCCATCTGGACAGCATAAGAGCCGGAGGAATAGAAATCTACAAGTTCGACCCGATTACATTCCCTTGGGTCAACCATGTGTTCGCCCGAGACCATCGGAAGATTGTCGTCATTGACGGAAGAATCGCCTACACGGGAGGGATGAATGTTGCCGACTATTACATAAAGGGGACCGAGGTGGTCGGCGAGTGGCACGACATGCACTGCCGCATCTCGGGCGAAGAGGTGAACACGCTTCAGCGCATCTTCATCAAGATGTGGAACAAAGTCGCCCGCCGGAATATCGACGTCGTCAAATACTTAAAAGGTGGAAGCGACATTTCCTACTTCACGAACCTGAAGGAAGATGAATGTACCGACAGAGGGAGCAAGATGGTTGGTATCATCAATCGCGAGCCCCGCACCAGCAACAAGATCATCAGGACATTCTATCTTTCAGCCATCAATCACGCGCGGGACAGCATAAAACTCATCAATCCGTATTTCACGCTGAACCATCAAATAAAAAAAGCGTTGAAGCAGGCGGTCAAAAGGGGGGTGAAGGTCGAGATCATGCTCAGTGTCAAGAGTGACATTCCGCTTACTCCGGACTGCGGATTCTTCAACGCTCACAAACTGATGAAGGCCGGTTGCGACGTCTGGATGTACAAGCGGGGGTTCCACCATACGAAAATCATCACCATAGACGGGAGCCTGTGCACCGTCGGAAGCGCCAACCTAAACGCAAGGAGCCTGAGCTGGGATTACGAAGAGAACGCCGTCATTCTCGACAAATGCACGACCAGGCAATTGGACTGTTTGTTTGACAGCGAAAAAGCCGACTGCTTCAAGCTGACAAGCGACAGTTGGAACCAATGGAGGACCGGTTGGCAAAAATTCAAAGGCTGGTTTGCACACCTGCTGTCCCCATTTCTATAAAGGAACATCAAGACATTGGAATCTATACAAAATCTTTGAAATGAGCAAAAGACCCAAAATCGCCATCATCGACCGCAACACGTTGGCCATGATTGGATTGAAACAAATTCTCCAGAACGTCATGCCCATCATGGAAGTGGACATGTTCAGGTCTGTCGAAGACATGCTCCAAAATGAGCCCGACTCATACGTACACTACTTTGCGGCCATCAACATTGTCCTCGAAGACCGCTCCTTCTTCAACGACAGAAGGTCGAAAACCATCATACTGACAATCTCGCACGACCCCAATTCTCAGCTGAAAGGCTTCAACAGCCTATGTTTGAGCGTGCCGGAAGAGCAACTCGTCAAGGATTTGCTCGTGCTGGAACAGCACGGACATCCGCATGGCGAGCACTTCCCAGACATGCCCAAGGCCCTCAAAGCCAAGATTTTGAGCGATCGGGAGGTAGAAGTGCTCTCGCTCGTCGCCCAAGGATTGCTCAACAAAGAAATCGCGGAACGACTCAACATCGGCATGACGACCGTGATAACGCATCGTAAAAACATCATTGAAAAACTGGGACTGAAAAGCGTGTCCGCGTTGACCATCTATGCGGTCATGCACGGATATGTGGACATCAACAAGATATAAAAGCCGTGAAGGGCAGGATTCGGCAGACACACTGCACCAGGGTCACTCTTCCTCTTCCCAAAGATCGGTTCTGCGGGACTGTGCCGTGATGTCATCCGGCAATCCATCCTCATACATTCTCAGATGAATGGTTTTGTCGGATGGGCCGCTTGCAGCCAAAATGGAAGATTCCAACTCCAATTCGACGGCTTTCATTGCCGGCTTTACGTAAGGTTTCAACAAGTTTTTCATGCTTTTTAGATGTTGGGATAAATAAAATGTTGGAAACAAAGGCTCCCCTTGTTTCCAACAAGTAATCAATTACCTCTCAAAAGGGCCACCATCGCTTCGCCTTCGGCCTGCTTTCAGCCGCAAAAAGCTGCTCTTTTACACGCTCACGGATGACCTCTTTCAAACTGTAGTTGTCGTGAATCATGCGGTAAATCTGCCCCCACTCCAGAAGTCCGCCTACATTGCGGTCGTCGATGAACAGGTCTGCCTTCAATTTGCGGGAGAAATGGTTGTTGTTTTCAACCTTCTCTTCGGGATAGTCTCTGTTGACGGCCCAGAACTCCACCCCCCTTTCCCTACACCAGTCGACCGCTTCCTGGAGCAACCGGCCTTCGCGCACACTCCACAAGATGAGCTGGTGGCCATCACGGGCCAGCATGCGGAGCGTTTCGGTGGCAAAGGGAAGCTCTTCGCCGATGGCCGGGTATTCATGTGTGACGATTGTTCCGTCAAAATCCACAGCTATTTTCATGGCCTTCTATTTCTTAATCGAATCGTCGTTTTTGTCTCCATAGTGGCTGTTGGAATAGTTTCCGTAGCTGCCATACGAACCATAACTGCCATAACGTCCATAACTTCCGTAGGCACCATAGCCACCATAGCGGCCGTAATTCCCATAGCTGCCTCCGAGCCGTGCGTAGCGCCCATACTTGGCGTATTTGCCATAACCGTAATAGTAGCCATGTTTCTTCTTCGACATGTCAATGCCATTGATGACGATGCAGACATTGGGCAGCTTGTTGCCGTCGGCCAGGGAATTGACCAGGCCGACACTCTCCTTGGCAGTATAGTCGGCGCGTGTCATGACAACGGTCGCGTCGGTAACACGGGCGATTTGCAACGTATCGGTGACAAGTCCAACAGGAGCCGTGTCGACGATTACATAGTCATACATCTGCCGGAGTTGCTCGAAGATGGAGTCCAACGACGTGCGCGTCAAGAGTTCGGCAGGATTGGGAGGCGTCGGACCGGCCATGAGCAATTCCAGATTGTGATTGATTCCCGAAGCGAGTATCTGCTTGCGAATGTCTTGCTCTGTGGGATTGGCCTGAATCAGCAAATTGGTAATGCCGTGTTGATGGTCGTCGATTTCAAAGAGCTCTGCCAGACGCGGCTTGCGAATATCCAATCCCACGAGAATGACTTTCCGACCAAGCAGCGCAAAGCTCACGGCAAGATTGGATGCGGTGAATGTCTTGCCTTCGCCCGAAGTGGTGGAAGTGAAAGCGATGACCTTCTCATCCCCTTTCAGAATGAACTGGAGATTCGTTCTGAGACTTCGGAAGATTTCCTCCATCAGATTGTTCTTATTCTCATGCACAACGATGTCGGCCTTCGTCTTTGAGGTTTCACTGGCGACCGGAATGTCCGCGATGATGGGCAGCTTCGTCAGTCGGATGACATCCATGTGACCCTCAATGCGGTAACTGAAGAATTGGAGAACGAAGATGACGACTACCGGCATGCCGAGGCCCAAGACAAAGGCTATCAAAAAGATGATGGCTGACTTGGGGCTGACCTTGCCATCGCATTCAGGGTCGTCAATCAACTTGCCCTTGTCGGCTGTTGCAGCAAGCGAGATGGAGTTTTCCTCACGCTTTTGAAGCAACATGAGATAGAGTCCCGACTTCACCTCCTGCTGTCGTCCTATCTGCGTGAGCATGCGCTCCTGTTCGGGAGTTGCGCCCACGTCGCCACTGTACTTGCTGAACTGTGCAGCAACGGAGTTGCGCTGGATTTCCATATTCCTGCGCGACTGATTCATGGCACGACGAATGCTGTTGCCCAAATCGTCCAGCTGAGCTGTAAGCGGCGTGACCGTAGGACTTGTTTCGGAAGCACTGCGCAACAAACGCTTGCGGTCCATGGCAATTTCATTGTATTTGTTGATCAATGCCGTCGCGTTTTGATCATTCAAGCCCACATTTGACGGCAAGGCTTCATATTTATTTCCAGGTTGATTCATGTATAGGCTCATCTCATTGAGCAACGCGACTTGCATGTTGGCCTCAGCCAATTTCTGGGCGAACACATCCTGGTTGGCAACAGCCTGTCCCGCATTCATCTTCAACTCGACCATGTTGTTGCGACGCTTGTAGTTCTCAAGCGTCCCTTCGGTGCTGCCAAGCTCCGCGTTGATTTTCTCAAGTCGCGAATTGATGAAGGCCTCCGTCTTCTGGGCCACTTCGTTTTTGTCTTCGTTGGCCTGCCGGTTGTAGACGATTGCCAGCTGCTTCAAGTAGTCAGTAGCACGTTGCGGAAGTTCGTCACGAAGCGTAAGTTGCGCTATAGTAGTAGTTTTGGAGGTTTGGTTTACGGTAAGGTTCTTGATATATTTGGCGGCTGCCATCTTGGGTGACATCAACCTCACTTTCAACACTTGCCTGTCGTTGAGATCCTGCATCGGTGAAAGCATGTTGCGGGTGATGCGGATTACACCGATGCGGGTATTGACCAATGCGGGGATTCGGGTCACCCGCTTGTCAATATCGTAGGGGCCGCCCGCCCGCCCTTCACTTCGCGGAACAAAATACTTCCCCACGATGTTGTAGCCAGAGCCAACCTTCTCTATCGTCATGTCGACAGGACGGTTCAGGCGGTCCAAATGGGCCGCATCCAAGTCTACGTTGAACGGTTGTGTATGGTACAACTCCTGACTTCTGATATTGCCCTCGACAAAGTAGTTGGTATAGATTTTCATGTCACGGACAGCCGCCTGCGCAAGGGAGTGCGAGGCAAGCAGCTCTATTTCGTTGTCTATACCATTCGAATTGGAGATGAGTCCTAAATTGACAGCATTCTCAATACTGTTGCCACGTCGCTTGTTGTCGTCATCCTTGATCAGCAGTTTGGCATAGGCCTGATACATGGGCGTGGCATAACGAAGATAAATGTAAGCAGCGCCAAGGCAGATCATGAGCGAAAGGACAAACCACTTCCAGTTGAGAACGACCATCGTATAAATGGCTTGAAAGTCGAAAGAGGAACGTTCCTCCTGTTCGAGCATTTTTTCAGGGACTACATTCTTATTTTCTTCCATTTAAGTATTTCTATTTATATATTCCATTACTAATCAACTAATCAAGGGAGGCAAACCCCTTATTTTGCAAGAAGACCGAGAAGATACTTGCCGTATTCGTTCTTAAGCATAGGTTCGGCCGCCCGTTTCAGTTGCTCCCCAGTTATCCAACCATTCTTATAAGCGATTTCTTCAAGACAGGCAACCTTCAACCCTTGGCGTTTTTCGATGACCTCGATGAAGGTGCTGGCTTCTGAAAGACTGTCGTGCGTTCCGGTGTCCAGCCATGCAAATCCCCTTTGCAGTGTCCGCACCTTGAGTGACTGCCTGGTCAGATATTGTTGGTTCACGGACGTGATTTCAAGTTCACCGCGAGCAGAAGGCTTGATGCGCTTGGCGATGTCGACGACATTGCTCGGATAGAAATAAAGCCCCACGACAGCATAGTTGCTTTTAGGGTGACTTGGCTTTTCCTCGATGGAAAGGCAATTCCCTTTCTCGTCGATTTCCGCGACCCCATATCGTTCAGGGTCGTTGACATAATAACCGAATACACTGGCCTGCCCCCTGTCAGCAGCCTCGACGCTCTCCCTGAGCAGGCCGGTGAAGCCAGCGCCATGAAAGATATTGTCGCCCAACACCAAACAGACGGTGTCGTCACCAATAAAAGATTCACCGATGATAAAAGCCTGTGCCAATCCATCCGGCGAAGGTTGTTCGGCATATTCGAAGCGAACACCCAGCTCATGCCCGTCGCCCAAGAGGCGTTGGAAGCCTGGCAAATCATGGGGAGTGCTGATAATTAGAATTTCGCGAATGCCTGCCAGTAACAAAGCCGAGATGGGATAATAAATCATCGGCTTGTCAAAAATAGGAATCAGTTGCTTGCTAATTCCTTTCGTTATTGGGTAAAGGCGCGTACCGCTACCACCTGCCAAAACAATTCCCTTCATTTTAATTTAGAATAATTCATGTTATGCTCCAGAATTGAAGCCAAATCGTGACTAACAGGAACTTGACTTGATTTTGCAGCAAAGGTAAATATTTTTGTCGAAATCTTTCGCTTTGCCCTCCAAAAACTTTGTTTTATGTGCATTTTTTGCGTAAAATATGTCGAAAGTTGCTACCTTTGCACGACAAACGTATTTTTCAAGACATTATTTTTATTATGGGAATATTCAACAAGCTGTTTCATAAAAAGGAAACTGAAGCCAAAACTGGAGGAATGGAAGACTACATGACACTGGTCAGGGTCTATTTCCAGGCTTCCGTGGCAGCCAATCTCGCCATCAACAATTTGGCGATGCTGCCAGACCTGAGGACTTTCAAGACGTCTCTCCGTGTACCCACGGTGAACAACAAATTGGGTGTGGGCGAAAAGAGCCATTGCCGCAAGCTGATGAAAGAGTTTTACAAGACCGACGACCTTTTCTTCAAAGAGATAGACCAGAGCATACGCAAGAACTGCCGCAAGGTGACGGACGTCCAGACCTACATGTTTCAATTCCAAGGGTTCTCCCAGGAATTGATGATGTTGACAGGAAATTTGATGAAATACAAGCTGCGGTTGCCATCGTTTATGAAGCGTGCCCTCTATACGATGACGCAAAAGACAGTCAACGACATCTTTTTAAAGAATGACTACACCGACGCAGGTGTCATCAAAGCAGTACTTGCCATTCGCAAGTACAACAATCGTTTAGGATTCAGTCAAAAGTGGGTGACGGATTTCGTCTATCAAGTTGTTATGTTGGCGAAAAAAGAGCCCAAGCCTGCCGATGCAAAGGAATAAACAGGCGAAAACTTGATAAAAGTTTGCATTTGTCAAGAAATACTTCTATTTTTGTAAGCAAATTGTAATCTATGGAGTCTGCTGAAAAAAGATTGAATACGTTTTCGACTCGCGTTCGACAGATGATCATCCAATATCAAGCAATGAAGGATGAAAATGCCGGTCTCTATGCGATGGTGGACGAACGTGACGCGAAAATCACTCTTTTGGAAGAACAATTGAAGCAGGCTAAGCAGGAATATGACAATTTAAAGATGGCAAGGATGATCGAAATCTCCGACACGGACATGGAGGGGGCGAAAAAAAGATTGTCCAAGCTCATTAGAGACGTCAACAAATGTATCACTTTGCTCAGTGAAAAATCATAGTGGTCATGGCGGAAGTTAACAAAGAGGAATTACACATCAAGTTGCATTTGTACGATACAGACCTCACCGTGATTATCAATCGCGATGAAGAAAAGCTGTACAGAGATGCGGGCAAGTTGATAAACGAGACCGTCAACACCTATGCCAACATCTTTAAAGGCCAAAAAGGTGATAAGGAAATCCTGTATATGGCATTGGTCGATATAGCGTTAAGGTATCAGCGTGAGTATAACCGCAACGATGCACAACCTTATAATGATATTCTCGACAAGTTAACTTCTGAAATAGAATCGGCTCTGAACAAGCAATAGAACAACAGAGAATATTATCATACTTAATTAAATAAAACAAAATGATAGAATTGATTACAGCTGCCGTAGCCCTTGTGGTCGGCGGGGCAGCAGGATATAGTGTTTTCCGTTATGTAATTAAAGGAAAATACAATGCAATGATGGAAGCAGCCGACAAAGAGGCTGACGTTATTAAGGAGAAAAAGCTGCTGGAAGTAAAAGAGAAATTCCTCAACAAGAAAAGCGAACTTGAAAAGGAAGTTCAGCAGCGCAACCAAAAGATTCAACAAAGCGAGAATCGCTTGAAGCAGCGGGAGATTTCTCTAAACCAGCGGCAAGAAGAGCTGGTTCGCCGGAAACAAGAGGTGGAACAAGGCCAGCAACGTATCGAAAACGAAAAGAAATTGTTGAGTATCAAGCAGGAAGAGCTTGATAGAATGCAAGATAAGGAGCGCGCCAAGCTTGAAGAATTGTCAGGCTTAAGTGCGGAAGAAGCAAAGGAACGCTTGATTGAGAGTTTGAAAGACCAAGCGAAACTGGATGCAGCCAGCTACATCAACGAGATTATGGATGAAGCCAAGCTCAATGCCAACCAACAGGCGAAGAAAATCGTCATTCAGACAATCCAACGCACAGCAACTGAAACAGCCATTGAGAATTCCGTCAGTGTTTTCCATATAGACAATGATGAGGTGAAAGGCCGCATCATTGGTCGAGAAGGCCGCAACATCCGAGCATTAGAGGCCGCCACAGGCGTAGAAATCGTCGTGGACGACACACCGGAAGCCATTGTCATTTCTGCTTTCGACCCCATCCGACGCGAGGTTTGCCGTCTGGCATTGCACCAGTTGGTGGCCGACGGACGTATTCACCCCGCCCGAATCGAAGAGGTCGTGGCTAAAGTCAAGAAGCAATTGGAAAATGAAATCATCGAAACCGGCAAACGCACGGCGATAGACTTGGGCATTCATGGCCTGCATCCGGAATTGGTTCGCATTGTCGGAAAGATGAAATACCGTTCTTCTTATGGCCAGAACTTGTTGCAACACGCCCGCGAAACAGCCAATCTGTGTGCCGTAATGGCCTCAGAGTTGGGCTTGAATCCGAAGAAGGCAAAGCGTGCCGGCCTACTCCACGACATTGGAAAAGTGCCTGATGAGGAAAGCGAATTGCCACACGCCCTGTATGGAGCCAAGATTGCGGAGAAATACAAGGAGAAACCCGACATTTGCAACGCCATCGGAGCCCATCATGACGAAATAGAGATGAACACATTGCTTGCGCCCATCGTACAGGTGTGCGACGCAATATCGGGTGCCCGTCCCGGTGCCCGCCGCGAAATCGTAGAAGCCTACATCAAACGTCTCAATGATTTGGAAGCGATTGCAATGAGTTACCCTGGTGTGACAAAGACCTATGCCATCCAGGCTGGCCGCGAGTTGCGCGTTATCGTGGGAGCCGACAAGATGGACGACAACGAATCGGAGAAGCTTTCGTCTGAAATCGCGACGAAGATTCAGAACGAAATGACTTATCCCGGGCAAGTAAAGATTACGGTCATCCGCGAAACCCGATCTGTTGCTTACGCGAAATAAGCAAATTTCACCTTATTACATATACGGAAAAGCTTCTGGAGAATGCCAGGAGCTTTTTTGTTTTCACCTTTTCCTTTGATGACGACAGCCCGCAAGAACTACACAACGGGCAAAAAGACGCTGAAAGAAGTCGAAAATTTATAATTTATATGTAACTTTGCTGAAGTGTGGTGTATCGCCCCCTGCTCCAACGGCAAAGGACATGCAGGATGAAAGGGTCGATTCCACATTCTAAAATCAGTTTTCAAATGAGAAAAGAAGACCTAAGAATCATATTCATGGGCACCCCGGAATTTGCTGTCGGCACACTCGACAGGCTCGTGTCGGGCGGCTATCACGTTGTGGCGGTAGTCACCCAACCGGACAAACCCGTCGGTAGACACCAAGACCACTTGCAACCTTCACAGGTAAAGCTGTACGCACAGGCCCACCAAATTCCCGTTTTGCAGCCCGAAAAGATGAAAGACCCTGTCTTTGTGGAACAATTACGCAACTACCAAGCCGACTTGCAGGTGGTGGTCGCGTTCAGAATGCTCCCCGAAATCGTATGGTCAATGCCGCGATACGGGACTTTCAACGTTCATGCAGCATTGCTCCCACAATATCGCGGCGCAGCTCCCATCAACTGGGCCATCATCAACGGCGAGACAATGACGGGCGTCACCACCTTCTTTCTGGACCGGGACATCGACACAGGACGTGTCATTTTGCAAAAGGAGTATCCTATCTCTGACAACGCGAACGCCGAAGATGTCTACAATGGACTGATGACTCTCGGAGCCGAAGCCGCCGTCGAGACCATAGACAAGCTGATTACCGGAGACGGACAGATAGAATCCGTCGACCAAGCAGACTTGCTCAAAGACAACACATCCAAGCTGCAAGACCTGAAGCCCGCACCCAAGATTTTCAAAGAGACCTGTGAAATCGACTGGAACCAACCTGCGCGACATGTCCACAACTTCGTCAGAGGACTCAGCCCTGTCCCCGGCGCATGGTCGGAAGCATTGTGCCTGACAGACGCCTGCGGACAGCCGGCCGAACAACTGACTACCACCAAAATATACGAGACCTTGCCATCCGAACACCCCTGCACTGCCTCCCCCGGCAGTTTGACAATCGACGGCAAGAAACTCTTGGCGGCTTGTGCTGACACATGGCTTGAAATAAAGTCCATCCAGCCTGCGGGAAAAAAGAGAATGAATGCCGCCGACTTCATCAATGGCAAGAAAAACAAGAAATAGAAGACAGGAAAAGTATATTATATTTTGGCAATTCGTGAAATACAAGTACTTTTGCGATATATTATCTGTTAAATGAAACAAGAAGACGATATAAAAAACGCGGTGGAGTGCATGAAGAAAGGCGGAGTGATACTCTACCCTACCGATACCGTTTGGGGTATCGGATGTGACGCGACCAACCCGGCGGCAGTGGAAAAAGTTTACAAAATCAAGCGGCGTGACGACTCCAAGGCGCTCATTTGCCTTGTGGACAGCGACGCACGACTGCAAAGATACGTGAGAAACGTCCCCAACATAGCATGGGACCTGATTGACGCAGCCGTCAAACCCATCACCATCATTCTGGACAATGCTGTAAATTTGGCCCCCAACTTGATAGCCGAAGACGGCAGCATAGCCCTTCGCATCACCAACGAACCGTTTTCCAAAGAACTGTGCCGCCGCTTTCAAAAGGCTGTCGTCAGCACGAGCGCCAACGTCAGTGGCGAACCGGCCGCCTCCAACTATTGCGACATCAGCGAAGAAATCCTGCAAGCGGTCGATTATGTTTGTTGGTCACGCAGACAGGAGCACAAGCCTCACACACCCAGCAACATCATCAAACTGACTGAAAACGGAGAAATAACCATCATCAGATAGGAGCAGATTTGACCAAAGAAAGTATTATACAATGGAGGGAATCGCACCTGTCAGACCGACAGGCCATGCTCATCCTTGCCTTTGCCATCGGCTTCTTCGCCTCCGTGGCAGGATACATTCTCCACATCATCATTCATGAGATTCAAATCATCCTGACTTCCAGGTTCGATGCCACAACTTTCAACTGGCTCTACCTCCTGTTTCCTGTTATAGGTATATGGCTCACGTCGCTATTCGTCCGCCATATCGTCAAGGATAACATTTCACACGGAATCACCCGCGTACTCTACGCCATATCGGCCAAGCAGGCCAAGTTGAAGGGGCACAACTGCTGGTCGAGTGTCATAGCTTCGGGCATTACCATCGGCTGCGGAGGATCGGTCGGTGCCGAAGCGCCGATTGTCTTGACGGGCAGCGCCATCGGTTCCAACCTGGGCAAGCTGTTCGGCATGGACAACCGCCAGCTCATCTGGCTTGTGGGCTGCGGTGCGGCGGCGGCCATCGCCGGCATTTTCAAGGCGCCGATAGCCGGACTCGTATTCACGCTCGAAGTGCTGATGGTCGACCTCACGATGGCCTCCCTGCTCCCCATCCTCATTTCGTGTGTCACGGCAACGGGCTTCACCTATATCTTTGCCGGCGACAACAGCCTTTTCACCTTCCACCTCGACAACAGTTGGACGCTGGAACGCACGCCGGCCTGCATTCTTCTTGGCGTCTTCTGTGGATTTGTAAGCCTCTATTTCATGCGGGCGATGAACGCGTGTGAGAACCTGTTTGCCAGAATGAACAACCATCCCTACCGCAAACTGGTTGCCGGCGGACTTATCCTCAGCACGCTCATCTTCCTCTTTCCGTCACTCTACGGCGAAGGCTACAACGCCGTGAACACCCTGCTGAGCGGCAACACGATGAACGACTGGAGCAAAGTGATGAACAACTCCCTGTTTGCCGGCAACCAGAACCTGTTGATTCTGTACATCGGGCTTGTTCTCATCACCAAAGTCTTCGCCACTTCGGCCACGAACGGTGCCGGCGGCTGTGGCGGAACGTTCGCCCCCAGCCTCTTCATCGGCGGCTTCGCCGGCTTTTTCTTCGCCCGTATATGGAATATGAATCAAATCGGACTTTACATCCCCGAGAAGAACTTCACCCTGATGGGCATGGCAGGCGTCATGGCAGGCGTCATGCACGCCCCGCTGACCGGTATTTTCCTCATCGCCGAACTCACCGGAGGCTACCAACTGTTCATGCCTCTGATGATAGTCTGCATCTGTTCCTACCTCACCATCAACATCTTCGAGCCTCACAGCATCTACGGCATGCGACTGGCCAGGGCCGGCAAGCTCATCACCCACCATACCGACAGCGCCATTCTGACCCTGATGAGCTTGGAAAGCATTATCGACCGGCAGTTTGAATCGCTCGACCCCGACTTGCCTTTGGGGAAACTCATCAACGTCATCAGCAAGAGCCACACAAGTTTCCTGCCGGTATTGGACCATGCCGGCACGCTCTTGGGCGAAATCGACATCACAAAGATACGCCACGTCATGTTCCGATCGGAACTTTACAACCGCTTCACCGTCAGCCAGATAATGACCCCGGTGCAAGCTACGCTCGGAATAAGCGACAAGATGATTGACGTCATGCGCAAATTCGAGAGCACCAACAGCAACTTCCTACCCGTGGTGGATGTCAACAACCAGCTGAAAGGATATGTATCGCGCACGCGCATGTACAGCATGTATAGGAAAATGGTGGCCGACTTCAGCTCCGAATAATAACAAAAGTCACCGTTTTACTTGGCGCTTTGCTGCTTTTAAACTATCTTTGCCAAAGAATCACCCCCCGAATAACTATAAACATTAAACATAAAGAAAAACATGAATTCAGAAGAGACATTGAAACCGTATGTAATCGGTTTGGACCTTGGCGGTACCAACTCCGTGTTCGGCATTGTAGACAGCAGAGGTGAAATCAAGGCAACCACCGCCATCAAGACACAAGGATACGACAACGTCGACGACTACGTTGCAGCCGCGGTCGATGCCTTGCACGTCATCATCGACCAAGTGGGAGGTATCGACAAGATCAAAGCCATGGGCATTGGCGCCCCCAACGGCAACTACTACAAGGGAACCATCGAATTTGCGCCCAACTTGAGCTGGGGACACAGCGGCATCGTTCCATTGGCAGACATGTTCAGCAAGAAGCTCGGCATTCCCGTCGCGCTGACCAACGACGCCAATGCGGCAGCCATCGGTGAAATGACCTACGGCGTGGCACGCGGCATGAAAAACTTCATCGTCATCACTCTGGGCACCGGCGTCGGCTCGGGCATTGTAGTAAATGGCCAGCTGCTCTATGGTTCCGACGGCTTTGCCGGAGAGTTGGGCCACGTCATCATGTGCAGAGAAAATGGAAGAAGCTGCGGTTGCGGCCGCAGCGGTTGCCTCGAAGCCTACTGCTCCGCCACCGGTGTGGCACGCACGGCCCGTGAAATGCTCAACACGACACAGGAGCCTTCACTCCTGAGAGAACTAAAGCCCGAGGACATCACAAGCCTCGACGTCAGCATTGCGGCCGGCAAGGGCGACAAACTGGCCAAAGACATCTACGAGTTCACCGGCGAAATGCTGGGTGAGGCCTGCGCCAACTTTGCCGCATTCTCCGCTCCCGAAGCCTTCATCTTCTTCGGTGGCTTGACAAAGGCGGGCGACCTGCTGATGGAACCCATCAAGAGGAGCTACAACGAACATGTTCTTAAGATTTACAAAGGCAAGGCCATGTTCCTCATCAGCGGCTTGGAGGGAAGTTCCGCCGCCGTGCTTGGCGCAAGCGCCGTCGGCTGGGAAATCTAAATCAGAGGCAAATGGACAAATCGCAAGATGGCATTCGGTTGAGTGCCATCTTCTTTTTTTGTAATATTCTTTTGTTATTCCAACTAAACTAAGTAATTTTGCACAAGATATGCCGTTTCAACTTCATATAAACATCATTGATTTGGTCCTGAAGGGAATATTGATTGGGATGATAGCTTCTGCACCCATGGGACCGGTTGGCGTACTTTGTGTTCAACGTACTCTCAACAAGGGACGCTGGTATGGATTTGTAACGGGTGTGGGGGCTGCGCTGAGCGACTTCATCTACGCGTTGCTGACAGGCCTCGGCATGAGTTTCATGCTCGATTTCATATCCAACCCCAGCTATAAGTTTCTGATTCAACTTTCGAGCAGTATCATCCTTCTCCTTTTCGGAATCTATTGCTTCCGCAGCAATCCAACCAAGAACATGCACCGTAGCGGCAACACGAAAGGAACGCTTTGCCACAACGGAATCACGGCTTTCCTCGTCACATTCTCAAACCCCATGATCATGTTCCTGTTCATTTTCCTCTACGGTTTGTTCGCGTTTTCCATCCCCGCCCACCCCTTCGAGATGTGCATAGGATTTCTCAGCATTGTCTTGGGAGCGCTCCTGTGGTGGTTCGGCTTGACATGGCTGGTCGACAAGATACGCAACAAGTTCGACGACAACGGCATATTGATTATCAACAAGGTGATCGGCAGCGTGGTCATCCTCTTTTCCCTGATTGTGTTCTTGGGAACGGCATTCAATCTCTATCACCTGCCGGATTTCTGACCATCTCCCTTTCAATTTACGATTCATCATGTACATAGCGCAAGAACTCAGAAAGAAATCCATTGCGGAATACTTGCTCTACATGTGGCAGGTAGAGGATATCATTCGGGCATACGATTGTTATATGCCCGTCATCAGGAAACAATACATCGACAGCTTCTCCTATTCGGAGGAACAGAAAGCCGAAATGGCCGACTGGTATGGCAATCTGGTCAGAATGATGAACGAGGAAGGGAAGCGTGAATACGGCCATCTCGACATCAACGAAATCTTGATGAAAGACCTGCTCGACCTCCACGCACGCCTGCTTCAGTCCTCCAAATTCCCATTCTACAGCGCAGCCTATTACAAGGTGCTGCCCTTTATCGTCGAACTGCGTGCACGCAACCGACGGGGAAGGACGGAAGAGGAGTATGCCGAAACAGAAAACGAATCGGAGATAGAGACTTGCTTCAACGCCTTGTACGGCGTGATGATGCTCAAATTGCAAAAGAAGGAAATCACTCCCGATACGGCCCGTGCCATCAAGGAAATCACCACTTTCATCGGCTTGCTCAGCGATTATTACATCAAAGACCGCGACGAAGGCCTCGACTTCGGCGAAGAATGATCGAGTTTTCAAGCAAGGCGAGTGGGATTCATATATCAAAAGAAAACAAATCAATGAACATACTTGTAACGGGCGCCAACGGACAGCTCGGCAATGAAATCCAGATTGCCGCGCGCGACAGCAAGGATCGCTACATCTTCACGGACATAGCCGACGGCTACCGGCAACTTGACATCACCCAACTCGACGATGTCCGTCGGTGCGTCGAAGAAAACCATATCCGTTGCATTGTCAATTGCGCCGCCTGGACCAATGTCGACGCGGCGGAGACCGCCGGCGAAATCGTAACGGCACTCAACGCGACGGCACCCGAAAACCTGGCCGTCGCCATGAAAGAGGTCGGCGGCCTGCTCGTCCACATCAGCACAGACTACGTTTTCGGCGGAGACCCCTACAACGTGCCGTGTTCTGAAACACAACAGGGCACACCTACAGGCGTCTATGGCAGGACAAAGCTGCTGGGCGAGCAGAAAATCCAAGCCACGGGCGTCGACCACATCATCATCAGAACAGCATGGCTATACTCCGAGTTCGGCAAGAACTTCGTCAAGACCATGCTCGGCCTTCTCGCCACCAAGCCACAGCTGAAAGTCGTTTTCGACCAAACAGGGACGCCAACGCATGCCGGTGACCTTGCAAAAGCTATCCTTTACATCCTCGAAAGCAGGCTTTTCAAAGGGCAATCGGGTATCTATCACTTCTCAAACGAGGGCCTTTGCTCTTGGTACGACTTTGCGAAGGCGATTGCGTCGCTGTCCCATCTCACGGCCTGCGACATCCAGCCATGTCACAGCAGTGAGTTTCCAAGCCCCGTCAAGCGCCCGGCCTACTCCGTATTGGACAAGACGAAGATCAAGAAAACATTCGACATCACCATCCCCTATTGGATGGACTCGCTGAAAGTCTGCATCGATAAACTTTTAAACAACAAATCAACCACATGAACGAAATACAAAGAAGACGTACATTCGCCATCATATCCCATCCCGACGCGGGCAAGACGACGCTGACAGAGAAGTTCCTCCTCTTCGGCGGACAGATTCAAGTAGCCGGCGCGGTGAAGAACAACAAAATCCGCAAGACGGCCACCTCGGACTGGATGGACATCGAGAAGCAGCGTGGAATATCCGTCTCCACGTCGGTCATGGAGTTCGACTATCTCCCCGATGGCGAAACGGGCGAGCCCTACAAGGTCAACATCCTGGACACGCCCGGCCACCAGGACTTCGCCGAAGACACCTACAGGACGCTGACAGCCGTCGATTCGGCCATCATCGTGGTCGACGGAGCCAAGGGCGTGGAGGCGCAGACCCGCAAACTGATGGAGGTCTGCCGCATGAGAAGCACGCCTGTCATCATCTTCATCAACAAGATGGACCGCGAAGGCCGTGACCCGTTCGACCTGTTGGACGAACTTGAAGAAGAACTTCAAATCAAGGTGCGCCCCCTGAGCTGGCCCATCGGACAGGGCATGCGGTTCAAAGGCGTCTACAACATCTACGAACAACAGCTCAACCTCTTCACGCCCAACAAGCAGCGGGTCACCGAAAAGGTGGCGGTCGATATCCAGAGCGACAGCCTCGACGAGCATGTAGGTGAACGCGAAGCCCGCCAGCTCCGCGACGACCTGGAACTTGTCGACGGCGTTTATCCGGAGTTCGATGTTGAAACCTACCGCAGCGCCGAAGTGGCTCCTGTCTTCTTCGGGTCGGCCCTCAACAACTTCGGCGTCCAGGAGTTGCTCAATTGCTTCGTCGAAATAGCACCAAGCCCCAAGCCCACGCAGGCCGAGGAGCGAATGGTACAGCCCGAAGAGCCCAAGTTCACGGGCTTCATCTTCAAGATTACGGCCAACATCGACCCCAACCACCGCAGCTGCATCGCGTTCTGCAAGATTTGTTCCGGCAAGTTTGTCCGCAACCAGCCCTATCTGCACATGCGTCTGGGCAAAACGGTAAGGTTCTCCTCCCCCACCCAGTTCATGGCGCAACGCAAGAGCACGATAGAGGAAGCCTATCCGGGCGACATCGTGGGCCTGCCCGACAATGGCATATTCAAGATCGGCGACACGCTGACCGAAGGCGAACAGCTCCATTTCCGCGGGCTTCCGTCATTCTCTCCCGAAATGTTCAAGTACATCGAGAACGACGACCCCATGAAGAGCAAGCAGTTTCAGAAAGGTCTTGAACAACTGATGAACGAAGGCGTGGCCCAGCTTTTCGTCAACCAGTTCAACGGCCGTCGGATTGTCGGCACCGTAGGCCAGCTCCAATTCGAGGTGATACAATACCGATTGGAGAACGAATACAACGCCAAGTGCAGATGGGAACCCGTCCACCTGCACAAAGCATGCTGGGTGGAAGCGGAGAATCCTGTGGAACTGGAGAACTTCAAGAAGCGCAAGTACCAGTACATGGCCAAGGACATCGAAGGCAGAGACGTCTTTCTGGCGGACTCGGGCTACGTGCTCAGCATGGCGCAACAGGATTTCAAAGATGTCAAGTTCCACTTCACCAGCGAGTTTTAACCACGTCGCCCCCCTTCCGGGAGTGCAAAGTAAAACTGTGTCAGGTCGGTTCATGGGAGCATAGCCAAGGCGGTAGCGCACATTAGCTTCATGCCATGGTCAAATCATCTAAATAGCAAGAGGCATGGGGTGGTTCATCATAAAATAAATCATAAACCCAAATCATTGGCAAGTCTGCTCACGTTGAGCAAACGTCTCGGCAAATGACAGCAGATTTGCCGAGGCTTGAGAAATCGCCAAGACAAAACGGGTGTCAAATGCTCAACTTGAGCAAACACCAAGACAAAACATTTGTTAAATGCTCAACTTGAGCAAACGCCAAGACAAAACATTTGTTAAATGCTCAACTTGAGCAAACGCCAAGACAAAACATTTGTTAAATGCTCAACTTGAGCAAACGCCAAAGCAAAACATTTGTCAAATGCTCAACTTGAGCAAACGCCAAGACAAAATATTTGTTAAATACTCAACTTGAGCAAACGCCAAGACAAAACATTTGTTAAATGCTGAACTTCAGCAAATGCCAAGACAAAACATTTGTTGAATGCTGAACTTCAGCAAACGCCAAAGCAAAACGGATGTTGAATGCCGAATGCGATCGTCTGTGATTTCAGACGTCCAGGCAGGATGGCGAGGGCAGGATGGCGCCAACCGTCATCCATGCCCCAGCCAGTTCTCCACCATCTTGGTTCCCAAGGGAGTCAGCACGCTTTCGGGATGGAACTGAATGCCACGCACATCATGTTCACGGTGCCGCAGCGCCATGATTTCGCCGTCGTCGCTCATCGCAGTGACCTCCAGGCAGGACGGAAGTTCTTTCCCGTCCACCACCCAGGAGTGATAACGCCCCACGTCCACCCGACGGGGCAACCCCTCGAACAACGGGTCTGCCTCCAGCGTGATGGGCGTCGCCACGCCATGATACACCTGGGACAGGTTTCGCAACCGACCGCCAAAGACTTCGGCAATGGCCTGATGGCCCAGGCACACGCCCAATATCGGCTTCCGACCCGCATAATGCCGAATGACCTCCATGAGCAAACCGGCCTCAGAGGGTATTCCCGGCCCCGGACTAAGGACCAGCCGGTCGAAAGGCGCCAGGTCGGACAACTGAAAACGATCGTTGCGATAAACGGAAACCTCGACGCCCAAGCCCCTGAACAGGTGGGCGAGGTTGTACGTGAACGAATCGTAGTTGTCTATAATCGCTGTTTTCATAATGCAGAAGCTATTTGAATGGCCCTCACCAAGGCACCAAGTTTATGATTGCTTTCCTCCAACTCGTAGTTCTCATCGCTCTTGACCACGACGCCCGAACCGGCCTGGAACCACAACTCATGGTTGCGCGAAACGAAGGTGCGGATGACGATGGCCTGGTTCAGGTCGCCGTCCAGCCCGATAAAGCCGATGCACCCTCCGTAGGCGCCACGGTTGTGAGGCTCAAGTTCGGAGATGATCTGCATGGCACGCACCTTGGGGGCGCCCGACAGCGTGCCGGCGGGGAAGGTGTCGACAAACTCCCTCACCCTGACAGCAATCCTGTCCTCACGGGTGGGGCGGTCGGACAACTCCGTAATCGTACCCTGCACCCTCGACACCAGATGGATGACATGGCTGTAGAACTGCATGTCCTTATAGAAGTCTACCTGCACGTCGTGGCAGTTGCGGCTCAGGTCGTTGCGTGCCAAATCCACCAACATCACGTGTTCGGCATTCTCCTTGGGGTCGTTGCGCAGAAATTCGGCATTCGCCTTGTCCTCTTCCAGGTTGCCGGTGCGCGGAGTCGTGCCCGCGATGGGATCGATGAAAGCCCGGTCGCCCACCACCCGATTGTGCGTCTCCGGGCTGGAGCCGAAGATTCTGAAACCGCCGAAGTCGAAGTAGAACAGATAGGGCGAGGGATTGACGGCCCGCAAGGCACGGTACAACTTGAAGTCGTCGCCCTCATATTTCTGCACGAAACGCCGGCTGACGACCACCTGGAACACGTCGCCACGCATGCAGTGGGCCACGCAACGGCGGATGTTGGCCTTATGCTGTTCGTCGGTCAGCGTGGAAAACGCCTCTCCGAGCGGACTGAAACCATAAGTGCGGCCCACCGGCTTGGCGATTTGCTTCAGGATGGCCTCCACGCCTGCGGCGTCAGCGTCGGCCGTCAGCGTCACAATCTGCATCGTATTGTTGAAATGGTCGAACACGATGAGGTCACGATAAAGGATGTAGAGAATGTCGGGGGCGTCGTTTTCCTCCATCGTCGAGTCCACGACGGCTATGTCTTCAAAATACCTGACGGCATTGAACGATGTGTAGCCATACAAGCCGCAATACTCGCTGCCTTCGCCCGTGACGTGGAAGCCTGCGATGAAGTCGGTCAGGGCGTGGGCCACCTCCTCCTTGGCCTCTCCCTTGCGGGCCGTCGAAAGCAGCTTGCGCTCCTCCCTGCCGTCGGGCCATTTCATGACGATTTCCCCATGTCCCACCCGAATGGAGGCCAAAGGATGGGTGCCGATGAACGAGCGGGCGTTGTCGTTGCCGTGATAATCGGAACTCTCCAGCAATGCCGACTGGGGATAAAGGTCGCGCAACTGCATGTAGACGCCCACGGGCGTATAGAGGTCGGCCAGCATTTTCCTCGTCTGGGTCGTATAGTTGTATTCCATGTGATGTAGTGGATAAATTCAGAAACGAATGGTTCAAAACTCGCCGTACTCCCCGGCCAGCGCCTTGTTCTTCAAGAACGTCTCGACGTCCTTGTCGCCGCGGCCGCTCACCGTCAGCACCACGACATCGTCCGGCTCGAACTTCATCTTGGCCAATGCCGCAACGGCATGCGCGCTTTCGATGGCGGGGATGACACCTTCCATGCGCGTCAGTTCATAGCCGGCATAGATGGCTTCGTCGTCGTTGATGGCCAGAATGTTCGTGCGGCCGCTCCGAGCCAGCTGGGCGTGCATGGGGCCGATTCCGGGATAGTCGAGCCCGGCGCTGATTGTGAAGGCCTCCTTGATTTGTCCGTCATCGGTCTGCATGACGAGTGTGCGCGACCCATGGATGATACCCTCGGTGCCGCAGTGCATGGTGGCCGCCGTGTAGTCGGTGTCGATGCCGTGGCCACCGGCCTCGGCCAGATAGATTCCGACCCGTTCGTCCTCGATGTAATGGTAGATGGTGCCGGCCGCATTGCTGCCGCCTCCCACGCACGCCACCAGGTAATCGGGATAGTCGCGTCCCACCTGCTCTTGCAACTGCCACTTGATTTCCTCGGAAATGACACTCTGCATGCGTGCCACGATGTCGGGATAAGGATGCGGCCCCATGGTGGACCCGACGATATAGAACGTGTCCTGCGGATGGCTGCACCAATCGCGTATGGCCTGCGAGCAGGCGTCGCTCAGCGTCATGTTGCCCGTCGTGACCGGATGGACTGTGGCCCCCAACATGCGCATGCGCTCCACGTTGACATGCTGCCGCTCCACATCGGTGGCTCCCATGAAGATTTCGCACTGCATGCCCATCAGGGCGCAGACCGTGGCCGTGGCCACGCCGTGCTGTCCGGCTCCGGTCTCGGCGATGACGCGGGTCTTGCCCATCTGCCGGGCCATCAGTATCTGACCGATGGTGTTGTTGATCTTATGCGCGCCCGTGTGGTTCAGGTCTTCCCGCTTCAGGTAAAGCCGACAGCCATACTTCTCGCCCATGCGACGGGCGTGGTACAGCGGCGAAGGCCGTCCCACATAGTCCTTCAGCAGTTGATGATACTCCTTCTTGAACGACTCGCTCTCGATGATTGGCAGATAAGCCTGCTGCAAATCCGTCACGCATTTATACAGGATTTCAGGAACGTAGGCTCCGCCGAAGCTGCCGTAAAATCCGTTTTCGTCTGGTTGATTTCCCATTATCTTATTGTTTTAACGCATTAAATAACTCATCCATTGCCCGTTCGGGATCGCCCGTTTCATTGAGCAAGGTAACAAACTTGCTGCCGATGATGACACCCGCCGCGTGGGCCCGCGCCGACTCCAGCGTCTGCCGGTTGCTGATACCGAAGCCTATCATGCGCGGATTGCGCAGCTGCATGGCGTCGATTCGCTCGAAATAGGCCAACTTGGCGTCGCCGAACGACTGTTGGGCACCCGTGATGCCGGCCGAGCTGACCATATAGACAAAACCGTCGGTATGGTCGTCGATAAAGCGGATGCGCTCTTCCGACGTCTCGGGCGTTATCATCATGATGACCCGAATGTCGTAACGGTCGGCCACGGGCTTCACCACCTCGAGGTAATCCTGGAAAGGCAGGTCGGGAATGATGCAGCCGCTGACGCCGCACTCCACACAACGGGCGAAGAAAGGCTCCACGCCATAGTGCATGATGACATTGAGATAGCCCATCAGCACCAGCGGTATCCGCACGTCGTCCTTGACGGCCCGCAGCTGCGAGAAGAGCAGATCGAGCGTCATGCCGTTGCGCAGGGCCACGGTGCCGGCACCCTGGATGACTGGGCCGTCGGCCAAGGGGTCGCTGAAAGGTATGCCCACCTCGATCATCGAGACGCCGCGACGCTGCAACGTCGTGATGACGGCCCCCGTGAGGTCGAGCGTCGGGCAACCGGCGCAGAAATACAGTGACAAGAGTTTTCGGTCATGACGTTCCGAAAACAACTGGTTGATCTTATTCATATCGTTCTGTTTACTGACGATTATTGGCGGGAACGAAACCCATTTCGTGCAAGAACGTGCGCAACAGGGCCACATCCTTCACGCCGGGGGCCGTCTCGAACCTGGAGTTGAGGTCTATGCCCGCCATCCCGGGATGGTGGAAAGCCTTCAGACGCGCCACGTCGTCAGGCCCGATTCCACCGCTCAACAGGAACGGCGTGTGGCCTTCATAGTGCCGCAGCACCGACCAGTCGAAATGTTTGCCGCTGCCCCCTGCAAGCGGCGTCTTCGTGTCGAACAGGAAAAAGTCCACTTCGCCTTCATAGTCGCCGCACCGCGCCAAGTCGGACGCGTCGCGAACGGGCAACGCCTTGATGATTTTGATTTCCGGTTGTATGTCCGGTATGAGGGTGGCCTTCAGGTTTCGAATCATCGTGATCGTCTCGTCGCCGTGCAACTGCACATAGTCGAGGTGGTAATTGTACACGCGTGTGACGATGTTCTGCACCGTGTCGTCGACAAAGACACCCACGCGGCGGGGTGAACGGCCCATGCCGGCGGCGGAGGCAAGCGAAGCCTCGGCCCGGTCGGGCAAGAGGCCCATGCCACTCGGCGTCATGGGCACGTAGCGTCTGCTCCGTGGCCAGAAGATAAAGCCCAACATGTCGACACCAAGGTCGGCGACAGCATGGATGTTATCGGCATTGCGCATGCCGCAAACTTTCACAATCATGTCAAATCGGTTATAAATTGAGACAAAGCCAGGGCCGGGTCGGCCGCTTTCATGAAATATTCGCCCATGAGGAAGCCGCTGAATCCGGCTTCGCGCAGTGCCTTCACGGTCCGCGCGTCATGGAGTCCGCTCTCGCTGACACGGCACAGGCCGGCAGGCAGGCGGTCGGCCAAGAGGAACGACTGGTTGACATCGGTGACGAAGGTGCCCAAATGGCGGTTGTTGACGCCCACCATGTCGGGTTCGGCGTCGACGTAATCAAGCTCGCGCTCGTCGTGCAGTTCGAGCAGAACCTCCAACTTCAGCTGACGGGCCAGCCCGACGAAGCGCGTACACTCCTCCTTGCTCAGGCAGGCGGCGATGAGCAGCACGGCCGAAGCGCCGCAATATTTGGCCTGGAAAAGCTGATATTCGTCGATGACGAAATTCTTGTAAAGCACCGGCAGGCCGAGTCCGGCGGCTCGGGCCTGCTGAACAAACTCGTCGTAGCCGCCGAAATAATGTGTGTCGGTCAGAATGCTGACCGCCGTCGCACCACCCCGCTGATAGCCCAGCGTGATGTCGGCCGCCTTGGCGTCCTGATGAATCCAGCCCAACGAGGGGCTCTTGCGCTTGAACTCGGCTATCAGACCGGTGGGCGACTGCCTCAACCGGCGCGACATGGAGGACGTCTCATCGTCAAGACGCGGGCGGACAAGTTCCCACAGCTGGTGCATCGGAACGTACATCTGCCGTTCGGCAATCTCCTGCCGCTTGTAGGCTACGATTTCTTCGAGTATATCCATAACGATCAATGAGAATTGAGAAAAGATGAACGATTGGTGTCAGGAGTTGATTTCAACAAACCGACGGAACGTGCGGAGGGCACTGCCGCTGTCGATACTCTCGCGGGCGATGGCGATACACTCCTCGATGGTCTTGCGTCCCCGCTCCAACACCTGGATGGCAAAACCCGCATTGGCGAGCACGATGTTCTTCTGGGCCGGCAAGGCACGGTTTTCCAACACGGCGTCGAAGATGTCCTTGGCTTCTTCCTCGGTGGCCCCACCCCGCAACTCGTCGGGCCGTGCAATGTCGAACCCAAGGTCGGACGGCGCGAACACCTTCTCGTAGGTGTTGGTCGACACCTTGAAGTCGCCGGTCAGCGATATTTCGTCGTAGCCGTCAATGCTGTTGACAATGCCGTAATCAATCCCAATGCGCTGATACACCTGGCTGTAGAGCCTCATCTGGTCGAGCGTTGCCGTCCCGAGCAACTGGCATTGGGGCTTGGAGGGATTGATGATGGGCCCCAGAAGATTGAAGAATGTGGGGAAAGGCAGTGCCTTCCGGATGGGGCCGACAAACTTCATCGCCTTGGCAAACAGCTGGGCATGAAGATAGACAATGCCGGCCTCGTTGATGGAACGGTTCAACTTGGAAAGGTCGTCGGTAAACATGACGCCGTGATTGCGGATGACATTGCTGGCCCCACTGACGCTCGTGGCGGCATAGTTTCCATGCTTGGCCACCTTGTAGCCGGCCCCGGCGATGACAAAGCAGGCTGTCGTCGAAATGTTGAACGTGTTCTTCCGGTCGCCACCCGTCCCCACGACGTCGATGTAACGGTCGCAATCCAAGGGGACAGGAACGCCGGTGGCCAGGATTCCGTCACGAAAACCAAGAAGTTCGTCGACCGAAATGCCACGCATCTGGATGGCGGTGAGCAGCGCCGTGATTTCCGTATCGGAGAACTGCTGCTCCGTGATACCGACCAGGATGGACTTCGTTTCTTCACGGGTGAGCATCTCGTGGTTCATGATTCTTGAAAAAACTTCTTTTGTATTCATAAGCTTTCGTATTGAATGATTTGTTCAAAGACAGGAGAAATAAAACGAGGCCTGTCGCAAGTGCGGCAGGCCTCTATCTATGGTGCGGATGAATACCAACACACGGCTTCGCTACTCACGACTTTCCAATCTTGAGTTGCGCCACCACCATGATGTTGTCTGATTCATGTTCATCTTGTCCGTGATTTGATCTTCGGATGCAAATATACTGCTTTTCTTTAATCTGACAAATGTTTCCTTATGTTTTTTGAGAAAAATCTTCCATTTCATAATCACACGCCCTCCTATGCTTCTATCCGCGCATGATGATTTCAACAAAAGACCAACGAAAAAGTCGAGAAGGCGACCGGTACAAACGACAAAAGAGTAAAATATTAGGTAAAAATTTGTGAATGAAGATAATAATAATTACCTTTGCTTTACGTTACAATGCCTTGCAAGGGATTCACCGGCCGACGGCCGCGTTGCAAAAGCAGGCCTTTCGGGCGGCGAAAGCTACCCTTTCGGCTTGCAAAAGCAGGCCTTTCGACATGTGAAAGGGCTGCTTTGAGCGGCGAAAAGCCATCCTTTTGGAAAACAGGGGAACGGCAGCGGGGACACGGCGACGGACCGGGGCAAGGCCGCAGACATTTTTTTATTCACATCCTAACAAAGAAAACGCCTATCGAGACACCTCTACGCAAAGAAACTACACATCGAGGAAATGAAGAATCTTGAAGGAATGACCGACGAGGAGTTGGCTCTGCGCTACATCGAAGGTGACAACAAGGCTTTTGACTTGCTGTTGGAACGCAACCAGACAAAACTGTTCTCTTACATCATGTTCGTGGTACGCGACCACAACTTGGCCGACGACATCTTCCAGGAGACGTTCGTCAAGGTCATCAGCACGCTGCAGCAAGGCCGCTACACCGTCAATGGCAAGTTTTCGGCGTGGATCATGCGGATTGCCCACAACATCATCATGGACAATTTCAGGCTGGCGAAGGTGGAGAAAATCGTAGATACGGACGGACATGAACTGGAACAGCTCAAGACAAGCGAGGTGTTGACCGATTGCGTCGAGCAGGTGTTCGTAAACACACAGGTGATGAACGACGTGAAAAACATCATGGAACAGTTGCCCGCGCCACAGCGCGAGGTGGTCTACATGCGTTTTTACCAGCAGTTGTCGTTCAAGGAAATCGCCGAACTGACCAATGTCAGTATCAACACGTCGCTGGGACGGATGCGCTACGCCATCCTCAACATGCGCCGGATGGTGAGGGACAACCGCATCCATCTACAGGTGGAATAGACACGCCGCACACCGCGGTGAAGAACGCGAACAAACGAATGAAAGCCGACATTGCCCATTGCGTGCAGTGTCGGCTTTTCTGGCTTCAAAAGACGACCGACCTCAGCGAGGCAGATTCTTCATGATGGAAATGGTGGACAGCGGATCGGTGCTCTTGAAGATGAAACTGCCGCTGACGAGCACGTCCACGCCGGCCTTCACCAGCCGTGGCGCCGTCTCGGCTTGCACGCCGCCGTCCACCTCTATCAAGGCGTGGCTGCCCGAACGCTTTATCAGTTCCTTGAGCCGGACCACCTTCTTGATTGTGTTTTCTATGAACTTCTGCCCGCCAAAGCCAGGGTTGACGCTCATGAGCAGCACCATGTCCACGTCGGCGATGATGTCTTCGAGCATGCTCACGGGCGTCGATGGATTCAACGTCACGCCGGCCTTCATCCCTGTGGCATGTATCTCCTGTATGGTACGGTGCAGATGCGTGCAGGCTTCGTAGTGTACGTTCATCATCATGGCACCGGTCTGGGCCACCTGTCGGATGTATTTTTCGGGCTGGACGATCATCAAATGCACATCAAGCGGCTTCGTGCAATACTTGCCCACGGCTGCGATGACAGGAAAGCCGAAGGATATGTTGGGAACAAACACCCCGTCCATCACGTCCATGTGGAGCCAATCGGCTTCGCTCCGATTGATCATCTCGATCTCGGACTTGAGATCGATGAAATTGGCAGACAGCAGCGACGGGGAAACAAGTGTTTTCATCTTGAATGTTGTTGGGAATATGGAATATAAGCAAGTTGACACTAATTGACCTTCATCGAAAGGACTCGTCCGGAACGGCCACCGACCTGACACATTCTGGCGATGTGGCGTAGAAAGTCAAGTGTCTGGCGGGCCGGACTCGTCGATTCGGGAAGCAGAAAGGAAACGTCTTCAGGAGTAGAATACTTCATAGGCATGGTGTTTTAGAAACAATTGAATTGAATAGCACATAAAACTCGGCATGACATATACATGCTATCTGGATAACGGATTGTCGGCCCACTTATTATATCTCGCCCACAGACTTGTGAAATATAAGCCATAAAAAAGAGGTTGGTGCAGGAAGCTACCAACCTCGAGGGACGATTTCGTTCAAAAAAAATAAATACGAAATCATAAGTGTGGGACAAATATAAACCATATAATCGACAAAAGCAAGAAAAATGTTGGATTTAACACTTCACTTGGCTTCACGCTGTCGGTTCGTCGGCCTTCACCACCTTCTTGGCAACGGGCTGCTTGGCCTTCGGTTTGGCTGTCGACGCCTTGCTTGCAGGCTTCTTGGCCGCTTTGGAAGCTGTGGCTTTTCCACCTTCATACTTCTCGCGGAGCTTGAGCTCCTCCAGTTCCAATTTGGCAATCTTGGCTTGCAGACGCGTAATTTCCTTGTCTTTCACCTCGATTTCGTCGCCTTGGTTGTTGATGGTTGTCAGCATGGCTTCGAGCTGGTCGTTGTCAAGTTCCTCGGGATAGAGGCAATTTACGCGATTGATGAAGTCGCCGAGAATGTTCATATAGTTTGTAAACGCGTCGAAAGGACTGCTGTAAATGCCGCGGTCAAGCCCGACATTGCTCGGCTTGGTGGTCATGAAGCGGAAGTTGTTGCTGGCCTGCAGATAGTCCCAATCCTGATTGATGCGGGGGTCGTTGGCAATCCTCACGCGGTCGGCGACGCTGTAGAGCTTGTTGAAGGCCTCGCGTTGCATCGGATTTCCGAGCCAACTACTGATGTCTCGCTCCTCGTCCACCCAGCTCAACGTGTCGGGTACATTCAATTCGCCTACGCTGTTGAGCTTCATACATATCTCCGTCGGGGTGGAGAAAGTAATGCCACGCTGCTTGGCGCAGGCCGGCAATGCTTTCAGGAAGTCCAAGATGTTGCTGGAAAGCGGTTGCGCTATGCCCAAGGCGGACAGTTCCATGAAGATGTTGATGACCTGTTCTTCTTCCGGAAGACGGGCTATCTCGTCTGCATAGGTGTCGGCAAACAAAGGATAGCCGTCCCAATCGCTGTTGTTGAAGCGCAGGGAGATGTCGTCACTCAGCCTCACGTCACGCAAAAGGAGCTTGAGTTTGGGGTTCAAAGCGCAATGGTAAATGTAGTGCGGCGACTTCCAGCCAAGCACGTGGCGGGCACCTTCGGTGAGCATTCCCTTGAAACCCATTTGAGCCACCTGCTGTCCGATGTCGTCACTGTAGATCAGTGAGGAGTTGCGCAGCACCTTCGGCTCCTGGCCAAAATACTCTTTGATTTTCTGGCATTGCTTTTTGACGTCGTGGGCGAAGCTCTCCTCGTTGACCAAAGAAGACAAGCCGTGGGAGTAAGGCTCCGCGAGGAACTCCACGCAACCGGTCTCGTTGAGCTGCTGGAGCTTCTCCAAGACCTGCGGCGCATGCAGTTCCAACTGCTCAATGCCCACGCCGCTCAACGAGAAGGCTACTTTGAAATACTTGCCATGCTCCTGTATCATGGCCAACAGGGTGTTCAGGGCAGGGATATAACTGCGTTCGGCAATGTCGCCGATGGAGCGTTCATTCTCGAAAGTGTCATAATAATAATGGTCGGTGCCGATGTCGAAGAAACGATAACGCTTCAGATGAATGCTCTGGTGTATCTCGAAATATAAACAGATTGTTTTCATTGTGGTAATGTGATTAGTTATCTATAATGATAGATGATGAATTAAAAGGTGATAGAGTTTTTGTTTCATGCAGACAAACCTTCGTTTGTAAATCGCCGACGTGGAAATGCCGTCGGATCATCGCCATCCGAGGGTTCGTTCGTAAAGTTCCCGTATCCACAAGCCCACCTTTTCCCAAGTGATCTGGTCGACTTCCTTCTTGCCTTCCTCCTGCAAATAGGTGAACAAACTTTCGTTATGGCAGATACTGTAGATGGCATCGGCCATTGCCTGGATGTCCCAATAATCTATTTTAAAGCAATTGGACAAGATCTCCGCACAGCCGCTTTGTTTGGAAATGATGGCCGGGGTTCCGCACTGCATGGCCTCCAACGGAGAAATGCCAAACGGTTCGCTGACGGAAGGCATGACATAGACATCGGAATCTTTCAGACATTCATAGACTTGCTTGCCCCGCATGAAGCCGGGAAAGTGGAACCTGTCGGCGATTCCCCGCTCTGCGGCCAGATAAATCATCTGGTCCATCATGTCGCCGGAGCCTGCCATGCAGAACCGGACATTGCGACTGCGATGCAACACCATGTTGGCGGCTTCCACAAAGTACTCCGGCCCCTTCTGCATGGTAAGCCGTCCCAGGAACGTGACGACCTTCTCCTTGCCGTGATGGTCGGGGCGTGGCAGGTCCTGCAACTCTTTCACCAACGGATAGACCGCGTTGTGGACGGTAAAGACCTTGCGGGGATCTTGATGATACTGATGGATGACGGTCTGCCGGGTCAGCTCGGACACGCACATGATGCAATCGGCGTTGTCCATCCCGTCTTTTTCTATCGAATAAACGGTCGGATTGACATGTCCGCGACTGCGGTCGAAGTCCGTCGCATGGACATGGATGCAGAGCGGTTTGCCGCTCACCTGCTTGGCATGAATGCCTGCCGGATAGGTGAGCCAGTCGTGGGCGTGGATAATGTCAAAGTCCATTGTCCTTGCCACCACACCGGCTATGACCGAATAGTTGTTGATTTCGTCGTGCAGATTGGAAGGATAGCCTCCCGCAAAATCCATACAACCCAAATCATTCACATTCATGTAATTGAAATCGGCATAGATATGGTCCCGCAACCGGTAATAAAATTCAGGATCCATCACATGCCCTACACGGCTCTTTACCGTGTCAAAATCCACATCGCGCCAAGCAATCGGCACGCAATTCATTGCCACTATATTGGCGGCGCTATGGTCTTCGTCTCCCCAAGGCTTGGGCAAACACAGCGTTATGTCGACGTCTCCCTGCGCGTGCAGACCTTCCGTGATACCAAAGTTCGCTGTTGCAAGGCCACCGAACACATGAGGAGGATACTCCCATCCAAACATTAATACTTTCATCTCAGTTCCTCCTTTTAATAATCAAACTTCTCTATCAACTCAAGCGTGCGCAGTATCTCCGCCACATTGATGGCAAAAGAGATAGCCCCTCGCCCTTTGAAGGGGGGATTGCCGTCGAACAGCTCTGGAATCGTTCCCAAACAAAGGTTTGTCATCTCATCTTCGTAACCGACCAACTGGCGGTTGACAAAGCTCAGTCGTGAGCGCTTGTACAATTTCAGACAGGCTTCCATATAGAAACCGCCCAGCCATGGCCAGGCCGTCCCCTGATGATAGGCATAGTCACGCTGGTTCTGCGGACCGACATACAAAGGATTATACCCTCCGCTCTTGGGAGAAAGCGAACGAAGTCCCTTGGGAGTCAGCAGCTCGCGCGTGCATATATCCAATACATTTTTCTTCTGTTCCAGGTTCAAAGGTGAATAGTCGAGCGCAACGGCAAAGATCATGTTGGGGCGTACGCTCCAATCCATCATGTTTCCATCCACATAATCGAACAGATAACCATACTCATTCAGGAATGTTTCTACGAAAGAGCGTTTGCAACGCTCTGCCATTTCTTCCAACCGGGCTGCCTCTTCGGCATTCTGCTCCAATGCGGCCAGCGACGCAACGAACTTCAAGGCGTTGTACCAGAGTGCGTTGAACTCTACAATATACCCTGTGCGTGGGACTACAGGCTTGCCGTTGACCGTGGAATTCATCCATGTGACAGGGTGTTCCTTCCCGTTTGTCCGAAGCAATCCGTTGTCATCAAGCTTGAGATTGGGATGTTTTCCCGACCCGATGTAACGCAACATGTCGGTCAACAGACGACCATACTTCTTCTGGCAGACCTCTTTTCCCGCTTCCTTGGCATACTGCTGGATGCACCAAAAGGCCCACAACAGGACATCCGGCTGCTCTATTTCATACATTTTTACAGTGAGCGGTTTCTCCTCCATGAACTCTCTGAGGCCACGTTCCGCAGTCTGCATCACCAATTCGAAGTAGTCGCGCTCCTGAATCGACAGCGTCAATCCGGGAAGTGCTATGAAAGTATCGCGCGCCCTGCACTTGAACCAAGGATAACCGGCCAGGATATAGCGGTCATCATTCTTCATGCGCAAATGGAATTGATGGGCGGCGTTGACAAGACAATGGAAGAAATTGTCACGCGGACTGCGCTCTTCCACTTCATCTTCGCAAAGTTTCTTCAATTTTGAAACCTTTATTTCAGACGTGGAAGCCGAAAAGACAATGCTTTCACCCTTCCTTATCGGCATTTCGAAATAGCCGGGAACATATAAATCTTCATTTGAAGCATAACCTCGCTCCTGCTCTTTCGGATATTCCACACCCCTATACCAATCAGGAGCAAAGATGAATTCATTAGATTTGCTGAATTGCATGTAGAGATCGGGGTAGCCGGCATACATGCAAGTCTTGATTCCGTTTTCCACCTGCTGGTAGTCTCTGCTGGCGACACCATTCTCATGTGTAAACTGGCGCACACTCCTGAATGCCAAAAACGGCCTGAATCGCAGCGTCGTTGCAGAGTGCGCATCCACCAAAGTATAGCGAATTAGAATGCGGTCTTCATAATGTTGGAAGACAACTTCCTTTTTCAAGATTACTCCACCTACCCTATATAAAGTAGTTGGGACTTTGTCACAGTCAAATTCCCTGATGTACTTATGCCCCTTGGGGCTGTAGTTGTTGCCCTGATACTTGTGTAGTCCCAGATTGAATTCAGCTCCATGTTGCACGACCGTAACATCCATAGAAGACAACAGCACATGGTTCTCGTCGTCCAGTTCCGGAACCGGGACGACCAACAGCCCATGATATTTTCTCGTATTACAGTCGACAATAGAAGAACATGAATAGGCACCGGAACGGTTTGTACGCAACAACTCCCTTGGAAGAGACTCTTCGAGGTTCGTCATCAGTGCTTTTTCAAATCGCAAATAACTCATAGTTCTCTATATATTAAGGCTTTAAACGTTTAAAAAAGGTAATTTACACTCTTGGGGCAGACTTGCAAAAAGCAGCCCCTTCTATTTTCAAAAGTAATATATTATTTGTTGATAACAAAATTACAATGTGATTAATTCGAAATAAAGCCAGAAAACATGTTATAGAAAATATTTTTCGTAAAGAAATATACTTATATCAACCTAAATTCGTAATTTTGCAAGCAAGAGATTTATACATCAACAGCAGGATATGATTTCAAGAAACGAGGTACAAAAAGAAGAGGTTGTGGAAGCAATCGGCAACCTTTGGGCACCGTTGACAGACCTTCAGCGTCAGTCTTTGTCAGACAATATGGAGTTGAAGTATTTCAAAAAGAATGAAATCATTTACAAAGACTTTGACAACCCCAACTCCATGATGTGCCTTGTCCACGGCAAAGTCAAAATCCATAAAGACGGTATCGGCGGTAGAAATCAAATCATTCGTGTCATCAAACCCATCGATTTTTTTGGATTCAGGGCCTACTTTGCCAAAGAACACTACAAGACGGCGGCAACCGCGCTCGAAGCGTCAGCCGTAGCTTTCTTCCCAATGTCGGTCATTCTTGACCTGATGAAGGAAAACTTCAACGTAAGCTTGTTTTTCATCCATTATCTTTCCGTTCAGTTAGGTTACAGCGACGACCGGACAGTCAGCCTCACACAGAAACACATCAGAGGCAGATTGGCAGAGGCCCTGCTGTTTCTCAAAGACAGTTACGGCCTCGAAGAAGACGGATATACACTCAGCATATATCTCAGCAGAGAGGATTTGGCCAGCATGTCCAACATGACGACCAGCAACGCGATACGAACTCTTTCGGCCTTGGCCTATGACAAAATCATCGCCATCGACGGGCGCAAGATCAAGCTCATAGACATTGAGAAACTGCAAAAGACTTCAAAGCTGGGTTGACCTGGTTTCCAACAAGCCGCACACCACATCCACTTTTTCGTTCATGGGAAGCTGGGCGTCTATCCAATGAATCTTAAAGCCACGACGCTCCATCCCCCGAAACCACGTCATTTGCCGCTTGGCAAATTGATGAATCGCGATTTCCAAGTCGCCGAACATCTTTTCATACGTGGTCTTGCCCGTCACATACTCGGTCACATACTTATACTCCAAGCCATAATAGATAAGGTCCCTCGCAGAAACGCCCTTCTCCAGCAGTCCACGCACCTCGTCTATCATGCCGGCAGCCAACCTCTGCTTCAATCGATTCGTAATCTTTGCCCGACGCGCGTCCCGCTCTATTCCGACACCTATTATTATAGAATCGATGGCAGGGAAATCTCTTCGCGGCTGTGGGTTCTTTGAATTATAAGTTTCTATTTCTATCGCTCGAATCGCCCGCTGGCACGAATCCACATCCGTCCTATTGTGCATGTTACTTCCATTCCTTTCCTTCAACCTCAGCAAGATGGAAGTCAACTCGTCCAAGGTCTTTCCTTCCAAATCCGCGCGGAGTTCTGGATTTTGCGGTACAGGAGAAAGCCGATAGCCCTTCAATACCGACTCGATATAAAGGCCCGTTCCCCCACAAAGTATTGGCTGCACGCCCCTACCCGTCATGTCTTGGTAGGCCCTCATAAAGTCCTCTTGATAACGAAACAGGTTGTATTTGGTGCCTGCGTCACATATATCTATCAGACGATAGGGTATGCTCCGCCCCTGCACCGTATAGTCTTCCAAGTCCTTGCCGGTTCCGATGGTCATGCCACGATAAACCTGACGGGAATCCGCAGAAATGATTTCACCACCCAAGCGATACGCCACGTGGGCGGCCAATTCCGTTTTTCCGCTGGCAGTAGGGCCGAGTATCGTCAGAAGTTTCTTCATGGCACAAAGATAATAAAAAATCCCTGCCGGCAGAACCGACAGGGATATTATTTCAAGTAAGTGAAGTCTTATTACTTCAACTCTGCAAGATACTTGATGGTACGAACCATCTGAGAAGTGTAAGAGTTCTCGTTGTCATACCAAGAAACAACCTGCACCTGATAAGTATCGTCGTTGATCTTGCTTACCATCGTCTGAGTGGCGTCGAAGAGAGAGCCGAAGCGCATGCCGATGATGTCAGAAGAAACAATCTGATCCTCGGTATAGCCGAAGCTTTCGGTTGTAGCGGCCTTCATGGCAGCGTTGATACCCTCAACAGTAACATCCTTGCCCTTCACAACAGCAATCAGGATCGTTGTAGAACCTGTCGGAGTGGGAATGCGCTGTGCAGAACCAATCAGCTTGCCGTTCAGCTCGGGGATTACAAGACCGATGGCTTTGGCAGCACCCGTCGAGTTGGGAACGATGTTGCAGGCACCTGCACGTGAGCGACGGAGGTCGCCCTTGCGCTGCGGACCGTCGAGAATCATCTGGTCGCCGGTGTAAGCGTGGATGGTGGACATGATACCCGACTGGATGGGAGCGTAAGCGTTCAGGGCAGCAGCCATGGGAGCCAAGCAGTTTGTCGTGCAAGAAGCAGCAGAGATAACAGTGTCAGCCGGAGTCAGCGTCTTGTGGTTGGTGTTGTAAACGATGGTCGGAAGGTCGTTGCCTGCGGGAGCAGAGATGACCACCTTCTTGGCACCAGCTGCAAGGTGGGCCGAAGCCTTCTCCTTAGAAGTATAGAAACCGGTGCATTCGAGAACAACGTCTACATTGAGTTCGCCCCAAGGAAGTTCAGCTGCGTTTGGCTTAGCGTAGATGGTAATCTCCTTACCGTCAACGATAATAGAGTTCTCCGTTGCCTCAACAGTGTGCTTGCCTTCGCCGAACTTGCCTGCGAAACCACCCTGGGCAGTGTCATACTTCAAGAGGTGAGCCAGCATTTTGGGACTTGTCAAGTCGTTGATGGCAACAACTTCATAACCATCAGCCTCAAACATCTGACGGAATGCGAGACGACCAATACGGCCAAAGCCGTTAATAGCTACATTTGTCATTTTAATTTGTTATTTAATAAAGTTTATATAAGAATATAAATAATCTCCGTAAAGTCTACATTGATAAAACTACAAGCCGAAAACAGATTAAAATCCACGTATTTATCGAAAACCTGTACTTTTTCTTTTTTACAAGCGCAAAGTTACGAATTTATTTCTATATTTGCACTCGCAAAGTGTATTAAATTAAGTAAAAAGCAGAGGAAACAAATACTTTTAGAAGCGAAAACAAACCGTTTGTCAACAGAGTGTAATCTCCAGGTTGCAAACGCCGTTTTTCATTTAACACCAAACATATTTATGAGCAAGTTTATCAATGAGTTCAAAGAATTTGCAGTAAAAGGAAATGCGGTCGACATGGCTGTCGGCGTAATCATCGGAGGTGCTTTCGGCAAGATAGTAAGTTCCATCGTAGACGACATCATCATGCCTCCCATCGGGTGGCTCATCGGCGGCGTCAAGTTCACGGACCTGAAGTTCACGCTCCCAACGATGGAAATTCCCGGTGTCGAGAAGATGGAAGCCGCGACAATCAACTACGGCAATTTCCTCCAGACGGCTTTCGACTTCGTCATCATCGCCTTCTGCGTGTTCCTTCTCGTGAAGGGAATCAACAAACTGACCAAAAAGAAAGCCGAAGAGACGGCTGCCCCCGCGCCGGAACCGGCCCCGACGACAGAAGAAAAGCTGCTGACGGAAATCCGAGACTTGCTGAAAAAGCAGTAGCCACACCTCTTTCATTCCCATACAAACGCAAGCCCGAACCTTTTTTCATGCAGGTTCGGGCTTTTATCGATGGTCTTCGCATTGACCACCGCTGTGCTTTTGCATCGTCACCGCTGTGCTTTCACCCCGTCACCGCTGTGCTTTCACTCGGCCATCGCTGTGCTTTCACCCCGCCACCGCTGTGCTTTCACCCCGTCACCGCTGTGCTTTCACTCGGCCATCGCTGTGCTTTCACTCGGCCACCGCTGTGCTTTTGCATCGCCATCGCTGTGCTTTCATGAGATGGAAAGGCAACAAATTGATCGGGAAAGCCATGCTTTGGCCTATCATCATCGCAAAAATAAAGGCCAAAACCTTTGCCATCACTCGATGACAAGGCAAAGGGCAGGAAACCGCGCTGAATCTCTTGTCCGCAACCAATGTGCCATCAGCTTGAAACGGCACCCCCTTTTCAGCCTTTGCAAGGCCGTCTCCAGGCCAACCGAAAGTCCAAAGGAGCGTGTCGGAAGCCCCATGAGACTGGTAAAAACCGACAAAAAAACTTGCAAAAGTCATAAATCATGCTTACATTTGCGAGCAGATGACCATTCGGGCGGGACTTTACGAGAGGCGCAACTCCATCCGTTCGGTGCCGTTGAAGAGGAAGTTGCGCCCTCACCGTCCGACAGCCATTTCCACAAAGACAATGGAGGAACGGACTACCATCAAGTAACGACAATATAAATCACAACCATCAAACGACTATGATAAAGAAATATGTAGAAGAGAATAAAGAGAGAATGCTCGACGAGCTGTTCAGTCTGATACGCATACCGAGCGTAAGTGCGCAACCTGCCCACAAGGAGGACATGGCGCGTTGTGCCGAACGCTGGAAGGAACTGCTCTTGCAGGCAGGTGTTGACAGAGCGGAGGTGATGCCATCAAGGGGCAATCCGATGGTCTACGCCGAAAGAACGGTCGACCCCGACGCCAAGACCGTCCTGGTGTACGGCCACTATGACGTGATGCCGGCAGAACCGTTCGAGCTTTGGAAGACCGAACCTTTCGAACCGGTGATCAAGGACGGGCACATCTGGGCACGCGGCGCCGACGACGACAAGGGACAGTCGTTCATGCAGGCCAAGGCGTTTGAGTATCTCAACAGGCAGAACTTGCTGAAACACAACATGAAATTCATCTTGGAAGGCGAGGAAGAGATTGGCTCCGGCAGTCTTACGCCATTCATCGAGGAGCACAAGGAGCTGCTGAAGTGTGACGTCATCCTCGTTTCAGACACGGGAATCATCGCGCCGGACGTACCATCCATCACAACCGGCCTGCGCGGCCTGGCTTACTGGCAGATAGAGGTTACCGGTCCGAACCGCGACCTCCACTCAGGGAGCTTCGGTGGCGCCGTCGCCAACCCGATCAACGTGCTCTGCAAGCTCATCGCGGACGTAACGGGGTCCGACGGAAAGATTCGCATTCCGGGCTTCTACGACGACGTGGCCGAGACATCGGCCGAGGAACGCAAGCTCGTCGCGTCCATCCCTTTCGACGAGGAGGAGTACAAGAAGTCTATCGGCGTGAAGGCGCTCTTCGGCGAGGAAGGCTACAGCACGATCGAGCGCACCGGCTATCGCCCTTCATTCGACGTATGCGGCATTTGGGGCGGCTACACAGGTGACGGCGCCAAGACCGTCATCCCATCCAAGGCCTACGCAAAGCTGTCGTCACGTCTCGTACCCAACCAGGACTACCAGAAAATCGGCCGGCTGGTCGCAGACTATTTCAACCGCGTTGCGCCCGCCACGGTCAGCGTGAAAGTGGAGATGCACCACGGCGGCTACGGCTACGTTTGCCCCATCGACTTCCCCGCCTACAAGGCAGCCGAGCGCGGCTTCGAGACCGTTTTCGGAAAGCGTCCGCTGCCGGTGCGCATCGGCGGCAGCATTCCCATCATCTCCACCTTCGAGAAACTCCTTGGTGCGAAGAGCGTCCTCATGGGATTCGGCTTGGAGTCCAACGCCATCCACTCGCCGAACGAGAACATGCCCGTAGACCTCTGGCTGAAGGGCATTGAGACCATCATCAACTTCCATCTGGAGTACGACAAGGAAGCATAAGTCGCAAAAGAACAATTGCAATTCAGACCAGTCGGACAGGTTCATCCTCCCCCGACTGGTCTGTCTTCGTTTGCACCAGGCATCTATTTTCTCTCCTTCCCTGCTTGCCCCCAACGCTCCATGACGATATCCGCATCGTCATCGGCGCAGGGAGTCAGGGGCGGCTACAAGCCTTCAAGGACAAGCACACACCTTCCTGTCATTCTTCTATCACCTTCAGCACCCGCTTCAGCAGGTAGGTGGCGTTCTGGTTGCGGGCCACTCCCGGCGTGATGCGGTAGGAATAGGTGACATTCTCGCCCAATTCTATTTCAAAACAATAATTGCGGAACCTGTCGGGACGCTCTTCCGAAAGCCTGGAAAGCTCCAGGTCGTGCGTCGCAATGACACCCGACACAGGCAACTTGCATATCCGTTCCAGGAAAAGACGCGATCCGTTGAGCTTGTCCAACGAGTTGGTCCCCTTCAATATCTCGTCCAGAATAATCAATGTGTGCTGCTCTTCCGAGGGCAGCCCCTCACAATAGGAAGGATGTTTGCAGAAATGAACCAACTGTTCCAGCCGCAACAGTTCCGCATTGAAATAGGAAATGCCTTCCGCCAGGTCGTCCGTTGTGCGCATGCTGCTGAAGAGATTGAAGCGCGAAACCTTCATCCTGCGCGCAAAAACGGGAATGCCATTGCGCGCCAGGACATAATTGATACCAAGCGTGCGCAGGAACGTGCTCTTGCCCGCCATGTTTGCACCGGTCACAATCGTATAACTCCCGTCGGGAATGGCAAAGTCATTCGTCACAGCCTCTGCTCCAAGAAATGGGTGGAAGAGGCCTTCGGCTTCATAAACCATCGTCTCGCTTTCCACCACTTCGGCCTGCACGGCCGCCGGATGGTTGTAGACAAAGCGCCCCAAGGACACCAAGGCGTCGACATGGCTCAGCGCATTCACCCAGCGTTCGGCATGCAAGACAAAATCATCACGCCACTTCAGATAATCGCGAATCAAGAAGAAATCATTCAAAAGAAAGGTGTCCAACAGGAAGAGGCCCAGGATGTTGCCCCGCCGGTCGAGTCGACGGATGAAATCTTCCAACAGTCGTGCCGACTTCATGGCCTTTCGCAACTCCTCCACTTCCGACTCCATCGACTCCGGCCATGCTTGCTGGCGCTCACAAAGGCGCAGCAATCGCACAAAGCCTTCGCTTTCACGATGCAACAAATCGGTTTGACGGCCGATGGAACGTGCGTTTGCGTTGCAAAGCAGGAAGACGAGAAAGAACTGGAGCGTCGCGTAGAACAGGGGGAAGGTGGCTTCCAGCACGCCAAAAACGGCCAAAACGACAGATGAAAGGACAAGTCCTATCATGCAACAGGCCAGCAACTTTGCCCACATCCGCCCCATCCAAGCGGGCAACGGCAGCCCTTCCATCATGTTCCGCAACGCCAGTATTCCCAGCGTGTCGGTCTTCCGCTCCTGCCCCAACGCCTGAAACTCGTCCATGAAAGCCAACTGTCGGCTGAAGAACGCCACTTCCCGCGGCTGAAAACATATCTTTTCAAAAGACAGATAGCTTGCCAGCAAACGCCTTCCACCGCTTGTCACACTGCGATTCATGCGTGCATAGAGCGACCGCGGGCCGAAGACATCAAGGTCGAACGTGAACGGATGGTGATAGTCCACGAAATCCCGCCCGTCGTCGAAGTGGCTGTAATCGCCTTGCAACGCCTCCAACTCATGCTGATAGACGTGCTGCAGGTTCTCGCTGTCGGCTATCCGCCTGGCATTCCGCCCATCGAGCAACCGAGCGATTACGTAACAAGCCAATGACAAGCCCGACAGGAGCAAGGCCGTCCACCCCAGCGGCGTGCCGACATAGGCTGCCAGCCCACCGATAAAGAGGCAGAAAAACAAGATTTCCGTCAGGATGAAAACGCGGTTTCGCCGTTTGAGACGGGCCACTATACCCGCCAACGCTTCATGACGGGATGTATAATATTGGTGATTGTCCATTTATTTCACGTGATCTTTCGTCACCATATCATAATAGAGCGCCTCCAACTCTGCCAGTGAAAGCCGCTCTATGCTGTGTTCCAGCTTGCGTATGAGTTCCTCCCGACGATAGTCGCCGGTCTGCTGACCAAAATTCATAGGCTTACTCCCACTCTATTGTCGAAGGTGGCTTGGAAGAGATGTCGTAGCAAACACGGTTTACACCTTTCACCTTATTTATTATTTCATTGCTCACCTTGGCCATGAAATCGTAAGGAAGGTGCGCCCAGTCGGCAGTCATCGCGTCCTGACTTGTCACCGCGCGCAATGCCACCGGGTGTTCGTAGGTGCGCTCGTCGCCCATCACCCCTACCGAACGAATCGTGGAGAGCAACACGGTGCCAGCCTGCCACACGTGGTCGTAGAGACTGGTGCCGTCGGGCATGGTGTAATTGTGCATGTTCTCGATATAGATGTCATCGGCGTCTTGCAGAATGCGCACCTTCTCACGGGTGATGTCGCCCAAGATTCTGACTGCCAGGCCCGGGCCGGGGAACGGGTGGCGCTTAATCAGCCGCTCGGGCATGCCGAGTTGGTTGCCCACCCGGCGCACCTCGTCTTTGAAAAGCCACTGCAACGGCTCGCACAACTGCAGCTTCATCTCCTTGGGAAGCCCGCCGACGTTGTGATGACTCTTGATGGTCATGCCGGTAATGCTGAGACTTTCGATGCGGTCCGGATAGATGGTACCCTGCGCCAGCCACTTGGCGTCGGTGATCTTCTTGGCCTCTGCATTGAACACTTCCACAAAGTCACGGCCGATAATCTTGCGTTTCTTCTCGGGATCGGTCACGCCTTCCAAGTCCTTGAAGAACTTCTCGCTGGCGTCAACACCTATCACGTTGAGCCCCAAGCCCTCATATGCCGCCATCACTTTCTTGAATTCATTCTTGCGAAGCATGCCGTGATCGACGAAAATGCAGGTGAGGTTCTTGCCGATGGCACGGTTCAGCAAGGTTGCGCAGACCGAAGAGTCGACGCCACCGGACAGCCCCAAGATGACACGGTCGTCGCCCAGCTGAGCCTTGAGGTCTACCACCGTGCTGTCAACGAACGACGCCGCGCTCCACTCCCGCCTACTCTTGCAGATGTCCACCACGAAATTCTTCAGCAACAGGGTGCCTTGTGTGGAATGAAACACCTCCGGATGGAACTGCACGGCCCACAAGGGATACTTGGTACTGGCATAGGCTGCGAAGCGAACGTCGGCCGTGCTGGCTATCACATGGCAGTCGCTGGGAATGGCCGTTATCGTATCGCCATGGCTCATCCATACTTGCGAGTCGTCTTCGAAGCCTTTAAACAGAGGATTCTCCTTGTCAAACTGCCGTAAATTGGCACGGCCATACTCCCGTGTGCCTGTTTGCTCCACCTTGCCGCCGTTCGCGTATGAAATGAACTGGGCGCCATAGCAGATTCCGAGCACGGGATATTTGCCCACAAACTGCGACAAGTCCACCTTGAAAGCCTCCGGATCATGGACGGAATAAGGCGAACCGCTCAGAATCACGCCGATGACGGCAGGGTCGTCCTTGGGAAACTTGTTGTAAGGAAGGATTTCGCAGAAGGTGTCCAGTTCGCGGACACGACGCCCGATGAGCTGCGTCGTCTGGGAACCGAAGTCAAGAATTATAATCTTCTGTTGCATGTTGTTAAGAATTTATATGATTGCAAAATTATGAAATTCAATTGGTTGGAAAGGCTTCGTCTGAAAGAAACAAGCTGGAAGTTCCCCCGTCACAGTGTTGTCAGGAAACTTTCAGCTTCTTTCAGTGTATCGAGTTTTCCCACATCCATCAGTCGCAGATCTTCTTTCAGATAGCCGCGTATGGGTTGTTTGTGGCAGTTTTGCAGGTAGAAATCTATGATGGGGAACTTTTCGGGACAGTCGGCCATCAGCGGAAACAGTGTCGGGGAGAAACTGTGAATGCCCGAGAAGGCGTAGAATCTCAGGATGGGCTGTTCCGAAAGCGCGGCTGCCGGCTGCCGATTCATCCGCATGCACTCTTCTGCCGTTCGGGGCATTCGCGCCGCCCGCACCCAGCCATGTGGACTCTTCACCTCTCCTGTTCCCAAATGAAGCCAGCCTACCAGCAGCATATCCCGGTCGAATATGAGATAACGCTGCGTCTCCCGCCAACTCACGAGCAAGGTTGCTCCGACTTGTCGTGGGGATTCGCCGAAGCCTCGGCTTGCCACCAATGGGTCCAGCGTATAGAACTTGTGCAAATCCACATTGCTCAGAATGTCGACATTGTGTATCAGGATGGGGGCGTCCGACCGAAACAAGGGACAGGCTTTCTTGATTCCGCCACCCGTTTCCAGCAATCCTGTGGTTTCGTCACTGACCTTGATGTCAAGTCCGAAATTGTCATGGGCTTGCAGAAAGTCTATGATCTGGCCGGCAAAGTGATGCACGTTCACGACCAAATGACTGAATCCTGCCTCTTTCAGCTTCAGGATGACCCGCTGAATGAGCGGCTGTCCCCCCACCTCTACCAGTGCCTTGGGCATTGTATCGGTCAGCGGCTTCAGCCTTGTGCCCTTTCCGGCTGCAAAAATCATCGCCTGCATCATTGTCGTAAATATCTTTTTATGGTCGCTTGTATCCTTGTTGAAAGTGTCAAAGGCTTATTTTGCCTCCAAAGTCTTGCTTATCTTCTGCTCACGATGGCAGATTTTCACCTCCACACCAAACTTTTCGTGTATATGTTCGGCCAAATGCTGGGCACTGTAGACGCTGCGGTGCTGACCGCCGGTACATCCGAAAGAGAACATCAGGCTGGTAAAGCCACGCTGGATGTAGCGGGCGACATGGTGGTCGGCCAGCTGATAGACGCTGTCCAGAAACTTCAATATCTCTCCATCGTCCTCCAGAAATCGAATGACAGGCTCGTCCAGTCCTGTAAGTTGCTTATATGGCTCGTAACGGCCAGGGTTGTGGGTACTTCGACAGTCGAAGACATAGCCTCCGCCATTGCCCGATTCATCTTCCGGAATGCCCTTGCGATAAGAGAAACTGAACACTTTCACGACCAAGGGGCCCTTTCCGTCATACTTGGAGAAGGTTGCCGGACCGTCTTGGGGGTGGGCCGCGTAGACGTTGGAGCTGGTGGTCTTGAAGCCGTCGGCACGTGGATTCACGTGTGGCGCCTGCACGGCAAACTGCGGCAGGTCGCACAGACGCTTCAACATCTCCATCATATAAGGATAGGGGAAAACTTCGGGATTCATCCGCAGCAGCTCCCGCAGATTCTGCATGGCCGGCGGAATGGAATCAAGGAAGTGGTTCTTGCGCTCAAAATAGCCCCGAAAGCCGTATGCGCCAAGCACCTGCAACGTTCGGAAAAGCACAAAGAGGCTCAGTCGTTCGACAAAGTGGCGTTCCGACGGAACCTCTGTATAATTCTTCAAAGAGTTGTAATATTCGAAAATCAGCTCCCTACGAAGCTTGAACGGATACTTGGCGGAAGCTTGCCACAGGAATGAGGCCAAGTCATAATAGTACGGTCCTTTGCGGCCACCCTGAAAGTCTATGAAATAAGGATTGTCGTTCTCGTCCAGCATGATGTTGCGCGCCTGGAAGTCACGATAGAGGAAGCTTTCATTGCTTTCCGAAGTCAAATCCTTGGCAAACATTCTGAAGTTGGCTTCCAACTTCAACTCGTGGAAATCCAGCCCCGTGGCCTTGAGAAAGCAATATTTGAAATAGTTTAAATCGAACAAGACACTATCGTTATCGAACTCGGGTTGCGGATAACAGTTAGACCAGTCCAAGCCGCGTGCGCCACGAATCTGTATTTCGGGCAAGGCGACAATCGTGCGCCTCAGCAGTTCTTTCTCCTTCTGGTTGTAGCGGCCGCCGGCATCGCGCCCCCCCTTGATGGCGTCGAACAAGGAACGACGTCCCAAATCGGTCTGCAGATAGCACAATTCGTCATCGGAAACCGCCAACACCTGTGGAACCGGCAACTTTCGGGCTGCAAAATGACGGTCCAGATAGATGAAAGCATGATCCTCATCCCTGCTCGTCCCTTTCACACCAATAAGCGAAGAACCGTCGGCAGCCGTGAAACGGAAATACTCGCGATTGCTACCCGCACCCGGAAGTTTCTCCACTTGAGCCGGCTCCTGCCCCGTCCAGCTCTTATATAAATCCAAAAGTTTCTGCATACCAAGATTCTTTACCTCTGTTCCTTTCCATCAACCGATTCTATCCAACAGCCAGATATGGAAAGAAACAGGAACATGCCGTTCCATAGTGCAAAAGTAATATAATCACACGGAAAATCAAAACGAATATATAAAAAAATCGGATGTCATCCCGACAACCGATTTTCATAAACAAACTACTTAAAAACTAATCTACTAAAACAAATCAAAAAAATATCTTTTATCTGGATTCACTATGTAAAATCCAACTATTTTCCAATTCTTCTGTGCAAATATAATAACTTTCAGAATACCCTCAAAGTATTGAAAGCATTTTTTTATTTATTTTACCGAAGTTTCGCACGTCCCATCGCTTTAGGAATGAAAGAACTTACAAATGAAGAAGAGTAGTGACAAACCGTAAATTACAGGCATAACCCTATGATACTATTCTATATAATTAAATATGTGAAAGACGAGTTAAAAACTGCATGAGGCGTTTTTTATAGTTAAATAATAAATATTTTTCATAAACAGAATGCCGTTTTTTTGTATCATATTTCCTTTTTACATACATTTATCCGCAAAATACAACATTTAGGGTTCTAAGTATAGGTATCTCATATATCAAACCATGATAACTGCTAATTTAGACATTTCATATACCCAACCATGAAAAAGAGAATGTATCTCTTTTCTTTCTATGCAAATTACATTAACTTAAAATTATATTATAAGAGTATGATTAAGAAATCTTTCGAATTGGTATTAGCACTTTTGTTGCTATCTTCCATGTGTGCTTTTGCACAAAAAACAGTGACCATTAAAGGCCATGTAAAGTTCATCAACGATGATTTTAAAGTCAGCGTTTACCAATATTATGGTACGGGGAAGAAGGTTTTGGCAGAGACAAAGGTCGATCCTACTACACAAAACTACAAGCTGACAGTACCTGTAGAGGAGCCGGGCGAAGCTTTTGTAAACTGTGGTGAATGGCAAGATGTCAATATCTGGCTGGAAGATGAAAATCTCGACATTGACTTCAGAGGTGAAGACACGGCCAAAATCAAGGTGAAAAATCCACCATTTGTCTATATCAGGGGTGGAAAGAATAATGAACTGATGAATCTTATCAACTTCATGGCATATCGCAATTATCAGGCGATGATTGCCTATTCACAAAAGACATACGCCGCAAAGTTTGCCGACGAAGAGAACAGAAAGGAACTGACGATGTCATTATACGATTTCATGGGTGACGATTTCAGAGCCTATTGCCGCTTTTTCGCAGAATCCTATGCAGACCGAAACAGCGTGATGGCAGCCATCTCAAGGTTGGACTACGATGAAAATAAGGAACTGATAGAAAACACGTTAACCCGATTGGCAGCCGTTTCTCCTGTTGCCAAGCAATTGTCAGACAACTATCGCAAGGAAATCGCTGAACAAAAAATGCGAACAGAGCGTGTAAAGGTCGGTGCTACAGCTCCTGAATTTGAGGTTAAAGACATTAAAAACCAAACCATAAAACCGGCTAACTTCAAGGGCAAAGTGCTCGTTATTGACTTCTGGGCCAGCTGGTGCGGTCCGTGCCGACAGGAAATACCCAACTTGAAGAAGTATTATGAAGAATTCAAGGGCAAGGGAGTTGAGTTTTTAAGTGTCTCCATCGATGCAAAGAAAGAAGCATGGTTGAAAGCCATGAAAGAAGAAAATATGGCATGGAAACAAGGTTGGACAACAGATGCAGGCAAAGAAGTGATGGATTTATACCAGTTCTCAGGCATTCCTTTCATCTTGATTATCGACAAGGGAGGCAAAATTTATAGAAAAAACGTCCGTGGGGAAGAAATTCACCAAGGCATTGTCGACGTTTTGGCCGGGAAACCTGCCCAGGAGGAAGAAACCACCAGTATCAGTATGGGGGCCATGAGCATGTAATCTTTATCTTTTACCTAATATTATTCACCATTCAACACAAGTTATTATGAGCGTTAAGAATTTATTTATCGTGGCACTTGCTTGTGCAGGAATAGTCTTTTCCTCCTGCTCCAAAGAGGAGGAAGAACCCGTTGTCGGTATTGTCTCGGGTAGCATCACCCCACTTGGCAGTTCTATTACCTATAAATTGGAACCGAGAGGTGCCGGTGTTTTGGAAAACACGAATGACAGCGTGGCATGGGATGTAACGGATGTTGCCCTATCTGAAGCAACAGTCAAGCTCGATCCTACGCTTGACGCAACTGTTTTTTACAACAATCAGCCTGTAGGAGCACAAGGCGTTGTTGTCAATGCGACAGCCGGCGTCAGCTTTACTGCAAAAGGTTCGAGCGGTAAAACCATGACTTATACATTGAATATCGTTCGGGCAAAGGGTGCCGAGATGGGCTTTAAGAAAAAAGCGTCGGTATTCAACGGACTACCTTCCAAGATATCATGGATGGATGTAACAGTGTTCAAAGGTAAGTTTTATGCACTTGTCATTTCTACAAAAGCTGCAACGGGCAAATCACCTGATGACATGGAAGAGTTGTACCAACTGTTCAATTCTGTCGACGGATTGGCTTGGAGTGAAGTTCCCTACACCGTGTCAGGGGCCAAAGATGTAATCGGTGGTGAAGGCGCACGCTTGGTAACATTTAAGGACAAGCTCTACGTTTTGGGCGGTATGCGCACTTTGGGTAAGGACAAGTTCGGCAATCCGGCTGAATTGGAAGACGGATGGACTGGTCCTTCGCCCGTCATCAAACAGTGGCGCTCGTATGTTTCGACAGATGGCACGAGTTTTGAAGCGCTTCTTTCCAAGACAAAAATCAAGAAAAACGGTAAGGAAGTAGCTGAAGAAGCGATGTACGCGTATAACAATCCCTATCCTACAGTAACGCCCTTTGGCGACAAACTATACGTCCATGGCGGATATACCATAGGATTCGGAATGATGCAAGGCTCCAGCAATACGCTTTCTACATCCGATGGAATAAACTGGGAAGTACTGACAACAACCGTAGCCGACGATGCGAAGTTGACAATACCCACCATTGGCACCAATATGTTCGCGTTTAAAGACAAGCTATATATGATAGGTGGCTTTTCCAGCTATATCAGTCCGAAAAACATGAAGAATGGAGTTTTCTCGTCAACAGATGGCACCACCTGGAAAGTCGTGGCCGAAGATGTCGATGGTTTCAAGAATCTGTATCAGTCGAAGGCTGTTGTCAACAACAACATCATCTATTTGTTCGGAGGCGAAACTTTAGGCGAAGATGGTGAAACACGTATTCCCAGCAACTTCGTTTACCGCTCTACCGACGCCATCCATTGGACTCCACTTGTCGTTCCAAAGTCGTTTACCGGAACCCGTTGTGCTTCTTCGGCCCTCATGGGGCAAGCCGTCTGGTTCTTCGGAGGCTATAACACAGTGTCGCAAGGCTACTATGTCAACCCGACAGTGAATGATACTTATGGCTCCGACACGTGGAACGCTATTTTTAAGTAACCGTTTTCTCACATAAGGTCTTCCTCTTTCCATCATTATTTTGGAAAGGGGACCCCTTTGATTTATCTAAACATGAAAAGAGGAACCTTTATAATTTTATTTGTTTTGACACAGTCTGTAATGCTTTTTGCACAAAAAAAGACTGTCAGTGGTAATGTTGTAGACAAGAACGGGAATCCCATTGAATTGGCAACCATCAGACTGAAAAACAACACTGCTTATACCTCTACCAACGCTTCTGGCGCCTATTCGATAACCGTATCGAAAGGCGATACGCTGTATTACAGTATGCTGGGATACCAGGCTCAGCGTAAAATAGTAGGCAAGTCAGACCGAATAGATGTGGTAATGTACGAAAGCCAAGACGTCACCTTGGCCGATCTTGTGGTAACAGGCTATAGTAAACAAGAGCGGCGAGACCTTACAGGAGCGGTGTCTTCCGTCAAACTCGCTGACGATATCGCTTTTCAATCTATTGACCAAATGCTACAAGGAAAAGCTCCCGGTGTCTTCATGTCCACATCTTCGGGTGCATTGGGATCGGCCAACGTTCTGACGATTCGTGGAATAAGTTCTATCATGGGTGACAATAATCCATTGTATGTTATCGATGGGGTACCAATCTATGGCACAGACCGATCGTCCAACTCGGCCGATGTCTCAGGTGGAGCCATCTCTGCCACATCTATGACGGGCATGCAGACTGGCGGCGGGTCATTACAATATAACACGGAATTGAAATATTCCTTTGAGAAAAATCCGTTGGCGACCCTCAATCCCGACGACATCGAATCCATCGAAATCCTGAAAGACGCGTTTGCCACGGCCATCTATGGGTCGAGAGGGGCCTCGGGCGTCATCCTCATCACGACAAAAAAAGGCAGCAAAGAGCGGCCGCGCATCAATATCAACTATACATTGGGAATAGACCAACCGCTGGGAAAACTGAAATTATTGAACGGCAAACAATATTCACAGATTTATTCCAATTATTTTAGTGGATTGAATTTCCCATTGGGACACGATACAGACTGGCTCAATGCCGTCACACGGACAGCTGTCAGCCACAATGTATCGGCTTCTTTTTCAGGAGGCTCACAGAAAACAACTTATTTCTTGAGTTTAGCTGCATCCAATAATCAGTCGTATGTCATCAACAACGATATGCAACGCTATTCAGCACGGCTTAATCTAAACACGAAACTCACGCCTAAACTCGATCTTGCCGTCAATGTTTCCATCTCACGCTTAAACAACAATGCTCTACAGGCTCCTGAGATTTATGCCGCAGCCATCAAGAAAGCGCCTAACCTTCCCATCTATGATGAAGATGGAAAATATCACTATGGCTTCGCTCCGAACAGTAAAGGTGATCCTGAAACCTACAACCCTGTTGCGCAAGCCTACATCAATGATGAAGGAAGCGAGGATACGAGAGTGATCGGCAACACCTATCTGGAATGGCATCCACTGAGCTGGCTCACCTGGCGCACAGAATTGGGAACAGACATGTATAACGTTTTCTCCTCTATTCGGAAAGGCGATTTACCAGAACATGTGAAAGGAGTGGCAGGCAATCAAGCGCAAGAGACGACCAAGTTAAACCTCAAATATGTCATTACCAATACGCTGAACATCAACAAGATTATAGGCAATCATTTCATACAAGGCGTTTTTGGACAAAGCTATGAATATGTTCGTGACCGTATCAACTCTGTAGCAGGAACCAATTTCTTCAGCCCTGATCTGATTGGTGTAGGCGCAGCACAAAGCAAACGTGTCATAAGCGCATACTCCGTGAAGTCTGCCTTGTTATCTGCTTTTGCCCGCCTTAATTATCAATGGAAAATGAAATACATGCTGGGATTGACCTATCGCGTGGACGGCTCTTCGCGTTTCAATCGCAACCACCGCTATTTAGGAACACCATCGGCCAGCATTGGTTGGCGCTTGTCCAACGAACAATTCTTCAGAGAAGCATTTCCTTTTATCAATCAAGCCAAGTTAAGAAGTTCTTTCGGCTTATCCAGCAAAGACGGAAACAATAGTTACTACGGAGCACAGGCCACTTATAAGTTGAACACACTGACTACTTATGGAGGCCTCAACTATCTACAGATGTCACAACCTGGTAACGAAAACCTGAACTGGGAGCACACATTCACGTGGAATGCGGGCTTAGATGTTGAGGCTTTGAAAAGCAGGCTCAAGCTGACATTGGACTACTATTACAAGAAAACGACCAATATGCTCTTTTCGTCCAACCTCCCTCTTTATACCGGTTATACCAAAGAGAATCAGAATATCGCAGATATGATGAACACGGGATTCGACTTGCAAATCATCAGTGACAACATTATCTCCAAGAATTTCCAATGGCAGACCATCTTCAACATATCCTCGGCGACGAACAAAATACTGAAATTGAATTTTGAAGGCAACCAACTCGACGAGTTGAACAGTTCATTCAAGTATTACCAAGAGGGAAAAGCAGCTGCACAATGGTATCTTCATCGTTGGGGCGGAGTAGATCCCGAATCGGGAAACCCGCTATGGGTTTATGCAGACGGCACCGTATCCACCGTACCTCCCGCATCGCAGAACGCCACTTCGCAACTCAACAAATTTGTCTATGGCACGGCAATGCCTACTGTCTACGGCTCGATCACCAACTCATTCAGTTACCGCAACTTCGAACTTGATATATTTTTCAACTATGCTTTAGGCAGTCACATGATGAACAGCACACGCGCCACCTTGCTCACCTATACGCAGGAGGCTAACAATCTGTCATCTGAAATCATGAAACTGTGGCAGCTTCCCGGCCAAAAGACGGATATTCCCAAGCTGAAAAACACGTCAATCATCGGAGCATACGATTACACTACATCGATTACGTCAAGCCGTTTTCTGGAAAACAATTCATACTTACGCCTCAAAACGCTTACCTTGGCCTACCGTTTCCCACAAACATGGCTCAAACGTTCCAAGCTATGTCGGCAACTACGGCTATACATTACGGCTACAAACCTTTTTACTTTGACCAAGTATAGCGGTTTAGACCCGGAAGTAAGTGCCTTCGGTTCGTCCGCCACTTTATCAGGCTACGACAACAGCACCATGCCCTCATCGCGCAGTATGCAATTCGGTTTAAGCGCAACTTTCTGACAAGTGTGACTTAAACCCTTACAAGAAAAGAGTTTTCAATCACTAACGACAAAACGATATGAATATCAAATATATACAAAACGGTATGATTCTGGGGCTGACAATTTTCATAACAGCTTGCGGATTGGATCTGGAACCCGAGAATACATACGTAGACGAAAAGGTATACCGCAATGAGAAAACGGCTTTGGCTGCCTTGACCGGCAGTTATGTCAGGCTGAATGTCTTTCTGAGCGGTGCCCCCCAAGACCAAAACAATTATTCAAACTCGGGCTATACCTTCGAATTAGGCGACTTGACAACCGACAATCTGAAGGTAAGAGCCACCTCCCCCACCTTTGTTGCTGTAGAAGAAAGTAAGTATACATCCAATGAACACGATAATTTCTTATACCAAATCTGGCATTGGGGGTATAATGCAATTGATTATTCCAACAATATTATTCGGGGAATCGAGCAATACGGGCAATATGCAGAACCCATCAAACGGCAACATATAGCAGAGGCTAAATTCATCAGGGCTTACGTTTATTTCCAACTGTTGGCCATGTTCGGTGACCAGGCTCTATTGGGCAACGATGCGGGCGATGGAGTCGTGCTCACTCTTGAACCTTACAGTGGTTACAATCCCAAAGATTCAAAAGGCAGAAGTACGAACAGCGAATGTTGGCAGCAAATCATCAAAGACCTCACGGAAGCGCTTCCCGACTTGCCTGACGCCGTTCCCGCAACCTCATCACGCATCAGGGCGACAAAGAGCGTAGCCCAAAGCCTGCTCAGCAGGGTATATCTATACAAGGCTTCTTACAAAGACAATCAGGAAGAACTGAAGCTAGCGGCCGATTATGCCCATGCCGTTCTCCAAAACACAGCCTACCTGTTCTCTTCTTTATCAAGCGAATATTCTAACAATCTCTTCCCTTCCAATGAATTTTCGCAGGCCGGCAGCTATCCCGATCCGACGACATACAGCACGGAACTGATCTTTTTTGAACCAAGCAGAATATACGCCAAGAACTATCCCAACGGCATGGCATACTATCGCAAGGTCAGTTTTTATATCCCAAAGGCAGCCATTAATTATTATGAAGCTAACGATGTACGCCGCACCAACCTAATCAAACACGGCTCGACGGCCGATAATCCCAACGATTACACGACGGCCAAATACTATGGAGGCAAGTACGACGACGTTATTTATCTTCGTTTGGCCGAAATCAAACTTACCTACGCCGAGGCTCTGGTACGGTCTTCCAATAGCATTTCCCAAGCGGCAATCGACCAACTCAATGAAGTTCACCAGCGCGCATTCCCAAACGACAAGAAGCCTGCACTATATACAGCTGCCGATTTCCCGACAGCAGAAGCATTGCTCCGTGCCATATTGAAAGAACGTCGCATGGAATTGGCCTATGAAGGTCAATATCGATGGGATCTTATGCGCACCAACAATTTGCTTGGAGACACCACGCTCGGCTCTATTGCCCCCAATCGTTGGAATCTTCCTATTCCCGAATACGAGATACGTATCACAGAAGGATTAATTAAACAGAACAGCGGATACCTTCAATAAGTGCCTATATAGATATAAACAAAGAAGTGATTTTCTATGATTCCCCCAAAAATTGTGCAGGCTTCGTCATACAAACCTGCACAATCCAGGGGGATTAAGCCATTAATCAGAACAATTACGATAAGTGACACTCTTTACTTTCAGGCTGGTTTTCCAAGGATAACTTCCTGTCTTGTATTGCTTTTCCGCAAATGACACCTCATTAGGATCGTCTTTCATCTCATACTTGTATACGAAGCCCTTCTCTGTTGGAGAATAAGTAGCGACAATCACGTCGTCAGGATTGTCATCCGAATCAAAGTCCATGGCGAGATATGTGATTTTCCCCTTGAAACTGTTCAGCTTCTTTGCTTTGTTGGTGTTGTAATTGTATGCCCACAAATCCTTGTTCACTGCGTAGAGTATTATCGGCTGGCTGGAATAAAACGTATAGTGCGAAGCCTTGGCGAAGTCCTTGGCCACCGACAGGTCTACCTGCCGAGCGGAAGAACGTTGCATGCCTGTAGCTGTGTATCTCACGATACGGAATACATAAACGAAGAAATTGCCGTCGGCATCATTCATCAAAGCATAGGAATAACCAGTATTGGCATTCTCTCCATAGACCAAGTCTCTCGCCGGCGTATATTTGGTCTGGTCTGCACTAAAGGGCAAATCGGAAGAGAAACTGTAATCGGCAAGATTGGTAACGCCATAGGAAGCTCCGTTGACACGCACGAACTTATGATTTGTCTTGTCGTAAAAAGCCAACGTGCTCACATAACCTCCTGTTGCCGGATAAAATACGTAGGGCGACAACTGCACCAAGTCGTTTGAGCCGGCCGAATAGCAGTTGAAAGGATTGCCATAGGATTCCCCCATGGGCATCTGCGAACACCAGAAGGCATCCTTGTCGGTCAGCAGGCATCTGAAACTTCCGGACATGCAATCGTTCGCCTTTCCATAAGGTTTTGGAAACAAGCCTCTCACCACATACGGTTTCGTCGTCCCCTCGATGGATGGGAAAATCATATTTTCAAGACTCTTGCCGGTATTGAAAGTAATCCTCGTTTCATTGGCAGAACTGTTCAACGCGTAAGAGTTGTCTTTGGTAACCGCCCAGAGTGCTTCAAAATCCATAGAGTAACTATGTCCCATGAATACAAGTTTCTCCGCGCTTCTGATACCTTGCGTATTGTCGAGCAAACCAGCTATGACGGTTGTATCCCGTCCTTCCATCATACTGATGAAGTCTATTCCACAAGTTCCATCGTCCTTGTCGCCAAAAACATAGAAGCCCCGCACATACGGACTCAACACATTCAAAGCACTACGTTTCTCGAACACCATCTTGCTGTCTTTGTCCTTCACCCGAAAGAAGAGACGATACTCTCCTGGAACGACATTGACAGGAAAAGAAAGGTCTTTCTCTCTGCTGATGGTCTGATGCCGGTGATAACTCTCATTCAGCGCATTGTTGCACAAGAACCATTCGTATGTAAACTGATCGGATTTGTCGCCTGACAACGTCCCCGTCACTTTCACCGGAATTTCCAACGTTTCAAGGTTCGTCACCTTGTAGTATTGGCCTTCAATTCCTTCTATCCGCGCCTCGTTGATGGCATTCATGGTGTTGTTGCCCTCATCTTCCACACACGACGAGAGTGTAAGAACGCCAAGCAGATATATCATATAATATTTCTTCATAGCTTCACTTATTTATTATAATACTCCTCTGGTTTGGTAAATTGGCTCCACCCACGTGTTCCACCAAGAATATTGACGTATGAAACCCACATCATACTCCCATCTTCGTCAAGTACTGGCGTTTCTTTCATGGCTGCGTCGAGCAGCTGCTTCGCCACTTTTTGGCTGACGGCTTGCGCACGGGCAAAGCTCATTGTATTGCCATCCTTGAAAGCCGTGATGTCTGTGCCGGTAACTTCCATGATATAACGATACTTCTTGGCAGAGAACTGCCCGAAAAGGCCTCCTGTAGCAGAACCATACCATCCGGCAGGCTTCGTGAGCACATCATTGACAAACACGTTATGAACAGCAGCATTGTGGTTGCCGTCAAACTTCTTGTTGACAATGGGAGCGTAATGGCCGGGAGAATCTCCGAAATCATCAAACATCAAGTCAAAATACTGGTTCGGCTGGATGGTCAGCTGTATTTTGACCGTATCGCCATTCATGCGATCGGTCTTCTTGACCTTTATTTTAACATCCGCACTTGTTTCCCCTGCCTTGATGACGTATTCCGACAGCAAACCTTCATATTCAACATTTGCTTCGGCCGTGGTGCTGTCGGGGTTGACGACAACAGCGAATGGTCTGTCGTAATCCTTGATGTCACCAGTAGCTCCCACTTTCAGCGTCAATGTCGTGTCATTGGTCGTCATGTTGCCAAAAGCCACTTCCGTGAAATTGTAATGCGCCCAACTCTTTTCCGCAATCCACGCCTGCCCTCTCCGCACATCAAAGTAAAGACAGTCTTTGCCTTCATAACTCATCAGTTCTTTCTCACAGCCTATCAGCGATGCGAGAACGACGGCAAGCAGCAAAATCGAAAATATTTTCTTTTTCATACGTTGATCCCTCCTTTTCATTTGTTTACTCTCTTATTGACCTCAACTTCCGGCAAGGGCCAGACATAGTTTGAGAGCTCCATCTTATAGGAACCTTCCATAGCGGTCACCGTTCCCGTCCAATAATTCGGCTTGCCGAACTCCGTACCGGACATCATCTGCTCTGCCGCGTGCCGCTTGTAATAATAGAACATCTGTCCCTCTCCTATCTCCTCGCGCATGAACTCGCGATAAACATAGTTCTCTATCTCCTTGTCCCCACCTGTGGCGGACAACTCCAAGTTCACGCAGTTTCTTGCCTTGCGAATTTCATTGATATAACCTATGGCCTCTTCCGGTGTCTTGGCACATTCTGCCGCAATCAAATAAATCTCACTCAGCCGGATTAGCGGCTGCATGTAGCGATAGTTGGTATCTTCGCTGAGGTCTGCAAACTTCTTGAAGCATAGCGCATTCTGTTTGTTCAACATTCCTCCTTCATCATTGGAAGACAATTCCTCCACAATCCACATGCTGCTGCGACGCAAGTCGCCCATATCGTCATAGAAATAAGAAAGTTTTGATTCCAAATCACCCTCTGCCAACGACGCTCCCTTGAAATAGAGCGTATTTTTCATGTCGGCTTGAGGACTGAAAAGTGCATCATAACCTTTTACCCTCGACCTGTTGTAGAGCGCGAACATCACCTCTGTCGAGAAAATACAATCAGGATTCCTGCTGTCGGTCACGGCTTTTTTGGCTATCCAGGGAAAGGTGTTGTTCTTCTTGTTCTCCTCGATAATCGACAAGGCAGTGGCATAGGCATTATCCTTGTCGCCCATCCAAAGATAGAGTCTGGCCTTCAATGCCAGAACTGCGTAATAGTTCAGACGGTATTGGCGATAGCGCAGCAAAGTCGTCTCATTGGGGTCTTCTCCATCACCATTCACCACCCCATCCTTGCGGATACGGTCTTCCTTGAGCAATTCAGAAGCTTCATCGAGGTCGCGCATGACTTTTTCAGCCACCTGCTTTGCCGTCAAGATGGGCTGGACATCCTTCGACGACGTCTCTTGGTAAGGGATGGCTTTGTCATTCTCCGTCTCCTTCGAATAGATGGGGCCATAGAGGCGGAGCAAGTCGAAATGGAAGAAAGCCCGCAAGGCCAATGCCTCACCCTTGACGTATGGCTTATAGATGGCGGAAAGCTTGCTGTCACTTACGTCGCAATGCTCTATCAACGTGTTAAGGTTGGCTATGTAGAAGTAGAGCGAAGTCCAGATGGCATTCGACCGGCTCTTGAAGCTCTCCTCGGAATACTTGTAGTTGGCAGCGATGTAATAGGCATGGTTGCTGTTTTTTGCCACATTATAATATTGTGCCATCACGTCTATCATCCCCATGCTGAGCGTTGTGGCATAGGTCTCGTTCATTTTTGAGTAAATCCCATTGAGAGCCGCAAAATATCCATCGTTGTTCTCGTAGAGTTTACCTTCCAAAATGGAGTCTTCCAAGTCGACCTTCAGCCATTCCGAACAAGATGTCATGGTCGCCATGGTAGCTACGGACAGGAATCCGAGCTTTATTATCTTTGATATATTCATCATTGTCTGTATTTTAATGTTAGAAACGAAGTCCGATAGAAGCAGATACACTTCTTGAGAAAGGATAGTCAAGGCCACGCTCTTCCTTGATCGTTGAAATGCGGAACAGGTTGTTGGTGTACATCCTACAGTAGATGGACGACAATCCAGCCACGTTCAGCCATCGAGCGGTGGTGTTTTCATATCCCAAAGTAAGGCTGGTACACTCGATCGTATTCTCGTCAGCCACAAACCTTGAGGAAATGTTGGTCGTCGACGTATCATCAATGCGCTTGAACTTGGCGCGGTCGCCGGGCTTCTGCCATCGGTCGTGCAGGGCGCGGCGATCCTGATTATACTTGATGGACGTCTGGCTGATGTTCTCCACCTTGGTCAAGAGCGTGTTGAGCTTTGCCTGGCCGCCAAAACGATAGGCGAAATTCACGCCCAAGGAGAATCCTTTCCACCGGAGTGTGGTTCCAAAGTTGCCTTGCGCTTTCGGCGTGGCGTCTCCACACACCACCTCTTCGTTGGAATCCCACTTGTAAGTATAGGTTCCGTCTCTCTTGAGGAAGAGTTCGTTACCGCTCATCGGGTCTATGCCGAGCGACCTGACCGCCCACAGGGCCGTTGTACTTGCCCCGTCATAATAGCGGGTGAGGGTTTGCGAAGCCCTGCCTTGCTCGTTGAGTTTTTCCAAGATGTCACCTATATTATAATAGGTGGTCTTGGTGTGCAGCAAGTTGCCAGTGAGGTGCCACACCAAGTCTTTACGCTTGATGACATCATAACCGAGCGTAAGTGCGAAGCTATGGTTGTCCGTTGCTCCGATATTCATAGGAATGCTCGAAACACCCGTGGAAGTAGGCTGCTCTACGGGAATGAGTTCCGGGTCGGACTTGCGAATCGTATAGTCGAGAACCACTGACAAGCGATTCTTGAAAAGCAACGCGTTCAAACCGAAGTTGTGGGTCTGGGTGCGTTTCCACTTCAAGTTTTTGTTGCCCCATTGCGACACGATGGCGGCGAGGCCAAACGGATTGGCATTGGCCGTGTAATAGCCGTACACGTTGTTGGCGAGCCTGGCGTTTATGTTGTCGGTGCCCGGTTTGCCATAGGTGTATCTCAACTTCAGATTGTTGACGACATCGTTCTTCTTGAAGAAGTGTTCGTTGTGGATGTTCCAGGCCACACCGATGGAATAAGTGGTTGAGAACGGATTGTTCACACCGAACACCGAAGCGCCATCGCTACGCAGATTGAAGTCGAACAGGTAGCGCATGTCGTAGGCATAGTTGCCGTTCATGTAGAAACTGGCAGAGCGGGTCTTGGTGATGGACGAAACAGGTTTCTCGCCATCTGGATAGCCATTGGAAAAGTTGGGATTGGAGAATTGGTCGCTTATATAGCCCCGCACGGAATAGGTGTCGCCGCTGTTCTTGCGCCCGGACGCCTGCGCCCCTCCAAGCAGATTGTAGGTATGCCCGCCGACCGTGCCGCCATAGCTCACCATCAGGCTGCCGTCAAAAGAAGTGTTATTGCCGATGCGGTTGGAATAACTGCCCCGCTTCAGTTCCGTACTGCTGGTGAATGTGGAGGCAAATGGAGACTTGAAGGTCTCGCCGGTGCCCCGCGAGGTTGTAAAACCAAAACGTCCCGTGACACGAAGCCCCTGAAGGGGGCGATACTCTACGTTGAAATTGTTGTTCAACGTGACGTTGTCGCTCTTGCTGAAGCTCTTCTGGCTGAAGTCCCACAATGGATTGTAAACATATTGGGAGCCTCCCAAGGTGCTGTAGGATTCCAAGACCTTATACACCTCGCCGTTCTCGTCACGCTTGGCATAATAAGGGTTGGCCGAAGAAAACTGACGGAACGACACCACATTGTCATCGGTCGTGGTGTAATAGATGTTGGTTTGATTGGTGAAGTTGAATTTGTCTATGCGATAGGACAAGACCACCGACCCGTCGATGTTCTGTCGGTCGGAATTTTTCATCACGCCCTTGGTGTCCTTGTATCGAAACGTGAGTCCGTAGCGGAAAGCCGAATCGCCTCCTTCGGCGTTGAAGCTGTGGTCCTGGGTGAAGCCGAGCCGCAGCGGTTCGTTCATCCAATAGGAATCCAGGCCTGCAACCACCTTTTTATATCTTGAGTAATAGGTGGCGCGATTCAAGTCGTTCAGTATCTCTCCTTCGCCGTCGAGAGTGCCATAGTAGCCCGACATCTTTTCAAATTCGAGTTTCTCACGGGAGTTCATGAGGTTGTAGTCAGTCAAGTCGGCCCAGCTCAGCTGGAAGTTTCCATTGTAGGTGAAGCGCAACTTGCCGGCTTCGGGCTTCTTGGTCTCCACCACGATTACGCCGTTGGCGGCCTTCGAGCCGTAGATGGCTGTCGAGGCTGCATCTTTCAGTATCGTTATGCTCTCCACCCGGTCCATGCTGAGGTCTGAGATGCGCTCAAGGGTGGTCTCGAAACCATCGAGGATGAAGAGCGGACGGTCGGGGTCGGTGCCGTAAGCATCGGACAGCCCGTTGATGCTGGTGGCCCCGTTGATCGACACTTTCATCGTCGCGTTGGGATTCGAACCCATCAGATTGTTCTCAGCAATCACAAACGACGGATCCAACGCAGAGAGGCTTTGCAGAACGTTCTGGTTGCCGACGGCTTTCAAGTCCTCCTGTCTGAAGGACGAAGCTGAACCGGTGAAGCTCTCTTTCTTGCGCGTGTAGATACCCGTGACCACCGTCTCGCCGAGTTGGTGGGCGTCGGACTGCATCCTGACGGTGTATTTCCTGCCAGGTTCCACGCGAACCACCTGCTTGCGCATGCCCACATACGAAAACGTGAGCGTGGAACGGCCTGTGGACAACATGGCCTTGTATTCGCCATTGACGTCTGTCACGGCGACAGTCCTGCCACTCTTGTCCGTCACGGTGACGCCGACGAGCGGTTGGTCATCATCGTCGACGACGACTCCGCGGTACAACTGTCCCTTGGATGTGTTGCTCACTTGTTGGGGAACGTCCTTGCCTTCCTGGGCAAACACCGCTTGTGGCAAGAACAGAAAGCCGACAATCGCCCCCACAATGATTCGGCTGACGTTCGCCTTGCCGCACAAGAGGGGCAAGACTTCCATCTCTTTCTTAAACAATTCAACCATACATTCTTGGTATTAAATAAATGAATCTCTCTTTGGTGTCAAATGAAAAATCTCTCTTCGAACATACGATACGACCATCATGTGCTGAAACCGACCTCGCGGTCACAGCCAAAACACATCAATCACTGATTGTGCAACTTCCAAAATGGGAACGTTTCTAACAAACAAGGGGGTGAAACCGCCGCAATCCGCCATCCCACGTGCCGTGGGAAAGCCGTGACGGCGCCGACGCGTCCTGCGCGCTCCTGTCGTTGTTGTTTTGCATAGCGATTATCGTTGTTTTACGCTTTACTCCTCGCGGAGACATTTTACAGCTGCGAATATAATTCTTTTTTTACAAAACGCAACCGTTTCAGTTAAAAAAGTTCGTGAATTTGTAAATTTTGTGCAATTTCGATTAAATGGTTTGGCCCAAATGAGCAAACGGGAACTTGACGAAAGAAGCGGAACGGCACCACGACCATGAGCCAACAATTGGTCGGCTTTCAATCGAAAGCCCTCCCCTCGGGAGCAAGTGTCGGACAGTCATTTTCCAAAAGCTATCCTTTCTGCCGCTCAAAGCAGCCCTTTCAGCGCGCCAAAGCTATCCTTTTGCAACGCCAAAAGGCAGCTTTTACAAAGCAACGGCAGCCTTTTGAGAAACGTCCCGTAAAGCTTCAGTCCACGACATCGACACAAGCCTCGGCCGGATTCAGCACCATCCAACCTTTGCGGCGCGTCCTTGCATGAAGCTGAATGGCGACATGACCCATCGTCCGGCGCAGGTTCAATTCCACCAAAGGATTGATTCGTCCGTCCTCCAGCAACATCATGTCTATGCCGAAAGGGCCTGTATAGTTGCCGACAATCAATCCGTCCAGTTCCCGCAGGATGGCTTTCGTCAGCTTGTCCAGCAGTTTCATGTCCACATGGGCGGCCAGAAGTAGGCGCTTGTTCTCTTCCGTGTCCAGCAGATTGCCCAGATAAGCGCCATTCTTCGCTTTGAAAATGCTCAATCCTTGATAGCGTATGCCGGTGGAATCGGCTTCAAATTCCATGCCAAAATCCATCACTTTGCCGGCCCAATAAGGCTCCAGCATGACACATCCCTGTGCTCTGATGACATTCTTGATCCAGTTTTCTTGGTGGGAATCGACGTGTACGTTCCGCCCCATGCCGGCAGACCGGGCGTCAAAAGACGGTTCCAAAAGGCGCACCCCTCGCCCGCTGCTGCTCCACGGAGCCTTCACGACATAGCGTCTCCCCGCCTGAAGTGTATTATATAATAAGGTGTAATCGGAAAACCGGCGGGCTTCGACAACCACGTGAGGCAGGGTTTGAAATTTAGGGACAAGCTTCTCCGCCGCCCAAAAGCGCGCGCTCATGTTGCGTACATTCGCCAAATACGATTCTCCGGGCAGCATCGGAGCCAGCCGGGGTTGAATCGTGCATATGTCGGTCAGCAGCTTTTTGTCCATCCCCCAGCCCTCTATCGCAGTGATGCGATTGGCCCACTCGGCGGAACCCAGCATGTCGGGAGTTACAAAAAGGACGTCACCCCACCCTTTCCTGCCACTTGCCGAGCGGCCCATCCCCAACTTGGAACAGCCCGCCACGGCCCTTTCCACGTCGTCGACGAGTATCAAATCGCCGTCATCCGCCCAAATGACCGGAAGGAAATCAAACACCCGCTTCAAATGCGCAACGGCCTTGGGAAGCGTAAAACGGCAGCTGTCGAGGCCAAGGGAGATGTCGTGCTCCGGATTGAATACATGTAGTTTCACCGTACAAAGGTACAAAAACATCGTCGCAGCATAGCGGTCACCTATAAAGAATCATAAAATTAAATCGTTTTTTGTAATCCAGAGTTTGCAATTTAACAAAATAGTTACTACCTTTGCAAGGATAAAACAAAAACGGAAGCGTGACATGGAAGCTTTTTTTCGAACTCACTCCTACTTGGTCGAACATACTGACGCCACAGTCCGTCGTACCCTCATGGACGAAATAGACTGGAACGAACGCATGATAGGCATAAAGGGGACTCGTGGCGTTGGGAAAACGACCTTCCTGCTTCAATACGCAAAGGAGAAGTACGGCCCCCATGACAGGCGATGCTTGTACGTCAACATGAACAATTTCTACTTCCAAGGCAAAGGAATAGCCGACTTTGCGGCCGACTTTGTCGCTCACAACGGAAAGGTTTTGTTGATCGACCAAGTCTTCAAGCAGCCCGATTGGAGCCTGGAGCTGCGAAAATGCTACGATCTTTTCCCACAACTCCAGATCGTCTTCACAGGCTCCAGCGTGATGCGGCTGAAAGATGAGAATCCGGAACTTAACGGAATTGTAAGAAGTTACAACTTGCGCGGCTTCTCTTTCAGAGAGTTTCTGAACCTACAGACCGGCAACACATTCCGCCCTTACACGCTGGACGAGATTTTAAAGTCGCACGAGCAAATCATCAAAGACATTCTACCCAAGGCAAGTCCCTCTTCTTATTTCGCCGAATACATCCACCACGGCTTCTATCCGTTCTTCCTGGAACACCGGAACTTCTCGGAGAATCTTCTGAAAACCATGAACATGATGACCGAAGTGGACATCCTGCTCATCAAACAGATAGAGCTGAAATACCTGACAAAGATCAAGAAGCTGTTTTATCTGCTGGCCGTCGACGGTCCGAAAGTCCCCAACATCAGCAATCTGGCGCACGAAATAGAAACCAGCCGTGCAACGGTGATGAATTACATCAAGTATTTGGCGGACGCCCGGCTCATCAACATCATTTATCCCGTCGGCGAAGAGTTTCCGAAGAAGCCGAGCAAAATCATGATGCACAACTCCAACCTGATGTATGCCATCTACCCGATTCAAGCCAGCCAGCAAGACTTGATGGAGACTTTTTTCGTCAATTCCCTTTGGAAGGACCATCTGGTAAACCAAGGAAACAAAGAACATTTCTTCATGGTGGACGGAAAGTTGAAGTTCAGGGTGTGCGACGCGCAAAGCGACCACAAGATCAGGTACAGCACCGACACGTTCTATGCCCGCTACAACACAGAAATAGGAAAGGGAAACCAGATTCCGCTTTGGCTCTTGGGCTTCCTCTATTGACATTTGAATTGACTATCAACGAACAAAGACATATATATTCATTTTAATCTAAATAAAAAATGGCTAAAGAAAAAAAGTTTATGACATGTGATGGTAATACCGCTGCTGCACATGTGAGCTATATGTTCACCGAAGTAGCTGCCATCTACCCTATTACTCCGTCATCTCCCATGGCTGAGCATGTTGACGAATGGGCTGCCAAAGGTCGTAAGAATCTCTTCGGTCAAACCGTTTCCATACAGGAAATGGAATCCGAAGGAGGTGCGGCGGGTGCTGTTCACGGCTCACTTCAGGCCGGTGCGCTCACATCCACCTACACTGCTTCTCAAGGTTTGCTGTTGATGATTCCCAATATGTACAAGATTGCCGGCGAATTGCTGCCCTGCGTTTTCAACGTATCGGCCCGTACATTGGCTTCTCATTCGCTTTGTATCTTTGGAGACCACCAGGATGTGATGGCATGCCGCCAGACCGGCTTCGGCATGTTCTGCTCCGGTTCCGTACAGGAGGTGATGGACCTTTCCGCCGTTCCTCATCTTTCGACACTGAAGACCAGCGTTCCCTTCATCAACTTCTTCGACGGTTTCCGCACGTCGCATGAGTATCACAAAATCGAGGCCATGGACATGGAGGACATACGTCCATTGGTTGACATGGATGCCGTGAAGCGTTTCCGCGACCGCGCCCTCTCTCCTGAGCGCCCGGTTACACGCGGTACCGCCGAAAACCCCGAGACTTTCTTTACACATCGTGAGGCTTCCAACCAGTACTACGACGCCATTCCCGAAGTAGTGGAGAGCTATCTTGGCGAGATTTCCAAGATTACCGGACGCGAATACCACCTGTTCAACTACTATGGAGCTGAAGACGCAGAGAATGTTATCATCCTGATGGGCTCCGCCACAGAGCCTGCCCGCGAGGCAATCGACTATCTCAACAAGCAAGGAAAGAAGGTAGGTATGGTTGCAGTTCACCTCTATCGCCCGTTCTCCGTCGACTTCCTGAAGAAGACGCTTCCTGCCACTGTCAAGCGCATCGCCGTTCTCGACCGCACGAAAGAACCGGGGGCAGAGGGAGAACCGCTGTATCTTGACGTGAAGTCGGCACTCTACAACGACGAGCGCAAGCCGTTGATTGTCGGTGGTCGCTATGGTCTCGGTTCCGCCGACACGACTCCGGCCAAGATTGTCGCCGTGTTCAAGAACCTTGAATTGCCAACGCCCAAGGATCATTTCACGGTAGGTATCGTCGACGACGTCACCTTCACTTCACTTCCCGAAGAAGAAGAAATCCCAATGGGGGGCGACGGCATGTTCGAAGCCAAGTTCTTCGGACTCGGTTCCGACGGAACGGTTGGCGCCAACAAGAACTCTGTGCAGATTATCGGCAACAACACCAACAAGTATTGCCAGGCCTACTTCTCATACGACTCAAAGAAGTCCGGTGGCTTCACTTGCTCGCATCTCCGCTTCGGCGACGACCCCATCCACTCTTCGTATTTGGTAAATACGCCCAACTTCGTGGCTTGCCACGTTCAAGCTTACCTGCACATGTACGACGTGACACGCGGTTTGCGCAAGAACGGCACCTTCCTTCTGAATACAATCTTCGACGGTGAGGAACTGATCAACTTCATTCCCAACAAGGTAAAACGCTGCTTTGCCAAGAACAACGTCAAGGTTTACTACATCAACGCTTCCAAGATTGGCCAGGAAATCGGTCTGGGCAACCGCACCAACACCATTCTCCAGTCGGCTTTCTTCCGCATTACAGGCGTCATCCCTGTAGAGTTGGCCGTAGAACAGATGAAAGCTTTCATCGTGAAGTCTTATGGCAAGAAAGGTGAAGACGTTGTCAACATGAACTACGCGGCCGTGGATCGTGGCGGCGAATATAAGGAATTGGCTGTCGACCCCGCATGGGCGGAACTGGCCGACGACAACGGCAACATCGACGACGCACCCGATTTCATCAAGGAGATTGTCCGTCCTATGAACGCACAGGCCGGCGACCTTCTGAAGGTTTCCGACTTTGTCAAATACGACACCGTTGACGGAACTTGGCAGAATGGAACTTCTGCATACGAGAAGCGTGGTGTGGAAGCGTTCGTTCCCATTTGGAATTCGGACAACTGCATCCAGTGCAACAAGTGCGCCTACGTTTGTCCCCACGCTTGCATCCGTCCGTTCGTTTTGGACGAGCAGGAAGCAGCCGCTTTCGACGGCAACACCATCGACGTGCTTGCTCCGAAGACGCTGAAAGGCATGAACTTCCGCATCCAGGTTTCCGTACTTGACTGTCTCGGCTGCGGCAACTGTGCCGACGTCTGCCCCGGCAAGAAGGGTGAAAAGGCCTTGAAGATGGCTCCATTCAATGTCGACGCACCGGATATGATCAAGGAAAATCAGACTTGGAACTATCTCATCAAGAACGTAACCTCGAAGCAACATCTCGTAGACATCAAGCAGAGTCCGAAGAACTCGCAGTTCGCACAACCCTTGTTCGAGTTCTCCGGCGCATGTGCCGGTTGTGGAGAGACACCTTATGTCAAGCTGATTTCCCAACTCTATGGCGACCGCGAGATGATTGCCAACGCCACAGGTTGCTCTTCGATCTACTCGGCTTCCGTACCATCCACGCCCTATACGACGAACGCCAATGGCCAGGGACCGGCATTCGACAACTCTCTATTCGAGGATTTCTGCGAATTTGGTTTGGGCATGGCTCTGGGAAACAAGAAGATGAAAGAACGTATCGTGAAGTTGCTGAACGACGCGACTGCCCACGAAGACTGTCCGGCAGAGTTCAAGGAAGCCGCAGAGAAATGGATTGCAGGCAAGGATGACGCCGACGCGTCCAAGGAAGCTGCCGCAGAACTCAAGCCGCTCATTGCCGCCGGTGCCGAAGCAGGCTGCCCAATCTGTGCAGAACTCAAGACCCTCGACCACTATCTCGTGAAGCGCAGCCAGTGGATCATCGGTGGAGACGGTGCTTCTTATGACATCGGTTACGGCGGTCTCGACCATGTTCTTGCTTCGGGTGAAGACGTAAACATCCTCGTTCTCGACACCGAAGTTTACTCGAATACCGGTGGACAGAGCTCCAAGTCCACTCCACTTGGCGCCATCGCGCAGTTTGCGGCTCAAGGAAAACGCATCCGTAAGAAAGACCTCGGCCTGATGCAGACGACCTACGGCTATGTCTACGTTGCACAGATAGCCATGGGAGCTGACAATGCACAGACATTGAAAGCCATCCGCGAAGCCGAAGCCTACCCAGGCCCATCTCTGATCATTGCGTATGCTCCCTGTATCAACCATGGTATCAAGGGCACCAAGAAGATGAAGAGAAGCATGGGCACCAGCCAACGTGAGGAAGAACTGGCCGTAGCATGCGGCTACTGGCACCTCTGGCGCTACGACCCGCGCCTTGCCGACGAAGGCAAGAATCCGTTCCAGCTTGACTCCAAGGCCCCGAAGTGGGAGGAATTCCAAGACTTCCTCATGGGCGAAGTCCGCTACTCATCAGTGGCAAAGGCCTACCCCGTAGAAGCCGCAGAGCTGTTCTCACAGGCAGAGAAGATGGCGAAACTCCGTTATCAGACTTATGTTCGCAAGAGCCAGGAAGACTGGTCGGAGCAAATCTAACGTGAGTTTGCATCTTTTCAAACGAAGAAAAGCAAACTGAAAACAAATGAAAAAAAGGCAATCTGTCAAGGTTGCCTTTTTTCATGCCCACCTCTTTCCGCTCCCAATGCGTTCCGACAAACAGCGCAAGTGCCGCCGCTATCCCGTTGCCATAGGCTCATCCGAACTGCGAAACATTTTTCCGACACATGCTCCATGCCGTTTTGCAGATTAATATTATTTAGGGAATCAACTGCCACGCCATGCCGGTATTTGTATTAACTTTGTAACATCAAACAAGAAACGGCCCACTGCGCGTTTGCAATCTGCCTTTCAAAAGCTCCCAATGATGATAAGCAAAGCTAAGATCAAGTATATCAAATCACTCGAACAAAAGAAGTTCAGACGTCAATTTGGCTGCTTTGTCGCTGAAGGGCCCAAAATCGTAGGCGAGTTGCTGCATACGATGCTTCCCCGGCTCATCGTTGCAGAATCCTCATGGATGGAATCCTACTATGAAAAAAGCCTGAAAGCGGTTGCACCCACCACCGTTTCTTCGCCAGAGCTACTGGAAGTCTCCCACGAAGAATTGCGCAAACTCAGTTTTCTCCAACATCCCCAGGAAGTGCTGGCGGTCTTTTCCATCCCCACACGCTCAGAACAAGAAGCCATCGGACAAGCACGCCAAGGCCTGACGCTGGCTCTCGATGGCGTCCAAGACCCCGGAAACCTCGGAACCATTCTAAGGATTGCCGACTGGTTCGGCATACAAACCATTTTTTGCAGCCCCTCGACCGCCGACATCTACAGTCCCAAAGCCGTACAGGCGACCATGGGCAGTATCGCCAGAGTGCAGACCTTCTACATGGATTTGCCCGCCTTGTTCGAGAATCTGCCGTCCTCCATCCCGATATACGGCACCTTTCTGGATGGCCATGACATATATGAAACAACGCTTTCGGACAACGGAATCATCATCATGGGCAATGAGGGCAACGGCATTTCGGACGAAGTCGCCGGCTTTGTGAGCCACCGTCTGCTGATACCAAACTATCCGCCAGGGAACATCACCGCAGAGAGCTTGAATGTAGCGGTCGCCACGGCACTCACCTGCGCGGAGTTCCGCCGGCGTCGCAAGTAATCATCTCCAATCGTTTATCACGCTTCTTTCAGACATAACTATGGACATAGAATTTAAAAACAAGGGAGTCAGAGGATGTATCGGCTCCGCATGCTCCCTGCTGTCTAACAACAAGCGGCTCATCTTCCGCAAAACCTACCCTGCCGCATTGCTTGGCGCATTCTTCGCGGCAGTCCTGACCTACCTGCTGTTGCCCAATCCCGACGCCATCCGGCAGGCGGCAGCCCACCCGTTGCTCCTCCCCGTGCTCACGCTTGCTTGTCTGGCAGCCTTCGCCATGGCCGAAACAGGATTCATAGGAAGGCTATCCGGCTGCATCACAGGCGACTACAAACAAGCCTGCAAGCGAAGCTTCATCTTTCCGGTCATCGTCTTTGGGCTTTTCCTCGCAGTCTATGGCGGCAACCAACTGCTCACGCCCGCCTTCTCACCGCTGGCCAAAAGCCATCCCATTCTCACGCTTTCGCTCTTGGAACTCTTCAAGACGTTGCTGCTCATCCTGCTCATCGTCTTCCTACTCCCCCTGGTTTACTCCACCACAAAATACCTGTTTGTCCCTGAAGCCCGGGCCTCGCAAGTCTTTACTGCATACTACAAGGAAGGCTTTCATCACAAGGGATTCATCCTGCTGACGCTCTTTGTGCTGCTCCTCATCATGATACCCACATGGATTGTCCTGCTCATGCCGGGCTTCATCCTGGCTTTGGAACAGGTCACGAATGTCCAAGGACAGCTCATCGGCGACCCCGACGGCCTGCCGTCGTGCTTCGGTTGTCTGCTGGTGGCAGTGCTGACCGTTTTGTTTTTCCTCGCGCAATACGTCTTGTCGCTCTTTTTCTATTCCACCTATTTCATATATCTGTCCATCAAAAGCAGAATCGATGAAAAAGCAAAGAATACTATTTATAGACCGTGACGGCACGCTCGTCGCCGAACCGGAAGACGAACAGGTCGACTCGTTCGGCAAACTGAAATTCGTCGACGGCGTTTTCAAGAATCTCAGGTTCATCTGCGAACGGCTTGACTTCCGACTTGTCATGGTCACAAACCAAGACGGACTTGGAACACCGGCCTTTCCTGAAGAGACTTTTCGGCCCATACACAACTTCATCCTCCAAACACTGAAGGGAGAGGGTATCGTGTTTGACGACCAACTCATCGACAACCATTTCCCCGAAGACGGCTCCCCCTGTCGCAAGCCCGGCATCGGCATGGTCCGCAAGTATATCGACGACCCGGCATTCGACATCGGCGGCAGCGTCGTCATCGGCGACCGAGACTCCGACGCGCAGTTTGCACGCAACATCGGCTGCCGCTCCTACATCCTGGGGGACGGACTCACGTGGGACAAGATTGCAGAACTGCTGTTTGCCGGTGAGCGGATTGTGGAGAAGACACGCACTACACGGGAAACAGACATCCATGTCAAGGTGAATCTCGACGGCACCGGCCGCTGCGACATAGCTACCGGAGTGGGATTCTTCGACCACATGCTCGAACAAATTGGCAGGCACGGCATGATGGATCTCACCATCCGCGCCCAAGGCGACCTGCATGTGGACGAGCACCACACCATCGAAGACACGGCCATCCTGCTGGGGGAATGCCTCGCCGAGGCCTTGGGCGACAAGCGCGGAATCGAACGCTATGGCTATTGCCTGCCCATGGACGACAGCCTGTGCCAAGTGGCGCTCGACTTCGGAGGCCGTCCATGGCTCGTCTGGAACGCCGACTTCCGACGCGAGAAGATCGGAGATATGCCCACGGAGATGTTTCAACACTTCTTCAAGAGCCTCAGCGACGCTGCCAGGATGAACCTGAACATCAAGGCCGAGGGCGCAAACGAGCACCACAAGATAGAAAGCATATTCAAGGCGCTGGCCCGTGCCCTCAAGATGGCCGTCCGACGAGACATCTGGAACTACACCCTGCCGACGACCAAGGGCACACTCTGAAGCACAAGCGCACATAAGTTAAAATTACGGCGACAAGCGGCTCCGTTTCGTTAATTATCCATAATTCCACATCCACGCAGCTTATACGGCAAAGGAATAACTATTTAATTTTTGTAATTTTGCACCCGATTTAGTCCGCAAAGGCTCGATGAAGTGTTGGCCGAATGCCAAACGCCTTACGGAAAACCGTTTATATCAATTAAAATGTACGCAATCGTAGAAATTAACGGTCAGCAGTTCAAGGTCGAAGAGGGCAAGAAGCTCTTCGTCAACCGCCTCAAAGATGTAGAGGAAGGCAAGACTGTTGAATTTGACAAGGTTCTTCTCGTAGACAAGGAAGGCACTGTCACAGTGGGCGCACCTACTGTAAGTGGCGCGAAAGTAGTAGTTGAAGTTGTGAACCCGCTTGTCAAGGGCGAAAAAGTCATCGTTTTCAAGATGAAACGCCGCAAGGACTATCGCAAGAAGAACGGCCATCGCCAGCAGTTCACAGAGGTAACAGTAAAATCAGTAATCGCTTAAAACGTAGGAGGAACAAAGAATGGCACATAAAAAAGGTGTAGGTAGTTCTAAGAACGGCCGTGAATCAGCTTCACAAAGATTAGGCGTCAAGATTTGGGGTGGCCAGAAAATCGTTGCAGGCAACATCATTGTCCGCCAGCGCGGCAACAAGCATTTCCCCGGTGAGAATGTAGCTCAGGGTAAAGACGACACGTTGTATGCCTTGACGGACGGTATCGTTTACTTCCACAAGGGTAAATTCAACAAGAGCACCGTTTCCGTTCTGTCACCAGAAGCGTATGCCGCCAAGACCAACGTCGAGGCTTAAACCGAAACAACTTATTCCAAACAAACATAGAAGCCCGCTCTTTCAGAGTGGGCTTCTGCTCTTTCCACACCCCTGCAAGCCTCCACACCCCATTTCGACCGCCCTTCGTGCGGGAACGCACGGAAGGTGTCACACGCCTGGCGGCCGCCGGCAGACGAAGATGAAGCCGTTGCCGCACCATCTCTCCTCGCCCACTTTCCAACAAGCCTGCTTTCAACCGCCAAAAGCACTGCTTTCAGCGGCCAACCGCTATGCTTTCGCAATGCAAAAGGACTGCCGTTGCAACGCCGAAGGACTGCTTTCGCGAAATCAAAGGACTGCGGTTGCAAACAACGGCACATTAAGGCTCGTAGCATTCGCCATCAACAAACGGACTGTCCAGGTCTTTCAGCAACGGATGGTGCCTGTCTTTCTCTGAAAGAACGACCTTGTCGGCAGGTATCCGCCAATCAATGGCCAGCTGCGGGTCGTCAAAGGCCAAGGCCCCTTCGGCTTCGGGATGATAGAAATTGTCACACTTATACTGGAAAACGGCCGTCTCGCTCAACACGGAAAAGCCGTGGGCAAAGCCGCGGGGGATGAAAAACTGCCGATGGTTGGCTTCCGTCATCTCGCAACCTACCCACTGTCCGTAGGTGGGCGAGCCTCTGCGAATGTCCACCGCCACGTCGAGCACCGCGCCACGAATCACCCTGACCAACTTGCTTTGCGCGTAAGGAGGCCGTTGGAAGTGCAGGCCTCGCACGACACCATAGCTCGACCGGCTCTCATTGTCCTGACAAAACGTGATTGTCCGTACCTGCTTGTCGAAATCCCGTTGCGAGTATGACTCGAAAAAGTAGCCTCTGGCGTCCTGGAACAGGCGCGGTTCCAAGACAAAGACTCCCTTGATTCTTGTTTCTATTACGTTCATGATTCCATCTTGTTGCCCGACAAAGGTAGCACATATATGCGACAGAGACGACAAAGTGGCCCGGAAATACGGATTTAGGCCGCATGATATAATCGATGAATGGAAATTAATCGCTAATTTTGCAATATATATAATGTACAAACATATTTAGAGGGGACGCTATGGAGCCGCTACGCTATGATCTATTCTTGACAGATGTTCGCCGATTCGTGGACGAACAGCAAATCTACACCGATGAACTAAGGACGCTTGCCTGGGGAACCGACGCCGGTTTCTACCGCTTGGTTCCGAAAATCGTCATCCGGTCGGACGGCGAACGACAAGTGTCACGAATCCTGCAAGCCTGCGACAAACACAACATTCCTTATACTTTTCGCGCGGCCGGCACATCCCTTTCCGGACAGAGCATAAGCGATTCGGTCCTCATCGTGGCGGGCAAGCATTGGGAACGACACGAGCTGCTGGATGACGGTCAAGCCATCAGGTTGCAACCGGGCGTCGTCGGTGGCAAGGTCAACCAGATTCTGAAGCCGCTCGGCAGAGTCTTCCCGCCCGACCCGGCGTCGGTCGGCAGTGCCATGGTCGGCGGAATCGTGAGCAACAACGCCTCGGGCATGAACTGTGGCGTGCATGCCAACAGCGACCGCATGCTTGTCAGCGCCCGACTCATCCTGGCCGACGGCACAATCGTCGACACCGGCAGCGAGGAAAGCAAAGAGGCTTTCAGAAAATCGCACCCCCGATTCATTCAACAAATCGAACAGCTGCGCGACAAGGTCAGGGCCAACAAGCCCCTCGCCGACCGCATTCGCTACAAATACAGTATCAAGAACGTCACGGGACTCAACCTGCGCCCGCTCATCGCCTACGACGACCCGTTCGACATCATGGCGCACAGCATGGTTGGCTCAGAAGGTACGCTGGCATTCCTGGCCGAAGTGACGATGAAGACGCTCAAGGACTATCCCTTCAAGGCGTCGGCCATGGTCTATTTCAAGTCGATGAAGGAAAGCTGCGAGGCCATTGTCAAACTGAAAGAACTCATTTCAGGCGACCAAGACTTGGCCATGAGCGCGGAAAACCTCATGGTGAAGAGTGCCGAAACGCTCGACTACAAGTCGCTCAGTGCCGTGAACGACCCTGTTTCCCTGCAATATCGGGAGGATGTAGACGCCGGCAGGATCGCCGGCGTCATGCCCGGCAACCATCAAGGGCTAACCGCCGTGCTCACCGAGACGAAAGCCGTCTCGCACGAAGCGCTGCAGAAAAATGTCGATACGATACTCGACGTGTTGCAATCGTTCGACCTCTACCGTCCGGCCACATTCACGGAAGACCCCGAAGTCTACAACCGATATTGGGCCATTCGGTCGGGCATCTTCCCTTCGGTCGGCGGAACCCGCCCCATAGGCACCTCCTGCCTGATAGAGGATGTGGCTTTCCACATAGAAGACTTGCCCGAGGCGACCGTCAAGTTGCAGAAACTCATCGCCAACCATGGCTATGACGACGCCTGCATCTATGGCCACGCCTTTGCGGGAAACTACCATTTCATCCTGAACCAAAGCTTCAAGAGCGACATGGAGGTCAAACGCTACGAGAAAATGATGCACGACGTGACCGAACTTGTCGTCAAGGAGTTTGACGGTTCGCTGAAAGCCGAGCATGGAACGGGGCGCAACATGGCGCCTTTCGTGCGCTATGAGTGGGGTGCGGAAGCCTTCGAGGTGATGAAGGAGCTGAAAGCCATCTTCGATCCGAAGGGCTTGCTCAACCCGGGCGTCATCTTCAACGACGACCCCGGTTGCTTCACGCAGAACCTGAAAGACCTGCCCGAGCTGCGTTTCCCCTACGAGAAGATTCCCGATGGCGAACGCTATCTGACATTGGAGCAGGGCAAATCGTCGACACAGGCCATGATCCAAGGCGTGAAGGACGCCAACAAATGTATCGAATGCGGCTTCTGCGAAGTGAACTGCGTGTCTTGCGGACTCACGTTGTCCTCTCGCATGCGCATCGCTATCCAGCGGGAAATCAGCCATTTGGAGCAAACGGGAGAGAATCCCATGCTCCTGCGAAAGCTGCGGGAGCAATATCGCTACCAAGGCGACCAGACCTGCGCTTCCGACGGGCTGTGCGCCACCAGCTGTCCCATGAAGATCAACACGGGAAACCTCACCCATCTCATCCGCCAAATCAACATGCTCGACAATCGCGTGGGCTACAAGGTGGGGGAATTGGGTGCCAACCATATGGCCGGAATCAAGCGCGGGCTGCGCGGCGTGCTCGACTTGGCCCACCTGGGCCACAGCATTCTGGGCGACAAGCTGATGACGGTTCTGACGGAACAGTTCCACAAAGCCGGCATGCCCCTATGGACGGTGGCCATGCCCCGCCCAACGCGTCAGCCACAACGCCCCAAGAATCAACTGAAAGCCGGCGGCGAGCGGCTGAAAGTGGTCTACTTCCCCAGCTGCATCAACCAAACGATGGGACTGAGCAAAGGTGCGCCTGTGAAGAAGACGGTCGTCGACGAGATGACAAGCCTCATGAACAAGGCCGGTTATGAAGTCGTCTTCCCCGAAGGGATGCACCACATGTGCTGCGGACAGATTTGGGAGAGCAAAGGAATGATGGACATTGCCGACCGAAAGAGTGCCGAATTGGAGGCAGCCTTGTGGAAAGCGAGCGAAGAAGGACGCTATCCTGTGGTGTGCGACCAAAGCCCTTGCCTGCACCGCATGCGCAAGGTCTTCACGAAAATGAAGCTCTACGAGCCTGTCGAGTTCATCATGACCTATCTGAAAGACCGCCTCGTCTTCCATCCCACCCACAAGCGGATTGCCATCCACGTCACTTGCTCCACGCGAGAGATGGGCTTGACCGACCGGATGATCGAGCTGGCAAGCCTCTGTTCCGACCATGTGTTGGTCCCCGAAGGCGTCGGCTGCTGCGCCTTTGCGGGCGACAAAGGTTTCACGCACCCTGAGCTGAACCGATACGCGCTCCGCAAACTGCGCCCGCAGATAGAGAACGCCGACATAGAAGTGGGCTATTCCAACAGCCGCACCTGCGAGATTGGCCTGCAAAGCAACGCGGGCATACCCTATTTGAACATTGCCTACCTGGTCAATGAAACAACTGAAGCCAAATGATTTACCCAGATAATTTTGAAACAAAGGTCGGATTTGACGAAATCCGCAGGACTATCAAAGGACGTTGCCTGTCGACTCTCGGCAAAGAGATGGTGGACAACATGTCCTTCTCGACCGACGCCGACGCCATCAACACCCAAATGGCGGAAATCAGAGAGTTCAGACGCATCATCGAGAAGCAGGAAGACTTCCCGTTGGACAACTTCCACGACGTTCGGGAGGCGCTCAAGCGGGTCAGAATCGTCAATACACACTTGGAAGAGAGTGAGCTTTTCGACTTGCGGCGGTCACTCGACACGCTCCATCGCATCAAGAGATTTCTCATTCCGCCGACTGCGGATGAGCAACCCGCCTATCCCACGCTGGCTCTGCTGGCCGAAGAGGTGACGACTTACCCGACCGTCATCCAGCGCATCGACCAGATTCTCGACAAGTTCGGCCACATCCGCGACACGGCTTCGCCCGCCCTGCACGACATCCGCAGGGAACTGGCGCGCATGGAGGGCAGCATTTCGCGCACGCTCAACAGCATTCTGCGCGCCGCGCAGAGCGAAGGACTGGTGGACAAGGACGTGACGCCAACGCTGCGAGACGGCCGTCTCGTCATTCCGGTTGCGCCCGCACTGAAAAGAAGGATACAGGGTATCGTCCACGATGAGAGCGCAACGGGCCGAACGGTCTACATCGAGCCGACGGAAGTGGTCGAAGCCAACAACAAAATCAGGGAGTTGGAGAGCGACGAACGGCAGGAAATCATCAGAATCCTGACCGACATCAGCAACAAGATTCGGCCGGAAGCTCCCGAAATGCTGCGTTCCTACGTGCTGATGGCCCACATCGACTTCATACAGGCCAAGGCTCATATGGCCATCGGCATGCAGGCTTTCGAGCCGAAGGCCGAGGACGTGCCGCACATCGACTGGATTCGCGCCCGCCATCCCATCCTGGCAAGGACCAAGGAAGTCGTACCGCTCGACATAACGCTGACCGCCGACAAGCACATCCTCATCATTTCCGGGCCCAACGCCGGGGGCAAGTCCGTGTGTCTGAAGACCGTCGGTCTGCTGCAATACATGCTTCAGATGGGGGTCAGCATACCCTTGGGCGACCGTTCGACGGTGGGCGTCTTCCAAAACATCATGATCGACATCGGCGATGAGCAGAGTCTGGAGAACGACTTGAGCACTTACTCCAGCCACTTGCTCAACATGAAAAACATGATGAAGGCCGCCAACGACCGAACCCTCATCCTTATCGACGAGTTCGGTACGGGAACGGAGCCGCAGATAGGCGGCGCCATCGCCGAGAGTGTGCTGGGACAATTCTGCAAAAGACAGGCTTTCGGCGTCATTACGACCCACTATCAGAACCTGAAACACTTCGCCGACAGCCATGAAGGCGTAGCCAATGGCGCCATGCTCTACGACCGCCACGAAATGCGGCCGCTCTTCCAGCTGGCCATCGGCCGCCCCGGCAGCAGTTTCGCCATCGAGATCGCACGGAAAATAGGGCTTCCCGAAGAGGTGATCGACGAGGCTTCGGAAATCGTGGGCAGCGACTACATCCAAAGCGACAAGTATCTGCAAGACATCGTGCGCGACAAACGCTACTGGGAAAACAAGCGACAGAGCATTCACCAGCGTGAAAAGGACATGGAAAAGACCATCGCACGCTATGAAGAAGAAATCGAAGCACTGGAGAAAAGTCGAAAGGAGGTCATGCAGAAAGCCCGCCAGCAGGCTGAGGAATTGTTGAAAGAAAGCAACAAGCGCATTGAAAACACGATACGCGAAATCAGGGAACACCAGGCCGAAAAGGAGGAAACGCGCAAGATTCGACAAGAGTTGAAGGCGTTTGAGGAGAACATTCGCAGCGAAGAAGCGCAGAAGGAAAACGACGAAGCCATCGCACGGAAGATCGAACAAATCAAGCAACGGCGGGAACGGAGTGCCAATCGCAAGAAAAACAAGGCCAACTTGGAAGCACAAGCAGCCGAAGCCATCAGGAAAAACGCCAATCTGCGCCATGGAAGCCTACAGGACAGACCGCTGCAAGCTGGCGACATGGTCAGAATCAAGGGGCTGCAGACCGTCGGAACCATTGAGAGCATTGACGGAAAGATGGCCAGCGTCATTTTCGGAGACATGCGCACGAAGATGAAAACAGAGCGGTTGGAGCCAGCCGACACACCCAAGGCGGAAGAATCGACGACGGGACGACTGCCGAACCTGGCTTCTTATCAGATAAGCCGCACCACCCGCGACACGATCGACGCCCACAAGAACAACTTCCATCAAGACTTGGACGTCAGAGGCATGCGTGGTGACGAGGCGTTGAATGCCGTACAATATTTCATCGACGACGCCATCCTCGTGGGAATGCAGCAAGTCAGAATCCTACATGGCAAAGGCAACGGCATTCTTCGCCAGCTCATCCGGCAGTATCTGTCCACAGTTCCCAACGTGACGCACTTCCGCGACGAGCATGTACAATTCGGCGGAGCCGGAATTACAGTCGTCGAACTGTAACTCCGGCTCTCCATCGGCTCGCCAAACAGGGCTAAGCCAAGATTTCTTTCAGCAGGCGAACGGCCTCCTCGACCGACGGCACATCCTTGATGTGCATCAGGCGACGTCCCTTCACTTCCTTCAAGTCGCAGCGACGGGGGTTGCTTGCGATGAAATCCAGTATCTTGTCAAAGCTCTTGCTCTTGTAATAGGCACTCAAGGGATTGCTGACGAACTGCAAGTTGAGCATTCCATTGCGGAACATTATCTTCTCGCAACCCAGTCGTTTGCCCAGCCGTCGCAAGAGAACCACCTGCATCAGTTCCTCTCCCGCATGGGGAATGGGGCCGAAACGGTCGAGCAACCGCTGCCGATAGGCCTGCAACTCCGTGTCGTCCGTTATATTGTCCAGCTCGCGATAGAGCAGCATGCGCTCACTGCTTCCCGGCACATAAGTGTCGGGAAAGTACATTTCCAAGTCGCTTTCGATGGCGCAGTCCTCCACAAACTCATCGCCGCTGACGTCATTTCCGGCAGCCATCTCCTCGGCATAGATGTCCTGGAACTCATCGTTCTTCAGTTCGGTGACGGCCTGGTTGAGTATCTTCTGATAGGTCTCGTAGCCCAAATCCTCCATGAAACCGCTCTGTTCGGCACCCAACAGATTGCCTGCGCCACGGATATCCAGGTCTTGCATGGCCAGGTTGAAGCCACTTCCCAACTCAGAAAAGTTCTCCAAAGCCTCCAGACGACGGCGCGCCTCGGGCGTGAGCACGCTCTTGGGCGGCGACAGCAGATAGCAGAAAGCCTTCCGGTTGCTGCGCCCCACCCGACCACGCATCTGATGCAGGTCGGACAATCCGAAGCGGTGGGCGTCGTTGATGATGATGGTGTTGGCATTGCTGATGTCTATTCCGTTTTCAACGATGGACGTTGACAGAAGTACGTCGTAGTCGTAGTTCATGAAACCGACCACGATTTTCTCCAAATCGTCGGGCTTCATCTGCCCATGTCCGATGGCAATGCGGCAGTCGGGCACATGTTTCTTGATGAGTGAAGCAATCTCTGGCAGGTTGCTGATGCGGTCGTTGATGAAGTAAACCTGACCGTTGCGACTCATCTCGAAGTTGATGGCGTCGGCAATCACCTCGTGTCCATAGGTCGCCAGCTCCGTATGGATGGGATGACGGTTGGGCGGCGGCGTGCGGATGATACTCATGTCGCGCGCCCCCATCAGCGAGAATTGCAGTGTTCGTGGAATCGGCGTGGCCGACATGGTGAGCGTATCGACATTGGTCTTGAGCTTTCGCAGCCTTTCCTTGGTGCTCACGCCGAACTTCTGTTCCTCGTCAATGACGAGCAAGCCCAGGTCGTGCCACTTCACCGACTTGCCAATCAGCTTGTGTGTGCCGATGATGATGTCGATGCGACCGGCCTCCAAATCGGCCAGGACATTCTTCGTATCCTTGGCCGAACGCGCTCTCGACAGATAATCGACCCGCACCGGGAGATTCTTCAATCGGTCGCGGAAGGTCTGAAAATGCTGGAAAGCCAACACCGTCGTGGGCACCAGCACGGCCACCTGTTTGCTGTCGGCCGCCGCCTTGAAGGCCGCCCGTATCGCCACTTCGGTCTTGCCGAAGCCCACATCGCCACAAACCAGGCGGTCCATGGGCCGCTTGCTCTCCATATCGGCCTTCACTTCCTGCGTAGCTTTGTTCTGGTCGGGCGTGTCCTCATAGAGGAAACTGGCCTCCAACTCGTGCTGCATGTAGGAATCGGCACCGAAAGCGAAGCCCGTCTGATGGCGTCGCTGCGCGTACAACCTTATCAAATCGCGGGCAATATCCTTGATTCGCTTCTTCGTTTTCTCCTTCAGACGATCCCAGGCACCCGTTCCCAAGGTCGAAAGTCGGGGCGGTTCACCCGTATCTTGACGGCGATACTTGCTGATCTTGTAAAGCGAATGAATCGAAACATCCACCTTGTCATTGTTCTGATAGATGATTCGAATCATTTCCTGATAGCCCTGTTCACCGTCAGCCGACGGCTTGGGCAGCGGCACTCGCACGAGTCCTCCAAACTTGCCGATACCAAAATCGACGTGAACAAGGTAGTCGCCCGGCTCCATCTCCTGCAACTCCTTCAACGTGACGGCCATCTTGCCGGCCCGCGCTCCGTCCGATTTGAGGTTGTATTTGTGGAACCGGTCGAAGATTTGATGGTCGGTGAAATAGCATATCTTGGCCTCGTTGTCGACGAATCCCTCGTGCAATGTCTTGTCGACAGGCTCGAAGTGAATGCCATAATGCCGCAGGGCTTCGCTTTCAAAGATGTCCTTCAAGCGTTGCTGCTGCTTCGCGCTGTCGGCCAACACATAGAGTTGATAGCCCCGCAGCTGGTAGTCGCCAAGCGTCTGTGCGAGCAAATCAAAATTCTTATGGAACAGAGGCTGCGGCGACAGGTCGAAAGAAATGGACGCCGAAGCCTCTTCGCCAGGCATGCCAAGCGTTATCCGGCGGAACGCGGCCACGTCGTGGACAAAGCGCGAAGCCGTGCACAGCACGTTTTCCTTCTGCATGGAACGCATGATTTCCTGCCGTTCCATCTCCGTGGCGTCGGCCATCCGGTCGGCAAGAGCCTGCGAAGAGAAACCGTCGGCATAGACCTGCCCGATGACATCATGCACAAAGGCAAAGTCCTTCATCACCAGGATGGCCGCAGCGGGCAGGAAACTCAAGAATGAAACCCGCTCACTGCCCAGCGACGCCAGTTCGGGAACGATTTCCACAGTGTCCTTTGCGCCCTTCGACAACTGGTCCTGCACCTCGAAAGTACGGATTGTGTCAATCTCATCGCCAAAGAAGTCGATGCGGAAAGGGTATTCGCAGGAGTAGGAAAAGACATCGAGAATGCTGCCACGGATGGCAAACTGGCCAGGCTCATACACGTAATCCGTCTCATGAAAACCATAATCGCGCAGCGTATGGGCCACCTCCGTGATGTCGATTTGCATGCCGCGACGCAACGACAACCTGCGTTCGTCCATGAGTTTCTTCGACACCACCAGCTCTGCCAAGGCCTCCGGATGGGTCACAATAAACCGGGCAGAGGCAGCCATGGGCGTCGCGTCGTCCGCCAAGCGGCTCAACACCTCGGTACGCAGTATCTCGTTGGCCGCATCCCGCTGCCCGTATTTCACGGCACGGCGGTAGGATGAAGGGAAGAAAAACACCTGGTCGCCGCCCAAAAGCTGCGTCAGGTCGTGATAGAAATAGCCCGCCTCGTCGGCATCGTTCAAGATAAAGACAAACGGGCGTGCAACGCGCTGGGCCAACGAAGCGAAAAACATGGACGCCGCCGAGCCCAACAGGCCCTGTAGAAATATGTTTCCGGAATCCTTCTTGTCCAACAAATGCAAAAGGGCCCCACTCTGTGGAGCCGCTGCGCAATGCTTCAGAACGTCGTCAATCTTCATGACCGGCGAGGCATTTCAGGGTATTTCCGAAACCAACCGTCCAACCGCAGACGCATGACACCGAAGAAAGCTTCGCTGAAAATGCCGCCACTCATCTTGCTGGTGCCCTCCCGTCGGTTGACAAAAACCACGGGAACCTCCTTTATCTTGAAGCCTATCTTGTGGGCGGTGAACTTCATCTCTATCTGGAAGCCATAGCCCTTGAAGCGCACTTCGTCGAGGGGAATGGTCTCCAACACGCGCCGGCGATAGCAAACGAAGCCCGCCGTGGTGTCGTTCACCCTGAAACCGGTTACAGTCTGCACATACTTGGAGGCGAAATAGCTCATCAACACGCGGCCCATCGGCCAGTTGACGACATTCACGCCGCTGACATAACGCGAGCCGATGGCCACATCGTAGCCCTCATCATGGGTGGCGGCATACAGGCGGGGCAGGTCGGCGGGATCGTGACTGAAGTCGGCATCCATCTCAAAGACATACTCATACGCACGCTGCAACGCCCACTTGAAGCCGGTGATGTAGGCCGTTCCCAAACCCAGTTTGCCCGAACGCTCGACAATGAACAGCCGATCGGAAAACTCCGTATCAATCAAATGATGAACAATCTTGGCCGTCCCGTCCGGACTTCCATCATCAATCACAAGGATATGAAACACCTTTTGCAAATTAAATACGGCACGGATGATATTCTCTATGTTTTCCTTCTCGTTGTAAGTAGGAATAATTACAATACTATCACTTTGATTCATATTGTTCATTTTAGTCGTTTAAAAATGTCGATAGCGGTTCGTGCAGCCTATCTTATGCAAAGATAGTGCAAGCGAGCGCAATGAAAGCTTGCTTTCAAATTGCCGAGTGCAGCCTATCTTATGCAAAGATAGTCTTTTTTTGATGCACTCGGGATGCGGCAAGCTACTTTTTTATGAAACAATCGATTATTTTTCATGTTTCCAACTAAAAGCCACCGTCCTGCAACAAGCCTGCTTTGAGCCGCCAACCACTATGCTTTGACAAACCAAAAGGCCCCCTTTCGGCGAGCAAAAGCACAGCCATTACGCGCCAAAAGGGCCACGATGGGAACCTCACTCCTTAGCTTCGCAGACGCAAAGAAACCGTTAAATCCCATTACTATAGCTTAAAAAAAGCATACTCGTCGTGCGGGATATCTCCAAACGCATTACTTTTGTAAAGATTAAAGACAATGAGGATTCACACAAAAAGCCATCGATTATGAACAAGCGAACATTTCTCACGGCAGCGTCGCTGCTCGCATCCGTCTTGACAAGTTCGGCCCAGTCCGTCACTTGCCGCGTCACGGGAGAGGTGGCGGATAAAGCCGAAAGGCAAATCCTACTCTATGAACATGGAACCGACCCGCGGACGGGCGGCTACATTTCAATAGACATAAAAGATGGACGGTTCTCCTACTTGTTGGAAACCGACATGCTTAAATGCTACGAAGTTGTACTTCGGAACGAATACGAAAGAGGGGCCATGCGTGTGGCCGACTTCATTGCAGAGAACGCAGACGTCCATATCACGATTCCCCATGCAAACGATGGGAAGAAGGATGGCTTCCGGTTCGATTCGGATGGAAAGGAGAATCGCATGAAAGCCAAATATACCGCTTATAAAGATTCGATTTATGCGCTTTACAGTCCAGCGTTCAAGAAGCTGGAGAGCAGAAGGGACAGCCTGCAAAAGGAGAAACTGTATTTCAAGCCCATCGTCTATGAGATTTACGAGAAGCTGAAATCCGTTCAAGGGGCCAGGAAAGACAGCTTGCTGAAACAACTACCCAAAGACGTCTTTTCTGAATTGGGAAGCAAAACAGAGGCTGAATACAAGGACTTGGTCGACAGCTCCCATGCAGAAAGGGCCAAATGGCTTGAAAGCAACCCATGCTTTTACGGCCTCGTGGAAATAAACAAAAACGTCGTTTACAGCAGACTGCCAAGGACACAAGGCAGGTTTACCGCCATCTTCCTTGACCACTATCTCGACTTCATGCCCAAGCATCCCTATCACCGGATGGTTGTCGACGGAATTGCCGCCGCGAGATTACAAGTGGGAAAGCCCTATATCGACTATGAAGTGCAAGGCCCGACAGGCAAAGCCGTCAAACTGTCATCCTTATATCAAGGGAAAATCATCTTCATCAACATGTGGGCCAGCTGGTGCGGGCCTTGCAGGCGACATGCCAAGGAGCTCCTTCCTGTTTATGAAAAATACAAGGACAAGGGATTACAGGTGATCGGCATTGCCCGAGAGAACGCCGCCGAGGCGATGGAAAAAGCCATCAGGCAAGACGGCTATCCATGGCTGAACCTCCTGGAACTCAACGACCGGCACCATGTTTGGCAAAAGAATGGAATCAACAACGCCGCCGGCGGCGGTTTCCTCATCGACGATAAAGGGACGATATTGTCCATTTATCCTGAAGCTGACGAATTGGAGAAGATTCTAAAAGAGCGATTATAGACTTCGCGCAAGACGAAAGCGCAACGAATGTCGACCGCAAGCGCCCATCATCCAAATGAATCGGCATAAACAGCCATGGCAAAGAACAACGATGGCGCACGGCACCCGATTCCCGGAACGCCGATGCGCCTTCGCCATGCGGGAGATGCTATATAAATAAGGTGACGTTTCCACATGGGGAACCCTTGACAGACGGCAACACATTGACAGTAAAAGCCCATTAAAGCCCCACTATTTTTGCCGCAATCAAAAAATATCGTATCTTTGCATATAGTATAACCCGTGGACTCCTTGTGGAAATGCCGCCAAAGACAAGGATTCCACCCATTATCACGTCACAAGAAAATATAATTAACAAACACAACATTTGTCATGCTTACACTGAAACTCATTCATGAGGAGACCGAACACGTGATCAAAGGTCTTGAAAAGAAGCATTTTAAAGGTGCCCGCGAAGCTATAGAGAAAGTTCTGGAATATGACAAGATCCGTCGTGAAACCCAACAGAAGCTCGACTCCGGCAAACAACAGGCCAATCAGATTTCAAAGCAAATCGGCGCGCTCATGGCACAGGGCAAACACGACGAAGCCAACGCCGGCAAAGAGCAGGTCGCCGAATTGAAAGCCTTGGGCAAGGCCCTGGAGGACATCCTGTCCCAAACCGAAAAAGACCTCACGGAGCAGCTCTGCCAAATACCGAACATCCCATACGACGAGGTTCCCGAAGGAACCGACGCTTCGGGCAACGTGGTTGTGAAAGAAGGAGGCGAAAAGCCCGAGCTGCCCGCCGACGCCTTGTGCCACTGGGACTTGTTGAAGAAATACAATCTCGTAGACTTTGACCTCGGCGTCAAGGTCACCGGCGCGGGCTTCCCCATCTATATCGGCAAGATGGCCCGTTTCCAACGCGCCCTGGAAGCATTCTTCCTTGAAGAGGCACGCAAGTCGGGCTATCTGGAAATCCAACCGCCCTACGTGGTCAACGAAGCATCGGGCTATGGCACGGGCCAGCTGCCCGACAAGGAAGGCCAGATGTATCATGCCAACATGGACAATCTGTTCCTCATTCCCACGGCCGAAGTGCCCGTTACCAACATCTTCCGCGACGTCATCCTCGACGAGAAGGAACTGCCCATCAAGCGTTGCGCCTATTCGGCATGCTTCCGCAGAGAGGCCGGCAGCTATGGCAAGGACGTGCGTGGCCTGAACCGACTGCACCAGTTCGACAAGGTTGAGATTGTGAGAATCGACACGCCGCAGCATTCTCGGGAAAGTTTGAAGGAAATGCTGAACCACGTGGAGGGCTTGCTCCAGAAACTGGAACTCCCCTACCACATTCTGCAACTCTGCGGAGGAGACATGAGCTTCACGTCGGCCATCTGCTACGACTTTGAAACATGGAGCGCGGCCCAGGGACGCTGGCTGGAAGTTTCTTCCGTATCCAACTTCGACAGCTACCAGGCCAACCGCCTGAAATGCCGCTATCGTCATGCGGAAGGCAAAAAGATTGAGCTGTGCCACACCTTGAACGGCTCGGCACTGGCATTGCCGCGCATCGTCGCCACCATCATCGAGAACAACCAGACAGAAGACGGAATCAGAGTTCCGAAGGTCTTGGTTCCCTATTGTGGCTTTGAAATGCTCGACGACAAGAACTTTTAATCCATGCCATGATGCGGAAATATCTATTTGCAATCATCCTGTCAGGCATTTCGCTTTATTCTATGGCCCAGCATGCGGTTGGCGTCACCACCGTCAAACCGTATGTGGGGCTAAGCTACGCGGCAATGTTCAATGGCGACCTTGATTTCAGAAAAGGGCTGGCGGTAGGCATTGATTTGGAAAAGCGTCTCGCCAAATGGTTTGCGGTCAGTGGCGGATTGGCTTACGCTCCATTGGGAGGCAGATATAATGACACCTATTCCACCAGCTTTATCTGGAAGCATGACTACATCACCATGCCCATCACGGCAAATTTCTATCCTGTAAGGGGATTGGCATTCAAGGTGGGCCTGCAGCCGGGACTGAGTATCGCCAATCGACAGGAAGGCACCGGCAACAGCATGATTGTCATGAGAAATATGGACGGCGATATGAAATCGTATGATTTGGCCGCCCCTGTCGCCGTGTCATACGAGCTATACAATATTGTATTGGATGTCCGATGGAATATCGGCCTCATAAGCGTTGGCTCCAGCAATCCATGGAGAGGAAGCAGCTCCATGCACGACTCCCATCTCGGCGGAGCCAACTTCGCCTATCAGTTCACCATAGGCTATCAGTTTGAAATGTAAGGCAGACTGGCCTTTCGCTTCCAACGCTTTCCCATCCTACCATTAATACCAGATATATGATGTATAAAATCGTCCACAAACACCAGTTCTCCGAGAATGTCTTCCGCTTCGACATAGAAGCTCCCCTGATAGCCAAAAGCAGGAAAGCAGGCAACTTCGTAATCGTCCGCGTAGACAAGAACAGCGAGCGCATGCCACTGACCATTGCCGACGCCAACCTGCATGAAGGCACCATCACGCTGGTGGTGCAACGCGTGGGGCTTTCGTCAACCAAGTTGTGTGACAAACAGGAAGGCGATACGGTTGCCGACATTGTGGGACCGCTGGGCAATCCAACCCACATAGAGAATTTCGGAACGGTGGTTTGCGCGGGCGGTGGCGTCGGCGTCGCACCCATGTTGCCGATTATCCGTGCGCTGAAGGCGGCGGGCAATCGTGTCCTGTCCGTCCTTGCGGGCCGCAACAAGGATCTCATCATCATGGAAGACGAGGTGCGGGGGAGTTCCGACGAGACCATCATCATGACAGACGACGGCTCGTATGGCGATAAGGGTGTCGTAACGGTCGGCATTGAGAAATTCATCAATCAGGAACATGTCGACAAGGTGTTCGCCATCGGCCCTCCCATCATGATGAAGTTCTGCTGTCTGCTCACGCAAAAATACAACATTCCCACCGACGTGTCGCTCAACACAATCATGGTCGACGGCACGGGAATGTGCGGCGCATGCCGACTGACGATAGGCGGAAAGACCAAATTTGTGTGCATCGACGGGCCGGAATTCGACGGAGCATTGGTCGACTGGGATGAGATGTTCAAGCGAATGGGGACTTTCAAGGCTGCCGAAAGGGAGGAAATGGAGCACTATCAGGAACATCTTGAGCAGTCTGAACAACAGAAATACAAGTCCGAAACCGACATAACGATGGACGTCTCCCCCACCGAGGCCACGATAGAAGAGCTGACCAATCGAGACGCAGAGTGGCGAGTGGAACTTAGAAGAACGCTCAAGGGCAAAGAACGCGCAGCCATCAAACGGGTGGTCATGCCGGAACTGGATCCGGAATATCGTGCAACGACCCGGTTGGAAGAAGTCAACCGCGGACTGACCAAGGAGATGGCACTCACTGAAGCCAAGCGGTGTCTCGACTGTGCGAAGCCTACCTGCGTGGAAGGTTGCCCAGTCAACATCAACATTCCGTCATTCATCAAGAATATTGAGCGAGGCCAATTCCTTGCAGCGGCTAAGGTGTTGAAAGACACGTCGGCCCTTCCTGCGGTCTGCGGTCGTGTTTGTCCACAGGAAAAGCAGTGCGAAAGCCGCTGCATCCATCACAAAATGAATGGGGAACCGGTCGCCATCGGTTATCTGGAACGATTCGCCGCCGACTATGAAAGGGAGAGTGGACAGATGGCCCTGCCGGAGATGAGTCCGTCGAATGGCACCAAGGTGGCCGTGGTCGGCTCAGGCCCGGCAGGACTTAGCTTTGCGGGCGACATGGTCAAGCGGGGCTTCGACGTCTATGTGTTCGAAGCGCTCCACGAGATTGGCGGTGTGCTGAAGTATGGCATTCCGGAGTTTCGTCTGCCCAACCGCATCGTCGACGTAGAAATAGAGAATCTACACAAAATGGGTGTCCACTTCCAGACCGACGTAATTATTGGCAAGACGATTTCAATCGACGAACTTGAAGAAAGAGCTTTCAAAGGCATATTCATCGGCTCAGGTGCCGGATTGCCCAATTTCATGGACATTCCGGGTGAGAACGCCCTCAACGTCATGTCATCGAACGAATATCTGACAAGGGTCAACTTGATGGACGCAGCCAACCCCAAGACAGACACGCCCATCAATCTGGGCAAGAAAGTGGTGGTGGTCGGTGGTGGCAATACGGCGATGGACTCCTGCCGCACAGCCAAACGGCTGGGAGCCGACGTCACATTGGTCTACCGTCGCTCCGAAGCCGAAATGCCGGCGCGACTTGAAGAGGTGAAACACGCAAAGGAGGAAGGCATTCATTTCCTGACTTTGCACAATCCACAAGCATATCTGGCCGATGAAAACGGAGCGGTCAAGGCTGCCGTTCTCGACGTGATGAAACTCGGCGAACCCGACGCATCGGGCAGACGCCGCCCCGAAACCACGGGGAAGACGATTACGATAGACTGCGACCAGGTCATCGTTGCCGTGGGCGTCAGCCCCAACCCACTGGTGCCCAAGAGCATTGCAGGGCTGGAACTTGGCAGGAAGAATACGATTGTCGTAGACGAAACCATGCAAAGTTCCAGAACAAACATCTACGCTGGAGGCGACATCGTAAGAGGTGGTGCCACCGTCATCCTCGCAATGGGCGACGGGCGGCGGGCGGCGGCCAACATGGCGAAGGCCCTTGCCTGCCTCCAGGCGTAGCCAACAGCATGGGGCCGCTGGGCTGTTGTCGTCCATTTCATATCTGCAAAACAGCATTATATCGTCTATGAAGAAAGTGATTGTCATTCTACTGGCTTGCTTCCTCGCCGTGCCGGGAAGCGCTCAACGCAAAACGGCAAAAGGCCGCGTCACAGAAGTTGCCCCCAAAAAAGGGAAAGCGACGACAACTGCCAGAGACTCCCGCAAAAACGAGCACGTGTTGCCAAAGGAGTTGCTTGCTTCGACGGCAAAACTCATGTTTGTTGACAGTATTGTTGTCGAGAAAGACGAGTTCTACAAATATATTCCATTGCCATCGGAAATCGGCAAATTCATCCCGACAATCCCTTCTGCGCCTGCAAGTCTGGTCGGCAACGCATTCGTAAACGGCCTGGACAAGCAATGTTTCTACGCTGCGGGCGACACGACTTCGGCTTCCCTCTTCAGCATGGACCGCCTCACCGATGGTTGGACCCGGCCCCAAAAGGTGGAGGATGTCGACAATGGCTTTGACTTGGTTGGATTTCCCTACCAACTCTCTGACGGCATGACGCTGTTCTTCAGCGCAAAAGACAAAAGTACGTTAGGTGGATATGACATCTTCATGACACGCTACGACCCGGAGAAAGGTTCCTATCTGACACCAGAGAACTACGGTTTGCCTTTCAATTCTACAGACAACGACTATCTGCTGGCGATAGATGAACCCGACTCGTTGGGCTGGTTGGTCACCGACCGCCGCCAACCGGAAGGCAAAGTATGTATTTATACCTTCGTCCCGACAAAGGGGCGAAAGACATACGAAGCCGACAACCTGACAGAAGCACAACTCTACAACTTTGCAATCATACACAGAATAGCCGACACCTGGAAACTGGGCGACCGACAAGCTGCCTTGGACAGGCTGAGAAGACTCAAGCAACCCAAGTCTGCCGAGCCACTCAAGCATTCTTTGGCTGCCAACGACCATATCGACCATGTGGAGGGGAAAGGCTTGAAAAGACCTGAGAACGTCAAACGATTGGAGGAATACCGGACGGGCATGCTGCAATTGGCAGAAATGAGGCGGCAATTAGACCGGCTGCGTGATCAATACAAGTCCGACGACGGAACTATGAAAGCCTCTGCCAAAGGAAAAATCACAACGTTGGAAAACGGATATATAAAGTTGAGCGGACGCTTAAAACATATTCGTAAAAGTATCATTAATACCGAAAACAGTCAAATTAACAATTAAGAAACATGAACCATTATCCTGAATCAGAACTGATTATCAATCAAGACGGAAGTATCTTCCACCTGCACCTGAAACCCGAACAGCTGGCAGACAATGTCATCCTCGTAGGAGATCCGGGGCGAGTTCCACTCGTTGCATCCCATTTTTCAGAAATAGAATGCGAAGTGACAAGCAGAGAGTTCCATACTATCACGGGACTTTACAAAGGCAAACGCATCACTGTACAGAGTACGGGAATCGGCTGCGACAACATCGACATCGTACTGAACGAGATGGACGCTTTGGCCAACATCGACTTCACAACACGCACGAACAAAGAACAATTGAAGTCTTTGACCTTTGTACGCATAGGCACTTGCGGTGGCCTGCAGCCCAACACGCCGACCGGCACTTTCATCGCCAGCGAAAAGAGCATAGGCTTTGACGGACTGCTGAATTTCTACGCCGGGCGTAATGAAGCATGTGATTTGGAGTTTGAAAAAGCTTTCAAATCACAAGTAAAATGGAACGACCAGATTGGCAATCCCTATGTAGTGGACAACGATCCGGAACTGCTGAACCGTATTGCAGCGGACGACATGGTTCGCGGCGTGACCATTGCCTGCGGTGGATTCTTCGGACCACAGGGCAGAAGGCTACGTTTGCCATTGGCTGACCCCGAACTGAACCAGAAGATAGAGCGATTCGCCTACGGAAATCTCAAGATCACAAACTTTGAGATGGAGAGTTCGGCACTTGCCGGCCTCAGCAAACTGATGGGCCACAAGGCGTTGACATGTTGCATGGTGATAGCCAACAGGAGGGCTAAGGAAGCGAACACCGGATATAAGAACACGATTGACAGACTCATCGAAAAAGTCTTGGAACGTATTTAATGAGAAACGACACGATTTGTGCATTGGCAACACCTGCGGGAGGGGCCATCGGTATCATTCGAATCAGCGGTGACTGTGCCATCAGCATTGCTGATTCGATATTTATGGCAAAGAACAGGAAAAGTCTTCGAGAAGCCAAAGGCAACACGCTGCATTATGGTGAGATACATGATGGACAAGCAACGCTCTTGGACGAGGTTGTCGTCAGCGTCTATCGTGCGCCCCACAGTTATACAGGCGAAGACTGCATTGAAATCTCCTGCCATGGTTCGCAGTATATTTTGCAGATGGTATTGCAGGCACTCATCGACGCAGGATGCAAGCAAGCGCAACCGGGTGAATTTACCAAACGGGCCTATTTAAATGGCAAAATGGACTTGAGCCAAGCTGAAGCTGTTGCCGATTTGATCAGCTCGTCCAACAAAGCCTCGCATAAATTGGCACTAAGTCAACTGAAAGGCCATTTCAGTAGTGAGCTGACTATCTTGCGTGAGCAGCTTCTCAAGCTAACATCCCTGCTGGAGTTGGAACTCGATTTTTCAGACCATGAGGAACTGGAGTTTGCCGACAGAGGCACATTGACAACGCTGGCACAAAAAATAAAGAATCGCATCTCAACGCTTGCCCACTCATTTGAGACCGGCAACGCCTTGAAAAACGGCATACCCGTTGCCATCGTCGGCAAGACGAATGTAGGGAAAAGCACATTGCTCAACCGACTGCTCCATGAAGAGAAGGCCATCGTGAGCGACATCCATGGCACCACACGAGATGTCATAGAAGACACAACCACTATAAGAGGCATCACCTTTCGCTTCATAGATACGGCAGGGATTCGCAAGACACAGGACACCATCGAGCAATTGGGGATAGAGCGGGCCTATAAAAAGATGGAGGCTGCGGCCATCGTTTTGTGGGTTGTGGACATACCACCCTCAAATGAAGACATCAAGGAGATGAAGGAGAGGACACTTGGAAAACAGGTGATTCTTGTACACAACAAGATAGACAAAACACCCCATGACGACAACGCCGCCATCTCCTCATCCATAGCCAACGAGGCATTTGCTACAGAAGCATTCATCTCGGCCAAATCAGGCCAAGGCATTCGAGCCTTAGAGGATGCAATCTATGCCAACGCGCATGTTCCGGAAATTGACGAAGACAGCGTCATCGTAACGAATGTCCGCCATTACGAAGCTCTTACGCATGCGAACGAAAGTATCTCCCGCGTCCTCCAATCCATGGAAATAGGTCTCAGCGGAGATTTAATCAGCGAAGACCTCCGCATTTGCCTTGAACAGCTTGCAGACATAACAGGCGGCCAAATAACAACCAACGAAGTCTTGGGAAATATTTTCCAGCACTTTTGCGTGGGAAAGTGACACCTGCATGCCACTGTCGCATCTTCATTGTCGCCGTCCCGCCAAACCGTTGGGAAAGAATCAGGGCTGAACTCCGTGCTTGGGAGCCAGCCCTTTTTGATTGCCCCCCATCTTGCCAAAGGCATTGGGGCATGTTATGAAGTACGGAGCAGGGACTGCTGCGGCCTGCGCCTTGCCGAAAATCAGGCAGCTTCAATCAAGGCACGCCCGCCGGCTTCAACCAGTCAGGCCCCGCACGCCTCAATCCCGATATGCGCCCTTTGTCGCTTCACTGACCGACAGGCTCTGGAACACGATGTCGTAGCCGCCGTTCCGCCCGTCGCGCTCATAGAGGAAGGCGAGGCGGCCGTCGTCCATCCTGACCATCGTGGAATAGCACGACGAACGGTCGGTCAGACGAAGGCCCTTCCGCCATCCGTGCTTCCAGTTTTGCGTGTCGGACATGCTTTTCCCGACAGGTACTTCCTTGTAGAAGAAACCCACGCTGTCGCGTCTGGCACTGAGCGGCACCGACTGCAAGGCCAGCCACACACGCTTGCCGGTAGCTGCCTTCCTGGCCCGAAGGATGAGAATGCCTCCGTTGCAAGCGTTCACCTGCCGTGCCGTCATATTGTCGGGCATGACCTCCTGGCCCCACTGTCCAGTCGCCTCGCGCGCGTTCCTATATTTATATATATTATATTTGCGACCACCCATAAGCTCCCTACAGCTGAGCAGTACGTCGCCATTGGGCAGTTCCTCCACCTTCGACTCGTCCTGCGCCGTCGACGGCACCTGGGCTGCACCACCCAAGACCTGCCATGAGCGGCCGAAATCGTCGGAATAGAGAACGTATGTGCCAATGCGGTCGCGCCCGTTCTGCCGCAGCGGGTGGGCTATGTAGAGACGATAGTATTTCCCCACCTTGACATAGCGGCTCTGCATGATGCGCCCCGACGTCAGGAATATGCCGTCGGCTTCTCCGCTTCCAGGCAGTTTTCCGTCATACAGTCCATGAATCATCTCCGTCAGGTCGGTGCCGTCGTCCCACGTCTTGCCGCCATCCATGCTGCGGAAGAATACGGCATGCTGCGGATCACGGCGCGTGGCCCGCTGATAACCCACATTGCCAGCCACGCAATGCAGCAACACCTCATCCGACGTGCGGTCGGCCACCAGACTGGGGTCGCCATAGGCGATGCGGCGCCGTTCGGTGGCATGTTCGTCGCCTCGGGCCACACACACCGAATCCGACCATGTGCGTCCGTGGTCATTGCTCGTTCGCATCACCACATTAACCTGAAACAGACCTTCATCGCTGCTCCAGCCCACATCCATCTTGCTGATGCGATAGTCGCATGCGGCCAACAACGTTCCACGCCGGGTCTGCGCAATGGCGGGAATGCGGTAGGGCACAGGACTGTCGGCATTGTCAAAGACGACCACTTCTTTTGCGGACAGTCTCTGGCCCGAAGCACCGAGAGGCTGCAACACGCCCAGCCCCGCTACGAATAACATAGAAAAGATTAATTTACAATTCATCTTATTTTGGTTTAAAAGTTAGTATTTCTCTTTTGTTCGCAAGCACAGGATGGCATGCCACCCGTCCTCCCGTCACGCCACGTCAGCTCCACGTTCCATCGACATCTTCATGCCTTCATCTTTCAAATGCCGTGCTTTCAGCCCTCAAAAGCATAGCCGTCAGCCGCTAAAAGCTACCCTTTTGCACACCCAAAGCAGTGCTTTCACCTGCTCAAAGCTATGCTTTTTAAGCGAGGTGGTGGCCCTCACACACGCAACAACAACATAACACATTGATTACCAGTCACTTATTACCCCCCCTATCAACCTTTAAACAGGCTGACACTGCAAAGATAATCAATTTTGTGGCACTTTTACTTGTTGCTTAACGATTATTTTCCTATCTTTGCACAAGGGTGGACGGGAGGTCTATAGAAGGAACAAAATCTCTTGCACAATCGGTTCTCGCCGACTCGTGCCCCCGCACAGAAATCAAGTTAGAAAATGACACATCAATCAATGCATACTGCGGCTGCGAAAGATGCGATCATTGCCATTGGGCGCACTGCGATATCGGGAATAAGTCGTCACGACTGATTATCGATTTACCCCAGTTTTCTCCATAAGACAAAGGCATTATGACTTTTTCCAGCACAGAAACGCACTGGTTTCTCATCTCTCCCAACTATCGGCGAGAGCTGAAAATCAAGCAGCACCTTGAATCGAAAGGGCTGAAATGCTTTGTCCCCATGCAACAGACACTGCGCGTCATCGCCGGCGAAAGGCGTCTGGTGGAAGTGCCCGTCATCTCCAACTACCTGTTTGTCAAATCCAACTACGAGTGCCTGAAGGCCGAAAAGCAGACACTTAAGGCCATCGGCATGCCCTTTAAGTTTCGCATGGACACCACAGACCGAAGCCGCCCCGTCGTCATCGCCGACAAGTTGATGGACAATTTCATCAAGGTGTGTGAAAGCCGGTTCGTGAAATACCTTGGATGCGACAAGCAAGAGAACATCAAGAAAGGCGATTTCGTCGAAATCATGTCGGGGCCCTTCGCCGGCATACAAGGCTACTACGCCCGCCCGTTCAAGGACAAATGCGTCGTGGTGCTCATCGAAAACGTTGCGGCAGCCTGCACAACCTACATTCCACCGTCCGCCCTGCGGCTGGTGGATGGCGCGAAGACGTAGAAACAAACTCATGCTCGAACCTGCATTGCACAATGAAAGGAATAGAAAACACCACCACCACTAATTTTGGTGACATCATAGGAAACAACAGAAAATATGTCGTTCCACTCTTCCAAAGGGACTACTCTTGGGAAGAAGAGCAGTGGGACGATTTATGGCAGGACATCATGGCCATGACAGAAGACCGGAGCGACCACTATATGGGCTATCTGGTACTCCAGTCATCCGAGTCCATTCCTGGCAAATACAAGATTATAGATGGGCAACAGAGGTTTACGACTATAACCCTTATTGTCCTCGCCATCATCAAAGCCATCAAGGCCTTGGGGGAAAGAGGAGTTCATCCCAAGGACAACCAACTCAGATACAGCACTTTGATGCAGACCTATATCGGCCGGCAAGACCCTGTGAGTCTGGAATATGACAACATCCTGGAATTGAACAAGAACGACAATCCATATTATAAGGACTACATTGTCAAATTGGGCGATCTACGCATCCGGGGACTCATAGCCTCTCAGAAACTTCTCAAAAATTGCTTTGAATGGTTTGAAAATAAAGTAAACGCCCTCAAACTGAAAGATGAAGAGTACGCAGAGTTGATTGTCAACATCGTCAACAACCTTTATTTTACGGTCATCACCGTCAATGACGAAATGAACGCGTTCCGTGTCTTTGAAACGCTCAATGCGCGCGGTGTGCAGTTGTCCTCTGCCGATTTGCTGAAAAACTATCTTTTTTCACTTGTTGATGACGGCGGATCAGGAGTTCGATTGGCCAGTTTGGAACATAAATGGAACCAGCTGATTGACAATGTCAAATCAGAGAAGTTGCCCGATTTCATCCGATATTTCTGGAATACACGCAATAAAAACATACGGTCGGCCGAACTTTTCAAGGCCGTGAGGAAACAGATATCAGACGCCTCACAGGTTTTCCGCTTCGTTGACGACATGATGGCCTACAGTGATATCTACATGGCTTTGAAGGATCCTCATGACGCATTGTGGAATCATGACAGGGAAGTCACCGGCAATATTGAACTGCTGAATCTCTTCGGACTCCGTCAGCCCTACTCTTTGCTGATGGTTGCCTACAAGCAGCAGCCATTCGACTTGTTCAAGAGGATACTGAAGAGTATCATCATTGTCAGTTTCCGATATAACGTCATTTGCAGCAAGAATCCCAACGATATAGAGAAGGTATTCAACGATTTGGCTTTAGCTATCAGCAAGGGCTCACAACCAGACTTGTCCCTGCTCAACAAGATTTATATATCCGACAACGAGTTTGAAAATTCCTTTGCCATCAAAAGCTTTTCCGCAACCTCACGGAACACCAAGGTGGTCAGATATATTCTCGGCAAAATAGAAAGTCAAGCTGCCCGCTCGTCCATGCTTGACATTCATGATGACGAAAACTCCATAGAACATATCCTGCCTCAGAATCCCGACTGCCAATGGAATTTTGATGAATACAAGATCGACCAGCTTGTCAATCGGCTCGGCAACCTTTGTCTGCTGAAGAAGTCTGCCAACAAGTCGTTAGGCAATGCTGACTATGAGACCAAGAAAACGATGTATGCACATGCCAACTATCAAACTACGCAAAGCATTCCTGAACATTATAATGAATGGACGGAATCGAGCATCAACAGCAGGCAGTTGAGTATGGCCAAGAAAGCGACGGCCATCTGGAGACTGAATTTCTGACCAACACCATTTCGGCATAGTATCAAGACATAAATAACATAATCAAGACACAGGAAACATGAATATAGTCAAGAAAGTCTGCAACTGGTATTTCTCCAAAGGAGCGCTTCCCTATTGGGGCATTCTTTTCCTGGACTGCTCCGCAGTGTTCTTTTCAGGCCTGACGGTCTACTACTTCCGACACGGCGGCATGGGACTGGCCCAGGACTTCTGGCAAGTGACGAACGGCCTGCTGCTCAGCCTCGTGCTCTATGTGATGGCCTTCTTCGTCTTCCACACGTTCCGTGGCGTGATGCGCTACGCATCGTTTGTAGACCTGCATGGTGTGGTCTACTCCACCGCCACGGCCGGAGCCGCGGTCTGCCTGCTCCATCAGGTCGAAATCCGGTTGGGGCTCACACCATACATCATCATGCCGCGTCTCGAAAGCGCCATCCTCATCTTCATCATTGCCACCATGATGATGTGGGCGTTGCGCATTCTCGTCAGAACTCTGCACGACCTTTACCGCGGTGCCGACGACATTCAAAAGGTATTCGTTTACGGTTGCATGCAAGGCGGCATAGCTCTTGCCAAAAGCATACGCGAAAATACTACCTCCAAATACAGGCTGGGTGGCTTCGTTTCGAGCGACAAGTCGCTCAGCGGAAACTGGCTCTTGGGCGTTCAAATCTATTACGACGACGACAACCTCGTGAGTCTCATGCAGAAGAAGCGGGCCAAGGCCATCTTCGTGTCGCCCTTTGTCGTGGAACATTTCACAAGGCGCACGGCACTCATCGACGAACTTATCAATGCCGACATCAAGATATTCATGATGTCGGACGCCGAAGAATGGGATGGCAAATCCGACCTTTCCCATCACCAATTGCGCGAGGTTGAAATCGAAGACCTCCTTCCTCGCGAGAAAATAGAGGTCGACTTGGTTGCCATCGGCTCGATGCTCCGAGACAAGAGGATTCTCATTACGGGCGCGGCCGGCAGCATTGGCTCGGAAATGGTGCGCCAGATAGCCAAATTCTCACCGGCAGAATTCATTCTGGTAGACCAGGCGGAAACCCCCATGCACGACGTGCGGCGGTATATGGCGCGCAACTATCCCTCACTGAAGGCCTGGACAATCGTAGGCTCCATCACGAACAAAGACCAGATGGAAGAGATTTTCCGTCACCACCATCCCGAATACGTGTTCCACGCGGCAGCCTACAAGCACGTGCCCATGATGGAAGACAACCCTGCGATGGCCGTGCAGAACAACATCTACGGCACACGCGTCATCGCCGACCTGGCCGTCAAGTATGGAACGAAGAAGTTTGTGATGATTTCCACCGACAAGGCCGTGAATCCCACAAACGTCATGGGCTGTTCCAAACGCATTTGCGAAATCTATTGCCAGTCGCTCAACAAGAAACTCGAAGAGGAAGCAAAAGTTACCGGCAAGCCCGCCACCCAGTTTATCACGACCCGCTTCGGCAACGTGCTGGGTTCCAATGGTTCCGTGATACCCATTTTCAAGGAACAAATCAAGAAGGGCGGCCCCGTCATGGTGACACATCCCGACATCATCCGCTATTTCATGCTGATTCCCGAGGCCTGTCGTCTGGTGCTGCAAGCGGGCACGATGGGCAAAGGTGGTGAAATATTCGTATTCGACATGGGGGCTCCTGTCAAGATTGTCGATTTGGCAAAGCGCATGATCAGACTGTCCGGAGCACAAAATATAGAAATCAAGTTTTCAGGATTGCGCGATGGCGAAAAACTGTATGAGGAAGTGCTCAACGACAAGGAGGTGACCAAGGGCACCACCAATCCCAAGATCATGGTGGCCGCCGTCCGCGAATATCCCTACGACCTTGCAGTCCGCAACGAAAAAGAGCTCTACGACCTCTCCTTCACCTTCGACGACATGCAGATTGTCAAGAAAATGAAAGCCATCGTTCCGGAATACAAGAGCCAGCACAGCAAGTATCAGGAACTGGATGAATAAAAGAAGGAAAAAGGGGAAATACTTATACTTGTGATTTTCATAACCAACATATATGACACAACTTGACAAAGACGCCCATGACACCCAGATGGCCGACATGAAGTCGTTTGCGGAAGAGATGCCAGCAATCGGAATCTTCTGGTATGACCCCACAGACAACACTTTCTTTGGTGTTTGCAAATCCGAGCTCACACCCAAGATGGTAGAAGAAGCTGCCAATAAAGGGTTGCTCATAAAAGAAATAAAACATAATTACTATGCGTGAATTTAAAGACATTAAGGTTGCAGTAGCCGGTACAGGCTATGTAGGACTTAGTATCGCTACACTCCTAAGCCAACACCATCACGTGACAGCCGTCGATGTAATTCCCGAGAAAGTAGAGAAACTCAACAACAAGATTTCCACGATTCAAGACGAGTATATTGAAAAGTTCCTTGTGGAAAAGGAACTGAATCTTACCGCTACTCTCGACGGGGCGACAGCCTATAAGGATGCAGACTTCGTGGTCATAGCGGCACCAACCAACTATGACCCAAGCAAGAACTACTTCGACACATCCCATGTGGAAGAAGTCATCGACTTGGTGCTTGAAGTGAATCCCGACGCCGTCATGATCATCAAGAGTACAATCCCCGTGGGATATACACGCAACCTTTACGTGAAGTATGCAGCCAAAGGAATAAGGAAGTTCAATTTGCTTTTCTCGCCGGAGTTCCTTCGTGAGAGCAAGGCTCTTTACGACAATCTTTATCCCAGCAGAATCATCGTGGGCTATCCCAAGATCATTCCGGGCAAAGACGAGGAAAACAAAGCTATCCTGCAAGTTACCGACCCCGACAAGATGAAGGAAGCGGCCAAGACTTTTGCGGCATTGCTTCAGGAAGGTGCCATCAAGGAGAATGTTCCCACCCTCTTCATGGGCATAAAAGAAGCGGAAGCCGTGAAGCTCTTTGCCAACACCTACCTTGCCCTTCGCGTCAGCTACTTCAACGAACTTGACACCTACGCGGAGGTAAAAGGGCTTGATACGCAATCCATCATCAACGGCGTAGGGCTCGACCCGCGTATCGGCTCGCATTATAACAACCCGTCATTTGGTTATGGCGGCTACTGCTTGCCGAAGGACACCAAGCAACTCCTTGCCAACTATGCCGACGTGCCTCAAAACATGATGTCTGCCATCGTCGAAAGCAACCGCACACGCAAGGACTTCATTGCCGACCAGGTTCTTCATAAGGCAGGCTATTACACCGCCAACAGTTCTTGGGACAAAGCTGCAGAGAAAGAAGTCACGGTTGGAATTTTCCGTTTGACGATGAAGAGCAACTCCGACAACTTCCGCCAGTCTGCCATCCAGGGAATCATGAAACGCATCAAGGCCAAGGGCGCAAATGTAATCATCTATGAGCCGACCCTCGAAGATGGCACATCATTTTTCGGCAGCAAGGTCATCAACAATCTCGAAGAGTTCAAGAAACAGAGCAATGCCATCATAGCCAACAGATATGATGCGGTCTTGGATGACGTCAGAGAGAAAGTTTATACAAGAGATTTATTTCAACGCGACTAACCATTCCCTATCGATTCACCCGCATACACGCGCTATGAGGTCGAGAGAAAAATAGCCCAAATAAACTATGAGTAAACAGAACATAGCCCTCATCACGGGCATTACGGGCCAGGATGGTTCATATCTGGCGGAATTATTGTTGGAGAAGGGTTATGATGTACATGGTATCATACGCCGGTCGTCGGTAGACTATCGCGAGCGCATTGCACACCTTGAGGGTAAGCCGCACTTCCATTTGCACTATGCTGACATGGGCGACTCCATGAGCATCGTCGGTGTCGTCGGTGAAGTACGCCCGACGGAAATCTACAATCTTGCGGCACAAAGCCATGTGCAGGTCAGTTTTGATTCGCCGGAATTCACCGCGGATGTAGACGCCGTGGGCGTGTTGCGCATCATCGAGGCCGTTCGCAAGCTCGGACTCACGAACACTTGCCGCATCTATCAGGCTTCCACCTCCGAACTCTATGGCAAGGTGGAAGAGGTTCCACAAAACGAGGACACGCCATTCCACCCGTTCTCTCCTTATGCCGTGGCCAAACAATACGGCTTTTGGATAATGAAGGAGTATCGTGACGCATACGGCATGTTCTGCTGCAACGGCATTCTCTTCAACCATGAGAGCGAACGTCGTGGCGAAACTTTTGTCACCCGCAAGATCACCTTGGCTGCAGCCCGCATCAAACAAGGATTGCAGGAGCGACTCTACTTGGGCAATCTGGATTCATTGCGTGACTGGGGCTATGCTAAAGACTACGTGGAGTGCATGTGGCTGATATTGCAGAACAACAAACCGGACGACTTTGTGATTGCGACAGGTGTCCAACACTCCGTCCGCGAGTTTGCGCAACTCGCTTTCCACTACGTGGGTATAGAACTGAAGTGGGAAGGTAAGGAAGATAAAGAAAGAGGAATCTGCGTATCGGGGCCGGATAATCTTGTCGGAAAGACGCTCGTCGAGGTATCACCCGACTTCTACCGCCCCACCGACGTCGTCAATCTTCTGGGCGATCCGGCCAAAGCCAAAGCCAAACTTGGCTGGAATCCCAACACCACTTCCTTTGAAGAGCTTGTCAAGATCATGGTAGACCACGACATGGCTAAGGTGGCAGCGGAAGGCGCAGCCGCAAAGGTGCGAACAAACCTGGCCGAATACCTCGAAAAAGGTATCGTCAAGTAACACGCTGGCTATGACTGCATTCAAGACCGCTGCCTAAGAACAAAGCAACCCATGCTATCTAGAAAATCAAAAATATACATTGCCGGGCACCACGGGCTCGTAGGCTCGGCCATCTGGAACAACCTCAAGGCTCGCGGCTACAACAATCTGGTGGGGAAAAGCCACAGGGCGCTCGACCTGACCGACCAACAAGCCGTCAAGGCTTTCTTTGATGAAGAGCGGCCCGACGCTGTCGTATTGGCGGCGGCCTTCGTCGGCGGTATCATGGCAAACTCGTTGTATAGAGCCGACTTCATCATGCAGAACATGAAGATGCAGTGCAACGTCATTGAACAGGCCTACCTGCACGGCGTGAAGAAACTGCTGTTCTTGGGTTCGACCTGCATCTACCCCAAAAACGCGCCGCAACCGATGAAGGAAGAGGCCCTTCTCACGTCGCCATTGGAGTACACCAACGAGGAATATGCCATCGCCAAGATAGCCGGACTGAAGATGTGTGAGAGCTACAACCTGCAATATGGCACGAACTATATCGCAGTCATGCCCACCAATCTCTATGGTCCCAACGACAATTTCCACCTTGAGAACTCGCACGTTCTGCCGGCGATGATGCGCAAAATCTATCTGGCCAAACTCATTCATGACCTCAACTGGGAGGCCATCCGCAAGGATATGGACAAGCGTCCCGTGAATCCCACAGACAAACTCCGCGCCATCATTGGCGAAGGGAACGTGGATGGACGGAACCCGGAGGAGCGGATAGCGCAATGCCTGGCCTTCTATGGCATAGAGGACAACAAGGTGACGCTCTGGGGGGACGGCTCTCCCTTGCGCGAGTTCCTATGGAGTGAGGATATGGCCGACGCATCCGTACACGTGTTGTTGAATGTGGATTTCAAGGATATCATCGGCATTGAGAAATATTCAAGCGTTTTCTATGGCGCCAAGAGTGACGGGGCTGTCGACCGCAACAACTCCGAAGGCCGTGGGGGAGCCATCCCAAGCCTTGGCGAAATTCGCAACTGCCACATCAATGTGGGCACGGGCAGAGAGCTGCGCATCAAGGAACTGGCTGAACTTGTCGTGAAGTCGGTCGGCTTCGAGGGCGAACTCTGCTGGGACGACAGCAAGCCCAACGGCACACCACGCAAGTTGATCGATGTCGACAAGCTGCATTCACTCGGATGGACACACAAAGTGGAAATCGAGGAGGGCGTAGAACGATTGTATCAATGGTACCGCGGCACCATTGATTGAATGCCGACAAGAGGTCGGGGAACGACGGTTTAAAATATACCATCCGGCAAAAGGACAACGCCAATCAAGCTGTTCTTTTGCCGGATTTTTGCGTTTATGCCCAACCCGTCGGTTCAGTGGAACTTCGTCATGGTGCATTGCGCCTACTACTGCACGGCGGTTGCTGGCAGAGTACAAGCGGTTGTATGTACAATACACCATGATTATCGCCCAACAATCGCTTTTGGGCAAAAAGACCAAGGCCTTCGGCCTAGATGTCTCTATCACAGGGCTGGCAGGGTAGCTCGCTGCGCTCGCACCCCCGCCCTCTAAAAGAACCAACCGCTACGCGGTTGCAGGCACAATGCACCATGACCATGTCCCCATGAACCATTGGATATAAAGAAATGCCTGTCACAGACCGATCAGGAAGTGAAGCCAGAGGCTTCATCGCTCAATAACCCCTGGTCATCTCTGCAAAGCGGAGTGACCAGGAGATAAAAGACCAAGCGGAAATCGGCCTTGGAAGGGTCGCCCAAAGACAGCCGTGATGACCGTGGGCGACCCTTCCAGGGTCGACGGATGGATGGCGGTCACACCTCCCCCGGTCATCCTGCGGCATGACCGGGGGTTACGGAGAGGTGAAGCCGCCGGCTTCAACACCCGCAGGAAAGCGTCGGATTCCGCCATGCGAGCCTGCCCGCCCGCCATCAAGGGGCAGCCGGCGGCAACCATGACCATCATATCGACCTTGCAGCTCGTGCCTCCGCATGCTTCAAAAACCAACGGGAATTCCGACAGTTCACCCTTTACCCCCGACAACATCCACCACAAACGTAAAAAAGACCAAGACCCTCGGCCTAGTTTCTTTTCGCCGCACACCAGGCAGGGTAGCTCGCTGCGCTCGCACCCCTGCCCTCTAAAAAGACCAACCGCCAAGGCGGTTGCAGGCGGAGTGCAAGCGGTTGTATGTACAATACATCATGATTATCGCCCAACAATCGCTTTTTGGGAAAAAGACCAAGGCCTTCAGCCTAGATCTCTCTATCACAGGGCTGGCAGGGTAGCTCGCTGCGCTCGCAACGCTGCCCTCTAAAAGGACCAACCGCTACGCGGTTGCTGGCAGAATACAAGCGGTTGTATGTACAATACACCATGATCATCGCCCAACGATCGATTCGGGATAAAGATTTGCATTTAAAATGCCAATGGGAGATTTGGCTTTATGCAACAAAGACATTGCCGCCACATTGCAACAAGCCTGCTTTTACACTGCAACAAGCCTGCTTTCTGCCGCTGAAAGCAGTGCTTTCAGCGGCCAATCGCCATGCTTTTGCAAAGTCAAAAGACTGCTTTTACAAGTTTTGAATGTGAAATGAGGAATGAGAAGTGTGAAATGAGGAATGTGAAATGCCCTTTTCCCAGCAAGAAGACGCTGTTTTTGGAGGACAAACGACCAGCGGAGCAAGCCAATCTGCCCAGGCATTCCCACTCGTCCGATGTCTTTCCGTTCACTGATCGGGGTTCTCCACGAAGCCCTGGTACTCCGGCACAAGACCATCCATCACCGCCCGATAGGCCTGCGCCATGGTTTGCTTCTCAAACTCCACACCTTTTCCTTGCGGGGGAATCGGCCGATGGATTGTCAGCGTGAGCGGATGCCAGTTCACCCAACGCATGTCGCACGTGCGAGGCATGACATCGAAAGAGCCGTTGATGGTCAGCGGCACAACCGGCAACTGCAGTTCGTCGGCCAGCATGAAGGCACCGCGACGGAAAAAGCCCATGTGGCCCGTGAACGTCCGCGAACCTTCGGGGAAGACGACCAACGACATGCCTTCGCGAAGTATCTTGCTGGCGTTGGAATAGGTCTGTCGCACCTTGCTCGGCCCCCGCTTGTCCACAAAGATGTGGTGGGCGGCGCGGCAGGCAATGCCAATCAGGGGGATGTTGCCCAACTGTCGCTTCATCATCCATTTGAAATTGCGATTCAGATAGCCGTATATCAGAAAAATGTCGAACGCCCCCTGATGGTTGGACACAAACACATAGGACTGCCCGGCCTGCAAATGCTCACGCCCCTCCACCTTCACGGGCAGAAGGAGCACCTTGGTGATGAGCCAAGCCCAACACTTGCCGGGATAATATCCCCAGAAATGGCCATTGCCGACCAGACTGCCGACAACCGTCACAAGCGAAGTGAGTACCGAAGCCAGCAAGATGACGGGCAGGCAAACCAAAAGCTGATAGACACGATAAAGGAATTTCATTGGGAAGAGTTGCGATGAAGGGTGAATACTACGATTTCGGGAATGGCACCGATGCGAATGGGTACGACACCGCCCAGCCCGGCCGACACATAAAGATAACGTCCCGCCTTTTCAAACAAGCCGTAATCCTCCTTGTAGGTCAGCATGGTCGGGCGAAGGCCCAATATCTTGATTTGCCCGGCATGCGTATGGCCGCTCAAGGTGAGCCGGGCATTGGTGTGGGGCAGTATCGTGCGGTCCCATGACGAAGGGTCGTGCTGGAGCATGATGACAAACGAGCGACGGTCGACGCCCGCCATGGCCCGAGGAAGGTTGATTTTGTGGGGGAAAGGAGCCTCGCCGTCATGATGCGTGCCGACGATGACAATGCTGTCGTTGTCGCGACGGACAACGGCGCTGCTGTCCGTGAGCAACGTCCAGCCAAACTGACGTTGGAGTTCTCGTGTGAACAGCTCGTTCTGATGCTTCACCTCCTCTTTTTCCCCCTTTTGATAAAAGCTGTAGTCATGGTTGCCCAGCACGGAATAAACGCCGTCCTTGGCTTTCAACGATGACAGTTCGCGCCTGAAAGGCAACAGTTCCTGGGGATTCACGTTCTGCAAATCGCCGGTAAAGACTATCATATCAGCACATTGCGCATTGATACTGTCGATGTCGCGCTTCAATATCTTATAGCGCCATCCTCGATAAGTGCCCACATGAAAGTCGGAAAACTGCGTGATTCGAAAGCCGTCGAAAGCCTTGGGCAAGTCGTCCAGATATAAATGAACATGGCGCACCGACAGCTTGGCTTCGCCAAACGTGAAACCATAAAAGAAGAAACCGACACTCACGAGCGACACGAACGGGCCGACAATGTTTCCCCAATTGCGATGGCTGCGGGTCATGATGCACCACAACCAACCCGCGCACGAGCAGACAACAAACAGAAATACGGGCAGGACAACCCACGTCAACAGGATGAAGAACAATTCAATCCACAGGTTGTTGTGCGGCACAAAATCCTTGATGCAGGCCATCCCGACGCAATAGCCTGTCACGACGAGTGCGGGGAGCCAGCACAGCACGCGCTTCCACCACCGCAGACGCAACCGTCGAACCAGGAAGTGGCGGTCGATATAGACCTGGGGCAACAAAATCGCCAACAGTAAAGGTATGATGATGCGAGCTACCATAAAGTTGTTTTACGCATTGAAGAAGCAGACTGAACGGCAGGGACGGCTTATCCGAAGACCAACTGTTTGCCGGCATGACCACCTTCTATCCATCCCCGGCTGTAGACCAGCACGCCGTTGCAAAGCGTATGCGCAACTTCCCAGTGGAAAGTCTCTCCTTCAAGCGGGCTCCATCCGCACTTGCTGAGGATTCCGTCCTTCCTCAAAATCCAAGGATTCGTGGGCCGGACGATTGCCAAGTCGGCCCAATAGCCCTCACGGACAAAGCCGCGCTCATGAATCTTGAACAAGTCGGCCGGATGATGGGACATCAACGCCACGAGACGCTCCAACGAAAGGACGCCCTGACTGACGAGTTCCAGCATGGACAACAAGGAGAATTGCACCATCGGCATGCCCGAAAGCGCCTTGGCCGCCCCACCCTGCTTCTCTTCCCACAGATGGGGGGCATGGTCGGTGGCGACGGTCAGAATCTTTCCGTTTGTCAATCCTTGCCGCAGACTGTCGCGGTCTGCCCGCGTCTTGACTGCAGGATTGCACTTGATGAGCGCCTTCTTGGTGAGATAATCCGCATCGGAGAACAACAAATGGGGAACACAAGCCTCCAACGTAACATGACCACCGACCAATTCCAGTTCACGGGCCGTCGTGACGTGAGCCACATGCAAACGGGTGCCGAAGCGGCGGGCCAACTCCACAGCCAAAGTCGTCGAAGCCAGGCAAGCCTCGGCCGACCTGATTTGCGGATGCAACGTGATGTCGGGGTCTTCACCGTGCACCTCCTTGGCCTGCCGCATGTTGCGGTTGACCATGGCCGTATCCTCACAATGCGTCATCAACGGAAGCCGCAAGTCGTGACAAGCCGCAAAAATCTTTTCAAGCGTTTCGCGCCTGTCAACCAGCATGTTGCCCGTGCTTGCCCCCATAAAGAGCTTGATGCCGGGAATCATCTGTCGCGGCACGGCGGCGAAGACGTCCATGTTCTGATTGGTGGCCCCCAGGAAAAAGCCATAGTTGACGACGCTCTTCTCTCCGGCCAACCGATACTTTGCCACCAATGCCTCCGGGGTTGTTGTCTGCGGCACGGTGTTCGGCATTTCCAAATAGGACGTAACGCCACCGGCGGCCGCCGCCTGGCTCTCCGAGCGGATGTCGGCCTTGGCCGTCAAGCCCGGCTCGCGGAAATGTACATGTTCGTCAATGACACCGGGCAGAACGAAACACCCCGTGATGTCCATCTCTTGCTGACAGGCACCACGGGGCATCGTTCCTCGGTTCGAAATCTCTGCTATGCGACCATTCTCTATGAGGAGATCGCCTTGAAAAGAGCGGCCTTCATTGACGATGACACCACCTTTTATCAATAATCTCATGGGAACGGAAGTATTTTTGTTTTGTTATTTTTGTTCGGGAGCTGGCGCAGAAGGCTGTGCCAGCTGGTTGGGAGTGGGCGCTTCGCCCTGTGGCATGGAAGGAGGAGGCGCCATGGGCTGGCTGCCGGGAACTTCGCGCAGACCGTTCATGATCTGCTCGTTCTCCTGCGCCTTCTTGTAATAGTCTCTTACGTAGGGGTCGTTCTTGAACTTCTCCGTGGCCTTGCTCATGATGTCCTCGATCCATGGCGTGAGTTCGGGATACTGATAGCCAATAGTCACCATGAAAAAGACACCTGGCCCCAGGACATTGTCGAAATTCTCACACACGAAATTGGTCACCAGCTGGTCTTCCTGCTCCGTCAGTCTGTTGGCCTCGTGGCTCAACTGGACGTTGACAACGTCCATATTCTTTCCATTCATGATGGCTTGGTCGTGCTTGTGCACCAATTCGGCCTCCTGACTTTTCAACTGGTTGTATTTGTTGACAAACTTGAAGAGCTTGTCGTTCAGCGGTGTGCCGCTCACCGTTTGCTGCGTATCGTCGATCTTGACCGTAATATCTCCGTCTTCTATCACAATGGGCATTACACTCTCGTCGTCCATGAAGATATTGGCCATCCTTACAGAGTCGTAAGTGCCGCTGAAATGAAACTGTCCATGGACTACATCACAAGAGTCCAAGCTTTTAAATTCGTTGTTTTTCAAGACTTTCAGATACAGTTTTCTTCCATCCAGATTCGAAACATTCGATGTTCCTTGAATGTTATATGAGTTCACACACGAGGTGAAAGCCATCAAAGATAAGAACAGGTATAGAATTTTATTCATAAATGGATTATATTCATTAGCAAAGGTAGCATGTATTATCGACGTTTGTCTGTTTTTTTATGCTATTTAATTGATAGAAGTTCTCTTTTATATTTTTTTTTGGATTCATTTTTTAGCCTTTTGGTCTTTTCCAAGCTCCGAAGAGATTCGATGCGTGGTATAAAGTTCGAGCAAAGCGGCAATCAAGAGCAAGAGAACCCATTTGTTATAGACATAATTCAGATAATCCGTGACATCGGAAAACAAAGGCCGCAACACTCCAAAAGCGTTGTCGACCATGAGCAGTCCTGCCAAAACAAACAATAGATTAGCCAAGTTCATGATTCTCTTCAGACGCTTGACCGTCATGGAAGCTCCCGAGTAGGTCTGCATGAATTGGACGGTGCTGAAAAGAAACGCGCCCAACAGGAATATCCAACCAAACACCTGCTGGTGCCACATAAAGACATAGGTTCCGGCACCGACAACCATCAATGCGCCACCGACAAGAAAAACAATACGCTGTATCAGGGTCAATTCTTTCATCTCATTGAAATTATGCTTTCATACAATAGCAAGCTGTCTGCGATGTCATTTCCGATTGCCGGCCAGACTTTCCTGGTTTTCATCCACCGGCAGCTCGTCGGAACTCAACACGAAGATGTCTTCGTCGTCAGCTTTCATGAAATATCTTTCTCTGGCAATGCGTTCGATCGCCTTTGGATTGCTGCGAATCTCCTGTAATTGCTTGGAATCGGCTTCGTGTTGCTTTTCATACTTTCTGATTTCATCTTTCAAGTCTTCAATCTGCAATTCGAGCCTCACACGTTTCAACACGCTGTCTTCTCCTACTACGCCTATCAGCAGGGTACATACCACGATTACGAGAAAATACTTGTAATGGGATATGAAATTCCACAATATGTTCAGCCTGTTTGCCATGAGTGAATCCATTGCAAAAGTAAATAAAAAAATCGCCATCCCCTTATCGGCCCGCTGAAAATTTAGATTAATTAATAAGACCATATCTGCATTATTGGCTTAATTACAGTAACTTTGCAAGAAGCTACAATATAATAATAATGGAATATATCGTATCTGCACGCAAATACCGCCCTATGAGTTTTGACTCCGTTGTAGGGCAATCAGCACTTACTACTACTCTAAAAAATGCGGTGAAAAGCGGAAAGCTCGCCCACGCCTACCTGTTCTGCGGCCCACGCGGCGTAGGAAAGACGACCTGTGCGCGAATTTTCGCAAAGGCCATCAATTGCCAGAATCCGACCGAAGACGGAGAGGCTTGCAACTGTTGCGAAAGCTGCCAGTCGTTCAATGAGCAGCGGTCGTTCAACATCTTTGAATTGGATGCGGCCAGCAACAACTCCGTGGAAAACATCAAGACGCTGATGGAGCAAACCCGCATTCCGCCACAGGTGGGACGCTACAAGGTTTTCATCATCGACGAGGTACACATGCTTTCGACGGCGGCCTTCAACGCGTTTCTGAAAACGCTGGAAGAACCACCCGCACACGTGATTTTCATCCTGGCCACGACCGAAAAGCACAAGATATTGCCTACCATCTTGTCGCGCTGTCAAATCTACGACTTCGAGAGAATGACTGTCGCCAACACCATCAACCACCTGAAAAAAGTTGCGGAGAAGGAAGGCGTCGCATACGAGGAGCAGGCTTTGGAACTGATTGCGGAGAAGGCAGACGGCGGAATGCGCGACGCGTTGTCCATCTTCGACCAGGCCGCCAGCTTCTGCCAAGGCAACATCACTTACCAGAAGGTCATAGAAGACCTCAACGTTCTCGACTCTGAAAACTATTTCAAAATCATAGACAACGCCTTGGAGAACAAGGTCAGCGACATCATGCTGCTTCTGAACGGCATTCTTGGCAAAGGTTTTGACGGGGGAAACCTCATCAACGGCCTGTCGGGACATGTCCGCAACCTGCTCATGGCAAAGGATCCCGTGACGATACCGTTGCTGGAATGCAGCCAACAGCAGGCACGAAAGTATCAACAACAGGCACAGAAATGCCCTACTCCTTTTCTATACAGGACCTTGAAGATCATGAACCAATGCGACGTCAACTACAAGCAAAGCAGCAGCAAACGCCTGTTAGTGGAACTTACGTTGATTCAAGTCGCCCAGATTACGCAAGCTGACGACAAGGACGTGCCTGTCGCGGGGCGCAGCCCTAAAAGATTGAAATCCCTGTTCAGCCCAATATCCAATTCCCAACCGCATCAGGCTATGCAGGTGGCCGAGGTTGAGAAGAAGGAAGACACCCCTTTGTCGACAAACCAACCAAGCCTTTCAAACCCATCAAAGACGGAGGAAACGGTCGATTCGCCCGCTACGCCCGCCAACAGCTCCGTTCCGCCGCCCCTCAAACCCCAAGAGGAGAGTACGGGTGGCACCCTTTCGTCTCCCAAATTCAAGCTGGGGAGTATCGGTTTCACTTTCAACGACATACGAAGGGGGCCGGAAAAGCCCGCCTACCAGAAAGAGCCGGAGGTCAAAGACCACAAAGCTGCCAGCCAGTTTACGCAGGAAGACTTGGAACTGCAATGGATGTCGATGTGCAATCGCATGCCTCAACAAATGGTAGGCATGGCTTCCAGGCTCAAGAATGTCGTGCCGAAGATAACAAACTACCCGGCCATTGAAGTTATCTTTGACAATCAAATCCTACTCAACCAGGTGGAAAACATCAAAGGCCGCATCAGAGTGACGTTGGCCAACAGCCTTCACAACGCGGCTCTGACACTCGACTTTCGCTTGGCCGAGGCCGAGGAATTCACCAAAATGCTCAGCAAGCGCGAAGTGTTCGACGAGATAAGAAAGGCAAATCCAGCAATAGAGAAACTTCGTTCATTGCTGGATTTGGAAATGGCTTAGATTAGATTCATCCCTGACTCCTCACATTCCCGGCGCATGTCGTCGGGCCATATACTGGCTTGAATCTCGCCAATGTGGGCTTTATGCAGCAAAACCATGCACAATCGGCTTTGTCCTATACCGCCACCAATGCTCAATGGCAGTTTGCCTTGCAGCAACTGCTGATGAAAAAACAGTTTTTCCCGTTCTTCCTTGCCTTCAATCTTCAACTGGCGCACCAGGCTGACATCGTCCACACGGATTCCCATGGAGCTTAACTCTATGGATCGCTCTAAGATTGGATACCAAATCAAGATGTCACCATTCAACCCCACCTTTCCGTTTTCAGCCTTCGTACTCCAGTCATCATAGTCCGGTGCACGGCCGTCGTGCTTTTCTCCGTTGCTCAAAAGCCCGCCAATCCCCTCTATAAAGACTGCGCCAAACTTTTTGCAGATGGCATCTTCACGCTCTTTTGCGGTCATGTCGGGATACATTTGCAGCAATTCCTCACTATGAACGAAGTGGATTTCTTCGGGCAAGAAGGCTTTCAACTCCGGATAAGTCTCACAAGTAAGGTATTCCGTACGCCGGATTGCGGCATAGATTCTTCTGACAACATCCTCCAAAAAGGCAAGCGTTCGTTGCCGCTGGGTAATGACTGCCTCCCAATCCCACTGGTCTACATACAGACTATGCAGGTTGTCCAGCTCCTCATCGGCCCTGATGGCATTCATATCGGTATAGACTCCGTAGCCCGGTTCCACCTCATATTCCGCCAAAGTAAGCCTCTTCCATTTGGCCAAAGAATGTACGACCTCCGCTTCTGCGTCGTTCAAATCCTTGATGGGAAAGGTAACCGGGCGTTCAATGCCATTCAAATCGTCATTGATTCCCAATCCTTTCAACACAAACAAAGGCGCGGTGACACGACGCAGCCGCAATTCCGTCGACAGATTCTGCTGAAAAAACTCCTTGATGAGCTTTATTCCCTGCTCCGTCTGCCGCATATCAAGCAAAGCCCTGTAGCCTTTTGGTTTTATCAATTTCATATAATGAACAATTATAGCTTTCTACATTATTATATATCACGTCCTACATCACACCACACGGCTGGACGAGTTCGCTTCGAACAGCCGTGTCAAGGAGTCCTCCTCCCCCACGACCCAAACGATATCGCCTTTCTCGAAGGTTCTCTTGGGGTCCATCATCGTCAGATTCTCCTGTCCTTCCTCCACGCCGACGACCATACAGCCATATAAGTCCCTTATGCCACTTGCCTTCAAGGTCTTGCCGACCAAGCTGCCACTGCCGCTGACTATCATTTGCCGCAGCTTCATCTCCCGCTTCTCCACTTCCAAATCGGCAGGCACCAACTCCCTCTCTACGCTGTCGCCAAAGAGTTTCAGCTGGTCGTCGTTGCCAATCACCTGCAACTGGTCGCCGGGAAACAAGACCGTCTCGCCGTTGGGAATGTTTATCCGATGGGCGCCCCGCAAAATGCTGCTCACGTGAACTCCGAAGCGGTTGCGCATCTGCAGATTAGAAAGCTTCTTTCCAGCCCACAGGGAATCTTCGGGCAGCTCGAAATGACCTATATGTATGTCGCGATCCAACAAATGCCCCGCATACAACGGCCTTTTGGTACCCTGCACCTGGGCTTGGATGTCCCTTGAGCGCAGATTCAACATGAACTGCCGCTCCATTTTGATGCTTCTCGTCTTTGCCAACCGTGAATACATGATGAGTCCCACGACCGCCGTCCCCATGCAAATCATCAACGCGTTGGTGAAACGAGTCAGGTAATTGATGATGTAGAAGACAAACATCAACGCGACAATGAAACGCACGACGATTGTAAACACCAATGGCGGACGATTGAAATTGCTTTCCACCCAAAGCCGTTTGAACTCGTCGCTGTGATTCTTCTTCATGACCATGGCCCGCAAGAACGGGGCTATCAAGACTATCGTGGCCACACCGGTGATGGCGTTGGCATACCAATGCAATTCCCACCCCGGCAAAAGCCGACGGACGATGGGCAATACAAACGTGAACATGACGGCAATCACCGCTGCCGACAATATGCCATACACGATCGTGTTGAGCGACATTTGGTAGAGCAGCCGCTTCCACTTGTTTTGCTGGGTCGTATGGGGATGACTCATCTGCATGCTGTTGAGCCAGTGAATCAACTTGTCGGGCAAGTGCTTTTCTAATCTACAGTAGACAGGATTCGCCAACTTGATCATATAGGGGGTGAGGAACGTCGTTATCACGCTCACCGCCACCACGACAGGATAGAGGAACTTGCCAATGACCCCTAATCCAAGGCCCATGGAAGCGATGATGAAGCTGAATTCACCAATCTGCGACATGGAGAAGCCGCACTTCATGGCCGACTTCAGCGACTCGCCGGCCAGCATGAAAGCCAATGTTCCGAAGACGGCCTGCCCCAAGACGATGGTCAACACCAGCACGACGATGGGCAAGGCGTACTGGACTATCACGTGCGGATCGACCAGCATGCCTACTGACACGAAGAAGATGGCACCGAAAAGGTTCTTGACAGGCTCCACCAACTTGACGATGCGGTCGGCTTCCACGGTTTCGGCCAAGATACTGCCCATGATGAAGGCGCCGAAAGCTTCACTGAAGCCCACCTCAGTGGAGAACACGGCCATGGCGCAGCACAGACCCAGCGCCACGATGAGCATGGTCTCGTTGTTGACCAGCTTCCGCACGGAGCGCAGCAACATCGGAATGGCATAGATACCCACCACCAGCCACAAGACCAGGAAGAACACAATCTTCATGGCCGACGTCAGCATCGTGCCGCCATTGGCATGTCCCGTAGCCATGGCGCTCAACATCACCATCATGACGATGGCCAGAATGTCTTCCAATATCAGGACACTCATCACCCTTCCGGCAAACTGCTGCTGCCGAAGGCCCAAGTCGTCGAAGGCTTTGTATATGATCGTCGTGGAGCTCATGGCCAACATGCCGCCCAGGAAGATGCAGTCCATCTTCGCCCAACCGAAGGCGTGGCCGACACTTATGCCCAACGCCATCATGCAGAAGATGATGATGGCGGCGGAGATGACGGGCGAGGCGCCCATCTTCAATATCTTCTTAAAAGAAAAATCCAGTCCCAAACTGAACAGCGTGAACATCACGCCGATTTCCGCCCAGGAATGGATATTGGCTTCATCAACCACAGACATCGTGTAAGGCATGTGTGGCGAGACCAGGAATCCCGCCACAAGATAGCCTAACACCAAGGGTTGACGCAGTTTCTTGAAAACGATTGTAGTGACACCCGCTACAATCAGTATCAACGCAAGATCTCTTATCATTAATCTTCAAAATTTCCAGTAATCTCACATATCTTCGCAATCACGCTGACGGCTTTCTCCATCACCTGGATGCTTACGAATTCATGTGGACCATGGAAATTGACGCCGCCCGCGAAGATGTTCGGACACGGCAGTCCCTTGAAGCTCAACTGGGCTCCATCCGTTCCGCCGCGTATCGGCTCCACCTTCGGAGCGACTCCGCTTTCCTGCATGGCGCGCAGAACGATGTCGATGACGTGCATGTTGGGATCGATCTTCTCTTTCATATTATAATACTGATCCTTCATGTCTATCGTCACGGTGCCCTCTCCATACTTGGCGTTCATCTTGTCCACGCACGCCTGCATGAAGTCTTTCCGCTCCTCAAACTTGTCGCGGTCGTGGTCGCGGATGATATAGCTGAGCTTGGCCTCTTCCGTTCGGCTGTCGATATTGAGCAGATGATAGAAGCCTTCGTAACCTTCCGTCGCTTCGGGGATGTCGGTATCGGGTATCATGGCGTTGAACTCGCAGACCAGTCGGTTGGCGTTCACCATCTTGCCCTTGGCATACCCCGTATGCACGCTCACGCCTTTGATGTGCACTTTGGCACCGGCGGCATTGAAATTCTCGTATTCCAAGTCGCCCTCGTCGCCTCCGTCCATGGTGTAGGCCCAGTCGCAGCCGAACTTTTCCACATCGAAATGATGGGCGCCCCTACCGATTTCCTCGTCGGGATTGAACCCCACACGAATGTCTCCGTGCTTGATTTCGTCATGGTCGCGCAGATAGCACATGGCCTGGACAATCTCCGCAATGCCGGCTTTGTCGTCCGCGCCCAGCAATGTGGTGCCGTCGGTCACGATCAAGTCTTCACCCACATGCTCCTTCAGTTCGGGAAACTTCTCCACCGACGTCACGATGCCGTCGCCCAGCACGATGTCCTTGCCGTCGTAATTGCGTATGATGCGGGCCTTGACGTCCTTTCCGCTGGCGTCGGGGCTGGTGTCGTAGTGTGAAATGAAGCCGATGGTCGGCGTTTTCTTTTTCGTATTTGACTTCAACGTGGCGTAGATGTATCCCATCTCGTCCATCTCCACGTCTGCCAAACCTTCGTCCTGAAGCTCCTTGGCAAGGTACTTGGCAAATTCCAACTGCTTGGCTGTACTGGGCACACGCTCCGAATCCTCGCTCGATTGTGTGTCAAACTTGGTGTAATTGATAAATCTTTCCGTAAGATCCATATTCAAAAGCAATATAATTGTTATACTTGCAAATGTACGTAAAAAAACAATCCGAACAAAATACACAAGCCTTGTTTAACATAAAAAGCAATGAAGTCCACGCTCCATTGCTCTCTATCGCTGCATTTGCTTTCATGTCATCGGCCCCTCATCGGGGTTCTTCCACCTTGCCGACCTGCCGGAGTCCATTCACGGGGTTGTTGGTCGTGATGAAATCCACACCGGCTTCGATGAAATGCTTGATGTCATCGGGCTTGTTCACCGTCCACACGTTGACGGTCATGCCCAATTCGTGACACCGGCGAATCCATTCGGGGTGCTGCTTCAGCACCTTGTAGTGGTAGTCAATGCCGTTGCATCCCCACGATTTCACCTCGTCGGGTGTCGCGTCACCGTTCAGATAGGCGATGTTGGCCCCCTTCAGCTTCCCGGCCAACCGCCGGCAGACGTTCTTGCTGAAAGAGATGTAGTCCACGCGGTCGGCTATGCCCGAAGCCTTCACTGCCTTCAGAGCCTCATCCACACAAACGTTCTCGCGCTTCTCCGACTTGTGTCGCTTGATTTCCAACACCAAACGGGTCGTGCAACTCTTGCCGGCTGCCAGATATTCGTGCAACAACGGGCGGCGTTCGCCATTGACCAGCTTGCGGTCGACGATGTCTTTCCACTTGGAGTCCTCGATGACGAGTTCGTCGATAGTATCGTCGTGGTTGACCACCAGCTTGCCGTCGGCCGTCACATGAATGTCGAATTCAGAACCATAAGTATGGATGCTGTCGGCCTTCACCAGCGAAGCGATTGAGTTCTGGGCGCTTCCCGCCACGTCCCAATAGCCCCGGTGGGCGATGATCTTCGGGCCGACGATGGCTCTCAGCGCCTTGGTGTAGGCCTGGGCGTAAATCATCGAACCGATGTCGTTGGGATGAACGCCTTCGATCATGCCGTCTTCGGTCAGGTCGAGCTGGTCGTGTGTCAGCAGATACAGGTTGGCCACGCCCGCTTGCTTCAACTTCCTGTAGGCTTCGCGCAGTGCTTTGTTGCCACGCTCATAGGGCCGGTAGGCTCCGGCGTGCATCACGCTGTCGCTCAGTTCGTGGTTTTCCACCAGCAGGATGGGCGCGGCGGTCTTCCGACGCAGCAGTCTCACGCCTTCCAAAGCCCTGCTTTCGACGGTCGCGGCGTCCAGGCTCCAGGAGTTGGGTATCGGATCTACCACGTAGGCCTCGGCGTCGATCTCGGCAAGGGCCTTGAACAGCTCCGGCTCCATGTAGCAGCTACCCGAGAAACCCAGGTTGACGAAGGGCTTGTGAAGGGCTCGCGCCGCAATGTTGGTGATGGCCAGGCCGGGACGCGATGGCGAAGCGCCCTGGATGATGCTGCTTCCATAGACCACGATGGGCTTCTCCACGGTCTCGGCAGGCGACTTGAACCGCACGACGCAGCCGTCGTCCACACCCACTTCGAGCCATTTCACGATGTTGTAATTCGGCAGATACAGCTCATACTCCATGTTTCCTTTCACGTTCAGGCCCTTGTAGACAGAAGCCAAGGTGTCTTTCGTAGTCTTTCCAAAGGAATAGTTCATGCGGTTGCCTATCCAATGATAGCGATTGTCGACCGTTCGGGCGTAGAGGTCGACACCCGACGTATTGATGTCGGACATGTTGTGCAGGTCTCTCACCTCCGCCAGCCCATACCTTATATATATATTCCTGGCGTCGGTGACAAACCTGACCGAAAGTCCGCTGCTGTTGCGTGCCAACTCCCGGACCGCTTCGGGCACAACCGCCTGCAACCGCTCGGGCAGTCGGTCGTAACGCTTTCCAATCTCCGCGTTCCACGCCCGCCCGAACACGGCGGGAACGTCGCCGCTCATCGGACTGAACCACTTAGTCTGGGCAGACAATGCCGACGATAGGACCAAACCTAAAACAACAAGAATCGTTCGTGTTTTCATTATCATAATGCTTTTAATTGGTGTTTTGTGTCAACGCTGCAAAAATACAATTAATATTTCATTCCGAAAAGGAATCGAATCATTTTGTAACAACAAAGCGTTCTTTCCATTCTTTGCCTGCCACGGCCCTGCCATCGCCCAGCCCCGCCACCCGTCTGCTGCGGTTTACTCTTGCAGGAAACGGCTTGCGACAGGCTTCCGGCAAAGCTTTCCTTCGCTTGCGACGGCCCGCGTGCAGCGCAATGCAGGCCGACCACTTTTCAAAAGCTGCACGATCGGCGTGCAAAAGGACTGCTTTCATCATGCAAAAGGGCCGCTTTTACAATGTAAAAAGGTTGCTTTTCAAAGCCAACGGGGCAGCTTTTCAAAATCCATGGGGTTCATATCAAATAAAAGGCAGACGGCGGGCGGCGGTCTGCCGTTATTTTCCTATCTTCGCAAAAGATACTCGTGGAACGAACCTTGATGGCCCTCGAGAGTTAAAATAAGCAAAAACACGGAAGCGTGTGCAGTCTTTCGAGCCCCCTCCACTCCTTGAATAAAAAGAAAGAGATATCTTGTTGAAATTCACATGATACAGATAGACGCCTGCAAAAGCGGGGACAAGGACGCCCTCGCAGAACTCTACACGACATACGCCCACAGACTTCTGGGCGTATGTCGCAACTATGTAAGGGACGAGGGGGCGGCGGAAGACATCCTGCACGACGCTTTCATCATCATCTTCACGGCAATCGGCGATTTGAAAGACGACTCGAAGCTGGAAGGATGGATGGTGACCATCGTGAGAAACCTGGCCTTGAAGTATCTTCAAAGCACGGAAAAACATGCCGTTCCCTTGTCGAACGTCGACTTGGAAATCCAGGAGAGGGCGGATGAAGAGCGGCAGCGCGTGGAGCTGGGGCTGTTGCTGTCGGCCATCGACCGTCTGCCGGCGGGCAACAGGGAGGTTTTCAAACTCTCGGTCCTTGACGGCCTGTCGCACAAGGAAATCGGCGCGCTGCTCGGCATTCATCCCCACAGCTCCTCTTCGCAGCTGTTCAGGGCAAAGAAAATGCTGCGCGCCATGTTGCGCGACTACTGGACGCTGCTCCTGTTGCCGATGTTGATTCCCTTGTATGTCTATTTCACGAAGAGAAACCGGCATGCGGGCGACTCCGAAGACAAGCTGACGACGGCTGAAGTGCGCAGAAGTCGACCGAAGAAAGCCCGCAAGGCGGACGGCACGCCTGTGGAGCGGCAACCGCAATACGGCGTTCCGGCCGCCACCCGGCGGGTCGGCAGCGGGTCGGCGAGCGTCGAGGGGGGCGTGGCGAAGTACCATCCGCCGGTCGGCGTGGACAGTTTGGGCGGAGAAAGCCTTACGATGGCTTTCAACGCGGACTCCTTGCGGCTGCGCGTGCCCCCCGGCCTCGACACAGAAGACTCGCTGTTCCGCCTGCCACGATTATCCGAAGGCACGCTGACGGCCCTGAACAAGAACGCGATTCCAGGCACAAGCCCCCGAAAGAGCTATCCGTGGACGTTCAATTTCGGTTACGCGTCCAATGCCGGAGCACATGGAGCGTTGGCCAACCTGGACTATCTCTCCGTGGTGGATTACGCCAATGGCGGCGTGGCGGCCAAGCTCTACACCTGGAACGACTACATGGACTACATGAACAGGAACGCCGCCTTGATGGATTCCGTCGAGCGGGCGAAGCTGGCTTATATAGCGAAGAACAACATGACGGATGGCGATAGAGCGTTGAACGAGACCGCGCATCACGACCGCCCGAAGACCTTTGGCCTCGCGCTCAACAAGCAGTTGAGCCGTCATTGGACTTTCGGAACGGGCCTGACATACACCCGCTTGAAGTCGGAGTTTGTGAGTGAGTATCATAAAGCGGAACTTCGGAAAGTCCAGAAGATAGATTATGTGGGCATACCGCTGCGTCTGACCTACCGGCTGTGGGCCAAGGGGCGGCTCAACGCCTACGCCACGGGCGGCATGACCTTTGAACTGCCCGTCCGCAGTTCGCTCCGCAAGAACTATATCGTCACGGCCGACTCGTCATACACGCTGCGGGGCGACGTCAAAGCACGCCACCAGTGGTCTGTCAACTTCGGTGTCGGCGTGCAGTACAAGGTCTTCAAGCCGTTCAGCCTGTATCTGGAGCCGGGCATGTCCTACTACTTCGGCAACGGCAGCGGCCTTGAAACCTATCGCACGGAGCACCCGTTCATGCTGACGGTGCCCTTCGGCCTGCGCATCACGTGGTAGCGGAATGTGGGCGCACGGCAAGAAAGTCGCCCACTCCGTGCAGTCTTTTCATGTTTTTCGTCTCTTTGTGATAAAAGACGAACCTGAAAGATGTACAGTATTTATGACTACATCCACAATGGAATCGTGTTTGTCAACAACATCGTACGCAAACGACACAAGGAACTCACCTCGCTGATGATTTATTCCACGACCAACTGCCAATCGCGTTGCAAGCACTGTTCCATTTGGAAGAAGCCGAAGGAGAATTTAAGTTTGAGTGATATCATCCATATAATGGGCAGCAAGTGCGTCACAAGGCGCACGATGGTCGGGCTGGAGGGCGGAGAATTCATCCTGCATCCCGAATCCGAAGCGATATTGGGATGGTTTGATGCCCATCATCCCAACTATACGCTGCTGTCCAACTGCCTTGCGGCGGACAAGGTGATTGCTTCCGTGCGACGCCACCGGCCCAAACATCTGTATGTTTCGCTTGACGGCGACAGGCAAACCTATCGCCACATGCGTGGAAGGGATGGGTATGACAAGGTCATCAAGGTGGTGGAAGCGTGCAAGGACATCGTGCCCACTTCGCTGATGTTCTGCCTTTCGCCCTGGAACTCGTTCGCGGACATGGAACATGTGATAGCCATTGCGGAGAAATATCACATCGACGTGCGCATCGGCATTTACAGCACGATGTCGTTTTTCGACACGACAAAGGGATTGATGGCGGCCGACGACACGGACTTCATTCGACGGATACCCGCCTCCATCCATCGGACGGACGAGAATTTCGACTTCGTCGCCCTGTATGACGAGTGGAAGAACGGCAGACTGAGGCTGCGGTGTCACAGTATTTTCAGCGAGTTGGTCATCCACTCGAATGGTGACGTGCCGCTATGTCAGAACTTGGACGTGGTCTTGGGCAACATTCATGAGCACACGCTTGATGAGATTTTCAATTCAAAGAAGGCCTGTAAAGTTCAATGTAGCCATTCCAAGGAGTGCAACCGGTGCTGGATCAACTATCATCGGAAGTACGACATCATCCTGTTGAGGAACCTGGAGAAAGCCATTCCCAAACGTTTGATAGAGTTGTTCTACGGCAAATACCAGTGGACAGACGACCGTCGCACCACCTACAGGAAGCATTTCAAGCACATAACCGCATAACTAAACATCATGGGACAATTGGACAACGTCATCGGCAGATATAAGAGGATGCGCAACATGAGGGATTTGAGCCTCATCTATACGCGTCAGTACGCGCTTGTGGGCATCGGCAGCCACTGTGTCGCCAACTTGTTGCCGGTCATCCACCATCTTCAGCTGCCACTGAAATACATCGGTTGTACGTCGGAGCGGAAGGCCGAACTGATTTCCGGCAAGTACAAGGGAGTCAAAGGCACCGCTTCCTTGCAGGAAATACTGGACGACGACACGGTGTCGGGCGTCTTTGTGGCCGCCAACCCGCACGCGCATTTCCTGCTGGCGAGCGAAGTGGTCAAAGCCGGCAAGTCCCTGTTCGTCGAGAAACCGCCTTGCCGGGACGAAAGGGAGTTGCGGTTGCTGGCGGACGCCGTCAAGTTGTATGGCCCAAGGCATGTGCTGGTGGGACTGCAAAGGCGCTTTGCGCCTGCCACCCGGATTCTTCAAGAGCGGCTGAAGGGTGCTGGCAGGCGGCATTACCACTACCGCTATCTGACAGGATTGTACCCGGAGGGCGACGCTTTGCTCGACCTGTTCATCCATCCGCTCGACTATGTCACCTTCCTCTTTGGCGAGGCAAGGGTGAAAACGGCTGACATGGTCGGCAGCAAGGACGGCGGCCGGACTTTGTTCCTCATCTTGGAACACCGCGATATGACCGGTATGCTGGAACTGTCGACGGACTATTCCTGGCAGAACGCGCAGGAACAGTTGAGCGTCAGCACGGACAAAGGCTTGTATGTATTGGACGGAATGGAGCAACTTGATTTCTTTCCACGACGCTCGGCGGTGTTCGGGATTCCGTTGGAGAAGGTCTTTCGACGCGATGTCGCCGCTGTCCATCTATATGGGAGAAACGCTTTTGTTCCGACATTGGGCAACAACCAACTTGTCTCGCAGGGCTTCTTCTCCGAAATCAAGACCTTTGCCGACAGGGTCGAAGGCAGGTGTGAGGACGACAACGCCTTCGGCTTTGAAAGCGTCGGGCCTGTCTATTCGCTCATGTCGATGATAAAAGAGAAATGTATGGGCAAGAAATGACTTGCAATCACGTTTATATAAATGACAACATACCAAATTCTTGTGTTTATGAAAAAGATGTTTTATTGTCTGACATGCCTCTTGGGCTTGTCCGCCTGCTCGTCGGAGAACATTGCGCTCGACGCGATGAAGGTGTATGATGTGGCCAATTCCACTTGCAAGGTGACGCTTTCTCCAACGGAAACACGCCCTGATTTCTATTTGGAAAACAGCATGGGGCCGGCAAGCCTCGGCATGGAGCTGGGCAAAGACGGCGTCGTGCGCTGCACGCTTGAAGATGTGGAAGCCAATTGTGCCGTCAGAAAGATTCATGTAGACATTGCGCATCAGGGCAATCAGATTGTCCTTGTCGTGTATCACAACCCTCTTGACGCGCTTGCCGATTGCTTCTGCAAGTATGATGTCAGCTTCAAGATGAGCCGACTGACGCCCGGCAGCTACAGCCTGCAAGTCTATTATGCCGACCCGGCCATGAAATATGACAAGACCGGATTGGTATACAAGGGCGAAGTAGAGGTCGCTTTGGGAAAGACCGTCCGCGTTTCGCTGAAGCCGGGGGCTGTTCTTCCGGAGTCATGACCGCCCTACATCCTTCCCACCGCCCTTCATCCAAGAATAAACCGATTTGATTCTCTAAACAAAATGACAATGAAAACCTTTCTTAAAGATTGCTTGCTCTTGTGTCTGCCGCTGTGTCTGTCCGTAGGTTGTACGGGGAGTGACGAAGAAAAGTCAACACCCAACGACGACCGCATGCAAATGGGTATCACGGCGGAGAACTTTCCCATTATCGACGGCTCCGATTCGACGACTCCCTTGCGTACCATGCTCGTATGTCGGCTCTTCGGTTTGGACTACAGTTGGGAGCGTCGCCCCTTTACTCCCAACCCCAACGAAGACCTGAAGATGGTCTGTCCGCGATGGAGTGACGAACAAGGCGTCATGCGGAGCCTGCTGCTGCAGAAAATGAAGACCAACAACACCCACGAATCTTTCATGAATCTCATCGACAATTCGGTGGAACTCATCGTCACGGCACGTGGCATTTCGCGCGACGAACAGGCCTATGCGCGGCAGAAAGGGGTCGAACTGGTGCAAAAGGCCGTTGCGCAAGACGCGCTCGTCTTCCTTGTCAATCCGAAAAACGTGGTGAAGACGCTCACCAAAGAGCAGGTACGGAACATCTATACCGGGCAGATTGTCAACTGGAAAGAGGTGGGAGGCGCAGACGCACCCATCCAACCGTATGTCAGAAACGCCAATTCAGGCAGTCAGGAGAAGTTCGAGACCATGGTCATGACAGGGCTTCAAGTCAAGAACTTCCCTGAAATGCAAGTCGGACGGACCATGCTTTCGCCCTATCAACAGCTCAAGGACGACGTAAACGGCATAGGATTCACGCCTTATTACTACTATCATGTCATCGTAGACAACCATACCACCCGCGCCATAGGCATTGATGGCGTCCAACCCAACGGCGAAACCATCCTCAACCACGCTTATCCTTACCATACTTATGTATATGTGGCGGTTCGGGCCGACCTGGACAGGCAGTCCAAGGCATACCGGTTGTTCGAGTATCTCACGTCTCCGAAAGGTCAAAACATCGTGGTGGAAAGCGGATACCAGCCCCTTCCGCCGAAGGCCGTCGAATGACGCGGGCGCAACGCCACCCTTGGAATGTCCAAGGGCGCCGCTCATGCGATGAAAGGAAATGAAAAAGGCAACCGGCTGCATGCCGATTGCCTTTGAGCCTCTTGTCGGATTCGAACCAACGACCCCGAGATTACAAATCACGTGCTCTGGCCAACTGAGCTAAAGAGGCGGGGTGGGCAAGCGATTCATATCGCGCCGCTACAACCAAGTACCCTTGCTATGTTCCCATCCTGGGGGATTCCGAGGGAGCTGGCCGTATGAGACTTGCCCGTCTGTAAGGTCTTTCATTGCTGAAAGCGGGTGCAAAGTTAGTGAAAAGTTTGAATTTACGCCCCGGGAGCCATGCTTTTGACCTGTTTTTAATATAATTTTAGATTTTAATTCCTTATATATGCCGCTTCCCCCGTAACTTTGCAACCATGATTTTGAGTATCTTGATCATCGTCGTCAGTATCGTTGCTGTCATTTATGGGGCAGACAAACTGACAGAAGGCTCGGTCGGAATCGCTGAACGGATGGGCTTGCCGCAGCTTGTCATCGGGCTTACCATCGTGGCCATGGGCACTTCCATGCCCGAATTTTGCATATCACTGATTTCTTCTCTCAAAGGAACCGCCGACCTGGCGGTGGGCAATGTCGTCGGATCGAACATCTTCAACGCCATGCTCATCGTGGGGTGCGCGGCCTTGGTGTCGCCGATGGTCATCTTGCCGACCACCGTCAGAAAGGACATCCCTTTCGCGTTGGTGGCGTCGGTGGTGCTCTTGCTGGTGAGCATGGATGGCGACGTGTCGAGATTGGACGCCGCTGTGCTGATGGCCATGTTCTTCCTGTTCATGTATTTCACACTGCGTGGCGCCCGGATGAACACGGTTGAAGTTGTGGCGTCAAGCGACGGCGACAAGAAACCTTTGCCGGCGTGGAAAGCCCTTGGGCTCGTTCTCTTCGGACTGACGGCCTTGATTTTCGGTTCCAACTTCTTTGTAGACCATGCCACGGCTGTAGCCAGGAGCCTGGGGGTGAGCGACGCCGTCATCGGACTGACCATCGTGGCCGGCGGAACGTCACTGCCCGAGTTGGCGACAAGCATTGTGGCGGCCCGAAAGGGCAACAGCGGCATTGCCATCGGCAACGTCTTGGGCTCCAATGTCTTCAACATTCTCTTCATCTTGGGGGCCACGGGTCTGGTGTCGCCCATGCGACTGGAGGGAATCACGTCGACGGACATGACCGTCCTCATCGTTTCGATGATTCTGCTGTGGCTGTTCTCCTTCACCAAATACACCATCCAACGGTGGGAAGGGGCGTTGCTGGTGGCCGGGTTCGCAGCCTACATGTCCTATCTGCTGTCCATGGCGTGAGCAGTAATGCAGCGAAACATTTGCGAAAGCCGATTTGTTTTCGTAATTTTGCGGCCGCAATTCAAACAACAGAGTGCTTGATACCTCTCAAAAAACAAGGCAGAGTTCTTGAAACCTCTTTAAAAACAAGGGATAGAGTGCTTGACAAACCTCTTTAAAAACAAGAAAATGAAACAAAAAACTCAATCAGTGAGTGTGCTGTTCATGCTTTTCAGCATACTCTTCTGCGTTTGCCTCATTGCGGCAAACCTGTTGGAAACAAAGCAAATCGCAGCAGGCCCGATCAGCTTGACGGGCGGTCTCATCGTCTTTCCCGTCTCCTACATCATCAACGATTGTGTTTGCGAGGTGTGGGGCTATCGCAAGGCCCGGTTGCTGATATGGACCGGCTTTGCCATGAACTTCTTCTTCGTGATTGTCGGTGCCATCTGCGACGCGATTCCCGGTGCTCCTTATTGGACGAACGAGGCCGGTTTCCACGCCATCTTCGGCCTGGCGCCCCGCATTGCGGCCGCTTCGTTCATCGCATTCCTCTTCGGCAGCTTCATCAACGCCTATGTCATGAGCAAGATGAAGCTGCGCGACGGAAAGCGTAGGTTCTCGGCGCGCGCCATTCTCAGCACAATCTTCGGCGAAAGCGCGGACAGCATCATCTTCTTTCCGCTGGCCTTGGGCGGCGTCGTGCCCATGGAGGCGTTGCCGGGAATGATGGTCGGCCAGGTGATATTGAAGACCTTGTACGAGGTGGTGGCCCTGCCTGTGACCATCCGTGTGGTGAAAGCCCTGAAACGCCATGAGGGTGAAGACGTCTACGACGAGGGAATCAGCTATAATGTGTTGAAAGTATTTCAATTGTAAGCCACATGTCAGAGAACAGAAAGGCCGACGGGCTGCAGGCCCTGGGGGCCAAGACGCGCTATCGGATGGATTACGCGCCCGAAGTCCTGGAGACTTTCGAGAACAAACATCCCGAGAACGACTATTGGGTGCAGTTCAACTGCCCCGAGTTCACATCCCTCTGCCCGATTACGGGACAGCCCGACTTCGCGGAAATAAGAATCAGTTATGTGCCGGCGGAGAAGATGGTGGAGAGCAAGAGCTTGAAACTTTATCTGTTCAGCTTCCGCAATCATGGCGATTTCCACGAGGATTGCGTGAACGTCATCATGAAAGACCTGGTCAAACTGATGGCTCCCAAGTACATAGAGGTGACCGGCTATTTCACGCCACGTGGTGGAATCAGCATTTATCCCTACGCCAATTATGGCAGGCCGGGCACTGAATTTGAACAGTTGGCCCGTCACCGCTTCATGAATCATGGCATGAATCGGTGACAGCCGCCGCCTTTTCACATCCGCCTTTCCACCCTTCCACCTTCCCGTCTTTTCACTTCCGGCGCGCGACAGCAGTGCTTTTGCCTTCCAAGAGCACTGCTTTCGCACGCCAAAAGGACTGCTTTCGCACGCTGAAAGAGCTGCTTTAAGGAGCTGAAAGGACTGCTGTTGGAAATGACTTAAGCGTTTTCACACCGAAAACGCTTGGAAAACACGACCTCCCCACGCCGCGGCGACTCACTCCTTCGTCGTTTGTCGGAAAGCCTTGGCCCTCAGTTCGGCCGCAATGCGCTTGGCCTTGACGTTGACATCGTTGATGTCGTTCTTCCTGTAGTAGCTCCGGCTGCCCCAACTGTCGGTCAACACCAATGAGTCTTCGCCCAGATAGTCGATGCTGCACGTGTCGTATCTCAGGTCGACGACGGACATCTTGTTGTCTGTCTTCGACAGTTTGGGCGTTCCACTGCTGATGATGAGCTTGCCGTTCCATACGCGCCACTCGGTGAAGTAGCCGAGTTGGGGGTAGACAACGGGACTTTCGTCCTCCAGCGAGCTGGCTTCGCTGACGTAGCCCACGCTTTGGCACTCCCAGTTGCGCTTCATCCAGAACCCATACTCGCGCGGTATCATGTAGGTGGCCTTTGCCGAGTCGGACATGGTGCGCTCAATCCGCTTTTGCAACGTCTCGCTCATGTGCTCCCAATCGCGCATCTTGGGCATTACCACGTAGCACCAAATACCTTTGAGCTGGTCGATGTTGACGACCAAGTCCACCTTTCTCTTGTCCAGCCTGTTGAGTATGACGCCTATCCGGTCGCCGACGGCAGGCTTGCCGATGACCTTGTGGTTCTGCGAAGCTTCGTAGCAATTGTATCGCACGGGGTCGCTGCCGTCGCTGGGAAGCAGGATGACGACGGAGTCGTTGCAGCCTTCGCAGGCCAGTCCATACACGGTGCTGTCGCCCTTGAGGCGCACTTGTTCCATGTTCGTCCCCTTCGATTGCCGTTCGTGAAGTCTGTTTGAGGAATGATGGCAGGCGGTCGACAGGATGGCCGCCCATGAAAAAGCCCATATCCACTTTGCTTTCATATCGTTACAAGTTGCGATTTAGAGGTTGCAAATGTACGAATTAATCGCTGGTTGGGCAAATGTCACCTTATATATATTAATCAAAAAACACTAAAAAACACAGCCGTGGAAAGATAATTCGGATTTTTTATATAATTTTGCGTTTCGATTGTTGCGCATGAAGCGGCAACGAACAAACGATCATTAATAGCTTGAATAAATATGAAGAAGAAGATTCAGTTCAGTCTCGTCTATCGAGACATGTGGCAAAGCTCGGGTAAGTTCCAGCCTCGCAAAGACCAGCTGGAGCGCATCGCCCCCGTCTTTATAGAAATGGGCTGCTTTGCTCGTGTTGAAACCAATGGTGGAGCCTTCGAACAGGTAAATCTTTTGGCCGGAGAGAACCCGAACGACGCGGTGCGGGCTTTCTGCAAGCCGCTGAACGAGGCCGGTATCAAGACCCACATGCTGGACCGTGGCCTGAACGCGCTCCGCATGTATCCGGTTCCTGACGACGTCCGCAGGCTGATGTACAAGGTGAAGCACGCGCAAGGAACCAACATCACGCGCATCTTCGACGGCCTGAACGACGTCCGCAATATCATCCCGTCAATCAAATGGGCCAAGGAAGCCGGCATGACCGCGCAGGGAACGCTGTGCATCACCACGTCGCCCGTGCACACCTTGGAGTACTATACGAAGATTGCCGACCAACTGATAGAGGCCGGTGCTGAGGAAATCTGCCTGAAGGACATGGCCGGTATTGGCCAGCCCGCACTCCTGGGCAAGCTGACCAAGGCCATCAAGGACAAGCATCCTGACATTTTGATTGAATATCACGGCCATTCCGGCCCCGGACTCTCCATGGCTTCCGTCCTGGAAGTGTGCAACAACGGCGCCGACATCATCGACACGGCCATCGAACCGCTCTCTTGGGGAAAGGTTCACCCAGACATCATCTCCGTGTTGAGCATGTTGAAGAACGAAGGCTTCGACGTTCCTGAAATCAACATGGGCGCCTACATGAAGGCACGGGCCCTGACACAGGAGTTCATCGACGAGTGGCTCGGTTATTTCATCAACCCCGCCAACAAGATCATGTCGTCTTTGCTGCTGGGCTGCGGCCTTCCGGGCGGCATGATGGGCAGCATGATGGCCGACCTCGGCGGCATTCGCCAGACCATCAACAACCTGCGCAAGAAGAAGGGCGAGGAAGAGTTGTCCATGGACGACATGCTCGTGAAGCTCTTCAACGAAGTGGAATACGTCTGGCCGCGCGTGGGTTATCCTCCATTGGTCACTCCGTTCAGCCAATATACCAAGAACATCGCCTTGATGAACCTGCTGACCATGGAGCAGGGCAAGGGCCGCTTCGTCATGATGGACGAATCGATGTGGGGCATGATACTCGGCAAGAGCGGCAAGATTCCGGGCGAAATCGATTCCGAACTCGTTGAACTGGCCAAGAAGCAGGGCCGTGAGTTCACCGACGCCGACCCGCACACGCTGCTGACCGACGCGCTGGACGACTTCAGAAAGGAAATGGACGAGAATGGATGGGGCTACGGCAAAGACGACGAAGAGTTGTTTGAGCTGGCCATGCACCCCGAACAGTATCGCAACTACAAGAGCGGACAGGCCAAGAAGAACTTCCTGGCCGACCTGCAGAAGGCAAAGGACGCCAAGCTCGGCGCCCAGGTGAGTCCGGAACAGGCCGCAGCCTTCAAGCACGCCAAGGCCGACGCCATCGTGGCACCGGTCAAGGGACAGCTGTTCTGGGAGTTCCAGGGCGACGCGGAGGCCGTGGCTGCCGTGGAACCGTTCATCGGCAAGGAATACAAAGAGGGCGAAGCGTTCTGCTACATCTGCACGCCGTGGGGCGAGTTCGAGACGGTTCCCGCCGCATTGGGCGGACAACTCGTCGAAATCAATGCCAAACAAGGCGCCAAGGTCAACCGCGGTGACGTGATAGCCTATATCCAGAGAAATGAAGAATGACACCGATACTTCCTCCATGTTGTGGAAAGAAGTATTCAAACATTATTATCCGGAGGATGACGGATTGCGTAGAATCCTCCTGCAACATAGCCAATCTGTAGCGATCAAGTCGCTACAGATTGTTTCTTTACACCCCGAACTGCGTCTGGAGAGGGACTTTATCATCAACGCCTGCATGCTCCATGACATCGGAATCATGAAATGTAACGCGCCGGGAATATGCTGTCATGGCGACAAACCTTATATACAGCATGGCATTCTGGGCGCGGAAATGCTGCGGGAGTTGGGTGTCGACGAGGCATTCGCCCGTATATGTGAGCGACATACGGGGGCGGGTATCACGTTGCAGGACATTGAAAGGCAGAAGCTTCCTTTGCCGCCGGCCGACCTGGTTCCCGAAACGACGGCGGAACAGCTTGTCTGCTATGCCGACAAGTTCTACAGCAAAAGCCATCTCGACGCAGAGAAGACAATCGAACAGGCCAGAAACAGCCTTCTGCGGTTCAGCGACGAGGGTTTGAAACGCTTCGACAAGTGGGTGAAAATGTTTGAATAGAAAAGTTAAAAAAGTGATGAACGCGTCAAAATCTCATGCAACTGGCCATGCGTATGTCATCTTTTTACTATTTTTGCACTTCACATGAGAAGGAAAACGTTCACTCTTCTGTTGTCCATGGCCTTTGTTTATGTGTTGGCCAGCGTCAATATGCCTCTTTTCAAGTCGTTGAAAAAGAAGCATGCCGTTGGTTCTTTGGCAACGAAAGATTCCTTGTTTCCAGACTCCACCAAGGCAAATGCCGTCGATACGACGAAGATGGACTCGTTGCAACTGGCCATTTACCGACACAACAAGCAGATTGACGACTCCATCCGACTGGATTCCCTGAACCGTCAGCGGTCCACCGGTATCGAAGCCCCTGTCGTTTTCTCGGCGGAAGACTCCATGATTTACGATGCGCAACGCAAGACCGCGCACCTCTTCGGCTCTTCGAGCGTGAAATACACGGCCATGGACTTGAAGAGCGAGAAGATTTACATGAGTCTGGACAGCGACATTGTCCACGCAACAGGGGCGTTTGCGGACTCTACAAGGACAAAATTGTCGGGCACTCCGGTCTTCAAGATGGGGTCGGACTCCTACGAGAGCGACACGATGGCTTTCAATTTCAAGACGAAGAAGGGCCTGATTCAGAACGTATATACCCAGCAGGAGGAAGGATTCCTGCGCAGCAAACTGTCCAAACGCAACGACAATGGCGACGTTTATCTGCAACATGGCCGCTACACCACGTGCGATGCGCCGCATCCCGACTTCTATATCTCGATATCGCGGGCCAAGTTGCGCCCCGGAAAAGACGTCGTCTTCGGGCCGGCATACTTTGTCGTGGCCGACGTTCCGCTGCCTTTGGCGATTCCCTACGGTTTCTTTCCCTTTACCAAGAGCTATTCGAGCGGCTTCATCATGCCTACATACGGCGATGAAAGCGACCGCGGTTTCTATCTCAGAGATGGCGGATACTACTTCGCCATGAGCGACAAGTGGGACTTGAAGCTGCTGGGTGAAATCTATACGAAAGGCTCCTGGGGCTTGAGCGCTGCGACGAATTATCGGAAACGGTACCGCTACAACGGCAGTTTCTACGTGAGTTATCAGGACACGCGCACAGGGGACAAGGGACTGCCGGACTACACCAAGCAGCAGAGTTTCAAGGTTCAATGGAGTCATCGTCAGGACGCGAAGGCCAATCCGTACAACTCTTTGTCGGCAAGCGTCAACTTCGCGTCGTCCAGTTATGAGCGAAACAACTTGAACAGTCTCTACAATCCCCAGACACTCACACAGTCGACCAGAACCTCTTCGGTCAACTGGAGCACGACGTTTTCAAGCATTGGAATGACCCTAAGCTCAACGGCCAACCTCTCGCAGAACATGCGTGATTCGAGCATTGCCATGACATTGCCCGATTTGAACATATCCATCTCGCGCTTCTACCCATTCAAAAGGAAGCATGGAGTGGGCTCACAGAGGTGGTATGAGAAGATTTCGATGAGCTATACAGGCCAGTTGAGCAATTCCATCTCCACCAAAGAGGACAAACTCATGCGCTCCAACCTCATCAAGGACTGGCGAAACGGCATGCAACATCAGATTCCCGTGAGTGGAAGTTTCACGCTTTTGAACTATATCAACGTGAATCCTTCCTTCAATTTCACCGATCGGATGTACACCAACAAGGTAAGATACTCGTGGAACAGCGCCACCCAGCGCGAGGAAGCGGACACGACATACGGATTCCACAATGTATATAATTGGAACCTAAGTCTGAGCGCCAGCTCCAAGGTTTACGTCTTCTATACGCCAATCCGCAAACTTTTCGGTGATAAAATCCAAACCATCCGCCATGTCATCACGCCGACAGTCTCCTTCTCTTACGCCCCCGACTTCGGCTCATCCCGCTACGGCTACTATGATACCTACCAAAAAACGAATGCCGACGGCACTGTGGAACTGGTGGAATACTCGCCTTTTCGCAACTCGCTTTACGGTGTTCCGGGCCGGGGAAAGACAGGAAGTATCAGTTTCGGAATCAACAACAACATTGAAATGAAGGTGAAGTCAGACGAAGACTCGACCGGTTTCAAGAAACTATCCCTAATCGACAATCTCGGTTTCAACATGTCCTACAATATGGCCGCCAAGGAAAAGCCGTGGAGTGACTTGTCCATGAACATCCGATTGAAGTGGTGGAAGAACTATACTTTCAACATGAACGCGGTCTTTGCCAGCTATGCTTACGAGCTGGACGCCAACGGCAATCCCTATGTAGGCAACCACACCTACTGGGGAATGGGCAAGTGGGGCCGCTTCCAGGGCATGTCCCAGAACATATCCTACACCTTGACGCCGGAAAAGATACGCAAATTCTTCGGCGGAGAGGACGAAGGGAAGAAGGATGACAAGAAAAAGAAAAGCGACGAGGGCATTGACACCGATATAGAGAGCAACGTAGACGAGGACATGGTCGACGCCCAGCATGCCGCAAAGGCCCGCCAAGGCGGCGGAAAGGCCGAGACCGACGCCGACGGCTTCATGAAATTCTCCATGCCTTGGTCCATAACGTTCGGCTATGGCATTACCATGCGCGAGAACATGGATGTCAAGAAGTTCAACAAGAAGACCATGCGCTATCCCTACAAGTTCACGCAGACCCTTAACATGAGTGGCAACATCCGCATCAGCGACGGCTGGAACATCAGTTTCTCTTCAGGCTACGACTTTGAAAACCACGCGATGAGCATGACGACCGCCAGCCTTCAGCGCGACCTGCACTGCTTCAACATGAGTTGTTCGGTGGTGTTGGCGCCCTACACGAGCTACAACTTCACCTTCCGGGCCAACGCCAGCACGCTGACCGACGCGTTGAAATACGACAAGCGAAGCGGTTACAGCAATGCCGTGCAGTGGTATTGAACACCTTCCGCGAAGCCGCAATGGTGCCGGAATCCCCTTTTCGTTTGCAATACTACAGGTGTATTTGGCTAAAAATACACCTTTCTTTTTGGTCAGTTTATTATTTTGTTGTACATTTGCACCTGTCAACGGTCCCGTAGCTTAGCTGAATAGAGCGTCAGATTCCGGTTCTGAAGGTCTTGGGTTTGAATCCCAACGGGATCACAACATGGAAAAGCGGAAATCCCATCGCATGGGACTTCCGCTTTTTCGTGTTTCCAAGCACCTGTTCGGGCGTTTGCCATGGCCCATCAAGCCGTATGTGCCGTTTCATTTCCTTGCAAACAGCTTCGTCTGGCTTACCTTGAACAATGTTCCCAAGGGGCATACAAACCGGCAATAGGGCCTCATGACGACGGTGGAGAGCAGCGTGAACGCCACAGCGATGGCGATGACGACCCACGAAGCCGACCGGAAGATGAATGCCGAGAAGGGTTCGTAGTCCACCCAGCCCGCCCACGCGCCGGTCCACAGGCAAAGCATGAGCACCCCCCACAGCACTTTTCTGAAACGGTTGAGCCTTCCGACGGTCTTCGAGCTTATTTTCAGGTTCTTCTTCACACTTTTGCCAGCCAGTTCCTGCAAGCATCCCAGCGGACACACATTGTTGCAATAATGGTTTTTCTTGCCAAACAGCGGATAGATGAAGGCCATGACGAGCATGAGCAGCGGCGTAAGCAGTGCCAGAAGGTTCATGCCGTTGGACATGAAGCCGATGATGGCGGAATAGGAAAGGAACGTTCCGCACCAGAAGCCCAGCACGACGATGTTCAGCACCTGCTGAACCAGGCGGTAACGCTTGCTTTTATAGACCAAAGGAACGATGGCGGCCATCAGCGCCACCAGCAGACCGGCCAGCGTCTTCCAACTCATGTCCAGTTGCTCCCACCACTTTTTCGTTGCGGTCGCCTTGCCGGCATATTGCAGTCCACGCTCCATATTGTCGATGATGGCCTTCGACGAGAACGTAGCCCCCGACACCGCGTCCACCTGCATGGCCGCAGCCTCCTCCACGGTCTTGCCGTTCCATCGGGTCAGAAGTCGACGGGCCTGGTCGAAGAAGTCAGGTGTCTCGGCGTTGCGCAGCGCTTTCACGCCCATGACTCTACCTTCTTTGATGGTTATTTCCAGCGGCACAGGGCCACCATAGCCGATGATGTCCTTGCCCAACGGGGTCGTATTGATGACATAAGCGCCGTCCGCCGTCATCCTGATTGTATCGCCGGCCTGCGATTTGACGGCTGTGACGGCAGTCTCCCCCACTTCCCGTCCCAGCAGTCTGCCGTCCCTCCGAATCGAAACCACGGCAATGAGGACGATGCAGACCAGTAGGCTCGCCAGTCGTGCAAGCCTGTCGTTCCATTTTTTCATCTTGTTCATTCTCTATAAAACGTGTGTGAACATTCTTCTTCCGTATGAAGATGCGTCGACAGGGCGCAGGTTTATACCGGCAAGGCGCTTTTAACAATCTTTGTCGAGGCGTCTGCGTGGCCATGCGGCCCTGTTCGGCTATGAGCAAGGCCCGTCGCCGTTCCACAGGTAGAGGCCGCTTGCTATTTCGGCAAGCTCCTCGATGGCCGCTTCATACCCCTGGTCGGCGGCAAGCCTGAACCAATGGACGGCCTTCTGCATGTCCTTGGGGACACTCTCTCCATTATAATAGCACACGCCGAGGTTGTATTGTCCGCAATCGTTCCCTTGTTGGGCGGAGAGCTGGTAGCATTCAAAGGCTTTCGCCGCGCTTCTGGCCACTCCGTTGCCGTTTATATAGCACGTGCCCAAGGCTGCCAGGGCGTCGGCGTCGCCTTGTTCGGCGGCCAGCTTGTAATACTTGACAGCCTGCGCGTAGCTTTGTTCGACGCCTTCGCCGTTTTCATAGCACAAAGCCAGGTTGTATAGTCCGGCGGGCCAGCCTTGTTCGGCGGAGAGTTCAAAGTACTTGACGGCCTTCCCCATGTCCTTGGGCACCCCAGCAGCGTAGAGATAGCATTCGCCCAGGTTGTTCTGGGCCACGCAGTCGCCTTGCGCGGCGGCCTTCTTGAAGAACCGGGTGGCCATCTTGCTGTCTTTCTCGACGCCGCAGCCCTCTATGTAGAACACACCCAGGTTGCATTGCGCCTCGGGGTCGCCCTGTTCTGCGGCCAACCGATAGTATTCTATGGCCTTGGCGAAGTCCTTCTCCACCCCCACTCCATTCTCGTAGCAGAGAGCGAGGTTGAATTGCGCGTCGACATGTCCCTGGTCGGCCGCCATCTTGTAGTATTTGGCCGCCAGTCTGTCACTTTTCCTGATGTTGGAGCCCAGCTCGTAGCATACGCCCAGGTCAAACTGCGCCTCCATGTTGCCTGCGTCGGCCTCCTTTTTCAGCGTCGGGCTGTACAAAACTTCATTGTTGTCGATCATCGTTGCGTGTCTGTTTGCAAATCAATGCAAAAATACGGATTTTACATCAGTCGGCAAAACATGTGCGCATGATATTCGATGAATGGGAAATGAATGGGGAATTTGAAATGAGAAGTGTGAAGTTTGAAATGAGAAATGGGAAGTGAGGAATGGGAAGTGACATGCAAAGGAGATGCGGTAGCTGACCTTTCTACTTGCAGAAGCTGACTTTTGAGCTTACAAAAGCTACCCTTTGACAAAGCAAAAGCTGCCCTTTGAGCTGCTGAAAGCACGGCCGTTGCACGGCAAAAGCTGCCCTTTGACCCGCTGTTCAGCGTGCTCGCTCAAATCAAAGCGCATTCTGCATCCCCTGACACCAGCCGTTCAACGCTTGCGCTCGCCGACAACCGTCCTTCATTCTTTTGCCGTTTTTTTCTTATTTTTGCACCACGACATCAAAAAACATCATCAAGGGTTAGGAAAACGCATTTTCATGTGTATCTGAAGTGTTATGATACAAAAAACAAGAATAGAACGACTGTTTCGCCACCACTACCGGGACATGTATCGACTGGCCATCATACTGCTCCACGACGACGCCGAAAGCAAGGACGTCATCAGTGAGGTCTTCGCCCGGTTGGCGGCCAGGGAGGACGACTTGGAGGAGGGAAAGGAACGTGCTTTCCTGATGACGAGCGTCCGCAACCGGTGCCTCAACGTCATCCGCAACCGCAACCTGCGCCAGAAAATACAAAGAATGTATCTCCTGGATGTGGAGAACGACATCCGCCCCGTCGAGGCCATGGAGGATGAACTCGCCCGAATCAACAGCCTGATTGCCACCGTGCTCACGGAACAAGACCGCAACATCCTGCTGCTCCACTACCGCTCGCGCCTCAAGTACAGGGAAATAGCCGAACGGGAAGGTATCAGCGAGGTGGCCGTCTACAAGCACCTGCGCAAAGCCATCGAAACAATTCGCAATCACTTTCAAACGGAACAAACGACATGGAAAAGATAGAACAACTCATACAGATGATGGAGCACCCCGAGAAGTATTCGGAAGACCAATGGAAGGACATTCTCTGCGACGACGAATGCCGTGCCTGCTACCAGCTGATGTCGAAGACCGACAGCGCATTGGGCCACAAGGACATCGACGACGAGGCCATCGAAGAGGAGTGGCGGCGGTTCGAACACGCGCACTATGGCCGCTCCCGCATGCTGCCGCGCCGCAAGATTGCGGCCGCCTGCATTGGTTTTGCCCTGATTTCAGGTATCGCCTTCGCAGCCATCAAGGGCGGATGGTTCGCAACCCGACACGCCGCGCCGCGGCAACCGGCTGTCCAAGTAGAGGCAACGGCGCCGCATCTTGACAAGGAAAGGGCCGACACGCTCGTGCGGAAGTCCGACACCACCGTCAAGACATACGACAACGTCATGCTCCGAGACATACTGAACGACCTAGCAACGCACTATCGGATGACGGTGAACTTCAAGAACACGAAGGCCGCCGACCTGCGCCTGTTCTATCAATGGGACCCCGCCTGCGGCATAGAGACCGTGACGGAACAGCTGAACAACTTCGAACGGTTCCACATCGTGCTCACCAACAAGGAACTCATCGTAGAATAACCTCACGAAAACACATGAAGAAACTTCACATCCTCCTATTGGCCGTCCTTCTCTCGGCAACGGCCGGCGCGCAGAAAATCAACCACGACTTCCATCAGGTTTCACTCTCCGACGCCCTGCGCTACATCATCGCCCACCAGCAGCAATACAACATCAGTTTCATCTACAACGAACTGGAGGACTTTCGGGTCACGGCCGACGTGCGCAACCAGAACGTGACCGAAGCTATCAACCAGCTGATAGGCTTCTATCCCGTGAGCGCAAAGGTGAAGCGGAACGTCACCGACGCGGAAGGCAGGCCCATGCCCGACGAAATCTATGTGGAATGTATTCAGAAAGAGCGCCGGAAGGTCATCGGAAGGGTGGTCGACGGCGACGGACAGCCCATGGGATTCGTCAACATATCACTGCTCCATGCCGCCGACTCCACCTTCGTCAACGGCGGCGTGAGCACCGAGGCGGGCGACTTCGTCATCCCTTGTGCCGAAAAGGACTTGCTGATCAAGCTGTCATACGTGGGCTACAAGACCATCATCCGCCGCATCGAAGGCCTTCGGGTGGGCACCGTCACCATGCGCCCCGACGCCTACAACCTCAAGGGAGTGACGGTGCGGGGCCATCACAAGATGGACTATGTGGACCATTCCACCTACACTTTCACCGACGAACAGGTCAGGAACGCCCGCCAAAGCCAAGACTTGATAGCCACGTTGCCGGGCCTTCGCGTCGACGCCATGACCGGCAAGCTGGCCAGTCTCTTCGACAAGTCGCTGAAAATCCTCATCAACGGCGTGGAAGCCACCGACAACGACCTGAAGGGTATCGAGCCGGACAAGATCAAGAACGTGGAGTATTACACCATTCCGCCGGCTCGCTACGCGGGCGCGGGCACGCTCATCAACATCCACACCCGCCGGTTGGACAACGGTTATGCGGTAGGCTTCGACACGAAGCAGGCCGTCAGCCACGGATTCAACGACACCAACGTATATGCCAAATACACCAAAGGCAACTCGCAGCTGGCCTTCGACTACAACCTGAACTATCGCAACGCGGCCAACTGCCGGGAAGAGAACGCCTACAAGATGACCGACAACGCGAAGACGGCCACCTATACCTATAACGGCGACTACCACTTCGGCTATGCCAACCAGAACTTCAACCTGAGATATCTCTACAGTATCGACGACAGCATCGTGTTTCAAACCCGCTTCACGCCCAACATCTTCACGTGGTTCTGGCGCGACCGATTCGACATAAAGGCCTCCGGGAACGATTTGTGGCAGAACGGACACAGCCTACAGAACCGAACCGTCAGGAGTTTCGGCCCGTCGCTCGACCTCTATTTCAGCCGTAAGATGAAGGGCGGACAGCAGCTTGTGGCCGACGTCGTGGGCACCTACTTCCACAACAAGCAGGGAAACGCCAACCACCAGTTCGACGAAAACAACGCCGAAGTGCTCTACGACGACATGCGCCAACGCAACAACAAGTATTCCATCATCGGCGAACTGGCCTATACCAAGGCTTGGGGAAAGAAGCAATTCTCGGCGGGTTACAAGGCGACGTTGGCCAAGTCGGACTTCGAAATCAGCAACGTGCTGTCCGACTACGCGACTTACGACTACCATGCCACCAACGACAACCATTATGCCTACGCGCAACTGGGCGGCAGCCTGGCCAAACTCAGCTATCGGCTGAGCCTCGGCGCCACCTATATCCACACTGCCAACGACGACACCCGATACAACAAACTCTATTTCACGCCGCAATTGCTCCTGAGCTATCCGGTCAAGAACGGGCGGTTCGGCCTGCGGTTTTATTCCGAACCGGTTCTGCCAGGTATCTCGCAGTTGAGCAACAATTCCACCATCGAGATTCCCGGACTCTACAAACGGGGCAATCCCATGCTCCGAAGCGGCAACGACAAGGCCCTGCAACTGCAATACAGCCTGAACAACCCCTACGTGAACCTACAGACAACCTTGGTCTACAACCACATCTCCGCCCCCATCAACCAATATTTCCGATGGGAGAACATCAACGGCCAGCGCGTCATTGTCCGTTCGCCGCTGAACGGCGATTACCAAACCACCGTGGGCGGCACCTATTTCATTCAGATAAAACCTTTCAAGAGCGAACTCCTTGCCGTCGAGTTCCAAGGCGGATTTTGGAGACAGACCGAGAAAAACGCCTACATGGGCAAGCACCGCCACAACTACACGCCGTTCACCATCTACATGAGTTCGCGCTGGAAAGAGTTCGGTGGCAGCTTCTTTTGGAGACGGGCAGACATGTATCTCGACGGATCCTACCTGCAATCGGACGAAAACTCCTGCGCCATGAACTTCTTTTATCAGCACAAGCAACTGCGGCTGTCGGTCGTCTGCGTCTTCCCTTTCACCACGCCGACTTACAAAAGCGAAACGCTCGACAACAACATCCTGTCCTATCACCACGAAAACAGGATTCCAAGCCAGCGCACCATGTTCACCCTCGGCGTGAGCTACAACCTCTTTTCGGGCAAACAAAAGAACATCCGCAAGCAGATCGACAACCACGACGGCGACAAAGGTACGTTCTGACGGGCAGGAAAAGCTCCCTGACAAGGTCGAAAAACAAGGGGGGACGAAAACAAATCAAGGCTGTCTCACGACAGCCTTGATTCTGAAATTTTCTTTAACTAACTTATTATCAACTATTCATTACTCTATAGTTGTATGCAAAGCTACGGATTTTTTTGCTAACACAAAACGATTTAACGGTTTTTCGTACTAAAAGCCCGCATAAACGGCCTTTTTCCAGCTTTTGGAGTTACATTCCATGCAGTTGTCGGAAACATTCCAACCATCCGAATTACACGTTATGTCATGCTTGTAAACATAACATCGGCACCGTATCGCTGCTCGATTGTAACTTTGCAAGCGTAAAACGATTTTCATAAATGACTACTTCGGTGGCCGACAACCATCGACATCAAGCAAACAAATCAGAAAGAGCCTCCCTGCGGGCAGGCTGCATGCACAAAGTAAAGGTTGGTTGCTTTTTCGGCTGTGACAGTTTTGAAAGCGCGGAATCACAGAACAAGACGGCTTCGACCCGTCGGGAAGTTGGTAAATATGAATAAAAATGAACTCGGCAACACGGATAAGACGACATGGACTTATCGGTTGCCGAGTTTTTTGCCGTCGGGCTTCTTGCCGACATTGCAAAACCATCACGTTTTCCAGGCCAAGGGACTTTGCGTCTTGCGCCTTTCCAGACGTGCAAACTGAAGTTTCGCAAGCGCACAGGATGACGGACGTGGAGCTTGCGAAACTTCAATGGCTATTTGACAGTCACAGAAATGACGCCGGTCTTTTTCTTGCTGTCGCTGACGGTCACCGTCGTGCTTCCTTTCTTGACGCCCTTGATGGTCACCTTGTCGTCTTTTACGCTGGCTGTGGCTGTGCCTGCGTCTTTTACAGTGGCAGTGTATGGCTTGTCACCGGACTTGACCGTAACAGTAGCTTCTTGTCCGACAGTCACTTCCACCGCAGCTTTGTCGAAAGAAAGAGGGGCTACGACCATGAACGGAAGCGTTCCCATAAGTTTGTTTTTGTCGGTAACCATGATGGTTCCCTTTCCTTCCTTGACTCCCGTCACCGTGAGAACATTCTTGTCAACCGTGACTTTTGCCAATTTTTCGTCGCTCGACTTCACCGTGAAAGGTTGGGTTCCATTGCCGATCGTTACATTTGCCGTGCCCGTCGGAATGACCTCCACCTTCGCAACATTGAACTTCAAACCTTTTTGTTTGTTGTCATCATCCTTGCTGCAAGACGCAAACATGACGGCACTCAGGCAACAAACCATCCATACTATTGAATTAAAAACACTTTTCTTTTTCATTGTTTTTGGATTTAAAATACGTTACTTGTTAATTAATGAGTTAATCGCGATTCGTATATTAAATGCCAAACCTTAGAAAAACTTGCTTGCGAAAACAACAAAAAGATGTTAAAACGCCCCTTTGAAAGGATAATTCACACAACGGAAGCCACAGAAGGACAGGGAGATATGCCCGTTAAGAAGCATTTATTGTTAAAATATGTCAACACATGCGCTTTGCCATGGTTTACAGAAACAGGCGTGCCGAAAACTCGCTAACTTTGTATCAGTTAATCCCCGAAGAGCTGAAGCTGATGAAAAGACGGCAATTTACCTTTTTATATCTCTTGTTTCATGCCGTGGTTTGCATGGCGTTGCCCGTACAAAACAAAGTGGCGTTCCACCGCTTGGGCACACACGACGGACTGTCGAACGGCCAGGTGAACTGTATTTTGAAAGACCGAACAGGCTATTTGTGGTTCGGTACGCAGAGCGGACTGGACCGGTTTGACGGCTTCAGGTTCAAGACCTTCCTGAGCAAGGCCAACGACAGAACGTCGCTACCCAACAACCTGGTGGAGGAAATACAGGAGAATGCGGCAGGAAACCTGTGGATTCGCACGGTCATAGGCTATTGCATCTATTCGCCACAGACGGAGACTTTCGACACGGCGTTGCCCGATTGGATGAAAAAACATGGCATGCAGGGCGTGCCCGACAAGGTTTTCATCGACGCGGAGAAGAACATGTGGCTTGCGGTGAATGGCCGTGGACTTTACTTTTATGACGTAAAGCGGGGACAAGCCTTTCTTTTTGCCCGCCGCGGCAGCGGGAAGGCGGCACTCGACAACGACGTCATCACCCACATTTCGCCCTACGGCCGACAGGTTCTGGTGTCGCTGAACGACGGCAGGTTGGCTTGTCTGGACGGGCATTTGCGCCGCATCGTCTGGCGCGACGACACGGTTTACCGACGAAACAGCGGTGCCAAGAAAGATTATAAGGCACTGGCCGACGGCGTGGGAAATATCTGGTACACTTTTTCCGGAAAGACGATTTGTCGAAGCCGGCGGCAACATCGCTGGTTTGATTCGGCTTCGGAGTTTCTTCATTCCGAAGGTTGCCGACTGCCGCTGACCGACTTTGTGGTGAAAGCCATCGTCTCGGACCGGAAGAACGTGGTGTGGATTGCGACAGATCACCATGGCTTGGTGCAGGCCGACTTCGGCAACCGCGTCTTCACTTCCTATCAGTTCGACCCTCTCGACGCGCTCAGCCTGCCCGACAACACCATCCAAAGCCTGTATGTCGACAATCAGAATGCGCTCTGGTTGGGCGGCTACAAGAACGGCCTGGCCTATTGCTCGCCGGCCACATCCAAGTTTTCCACCATTCCGTTGGGCGACGTCTGCACTATTGTGGAAGACCGGAACGGCACCTACTGGTGCGGCACCAACGACCGCGGCATTGTGGCCTATCATCCGGCGACGGGTTCCATCCGTCGGTTTGGCATGGCCCAGACCCATCTGGGCAGCGATGTCATCGTCAGCAGTGTGGCCGACAAGGATGGTTCGCTGTGGTTCGGCTCCTTCAACGGCGGCCTGGCCCATTACAAGCAAGGCGTCTTCAAGGCCTACCGGGCCGGCGACGGTTCGGGATTGGCCAGCGACAACATCTGGTCCCTGGCCGTGGAGGAGTCCACCGGCAGGCTGGTCGTCGCCACGCTGGGCGGCGGCTTGCAGCTGCTGGACCACGAGAGCGGGCGTTTTACCACCTTCAACACGCGCAACTCGAAGCTGCCGACCGACTATCTGTCGTCGTTGTCGTTCGACATCAACGGCAACCTGGTCATCGGCAACGCCACCGATTTCTCCGTCATGAACATGGACAACCATCGTGTGGCCACCTATTCGGGCACCCGCTCGGGGCAGGTGTTCGTCTCGTCCTCGGTCAATCAGGTCTATGCCGACAGCCGCGGACTCATCTGGAACGCCACGGCGTCGGGCGTGACGGTCTACGACCCCAAGACCGACCAGCTCGAAACGCTCGACCTCTCGGCCGGTTTGCTGGGCGCGATGGCCTGTTCGGTGGTAGAAGACCTGGCCCATGGCATGTGGATAGCCAGCGACCACGGCATGTCTCATGTGACGGTGGCCAGAGAGGACGGACAGTGGAGCTTCTTCGTGACAAGCTACAGCGACATCGACGGGCTGCAAAGCCGACAGTTCAACCTGCGGGCCATCTGTCTGGCGGCCAACGGAAACATCATCGTGGGCGGCCAGGATGGCATCAACATCATCCCGCCCCAGAAGGCGATGACCATGAAACGTCAGCCCCGAGCACTCTTTTCAGGGCTCATGCTCTTCGACCATGTGCTGTCGGTGGGCGAAGCCTACCGCGGCAGAATCGTGCTGAAAGAAGCTTTGACAGATGGAAGTGAACTGACATTGACCGCCAAAGAGAACGCATTCACGATTCTGCTGGCTGGCGACGAGGTCATGATTCCCGAGAAGAGCAGGTTCCTCTATCGCCTGAAGGGGTTCAGCGACAAGTGGCTGATGACGCAAGTGGGGCAGCCGAGCGTGACGTTTACGAACCTGGGGGCCAAAACCTACACGCTGGAAGTGAAGGTCGTGAATCGCGACGGACGGGTGAGCGACCGCGTCAGCAGGCTCACCATCAAGGTCGACCCACCTTTTTATCTGTCGAATTGGGCCTTTGGAGCCTACTTCCTCCTCGTTCTGGGCGCGCTCTATCTGGCCAAGTGGCTTGTAGAAAGGCGCCAGCGGGCGAAGTATCACTTGGAACAGGTGGAGTTTGAGGCCGCCCAGAAGCACCGACTGGACGAGCTGAAACTGAATTTCTTCACCAATGTCAGCCACGAACTGCGCACCCCGCTGACACTGATCATCTCGCCGCTGGAAGACTTGCTGCGCAAGGAGACCGACTCGGAACGACATGGAAAGTTGCAACTCATCCATCGCAACGCCCTTCGCTTGCTGGATATGGTGAACGAAATACTCGATTTCCGTAAGGCCGACAAGCAGCAGCAACGCCTGCACTTGCTTTCGGGCAACATCGTCGAGTTTGTCGAGAACATCTGTTCCGGCTTCCGCGAGCTGGCCGGACGTCGGATTTCGCTCACATTCCATTCATCGGTCAAGACGCTGGTGATGCGCTTCGACGAAGACAAGGTGCGCAAGGTGATGAACAACCTGCTTTCCAACGCGTTCAAGTTCACCGACGACGACGGACGCGTCGACGTGTCCCTGCGCGTCATCACGCATCAAACGGGCGGCGCGTCGTCAGAAGAACAGCTGGAAATCAAGGTCAGCGACACCGGCGTCGGTATCAACGACGAGGACAAACGGCACATCTTCGACCGCTTCTATCAGGCCGAGCATACCCGGGAGACGCCCTATGGCGGCACAGGAATAGGCCTGAACCTGGTCAAGAGCTTTGTAGAGCTGCACGACGGGCAGGTTTCCGTGGCCGACAATCCGGGCGGCGGGACGGTGTTTGTGGTGATGATTCCCATTCGTCAAGACGCCGCAGCGGCCACGGCGACGCCATCTCAGCACGCAAACGGCGACCCACAGCAGCGTCACGACGTGCTGGTGGTGGATGATTCCGACGATTTCAGACAGTTCATGGCCGGCGTCCTTGCCGACAAGTACACGGTGAGGGAGGCCGTGAACGGCAAGGACGCGCTGCGCCAGATTGCGCGGAAGAAGCCCGACATCATCCTGAGCGACGTCATGATGCCCGAAATGGACGGCAAGGAGTTGTGCCATCAGGTGAAAGCCGACCCGTCGACCCGCGACATTCCGTTCGTCCTGCTGACGGCGCGGGTGGCCCGAGAGCAGGAGATAGAAGGCATGGAACTGGGTGCCGACGACTATATCACGAAGCCGTTCAACCTGGACTTGCTGCATCTGCGCATCGCCAATCTCATCAAATGGCGCGACGGAGGAAGCCATTCGTCCAAAATCCAACCGAAAATCAGGCAGGAGGAAATCACGTCGCTCGATGAAAAGCTCGTCCAAAACGCCACGAACTATGTGGAGAAGAACCTCGCCAACAGCGACATCTCGGTCGAGACGATGAGCAGCGAACTGGGAATGTCGCGGGTGCAACTCTACAAGAAACTCGTCGCCATCACCGGAACGACTCCTTCCGAGTTCATCCGTCTCATCCGTTTGAAGCACGCGGAGCAACTGTTGCGGCAAAGCCAGCTGAGCGTCAGTGAGGTCGCGTATCGTGTCGGCTTCAATAGTCCACGCTATTTCTCGAAGTATTTCATCGACATGTATGGACTTACACCATCTCAATACAAACGGAAGTTTGAGCAAAGGTAACATTTCATACACCTTTTGGAAACATTTTGAAAGACCGCGAGGGCTTTCCCTCCCCATCCATTAACATGCGGTAGGCCGTGAAAGGCGGATTTCATGTACTTTTGCGATGTTGAATCACAAACAAGCTACAACATGAAATTCGCCAAAAACTTATTCGTCATCTTCCTGTGTGCCGTCGGTCTGGCGGCCTCAGCCCGTTCGTATCAGCAGCAGGGCAACCTGATTACGGTGCAGGTGAAGCACAAGACGCCCACCGGAGCACGTCTCGTTCGGCTCCAAGTCATCAATCAGGACATCATTCGGGTGGAAGCCACGCCCGAAGCCGCCATCCCCCGGAAGCAGAGTCTGATTGTCGTTCCACAGCAACCCTTCACCGACTACACGGTCAGCGAAGGCAAGACTTTCGTGGAAGTCAGGACAAGGAACGTCACGGCCACGGTCGACAAGGCCGACGGAAAGGTGGCTTTCCATGACGCGTCGGGCAAGTTGCTGCTCCGCGAGGCTGCCAATGGTGGCAAGACGTTCAAGCGCTACACCGTGCCGGAGCGTGAAATCGGCGTCGACGGCAAGCTGACGGAAGCCCAAAGACACGGCTGGACGTGGCACGCGCTCTTCGACAGCCCTGCCGACGAGGCCTTCTACGGGCTGGGGCAGCACCAGTCGGAAGAACTGAACATGAAGGGAAAGAATGAAGAATTGTTCCAATACAACACGAAAGTCAGCGTTCCTTTCGTCGTCAGCAACCGCAATTACGGCATACTGTGGGACAGTTACAGCTATGGCCGCTTTGGAAATCCCGACGACTACCTGCAACTGCACCGGGCGTTCAAGCTCTATGACAAACTGGGAAAGCCCGGTTCGCTCACAGGCACCTATATAGAGAAAGGTGGAAAGAAGGTCGTTCGCGCCGAGGACAGCCTCTATTATGAGTTCGCTCTGCCCGACCTGGCCAAGGCAAAGGCCGGCCGCGACCTGGGCGTGGACAATCTTCCGAAAGGATTCAAGTTCAACGGCTCCCACGTCACCTACGAAGGTTACATCGAGGCGCCGACCGACGCGCAGTATCAGTTCATCCTTTATTACGCCGGCTACACCCGGATAGAGCTCGACGGCAAGGAAGTCGTGCCCACCCGCTGGCGAACGGCATGGAACCCCAACAGCTACAAGTTCGCGTTCAACCTGCGCAAGGGCGTCAAGACCAAGCTCTTGGTCGACTGGCTGCCCGATGGAGACGTCAGCTACTGCGGCCTGCGCGCGGCCGCCCCACGCAGCGAACAGGAGCGCGGACGGCTGAGTATATGGAGCGAAATGAGCCGCGACATGGACTATTATTTCATCGCCGGGCGCAACACGGACGAGGTCATCTCGGGCTACCGCACGCTGACGGGCAAGGCCCAGGTCTATCCCAAGTGGACACTCGGCTTCTGGCAGAGCCGCGAACGCTACAAGACGAGCGATGAAATCGAATCGACACTGGCCGAATTTCGCCGCCGCCACATCCCCATCGACAACATCGTGCAGGACTGGAACTACTGGAAACTGGACTCCTGGGGCGACCACACCTTCGAGGCGGCGCGCTATCCCGACCCTCAGGCCATGCTCGACAGCGTGCATGCCATGCACGGCCGGTTCATGATCTCGGTGTGGCCCAAATTCTACAACACCGTGAAGAACTACAAGGAGCTTGACGCCAAGGGCTGGATATACCATCAGGCCGTGGCCGACAGCATACACGACTGGCTCGGCTTCATGGGTTCGTTCTACGACGCCTACCATCCGGAGGCCCGCAAGATGTTCTGGCGGCAGATGGACGAGAACCTCTACAGCAAGTATCGCTACGGCATAGACGCCTGGTGGATGGACGCCAGCGAACCGAACGTGCGCGACTGCACGCCGATGTGGTATCGCAAGGCCCTCAGCGGGCCTACGGCCTTGGGCAGTTCCACCGAATATTTCAACGCCTACTCCATCGTCAACGCCGACGCCATCTATCATGGACAGCGCGGAGTGAACCCCAACCAACGCGTATTTCTGCTGACCCGCAGCGGCTTTGCGGGCGAACAACGCTACTCGACGGCCACCTGGAGCGGCGACATCGGCACCCGCTGGGAGGACATGCGCGCCCAGATGACGGCCGGCATGAACTACAGCGTCAGCGGACTGCCCTTCTGGGGCATGGACCAGGGGGGCTTCTGCGTGGAAAACCGCTATGTGGAGGCCCAGCAACACTATGACGCGACGGGCGAAGAGAACGAAGACTTGAAGGAATGGCGGGAGCTTCAGACCCGCTGGAACCAGTTCGGCTGCTTCATCCCGCTGTACAGGGCACACGGCCAATGGCCCCTGCGCGAGGTGTGGAACATCGCTCCCGACTCCCATCCGGCCTACCAGACCATCGTGGCCTACGACCGTCTGCGCTACCGGCTCATGCCCTATCTCTACAGCATGGCCGGCGCCGTACACTTCAAGGACTACACGATGATGCGCCCGCTCGTGATGGATTTCAACGGCGACAAGCAGGTCTACGACATCAAAGACCAATGGATGTTCGGCCCGTCGCTGATGGCCTGCCCCGTGGGTCACTACAAAGCCCGCAGCCGTCAGGTGTACCTGCCCGAGGCATGCGGCTGGTATGATCTCTACACCAACCGCTTCCACAAAGGCGGCCAGACCATTACGGCCGACGCCCCGCTGGAGAAGATTCCCGTATTCGTTCCGCAAGGGGCCATCATTCCTTTCGGCCCGATGATGGAATGGAGCGACGAACGGCCGGCCAATACGATCCAACTGTTCGTCTATGCGGGCCGAGACGGCCGCTTCACGCTCTACGAGGACGAAGGCACCAACTACAATTATGAGAAAGGCCGATACGCTATCATCGACTTCAGCTACGACGAGGAGACGCGCACCCTGACCATAGGACGGCGTCAAGGCTCATTCGACGGAATGCTGGAGCACAGGAAGTTCAACATCGTCTACAAGACACCGCAGGCCACCACGCGCGACCTGAATGTAGACGAGGCTGGCAGGCTCGTCGACTATGACGGCAATGAACTGAAGATAAGGCTGTGACCAAGCCGGTTTGCACAATCGTTTGCCATGCAGAATGTGGCGTTTAGCGGCGTTTTGCATGGCCCGATTGCCGAATCATCCTATCTTTGCAACAGAATTAAGGCAATCCTGTCGAGAGGCAGGCTACAAGAAACGACAGGTGATTGGTTTCCAGCAAATGGATTGTTTTCAGAGAACGCATAGAAATTGAGGATTTAAATGTTTGGGTAATTTAGTTAGTATTTTGATAGATTGAATTTGAAGAATCCCTAACGAAGGATTAAATAAAGTTTTTGTTGATTTAGTGGAAGAGCCGTTGCAGCGATGTAATGGCTTTTTTGTGCGTTTTACTTTCAAAGGGTGTTTTCCGGCACAAAAAAATCGGAGGGGAAAATCCCGCCCGACCGCTGGGTTCGCACCTCACGGTGCTCCCCTTTGTTTCATCTAATCGTTAACCTGAAAATCTTTTAACTCTACCTTGAAACTAATACTTATTCCTGAATAATCTTTAACCTAATAACTAAAACCTAAACAAAATCTATTACTACTAACCTAAACAATCTATTAACCTTTTGATGATGCAAAGGTAGTGATTGTGTGCGTACACACCAAGTGTTTTGAAGAATAGTTTTCACTGAAAAGCGATTTATTGATTTACGTCAAACAATTGACTTCCGTCAAGTCCGCAAAGGCCCATGGAAAGCAAAACGGCCCAAGATGGCATTGCGGAAGGACAGCGATGGCAGGACAACCGCGCAACTTTCAGCTGGCAAACGTGCTGCTTTCAGACGCCAAACGCACTGCTTTCAGACTCCAACCGCACTGCTTTCTGCGGCTGAAAGCAATGCTTTTGAAACGGCATGGGGCGACGGCTGCGAAAGGCCTGCATTTCAGGCTCATCCCGAAAAGCGTGTAAAGTAAACGGTGTCAGAGTCGGTTTGTAGGAGCATAGCCAAGGCGGTAGTGCGCAGTGCACCATGACTATGCTCCTACAAACCGACTCTGACACAGTTTACTTTACACGCTTCATCCCGAAAGCGGACACGCGGCGGACAGGCAGGGCTTGGCCTCCGCGCCACTTAGGTGCAACAATTGTTAACAGTCCAGGCTTTTTCAGGGCAAGGTGGCTGGTGTAAGCGGATTTATATTTACCTTTGCGAGGACTAACAATGCGTATTTATGCGACAGATAATCACTCATTTTACGGACGACGACCTCTACAAGTTCTCCATGTGCTGCGCGGTGATCGACAATTATCCGCGGGCCCACGTGCAGTATTCCTTCGTCGACCGCGACGACACGGTCTATCCCGACGGCTTTGCCGAGGCTTTGACGGAACAGATAGCCATGTTGGAGAGCGTCGTCATCACGGACGAGGAGATCGGTTTCATGCGCAGCCGCTGCGGATACATCCCCGATTGGTTCTACACCTACCTGAAAGGCTATCGCTATCGTCGCGAGTGGGTGAAGGTGTGGCAGGACGAGCGCAACCATCTGCACATCGAGTTCGAGGGCAACTGGTCGGACACGATTCTGCTGGAGGTCAAGGTCTTGGCCATCATTTCCGAACTCTATTACATGATGACGGGGCAGGTGGAGCAGCTGGACTACGAGGGCTATTACGCCAAGTCGTATCACAAAGCCGAGAAACTGCTGGCCGCCGGCTGTGTCTACAGTGACTTCGGGACGCGCCGCAGGGCTTCGCGGCAGGCCGAGGACATCGTGGTGAGGGCGATGAGCGACTGCTACAGGTCGCGGGAGTGGCCCGGGCGCTTCGTAGGAACGAGCAACGTGTATCTCGCCATGAAGTATAGCGTGCAGCCTGTGGGCACGATGGCGCACGAGTTCGTGTGTGCCATCGGCGGCATGTATGGCCCGCAGATGGCCAACCACATCGCCATGAACAACTGGCGGTGCACCTTCAGAGGTGCATTGGGCACCTATCTGTACGACAGTTTCGGGTGGGACATCTTCAACAAGAACTTCTCCGAAGACTTTGCCAACCTATTCAAGGGCTTGCGTGTGGACAGCGGTGACAACTACGAACAGCTGCAAAAGATAACGGCCAAATACCGTTCGCTGGGCATTGACCCGAAGACCAAGCAGGTGATTTTCAGCAATGCGCTCAATACCGACGAAGCCATTGAGATACAGAAATACGCGAAAGACCTGTGCCTGCCTTCATACGGTATCGGCACTCACTTCACGAATGACTTTGAAGGGGTGAAGCCGATGAACATCGTCATCAAGCTGGTGGGGGCCAAGATCACCGAGGCGTGGGACTTCTACAATGATACTTGCAAGTTGTCGGAGGACGACGGCAAGCATACGGGCAAGCCCGAGGTGATTCGGCGGTTCATGGAGTGCCTGCATTTTCAGGAGAAAGCGCGGACAGAAGCGTGACGGAGGCTATCGTCGCTCTTTGCTTTCGTCATGGAATCTGACCTGGACGAAAGTGAATCCCATGGCCGTCAGCAGGCGGTCGAACTGTCTGCCGGCGTTTTCCTCTGCGCTGCGGATGTTGGCCGGCGTCATGCAACGCTTCAACATGGCGCGGTAGGCTTTGTCGTAAAGCCGTCCGCGGGCCCGCTCGTCCCATGTTCCGCTTTCATGGAAGGGGCGCGTCTTGGCCTCGTCGATGAAGTCTTTGTCGAGCAGCCGGATGGGCGGCAGCGTGGCCTTGATGGTGTCATGGTCGACCTTGAGCCATCCGGGAGCGGCGTCTTTCAGGTCGAAGCCGAGGCGAAGGGTGCCATAGTAGATTCTGACCAGTTCGCTGTCGCCGAAGAAACCATGGCGCAGCGTGTCGACAAGCTCCTCATCCGTGATGGTGAGAAACTCCCATTCGCCGATGGATTCGATGGCGCGTATCTGCGTAGGAGTCAGCTCTATCTTCTTGTTCTCCGAGATGGAGAGACTGAAATTCCTGTTCACGAAGTGCAGACCTATCGAGAGAAGCAGAACGATGGCGACGCCGCCTGCAACCGCAAGCCATACGTGCCTGCCGATTTGGCCGACAAGACTGTCGACGAAGAGGGAGCGCTTATTTCTCATGTTCTATTGTGGATTTGTCAATCAGCGTTTCTATTTCACTTGCCGTGAACCGCTTTCTGAACGTGATGGTGATGTCGTCCTGCCGATAGCCCATCTGCCGGATGAGCGGAATGAGCGTCTTGGCCGCGTTTTCCTTCGCCACAGTGATGATGTCGAGCGATGAGATGTCCTTGATGATAGCCGCCCTACCCTGCTTTTCCAACGCGCTCAGCTCCTCGTCGGTAAAGCGTGAGCGTGCAAGAGCGACATATTCCTTCACTTCGTCGTGGGCGATTTTGGTGCCGGTCAGCACCAGTTTCGGGTCGGGCAGTATGATTTCGATCTTGTCGCCGTCTTTCCTTACATTCTTTTCAGAGAAGTCCTTGAAGTCGATATAGGCCTTGACGGTGGCGTCCATCGGGATGGCCACCTTGCGATTGCTCAGCGGCAAGTCCAGTTGGAAGCTTCTGTCGAGCAGAGACCCCTTGATGGTCTTGGCGTCGTTGTGGGTGATGATTTTGCGCAGATGACACTCCGTGGTGTACAGTCTGGACGTCTTTTGAATCTGGAGAATCATCATCGGGACCGTGTCCAAGTTACCTTCGGCCGACTCCGATTTGCCGCCGCGACACGAAACCATGGCCACAGCCGCGCATACAACAAGGATAAGATTCTTCATATCAGGCTATCTTATTGTGCAAAGATAGTGCAAAGCACGATATTTTTATTAACTTTGCGGTATTAATTGTACACGAACATGAATAAATCCTTTCATTTTTCGCTGGCTGCATTGGCGGGAGCCGTCTTGCTGACGTGCGCCAGTTGCAGCGAAAAGAAGAAGTCCGATGTCATCATTACGCACAAACCCGTGGTGAAAGTCTCCAAGACGATCGCCAAAGTGGGCGACTACAAGCAGGAAAGAGAAGTGGAATGGCTGGGCGCACGCTACAAGGTGATTGTGGAGCGCAAGGCCGACGGCAGCCTGCCGGTCGTGGACGACGGCACCGGGTCGAAGTTTTACGACAACGTCATCACCGTCACCATCAGGCGAAAGGACGGTTCGGAGTTCTTCCACCGCTCTTTCAAGAAGACGGACTTCGAGAGCAAGGTGGATGACATCTATCGGAAGAACAGCGTTTTGCTGGGGATTGTACTCGACACGGCCCAAGGCAACCACCTCGTCTTTGCCGCAAGCGTGGGTTCGCCCGACAAGATGAGCGACGAATACGTACCCATGGTGATGAAGATAGACAACCGGGGAGGCGTATCGATAGCGAAGGATTCGCAGTTGGACACGGCTTCCGACCGCCCCATGCCCGAAAAGAAGAAGACCGAAGCCGAATTGTCGGAGGAGGAAGGCATTTAGCGCCCCTATCCTCCGTCTGTTTGCCGGGCCGTCATCGCCTTTCAGGAACGACGAGGCGCAATCCCACTTCGCGACGGCCCATCAAAAACGCGGAAACATGTCAGACATGTTTCCGCGTTTTTGATGATTTCGACTTGTCACCTATCGCTTGAGCAACGCCTTGTGGGCCGTTTCAAACTCCCTGGGATAGTCTCCCAAGAAGCAAAGGTTGACCAGACAATTGGCCAAAACCTCCACATCGCTGAGGTCGACGCCCCGCTCCCGGGAAACCTCTTTCCCAAGGCTGACTTCCCATGAGCCTCTGAAATCGGCATCATTCGCCCCCATATATTGCTCACCCTTGCCGCCCGGCACATCCATAATCTTGTAACGTATCGTCTTGCCGGAGGCGACCGGAGTCATATTCGTCAGAATGTCGTAAGCCTTCTGGAGCGGTTCGCGATATTTGGAAGTGCCTGGAAACATCTGGTTGATGGCCGGCATGATTTCGTCAAACTCGTAAGCGAGCAGTAATTGTTGAAGTTTCATAAGCGTGTTGATTAGAACTTGGCCATCTTGATGGCGTCGACGGCACATTCGTCACCTTTGTTTCCCAGTCGACCTCCACTGCGATCCTGGGCTTGTTGCAGGTCGTTTGTCGTCAGCAAGCCATAGATGATGGGGATGTCCTGGGTCGCGTTCAGGTGGGCGATACCATAAGTGACGCCCTCACAGATGTAGTCGAAGTGCGGCGTCTCGCCTCTGATGACACAACCCAGAATGATGATGGCGTCATAGCCGCCGTTCAGCACCATCTGGCGTGCGCCATAGACGAGTTCGAAGCTGCCGGGCACGACCTTGACATGGATGTTCTCGGGGATGGCCCCATGCTTTTGCAACGTCTTGACAGCCCCTTCGAGCAACGTTCCGGTAATTTCGGGATTCCATTCGGACACGATAATGCCGAAACACATGTTGCTTGCGTCCGGCACTTTGGTGGAATCGTAATCGGAAAGGTGATGTAATGAGGTGGCCATTATTTGTTGGAAGTACGTTCGATGTATTTGTCTATCTCCTGGCTTTGCACCAAAGCACTGTTGACATACTTCTCCTTAATATCCCGGTACAGCTTGAGCGCCTCGTCATTCTTGTTCTGGCTCTCAAGAATCTCTGCGGCCTGGAGCAGGAATGTGGGTGAAATGCTGTTGTTGACGCCGTCTTTCGCTTCGCCGTCGGCCATGCTTGCGGCTTTCTTCAGGTTGCTGACAGCCTTGTCAAGTTCGTTCACATGAGCGTAGGCATTGCCCAAAGCGGCAATGGCGGCAGGGCTGATCATCGCGTCATCGGCAGGAGAAAAGGCGTCAAGATACTTGACGGCGTCGTTCCATTTGTTGAGGTTTGCGTAGCTCAAGCCCGCATACAAGTTGGCCAAATTGGCCGCATCGGTGCCGCTGAAGTCAGAAGTAATCTTGACAAAGCCTTGGTATCCGGCTCCATCGCCATTCAAAGCCTTGTCGAACATTTCGTTGTTGAAATATTCCTGACCCTTCGCCAAAGCCGTGCTGGCCTTGTCTTCGCGCGGTCCGGAGTAGTAAGCCTTGTAGAGCATGCTGCCGGCTATGATGACCACAAGCGCGCAAATAACGCCGAGAATCATCTTTTTGTTCTTGTTGAAGAAAGCTTCTGACTGGTTGAGAACTTCTGCCTCAACGCCTTGTTCTTTTTTGTTTGCCATTTGAATTATATGTTTTATTATTACGCTAAAGGAATTGTGTTAAGTCGTGTGATACCGCATACGACGTAAGCGCAGCAAAATTACTTATTAATTCTCACATATTGAAATTTCTTTATTGTTTTTTTCGTCTTTCAATACCAAAAGGACTAACTTTGCAATGAATTATGATACTCGATAAGATTTCAATTATCAATTACCGTAACATCAAGGCTGCATCGTTGCGGATGTCGCCGAAAATCAACTGTTTCATTGGCAACAACGGCGAGGGAAAGACCAACATGCTGGACGCTATTTATTACTTGTCGTTCTGCCGAAGCGCCTTCAATCCGATAGACTCGCAGGTGATTCTTCATGACGCGCCCTTCATGACGCTGGAAGGAAGGTACCGCTTGGACGCCGGAGCCGAAGAAGTCGACGTATACTGCGGCATGAAACGGGGACAGAAGAAGCATGTCAAGCGAGACCGGAAGGAGTACAAGCGGCTTTCACAGCATATAGGGCTGGTTCCTCTCGTGTTCATTGCGCCGTCAGACATGGCTTTGATCGATGGAGGAAGTGAAGACCGAAGAAAGCTGATGGATGTCGTCATCGCCCAATATGACAACACTTACATGGATTTGCTGAACTCCTACAACAAGGCTTTGCAGCAACGGAATGTCCTGCTGAAGCAAGAGACTGCGCCAGACCTTGCGCTGATGGAGCTTTGGGAGGAGCAGATGGCGGAGACCGGGACGCAGATTCATCAAAAACGTGCAACCTTGATAGACCAGTTGACACCTGTCTTCCAAAACGTACACGGCTTGATTTCCAACGGGAGAGAGGCCGTCTCCCTGCGTTACGTCTCACATGGGCAGCGAGGGAGCCTTCTTGAAACGATTCAGCGCGACCGCATGAAAGACATGGCGGTGGGCTATTCACTGCACGGGATTCATCGCGACGACCTGGAAATGCTACAGGATGGCTATCCGGTGAGGCGGGAAGGCAGCCAGGGACAAAGCAAGACGTTTGTCTTGGCACTGAAATTAGCACAGTTCGAGTTCCTTAGACGCACATCCCCCGACAATGTCCCGCTGCTCCTGTTGGACGACATCTTCGACAAACTGGATGCAAGCAGGGTGGAGCAAATCGTCCATCTGGTTTCGGGCAGCGGGTTTGGCCAAATCTTCATCACCGATACCAACCGCGACCATCTGGACCATATCCTGCGGCATACATCGCAGGATTATGCGTTGTTCAACGTGAACGAGGGCGTGTTTGCGCCCGAACAATCCATTTGAAAACCATGTTCAAACGTGAAGTAAAGTCGATAGGAGAATTGCTCCAAAAGGTCTTGCGCGCAGAAGGGTTCGAAACTCCTCTTTTGCAGAAGCGGCTCATGGATTCGTGGGGGACGGTCGTCGGGCCTACCGTAGACCGCTATACATCGGAGAAGTTCATCAAAAACCAGACGCTTTACGTCAAAATACAGAATCCGGCCTTGCGCCAAGACTTGTCAATGATGCGTGCCCAGTTGGTAAACCGCCTGAATCGGCAAGTCGGCAGCCAAGTCATTACGGATGTAAGAATCTATTAGCGCCTCATGGCTGCATTCCGTTGTCTATCACTTCGTCCATTTTGATGTCGTTTTCATCGGTAGGGACTTCCTCTACGCATTGAAAATCAAAGCAAACACCTATTTTATAAGCATGCTTCAATTGTGACAGGAATCTGTCATAATATCCCTTCCCCCGCCCGAGACGATTCCCCTCCTTGTCAAAGCTCATCCCCGGAACGACAATCGTGTCAATGTCTTCCAGCGCACGGAAGCATTCCCCGGCCGGTTCAAGTATGTGGAACGATTGTCCTTGCCGCAAGTCTTCCTTCCCCTTGTAGACTCTCGCCTCGATGTTCCGGTCATCAATCATCTTCGGCAGCAAGACCGTCTTGCCCAACCTGACCAATTCGTCGACCAGCTCGTGCGTGTATATTTCATCCGACAGCGAGTAATAGACCATGACGACGCCCGCTTCCTTGACCCTTGCGTGATTCAACAACTTACGAATGGCAGGAAGCGACAACTCCCTCAACTGCCGTTCGGTAAATTGCCGCTTCCTTTCTCTAATCTCTTTTCTCAACTCTTGTTTCTGCATAGCATGCTCCTATATTGTCACTCCTTGCCGGCACCATTTCTCTTGCCAAGGGCTGCCCCATCTTTGGCAGCAGCCTTGCGGGGGGCAGGCGCTTGTGGGAACGCGACCTTGTCACGGAACACTTTCAGCGCAGTCATGATGACAGGATCATTTTGATTCAGGTATTTGTTCCATGCCTCTTCGTCCAGCATGTTGTAGATAATCCTGCTGTTGATGTATCGCTCCAGCAACGGATAGCTTCTCCTTATCATCAAGTTGCGACGTTGCAGCCCATGCGCATCGGCGTAGTTGGCGAATTTCTCCACCGTATTTTGCTTGACAAGGTAATCGTTCAGTTGCATCATCTCTTTGAAAGTGTTCAACTTGGGACGGTTGTCATCCGTATAGGTGAACGCGAACTGGAGAATCAGGCCACTCATGCTGGCCTGTTTGTAGTATGAAGTGACATTGGTCGTGTCTTCAGGAACGAAGATGTCCGGCGTGACACCTCCCCCACCATAGACCACCCTGCCATTGCTGGTGTGGTAGGCCGGGCCGTTGTGCTTGATACTGTCTTGCGAGAAAAATTCGCCGTGCTGGTATCGCGACATCAAGTCCTGCATGTAGCTTTGATCTTCTCCACTGGTATAGGGCTTTTGGATACAGCGTCCAGACGGTGTGTAGTACCTGGCCACCGTCAGCCGAATCATGCTGCCGTCGGGAAAACCAATCTGCTGCTGCACAAGACCTTTGCCGAAAGAGCGTCGGCCGATGATGGTTGCCCGGTCATTGTCCTGCATGGCTCCGGCAAAGATTTCGGAAGATGAAGCAGAACCTTCGTTAATCAACACCACCATTGGGATGTTCTGATAGCTGCCGTGACCGTCAGACTTGTAATCCTGCCGTGGAGACTTGCGCCCCTGCGTGTAGATGATCAGCCTGTTCTTGGGCAGGAACTCATTTGCAATCTGCACGGCGCTCTGGAGATAGCCTCCCGTGTTGTCGCGCAAGTCTATCACCAGATTTTCAAAGCCATTTTGCGACAATTTAGCCAAGGCTATCAACAGCTCCGGATAGGTCGTCTGACCAAAGCTCTTGATGCGGATATAGCCCGTTGTGTCATCAAGCATATAAGTGGCCGAAATACTCTTTTGTGGGATTTCACCACGTGTCACCGTAAAGAACTTGGTCTTCTTTTCTCCATAGCGGATGACGCCAATCTTCACTTTCGTGTCCTTGGGCCCTTTCAACCGGCGCATGGCTTCATCGTTTGTCACGATTTTTCCAACAAAGGGCTTGCCGTCCACACTTACAACCTTGTCTCCAGCCAGCAGTCCCGCCCGTTCGGCCGGTCCGTTCTTGATGACATTCTGCACGTGGATGGTGTCCTGTCGGATTGTAAACTCGATTCCCACGCCTGAGAACGAACCTTTCAGGTCGTCGTTGGCCGACTGTACATCCTTTGCGCTGATATAGACAGAGTGGGGATCCAGCTCTGCCAATATCTGTGGAATGGCTTGGTCTACCAGCGAGTCGATGTTCACCTTGTCCACATATTGGTCGTCGATAATATGCAGCAGGTTGTTCAGCCGGTTGCTTCCGCTGTTGATAATGTTCAGTCTGTTGCCCGAAAAGTGATTGGCAAAGAAGTTTCCTATCAGTATTCCAATGACAATGCACAGCGTCATCAGGATAGGCATGTATCTGCTTGTCTTTTTCTGATCCATCGTTTCTATTTGTTTTGTTCTGAACCTTGAAGTTCTTCCCGTACAGAAGCTTCTTCCGGATTCATGTATTCCACTTCGACACCGGCTTTCCTCAGCAAGGCGATACCATCTTCCAATCGGTATTTCTCTGCGTACACCACCCGCTTGATTCCGGATTGGATAATGAGCTTGGCGCATTCAATGCAGGGTGCCGCCGTAACATAAAGCGTACTTCCATCACTGTTATTGCTGCTGCGCGCCAATTTTGTGATGGCATTGGCTTCCGCATGCAACACATACGGAAACGTAGTGTTCTCCTCACTCTCACACACATTGGGAAAGCCACTGGGCGTTCCGTTGTAGCCGTCGCTGATGATCATTTTATCCTTGACGACCAGCGCGCCCACCTTCCGTCTTTGGCAGTAGCTGTTTTCCGCCCATATTCGTGCCATCCTCAGATAGCGCAAATCCAGTTTATGTTGCTTGTCTTTTGATTCCATTCCTTTCCAATAAAGCGTTTATATTAGGTTCTCCTCCTCGGAATCGTTTATAAAGAGTCATCGGGTGTTCTGTTCCACCCTTGGATAATATTTCGTCTCTGAAGCGCTGGGCGGTCTTGCGATTGAAGACACCATCCTTCTTGAACACACTGAAAGCGTCGGCATCCAGCACTTCTGCCCATTTGTAACTATAATATCCAGCAGCATAGCCGCCTGCCATGATGTGTGAGAATTGGACGGTCATGCACGTGTTGTCCAATTGCTCTGTAACAATGGCAGCCTTCCAGGCCTCTTTTTCAAATGGAATGATGTCGTCCGTAAATTCATTTTGCTTTGTATAATAGGCCATGTCAAGCAATCCGAAACTCACTTGGCGCATACAAGCGTAGGCAGCCATGAAGTTCCTGCTCTTCACTATCCGTTCAATCAGTTCGTCGGGCAAGGGTTCACCTGTCTGGTAATGGAAGGCGAAGGTTCGTAGGAAGTCTTTCTCTATAGCGAAATTCTCCATAAACTGCGACGGCAGTTCCACGAAATCCCACCATACATTGGTTCCACTAAGACTACTGAAACGAGTGTTGGCAAACATACCATGAAGTGAATGTCCGAACTCATGAAGAAAAGTCTCCACCTCGCCCAATGTCAAGAGGGCAGGTTTCTCGTCCGTCGGCTTTGTCAGATTCATCACCACGCTGACATGGGGACGCACATTGTTTCCTTTGTGGTCGACCCATTGGCCTTGAAACTCCGTCATCCACGCGCCTCCCTGTTTGCCTTTTCGGGGATGGAAATCGGCATAAAAAACCGCCAGATAACTCCCATCATGGTCAAACACTTCGTAAGCTTTCACGTCGGGATGGTAAACAGGGATGTCCTTGTTTTCCCTGAAAGTGATTCCATAGAGTTTCTCGGCCAGCCCAAAGACACCATTTATCACCTTGTCCAATTGGAAATAGGGGCGCAACATTTCAGCGTCAAGATTGTATTTCTCCATTTGCAACTTGTGCGAATAGTAGCTGAAGTCCCACGGCCGCAACTCGAAGTCCTCGCCCTCCAGAGTCCTTGCCAGCCGTTCTATCTCCGCCACTTCTTTTTCGGCCGTAGGCTTGTAGGCGTCTATCAGGTCGTTGAGCAACTTGTAGACATTACCAACATTGGTTGCCATGCGATGTTTCAACACGTAGTCGGCATAGGTTTCGAATCCCAACAGCTGGGCCATCTCCCTGCGCAAGTTCACCAATCGCTTGCAGATGGCCAGGTTGTTTTCGCCGTTATCGTGAATGCACTCGGTATTCTTTGCCATGTAGAGTTCTTCCCGCAGCGTGCGGTCTTTGGCATAGGTCATGAAAGGGGAATAGCTCGGAAAGTCAAGCGTGAACATCCAGCCCTCCTTTCCCTTCTCTTTCGCAGCCAGTCGTGCCGCTTCCTTCGCCGTCTCGGGCAAGCCTTCCAACCTATTCTCGTCTGTTATGTGCAATTCGTAGGCTTTGTTTTCTTTCAGCAAGTTCTGAGAAAACTGCAACGTCAGTATGCCGGCTTCTTCTGTCAGCTTCCGCAACTTCTCTTTATCAGCCTTATCCAGCAGCGCACCACTCCTGACAAAACCGTCATAGCTTGTTTCGAGCAACATCTGCTCTTCAGGAGTCAGTGCCCGATGGTGCTCATATACATATTTAACACGTGCGAACAACTTTTCATTCAGGCTGACGTCGTTGGCATGTTTGGTAAGAATCGGACTCATTTTCTGGGCCAACTCATCCAACTCGTCGTTGGTCTCCGCACTCAGCATGCACGAGAATACGTTCGACACCCGATCCAACAAGTCATAATAATGCTCTCCTTTCGACGTGTCTACCCGAATGACCGTGTTCTCAAACGTAGGTGTTTCAGGATCGTTGATGATCTTCTCTATCTCTTCATCATCGCGCCTGATACCTTCCATGAAGGCTTCTTCGTAATCTTCGGTATGTATCTTGCCAAAAGGGACGGTGTCGTGTGGAGTGTCGTAGGGTACAAAAAAAGGATTGACTCGTTTACTATTCTCTATACGCTTCTCATTCATACTATGCTCACATCTTATATAATAGGTGCAAATTTATAGAAAAAAAGGCAGATGTTTCGTTTCGTATCGGCAGAATTATTAAATATTAATCAATTTATTTTTCTTTAGAATAGTTTTTCCAATTGAGGAATCTCAATGCGTCCCCGAGACAGATGGACAAGTCCTTGGGCCTGCAGCTCATTCAAGACCTTCGATACGTCGAGCCTACTGTCATTCATTTCTTTAGCCAGCTGACTCATCTTGATTTTGAAAGTCACACTCCCGGCAGGCCGCAGACACCGATCAGCTATAAATCTGACAATGTGCTCTGCCAAGGTCGCTGGTGCCTGACGATAGTTTTTCTGCCGTAGTTTCTGGATTTGCGCAGACAACAGATTGAGCAGATTAATCTTGAAAATGTTGTAAGAGTCGGCCAGTTGCAGTATTTCCGCCTTGTCGATTGTGATGAAGTTGCATTGCTCCAACGCCACAAATGTTTTGGTATAACGTTGTCGCAATCCAAACAGATTCTCCGGCTGCAAGATATCAGGGGCGGTCATCACCTCTTTTATTTCATAAGAATGGTCGTCGCTACATGTCGTCACTTCCAGCCTGCCAGCCTGTAGCAAGTAGGTGCTGCAGCACATGTCGCCCTCTCGGACTATCGTCTGCCCCTTGTGATATTTCTGAAATCCCAGCTTTGTACGCTCAACAATCGTTTCCAAATCGCTCTCGTTGAGTCCCAGAAAAAGAGGAAGTTCCAAAAGCCTGTTGTAAAGTCCAATTCCCTCCATACCTTATACAGCCTGTCTGTCCATGCCTTTCATTATTGTTTAGAGTCAATCAATCCTTCTGAATGCCACACCTCGTTGTCACCCTTGCCATTGGCGTAGATGAAATAGGCTTTCAGTTCGGGGTGGTGTTCCAATACGGCTTTGGCCCGCTCTATGCCCATGACCATAAATGATGTTGCATAGGCATCGGCCATGGCACAACTTGGAGCAATGACAGTGGCCGAGAGCAGGCTGTGTTGTACGGGACAACCCGTTTTCGGGTCGATGGTATGGGCATATTTCTTTCCTCCTTTATAATAGAAGTTGCGATAGTTGCCGCTGGTGGCCATCGCCCTGTCTGTTACATTGAGCACAGTTTGCAATTCCTGATTGGCAGAAAGAGAGTCATCACTGGGCTTGCTCACACCTATTTTCCAGGGCAACCGCTTCTCGCTTACACCACTCGTCACCACTTCGCCGCCAATCTCTATCATGAAGTTCTTGATGTCATGGCGTCTCAACAGCCGCGCCACACAATCACTTCCATAGCCCTTGGCGATGGCACTGAAATCAAGCATGACGGCCATGTCTTTCTTCCATAGAGTCCTTTTGCCTCCGACCTTCTTTACTTCCAGTTTGTCCATTCCCACGTGTCGCCGCATGCTCTTCACACTGTCAAGTGAGGGCAGCTTCTGATTCTTGAAACCAAAACCCCACGCATTGACAAGCGGCGCCACCGTTATATCGAAGGCTCCGTCAGTATCCTTGTTTATGTCGACTGCCATTTGAAACACCTCTTCAAACATGGAACTCATATTCAAACGTCCTGTTTGATTGAAAGCGGTTACGCTCGATTGCTTGTTGAACATAGAAAACTCATCGTCCACTTTCTTCAGTTCAGCCTCAATCTTGCCCTGAAGGTCGTCGTTACTCTGATACGTCACGTGATAGACGGTACCAAAGACGAAACCTTCGTTGTGTTGATAGACTGTATTTTTCTGTTGCAGAATGATGGCTACAGTTCCAATGATGAGAAATAGCAGAAACACGATCTGCCAACCTATCTTTTTCTTCTTGAGTGTTGTCATCTGGTTAAATTTCAATGCTGATGTTGAATGTTCCGCCCAGCCGGGTGTTGCCAGATCGTCCGAATCCAGGCACATACCATGCTTCGCCCATGTCACCGTGACTATGCGCAAGTCTCCGCTTGTATCTGACACTCCATCCCATCCTGAAGCCTCCCCATATCTTGGCGTCAATGCCGAACACGGCTTCCAACCAATGGTAGTCGCATTTTACGTCGGTGGCATTGATAGGAACTTTGTCGCGCCATACGGGGTCGGTAATGCCCGGACTTGTCATATCGTAGCTGAATTTGGTGTAGGCATATCTGAATCCGCCGTACAGACGGTAGGCGTCGTGCTTGTTTTTCATCAAATTGAAGTCCAAGCCTGCCCTTGCATAGGGGGCGCTGGTCTTGAAAGTGAGACGTGTCGACGGATCGTCGGCGTCAGCCTTGCCCAATCCAACTTCTACGACGGGGAAATACTTGTCTTTCAAATTTACGCGCACGGCACCCTCATACTGTCCATTGCTGCCGAAAGCCAGCTGCGCCAGACCGACCAAATCCACCGACGCTTGTATGCCACGAAACAATGGTATCGTATCGGCAACCGTCGGCACGATGTTCTTGGCCTGCTGAGCTCCTGCGGGAATCAGTGTAGGAAGCAACAGGCTAATGAATGTTGCTTTTAAGATATAGGTGGAAACTACTCTTGGAAATTTCATTGGTAACCTGTTTGTTATTGACCCCTATTGAGTCAATGAAATGTTTGGTATAGCGCACGTCCGTAATCTCATGAAAGATGATGGGATTGCAGTCCACGGCTTCAAAGTGAGGCTTGTCTTTTTTCGAGACTATCACCGTGTCAAGAAGCGTTCCCGTGGTGCCTTCCGACTTGAAGTAGAAGACATCCTCATGCCTGTTGTAACTCATGGGCAACTGAAAACTGTCCGTGGAGACCAACTTATTTAGGACTACACTATCGTTGCCGTCACCCAAATCTGCCGTCACGGTCAACGGATCGGCCAGCGTCTTGACGTCTCCCATCAATTTGTAGGTTGTCGCCACGCGCGTGTTGAGGGAGCAGTCTATGGTGGAACACGCCCCCACGAACAAAGCTATGACAGCTATAAGCCAAAATGATTTGCGCATGTCAGATTTCTTTTTCTATCTGGTAATCGTTGCGGTTGGGATTCTGTCGGGCCAGCAGGTCACCCAGAAACCCGGCCAGGAAGAACTGACTGCCCAACAGCATCGTCGTCAGCGCGATGAAGAAATAGGGCGAATCGGTGATGAGGCGTTGCGGAATGCCATTGGTCAACGCATAGAGCTTGTCCACACCGATGCACACCACGGCTATAAAGCCAATCAGGAACATGATGCTACCCAGGAAACCGAACACGTGCATCGGTTTCTTGCCGAAGTTAGTCAGGAACCATAGCGACAACAAGTCGAGATAACCGTTGATGAAACGGTTCAAGCCGAACTTGCTTTCGCCATATTTCCGGGCCTGATGGTGCACAACCTTTTCACCAATTTTATCAAATCCCGCGTTTTTGGCCAAGTATGGGATGTAGCGGTGCATCTCTCCATACACCTCTATGTTCTTCACTACTTCGCGGCGATAGGCTTTCAGGCCGCAGTTGAAGTCGTGCAAATTGTGAATGCCACTTATCTTTCGTGCCGTAGCATTGAACAATTTTGTAGGTATGGTCTTCGACAGGGGATCGTAACGTTTCTGTTTATAGCCTGACACCAAGTCGTAGCCGTCTTCCATTATCATCTTGTAAAGTGCCGGAATCTCGTCCGGCGAATCTTGCAGGTCGGCGTCCATCGTGATGACGACATTGCCTTCTGCAACCTTGAAGCCGCAATAGAGGGCCGGACTCTTGCCATAGTTGCGACGAAACTTGATACCTCTCACATTGGTGTCTTCCCGTCGCAATTCTTCTATCACCTCCCACGAACGGTCTGTGCTTCCGTCGTTTACAAAAATGATTTCATAAGAATATTGGTTGGCGTTCATCACGCGCTGAATCCAGTTGTGCAATTCCGGCAAAGACTCATCCTCATTATAAAGAGGTATAATCACTGATATATCCATATCTGCTGTTTATGTTTGTTTTATTTTGTTCGTGTCGTTTCATTGCCATGGCGGCCGACATCCTTTCGCTTGCAAAGCAAGGCTATCACCACGGCAAGCGGCGTGCTTACAATAAGATAGTACATCATGAAGACAAAGGATATTTGCAATGCTGACAGATGACTGATGATGTCGATGGAGTCATACAGTTCTTTGGGGTTGCTGCCCAAAGCTTGATAGATGGCTGCACTGTCCTTGATTCCCTGTAGGAAAGTACTGAAAAACTGGCCTTTGTCAAAAGCATAGAGATAGATGAAAAGTCCGAAAGCAAAAAGAAACGAACCGTTGAAAAAGGTGTAGACACTATAGGCCAGGCCACGTCTGAACGAAATCTTGCCGCCGAGTGCATCATCTCTGAATTTGCGCAACATCCATCCCGCAAAAAAAGGAGTGCAAATCATCATGACTCCGCCAAGAGCCAGGTCAGGAAAATAGAGCGTCAACAGGAAACTTACAATCCAGTAAGCTCCCATAAAGACTCCGTCTTGCCGCGCATACGCCTTTAATTGTCTGATTGTTTGAAAGTCAACCACTTCTTATTATACATATTTAAAGTTCCGCAGAATCCACGTTTTTATAGCTAATGAAGTTGATGGAGTGGAGAGCTTTCAAAAGAAATCGGATTCAGAGAGATCGACTGGCGCCCTCAACTCTTATGATTTCTCATAGCATCATGAACTTGCGAAAGTTTCATAACCATTATGATGTTGCAAAAATAGCCAATTTCAGCCATATAACAGATATCGGTCTTTGAAAATAGTGTTAAATGGCTGTTTCTTCGTTCGGAGCTACATGAACAGCCTGCCTGACGTCAAACTTGCTTAAAACGTACTCGCACCCATACATAACAACACGAATGGATGATAATCCCGCAAATCCCGATGAAGCTGTTTCAACGCCTGCTGTATGCGATAATCCACTGTTTTCGGTGAGACCTGCAATATGTGCGCAATCTCTTTATAGGAATGATTCTGAAAACGGTGCATAACAAAAGCCTCACGGTACGTTGGAGGCAACCTGTCTATGGCCTCTTGAATACGCAGAAGCAACTCTCTTGCTTCTAGTTTTTCATCTCCCGATGGGGTCGTATCGACCAACAGAAGCCGATATTGCGTCTGCGCACGCTGCCGAGCCGACTGACTTTCGATGCACGAGAGGCACCGCAGGTGCACAGCCCGGTAGAGATAGGCCTGCAAACTGGTATGAATAGAAAGATTCTCATGGTTCTGCCATAGCCACAAAAACACGTCCTGCACAATCTCCTCCACATCTTCAAAACTTACATACTGGTAAGCATGGCTGCAAAGCGGCTGATAGTATTTTCGGAAAAGGGCATTGAAACCAGCCCGTTCTCCAGACTGAAGAAGTGAAAGTAGTTCTGATTCTTGATCTGTATTTGACATGTTCATGCGATTAACGGGGGGGCTCTATGCCGGACGAGAATGACAAAATATTTTCAACCCTACAAGTCAGAGTGGCTATTGGGTGCAAACTTACGCAAAAATATCGTGTCAGACACATGTTTTCTGGATAAAATTTGCAGGCTGCCACAAAATAGAATATGAATTGCATGAAAAAAAAAAAAACGAAATCTTGTTTAGGAACATTTCATTTTGCCCCGTCATATTATAAAACGAAAAGACCTAAACGAACCTTTCATGAACCGAACCACACTGCACATCGAAGAACTACTACCCCGCTACATGGAGGGCACACTTGATGAAGACCAAGTCCGCCAAGTGGAAGCCTGGCTGGCCGCATCGCCCGTACACCGGCAGACAGCCGCCGACATGGCGAAGGTCTATCGTAGCTTCGACGACCTCTATATAGTCGGCCATACAGACACCGAAAGCGCACTCCGGAACGTCAGCGCCCGCATACGTCGGACGAGATTGACAGTCGTCATAAGGAGACTGGAGCGCACAGCAGCCGTTCTTTTCATTCCGCTGCTGCTTTCTGCAGGCATATTGTTCTATCAAGCTTTCCACACCAAACCCGCCGAAATGCTTTCGGTAGCCACCAATCCCGGCATGACAGCTACCGCCCTACTGCCCGACGGCACGAAAGTGACGCTCAATTCCAACTCCCAGCTCACATATCCGGCACGGTTCGATGGTGATGAACGGCCGGTCCACCTTTCGGGAGAAGCTTATTTCGAGGTGACAAAAAAACAACGTCAGCCATTCATCGTCAACACCCCCTACCATGCACAGGTGAAGGTCTACGGAACCCACTTCAACGTGGAAATCGACGAAGAAGCGCGCCAGATTATCTCTACACTGGCTGAAGGGTCGATTGGGCTCAATTACCGGACAGCTTCCCACCGATGGGACGAGCGGACGATTCTGCCCGGGCAGCAAATCGTATACTCCATCGACAGACAGAACGCTGTGGTGTGTAATGCCGAGGTGGATGTGGCCACGGCATGGAAAGACGGCAAACTCATCTTCAGAAACACCCCGGTCAAGGCCGTTCTGCACAGCTTGGGCAAACGGTTCGACGTGAAATTCGTCGTGCGCAATCCCAGAGTATACCGCAATTCGTTCACGGGGACACTCGACCATCAGCGTCTCGACCGCATTCTGGAGATTCTTTCCCTGTCGTCAACCATGAAATTCCGACATTTGCCCAACGCCGACATCAGGCAACGGACACAAACGATAGAAATCTACGAATAGAACATAACAGACCTATTATCTAAACTCCAAAACCTTATGAGAACAAGATCACCTGCAATCTTACATGCGGGCGATGCAAAGCGTCGCACCATGTGAATCGGAAATGTTCATCAAATCTTTTTCTGAAATCAATTTTCCAACAAACAATCTCTATATGAAAAAGCCTTTAAATTTATCATTACTACCCGGCAACATCAAACAGACAGTACTGCTGGGAACCTTTGCCATGCTGACCGCATTGCCCACTCTGGCACAAAAGGTGACACTCGGAAAACATGTGCAGACTGTCAAGGCTGCCATGGAAGCCATCGAAAAGCAAACCGGTTACAAGTTTTTCTTCAACAACAGCCTAGTCAACACAGCCCGAAATGTCGATGTCAAGGCCGACAGCAAGGCCCTCAAGACCGTACTGAACGAACTGTTCGCCGGCTCTGATGTCAGCTATGAACTCGTTGACAAGACTATCGTGCTCTCCACAGGAAAACAGAAAGACCAAAAAACACAACAAACCGAGACCACCAAACACAAAGTGACGGGTATCGTCATTGACGCGAAAGGTGAACCCATCGTAGGTGCTACGGTGAAAATCAAAGGAACCAGTACCGGAACGCTATCCGATTTGGATGGCAACTTCACCATCGAAGCCTCAAGCAACAACACGCTCCAAATCTCCTATATCGGTTTTGCCAGCCAGGAACTGGCTGTAGGCAACCGTCATGCCCTCAAGATAACAATGGCGGAAGACGACAATGTGCTGAACGAGGTCATCGTGATTGGCTATGGCAGCGTGCGTAAGGCCGACCTGGCCGGTTCCGTGTCGGTCATGAGCGACAAGGCCTTCAAGGATCAGCCCATCAAAGATGTCAGCGAGGCTTTTCAGGGCCGCATGACAGGTATCAACGTGGTACAGAGTGGCGTGCCGGGTGGAAGCGTCAAGATCCGTGTACGCGGAACAAGCTCCATCCATCGCAACAACGATCCGCTCTATGTTGTGGATGGTATCGTGCGCGAAAGTGGACTCGACGGTATCAACTCCGAAGACATTCAAAGCATTCAGGTGTTGAAAGACGCCTCTTCCACGGCCATCTACGGTAGCCGCGGCTCCAACGGCGTGGTACTCGTACAGACCAAGCAGGGCAAAAAGGGACAGCAAGCCGTCACCTTCGACGCCAGCATGGGCTTTGCCAACGCCTATCACATGCCCAAGGTGATGGGAACGAAAGAGTATGCCCAGGCGCTACTCGACGCCAACAAAGTGACGAACAAGGCCGAACTGCAGCCCTATCTCGACGGAACGAAGCCAGGCATAGACTGGATGGACGAGATTCTCCGCACGGGAACGGTACAGAACTACAAACTGGTCATTTCCAAGGGTAACGCCGATACGCAATATTACATCAGCGGCAGCTATCTGAAAAACAAAGGTGTGGTCGAAAGCACACAGTATGAACGCTACCAGGCCAAGCTGAACGTACACTCCACACTCTACAAATGGTTTGAAGTGACGGGCGACCTCGACTACAGCCACGGCAAGAGCCTGGGCGGAGGATTCACCATGGCACAGGACAATCCGCTGTGGATTGCCCAGAACTATTCTCCCACCATGGAGATGAAGGATGCCTCCGGCAAATACAACCTTGACCCCTACAACTCAATCCAGCACAACCCCTATGGCATGCTTACGGCCAATGCCAGCCAGTATCGTACTGATATCATCAACGGCCGCATTGACTTGAAGTTCAACATCCTGCCTGGACTGACCTTCACTTCCACCAACGGATTCGACTATTTCGACGGAAAGAGCTACAGCTTCTCCACCGCCCGCGTCTTTCCCCAAAGCGGCATGGGCAACAACGACAGCCAGCGCATGATGCTTCAGTCCACCAACAACCTTACTTACATGGGCAACTGGGGCAAACATTCGCTGACGGCCACGGGCGTCTTCGAAGCCAGCCAGAGCACAACACGCATGATGGGCCTGTCGGGCAAGAACCTACAGTCGGAATCCGTAGGCTGGTGGGACTACAACAATGCGTCGAGTCGCTCCGGAAGCAATGGCTACAGCAAGTGGGGACTGCTCTCCGCAGTAGGGCGCGTGATGTACAACTACGACGACCGCTACATGCTGACCGGGACGATGCGTGCCGACGGAAGCTCGCGCTTCAGCAAGAAGAAATGGGGCTACTTCCCCTCCATCGCCGCCGCATGGACTGTGAGCCGTGAGAAATTCATGCAATCCGTCACCTGGATCAGCAACATGAAGGTGCGTGCCAGCTATGGCCTCATCGGCAACCAAGGCGTTCCGGAATACGCGACGCTCGGCAACATGTCGATGACAAGCTATGACTTCGGAACCTCAACCAACTACACGGGCTACTGGGCCGCCAACATCGCCACCCCCGAACTGACATGGGAAAAGAGCAAGCAGTTCGACCTGGGTCTCGACATCAGCTTCTTCAAGAACAGATTAGAGTTGTCGTTCGACTACTTCAACAAGAAGACCACCGACGCATTGCTCCACAAATCCCAAGCCAACTATCTGGGTGGCAGCAAATACTGGATCAACGCGGGTGAAATCAGCAACAAGGGTTTTGACATCGCACTGACCGCCCATGTATTGGAAAGCTCCAACTTCTCATGGACTACAACCCTGAACGGCTCATACTTGAAAAACAAGGTTGAGAAACTGACCTCGGAAGATCCCGTGCTCTATGGCAACAGCCCTTCGCCCGGCACCGTTGAACCATCGACCATCGTCAAGGAAGGAGAATCCATCGGTACTTTCTACGGTTACAAGTGGGCCGGACTCAACGCCGACGGCCTTGACAGCTACTATACGAAGGATGGTTCCATCACGACCAAGCCGCAAAGCGATGACCGCCAGGTGTTGGGATGCGCCAATCCTGACTTCACTCTGGGATGGAACAACACTATCAACTACAAGAATTGGGAGTTTAATGCTTTCTTCAATAGTGCCTTCGGCGCTCAGCGACTCAATCTGGTGCGCTTTGCCATGAACTCCATGGTCGGTGCTTCCAAGTTCGTCACCGACGCCAACTATCTGAAGGAAATCGGCAAGACCATGCCGGCACTCAATGCTGTGGGCAACAACAACCTGGGCAACTCCAGCAAATGGATTGAAAACGCCAACTACCTCCGCTGCGAGAACATCAGCATTGCCTACAACATCGCCCGCAAGTACACACGCTTTGCCGACATCCGGGTGAGCTTGAGCGCACAAAACCAGTTCACCCTGACAGGCTACAAGGGTGCAGACCCCTCCGGTATGTCGTTTGCGGCAGGTAATGTAGACATGGACAATGGTATCGACATGGGTACCTATCCCAACCCGAGAACCTTTACTTTCGACATTCGTTTCAACTTCTAACTGACTCCAACATGAAAAATAAAATATTCGTAGGCTGCCTGCTTGCCGCGTCAGCCTTCACCTTCCAGTCATGCAGCGACTTTCTTGATGAAGCCCCCAAGGGACAACTCACGCCAGGCAACTTCTTTTCGTCGCAGAGCGACATCGACCAAAGCCTCTATGCACTCTACACGCAGGTGAACCACACACAGAACTACACCAACCCCGGCTATCCGCAATGGCAGGGAGACGACATCACTGCCAATCCTGGTTCGAACAAACAGGCCTGTGCCGAAATGGACAAATTCGGCATTTCAGACAACAACAAAGGTGTAAGAGACGCATGGCGTCTGCACTACAACCTAATCAAGGCTGCCAACCTCATCATCGACGGAGCCGAGAAGGCGCCTGTAGCCAAGGAAAACATCGACATCGCCATCGGCCAAGCACGCTTCTGGCGCGCCTATGCCTACTACTATCTGGTGCGCATTTTCGGCCCGCTGCCCATAAATCTCCACAATGTAAACGATAACGGCAAGACGGAGCTGACTGATGTGAAAGGCATTTACGACCTCATCTTGAACGACCTTGAAGCTGTAGACAAGCTCAACTTGCCCTCTTCCTACAAGACGGAACCTGCTCATCTGTTTGGCGTCGATGTATATGTCACCCAACAGACCGTGAAGTCTACGCTGGCAGCCGTCTACATGTCGATGGCCGGCTACCCGCTCAATCTGGGACAGGCGTATTACGCCAAGGCCGCAGCTAAGGCCAAGGAAGTAATCGACGGAGTGAACAGCGGCAAGTATGACGCCAAGATGGAAACAGAATGGAAGAACGTTTACTCCTATGGCAACAACTACAACAAGGAGACGATCTTGGGTATCAACTTCTCGCCGACCAAGAACTGGTCGACCGACTCTGAATTTTCAAGCTGCTGTCTCTTTGAAAGTCTCGGAGGATGGGGCGACGCCTGGGGAGAAATCAAGTTCTGGAAGAATTTCCCCGACGGACCGAGAAAGCGTGCGGTCTACGACCCGCAAATCCGTCTGGCTGACGGGAGCCTTGTAGACTGGTGGGCCCTCGACGACACCGGCAAACCTGTCGTGGCCGAGTATCACCCGATGTTCTCCATTTTCACCATCAATGCCGACGCCAATGGAAAGGAAGTGAAGGCACCATACGACTATACCAAGCCAGCATACGGCGGCATGTGTACCGACACACGTCATCAGTTGATTCGTTATCCTGAAGTTTTGTTATGGTATGCCGAGAGCGCGGCCCGCAGTGGTGGCGACTTGACATTGGCCAAGGACTGCCTGAAAAAGGTCCGCGCACGTGCCGTTGATGGTGCGACCGCCCAAGTCGTGGACGGCACCAACATCGACGCCATGAATGCAGGGCAGCTGGCTGAAGCCGCAGTCAAGGAGCATGGCTGGGAGATAGCTGGCAACTGGGTGGCTTTGGTGACACGCCGCAGCGACGAATTCCGCCTCAACAGGCTCAAAGACAATTTTGAATACCGCAAGGCAAACGCGCCGTTGGAAGTTGCCAAAGACTTCAAGGCCAAGGAAAGTGTTGCCGTGACGGGCAGCTGGACTGAAAACATGAACTACATGCCCTACCCCGGCGGCGAAGTGGAAAAGGATCCAAATTTGAAAAGGTAAGCTGATAATTCAATATCCAGATCCACGGACTTTCTCTTTTCGTGAGAAAACGGAAACGCCCTAAAACAGTGGCCCCTCAACCGTTTTGAGTTGAGGGGCTGTTTTGTCATCATCGAGATATACAAGGTTGTCGGCAACTACCGCCGCCAGTGACCTCATCAGTTCCCAAGCGCTGCATCCCCCGACTCTGTTCACGAAGAACCGAATCGAGAGAAGCTTGTATATGCCTATACTTGAGTTCGGGATAAGTTTAGCATGAAAAAAGTTCCAGCTGCCTTGATTTTTCCACATACACCGGCAGTGCCTCCGGCTTGTTCTCAAAGAAGCAGTATGCCGTAAGGGCAGAACACAAGTTCATGATAAATTTGTGTATCGAGCGGTGTCTCGAGTGAACGAGGTTGGCTTTGTTCTTGAGCAGTTCGTTAATGCACTCGATGATGTATCTTTTCCTCAGCATGATCTTGTCCCACATAGGCATCAGTTTGTTCTTCATCTTAGCCTTGAGCCCATGAACGAGTTGGATACCTTGACCGAACAGGCTCTCGAAGAGTTCCTGCTTGATGTATCCTCTGTCGGCGAAGACCTTCCCATACAAGACCTTTACAAAAATAGCCCCCTATCACCAGGACTTTAAAGGGTCAATCATATCATGGCCAAGGTGGGCTATCCTGTTTGGCCAAAAGGGGCAAAGTAGAGTGGCTTTTCCACCATTACATTATGATTTTAGAAATTTACTCATTCATATCTTTCATCACTTTTTCCACTTCTTCCAACGGTACATTCAGCATTCGAGAAACATAGAGAGGTGTGATGACATCCATACTTCCAGAATGACGTTCCATGCCAATCAGGTACTCGATATTCTTTTCGAGGTCGCCAAGACTATTTGAGAAAGTCGAATAAGTCGGTATTGTTTGTCCTTTCTCAATTTTGAAGGCATCTAAAGTCTCACTACCGTCTTCTCCATACTTGCCGTCCTTTGCCTCGAATATCACGCTCGGTTCAATCACTTCCACTGTATGCCAAGTACCTTTCGGTATCTGGCAACCATATTTTGCTTGGGCAGGACAAATGTGGATGCGCTGCATTTCACGATACTCCACCTTGCGAGTAACGTCTTGTGCATCCATACTCTGTTGAAAGTCCTTTGAAGAAGTATTCTCATACGAAACGACTTCCTCGTAAATCACTTCGTCCAACTTGCCGCACAGACAGACAACCGTCTCTGTGCTGTAGGGATGCCTATGTATTGGCACCACTGTTCCCGGCAGCAGGGCATTCAGCATACGCTGACTTATGTCTGTTGGTGATGTACGCAGGTCGTAGTTCTGACGCAAACGAGGGTTCTCTGTGGCTTGCTCAAAGAGCTTGCCTAAAAAGTCTTTTCCGATTTCCATAGATTTCAAGTGCGCAAAAACACGTACCCTATAAATCATACAACTATTATGGCCTGTATAATTTGTAGAATCCGTGTTCCATGTTGTTTTCTTTTGTTATTTCTTCAGCATAGCGAGGTATTCCTCATGCAAGTGATAGTACTTCTTCATGAACAATACGTATGCAATAACTATCACTGCCAATGCTCCTACCAAGTATATCCAATGGCAAAGTGCCGTATTTGGACAGAGGAATATAAAACCCAATGATACCGCCAACTGCATAGCCATATATAATACGGTGACTTTCATGTGTCCTATTTTCAATTCGTTCGCCATAATCTGATAAGCGTGTTTTCTGTGTGCCTCACCCAAGTTCTCATGCAGCATGATACGATGCAAGATGGTCAAGCAACCGTCCACTCCATATACAAGCAAGAATATCAACCAAGTTATGTCACCAGTTTTCATTATCACATTTCCCAACAGGAAAAGCATAATAAATGCGATTCCTATCGAACCAACATCACCAGCAAAACACTTTGCCTTGCCTTTCGGACGAAAGTTGAAGATGCAGAATACCAATGATGCCAATATGATCGAAGTGATCAGACTTTGCTCGGCATAGCCACCTTTCATATTTACCACAGCCAACGGAACAAGCACCGTCAAAGAATAGCCTGCCGTTATACCATTGATACCATCCATGAAGTTGATAACATTGGTTGCCCCTACATATACAATCAAAGCAATCAACATAATCCACCACATTTCCCAGTGCAATATTCCCAACTGATAGAATGCCATTGCTGCCGCAGCAAACTGTGCCACGAGTCTCACAGAATCCGGCAACGAATGTATGTCATCCACAAAACTCACTCCTGCTACAAGCGTCAGTCCTGCCAAGAACCACGGATATTCAAATCCGAAGAAAAAACTCCATACCCATGCACCTATCAAAAAGATGATACCTCCGCCACGCAATACTATCGTTGAATGTGATGAACGCTCATTGGGTTTGTCGATGATGTTGAACTTGTCGGCAATGCGGAAATAAACAATCTCTGCTATAAGAAGCAATACGAAAACAAGAATATAAGTAAACATTATTTACGACTTAGATGCACCTTAATGATTCTGCCATTATTTTCAAACTATCCCCAAAACTCACAAGTTGATAGTCAAAGTCTGTCTTACTCATGCTTGGGTCATAATAATAAGTAGCAAACATTTTATTGATTGGCTGCAATACAAATGAGCCAAGCCATACAAATGGATTCAATAATCGTGTAATCCACACCTTATGCCCTACCGCCTTGGCAAAGAAGCGGACAATCTCTACGGTCTCAGCCTGTTCGCGATTCTGTGGATAGAACGTACCACGAAGTTCCCGCCATACAGCCTGCTTCACAAACTCGGCCAAATTATCAATGTAGAGCATTGAGCGTTTGTTGTGCCAGTTTGGGAACACCGGCACTTTTGTTGCCAATCGCACCAACCGTGGGAAGTTTCCTTTGGCATTCGGTCCATATATCATACAGGGGCGCAGTATGCACACTTTGAAATCATCCGTCTCCAATTTGTGCAGTCCAATTTCAGCCTGTAACTTTGAATCACCATAAAATCCATTTGGATTTTCCTTTGTGTCATTTGTCAGCACTTCTGTCTTTAGCGACTGACTTTCATGGAACACTATCTGTGAACTCATAAAGATAAATTGCCTAACACCTGCAACCTTTGCCGTCTGAGCCACCTCAATGGTCAAATCTCGATTTATCTTATAATAAAGCGGCTCCATCTTCGGGTCTGCATTCACATGAGCAATGCCCGCCACATGATACACCACATCGTACTTTGTAAAATCTGCCTTCTTCCATTCATCATTCATTGTGCCAACGGTATCTATCTCAAACTCTCCTGGACTTGTTGTCAATATGTATTTGCGTACGCTCTCACCAACGTATGATCCAGCACCAGTAATTAGTATCTTCTTCATATTATCAATTCATCGTATATATTCAAGTGTCCTTCCTTTACTACTTCTATGTCAAAAGACTTTTCAGCATACGTTCTACTTTCTCGCCCCATCTTCTGCCTAAGTTCCGTATTACTGATGAGCAAGTCCAATTTTTCAGTCAACGCATCTACATCCTTTGGCTTTATCAAAAAGCCGTTCACTCCATCAACTACCGTTTCCTTACAGCCAACAGAGTTACTTGTAATAATCGGTCTGCCTATAGCGTCAGCTTCAATCAAGCTCTTTGGCAATCCCTCCATGTAATAAGAAGGGAAAGCTACGATATGGCTTTGTTTCAACAGGTCACACACATCCGTTCTATACCCAAGCCATTGGATATACTTTCCGTCACAAGTCTCTTTCAGCTGTTGCTCTGTGATAGCTCCAGGATGATCATCCAGTCCGCCAACCAACAAGAACTCCACGTTGTCCTCGTATTTACTCCGTAATCTTTCAGCAGCTTCAGTCAACAGAAATATTCCTTTTTCTACAATCATGCGAGCTGTGAGGATTACTTTTATTTTTCCTTCTTTAGGTTCTGGCGTGTAACAATAATCTTTCAGATCAACACCAGAACCTTTTATGAAACGCCCTTGGCTGTGCTTAATAATGCCATGTTTTACATACAAGCTCCAATCATCATCATTTTGGAAAATACAAAGTAAATTTGGACGATTGTGTGAGAACTTTAGGACCTTAGGCATAACCTTACTCAACAGACCATTGTTGTCATCGGCAAAGAATCCCCCCAAACCACTTATAGCATTTACCGCACCATGCACTTTGCTAAACTTGGCAGCAAGTGTTCCCCATAGAATGGTTTTCATTCCTACATGGTGCACTACATCTGGTTTCTCTTTTTTGTATAACTTATAGAGAAATTGCAACGTTTTCAATTCCTCAAATATGTTCATCCCGCTTCGGCTCATCGGCAAGTCTATCGCTTTCAAGCCTTTTTCTTTGATTACGTGTAACTTACCAGTATCTGCCGTAACGATGGCTACATTCCAACCTGCGGCTTGTGCAGCTAATGCCACAGGCAAGCGATGCGATAGGAAAAACCAGTCCACATTGACCACTATAAACAGTTTTTTATTCATTTCTTATGATTTTATTTATTTTCCGTCCCTTCACACTTTTCCAAATCTTGTGGTAAACCAACCAAATGGGAGTCCATACCACTTCCGACGGATAGTGTATTAAGAGGTGAATGCTATGCCGTGTCATCATCTTAAATTTGCTACTTCCTTTATATCTTGTATCGCCTTGTCCGAAGTTTCCTGTCTGCATAATCTCTGCCAACAGAAAACGACCTTCTTTCTCGTTTGGCTGACACAGCAAACAGTCTTCGTCCAACCCAAAACACTCATATAGCACCCACATTACTGCTTCTGCAAAACGCTTCATTCGCAAATCTGTAAGCAAACGGATATCATTCTCATTCTCTCTTTCGTTAGCTTTGTCTGTTTTAAGAACAAAGAAATAGTCCATGATTTGCCGCAGTCCTACGCCCTCGAACAAGAAATGTCTATAAATGTGAGTTAGAATAAAAATACGATTGAAACATGCTGGAGGTACGGCAAAACCTTTCTCTGTCATTACAAAATCCGGACACTCAGCACACCACCTCTGCAATTTTCTATTGTCAAAAAGATTACGCATTAAAGTAGGTCGGAAATGAAGTTCCACCTCCGTTCCCTTGTATATATTATAGTGGAAACGGTGATAGGCAAAATCTTCAGACGGGCAAGTGCTTTGTATATATTCATTCATTTTGCCGAATCCGCCTTTCACCCACATATCAATATCACCACTTTGCCTTAGTCCTGCCATGTCTCCATACAGCAAAGCTATACCTTGCCCTTTCAACAAGGCAGCGTCCAATCCCGCTTTGTCGAGTTTCTTCCACATACCAGCGGACAACTTATCCATCAACTCATTGCGTTGCTGAATATGTACAGCCATACCAAGCCATTGCAGAAGCAGTGCCTGTGGCAAATTTTTCACACTCTCACAACCTCGTTTTTTCAGAAGTTGCACCCCTACAAAGCATACACCTAATAATGCCTGTTTTCCCGCATTGGCATATAATATATTCCATTCTTGTGCGGAAGGTGTACGAGACAAATCATCCAGCGTAGAAAGAGAAACACGGACAAGTTCAAAGAACAAATTGTTCATATTTTTCACTTTTTAGGATCAGCAGCTTGTGGCATGGATATAACCAATGGGGACTTGTCTTTCTTTACCAAAGTCCATACTGTATGCCTTTTACCATTATCCTCTGTTTTGATATCGTGAGTAACCTCTAAGTCACCTATAGAGTTATAGATAGAAAAATTTGAATAGTCAAATATATACTTAAAGAAATCCACGAAGAACTTTTCCATCTTTTCGTCATCCCATTTATCCAACACTTTATCTATTGAGGTTGCATCCGCAGATGATTGAACATTTATATTTCTTACCAACTCAAAATGGCATGTCTTTTTATCCGCAGTAACTTTAATTTTTCCTACATATTTTGGGGAATACTCTATTTGTTGTGTTTCATCTTTTCCATCATCTTTAAGAAGAAGATTCTTTATGCATTTTCTTAAACATATACATTCAGAATCCAATCTGTTTCGTTGAATGTCATCTAAATCCTTTACCCACTTCTTAAACTCTAACAAATGGGTAATGGGTAAATGTTTCAACAAATTGAATTGATTCACATAAAACCCCATCTTCTCGCCATTAGATGTCAAGCAATTGTAACGTAACAATAAAAGTTCATGTTCTGTAAACTGACTTCTCTGCATCTTTGAAAGCATAGCTTTCTTTTCCCCCTTCAATTCTGATTTCCAAATAACTTGAAATATCTGATACAATAGCCTAAAATGCACAGCCATAGAGTCTCTATGAACTATATATTTAGCATCAAACAATTTTCTCGCATTATCAATTCTTATTTCAATAGAGTCATCATTATTCTCATCATACGAATTAAATAATCCTATTGCAATTTCCTTTATTGCATTTCGACCTTCATTATCGCCGATTTTATACGATTTGATGGTGCGATTATATGACTCTAACATTGTAGAAACATCACCATGAACAAGTTGGAGTTCTGAAACCTCATTGCTCCTGTCATTGCTCTCCTTCAAATATCCATTAGATTTTTCTTGTTCTTTCAAGTTCTTTACAAGAAGGCGTAAACTTATATAAGCACATGCTGTTCCTAATACTCCTCCTATAAAATCACCGAAAGTACCCCATTTTAAAGTATCTATTGTATTGACCCAAACAAACCATGGCTGATGTATACAAAACAGAACAACAGCGCATACAAACGAAATACCCATCAACCATTCAGCCCAAAGCAGTTTATTTTCCCATTTTGAGTTGAACTTTGAGTTTTCTACTTGTGTTACTTTACTTCCCATGTTTGCAGTTTTTCAATATTTGTATTATCTTGTGACGATACAATGGTTTGAAAAATAGGATAATTGTCCGACTTCTTATTGTTGTTTTTCCAATGAAGTGCATTAAGGTTTGACAATTCATCTGAGCCACCTTTAGAAGAAGGTCGTAAATGGTCTACCTCCCAGCCATATTTCGACTCTACACCATAATGATCACGCCTTATCCAGGCATCAGCAAAATCCTTACGCCAAATTTGAGAATCATAACCTGCAACTGTAGTTGCTTTTTGCCACACAGCATCTATTATGTAATCTGAGAAATGTGCCATTTTTACTTGCTTAATTTTTTATTCTTTGTATTTGATTATTTTAGCAGGAACCCCAGCCACCACACTGTTGTCTGGAACATCCTTTACTACCACAGCTCCGGCTGCCACTGTCACGTTATTGCCCACATGCACCGGACCAATGATTGTGACATTTGCGCCAAGTGAGACATTATTCCCGATTGTAGGCCGACCTTTGTCGGTATTGCCTAACGTAGTACAATGAATGCAGCGAAAATTGTCTCCAATGGAATCCGCTACCAATATCGTAGCATAAGGGTGGGCGAACCAGAATGACTTACCGATTTTTACTGTTTTACCGATGGTGAAGTATTTATCTCCAGGTCTATACCAATCTATCAATAATGACAATGCAGAACCTATCCGGTGATAATAAACCGTTCTGAAATACCTGTTGTTATGAAGCTGATAGAGCAGTTGCATCATCATTGGCATTTTTATGTTTATCTGACATTCCAATACTTTAATGTCGCTCATGATTAAGCATTTTTTTCCCCCCCCGATTACCAAAAACACAAGAAAATGGGGAATGTACAACCATGAAAAGCAAATTGCCCCGAACAATCTTAGGCAGTCTCTTATTTTGCGCTTGTTCATCATTTCGTTACCTCTTTATAAATATCCATATATTTGTTCACCATCTTATTGATGTCATATTCAGAAGCGCGTTCGCAACAGCGTTTCACCATATTGTCATAGTACGATTTGTCTGACTCTAACCGCAGCAGGGTGCTGGCAAGTTCATCACTGTTGTACAGCTCAAACAATTCGCCAGCACCTTTTACAACCTCACGCAATCCATTCACATCTGTAGCGACAAACGGTTTTCCTGCAGCCATACCTTCAATTGAGGAGAGCGACAAGCCCTCGTATTCAGAAGACATTACCACCACATCAGACGTTTTCAGTATTCTCGGCACATCAGGACGCAAATAAAGGAAATGTATACGGGCAGCGACTCCCAATTTCTCTGCCAACCTTTTCACTTTCAACAGACCTGCATCTGTTTCTTCACTCCCCACAAAACAAGCATGAAAATAGGAAGGCAACTTGCTTATGGCTTCAACAATAGTGTCTTGCCGTTTCATGAACATGAAACGGGCCACCATTGTCACCACAAAGCAGCTATCAGGGATGTTCAACAATTCTTGTTTGGTATAGGGTTCTGCCGCCCAGTATTGTTTAGTGTCTACACCATTGTTAATCGCACACACATTCTTCACGTTAGGATATGTTTGTAGAAAAGTTTCAAGTGCTTTATCAGCACAAGCTATCACCTTGTTATAACAATATTTATAGACGAAGGCATCTATGCGTCGAAGGACAGCATTTTCTCTGCGACGATTCTTTGTAGAATGTTCTGTATATACTATAGGTGTCTTTGAGAAAGAGAGCATCTTGCCCCCCCCCGCCCAATAAAGGGCTGGGAAAAGATGCACATGAGCAATGTCGCACTTTCCGAGCCACGGCAACAGGAGAAACATCTGTAACGGATTATGTAGCCCTATTCTAACAGACAGCACTTCTACCTTCACCCCCTCTGCTTCTATCTTATTCTTCACAAGCTGCCCCTCACAGGGTTCAAGTGCAAGCACAGTTACCTCATTTCCCATTTTCTGTTGTCTGCCAGCCAAACCGATTAAAAGGTTTTGCCCTCCGCCCATCGAAAGGTTATCTATGATATGGAGTATTTTCATTTTATTCCCCTCAGTTTTCTTTGTGTGAAATAAACCCATGACAAAAGTCTACCCAGTATATTCTTTCCTTTCACACTTCGCACATCTATCTCGTCAAAGCCAACAAACTTTTCCTTGTGGCCTTTCAAGAATCTTTCTGTAGTTTCGAAGTTAGCATCTGTCATTGTCGAAGGATGTAAGCAGAATGTCCAAATGCCTTTTATCTTCATCTCCGTACAATGACCACCTAATTGCGGAAGGAATACGAAGTCGCCTTTTCTATAAGGTCTTGTGGCTATGGTATCGCTGATGATGCGTATGTCGGTACACTCTCTTAACGCCTTCAATGTATTCTCATCAAACGTATGACTTGGAGCAAAGAAGTATTTAGGTTTCAGTCCGTGTCCCGAAAGAATCTCGTATCCATCCCGAATCTTCTGCTTCTGCACATCAAGTGGCACACCAGCAAATTCCGAACGTCTCCATAGAGGATTCAGTCCCTCCACCCCCTTGTCGGATATATAGCAATGATTATAGCCATGCAAGGCGATGGCATATTCTTTTTGTTGCCATTGCTTAGCCTTGTTCCAAAACTCTGCATCAGGAGCGTCTATCTCCTGTTTCGGGTCTTCATTATGCGGAATGATGCCCACCATTGGGCGCACGTCATAGCGGTCAAGAATATCAAACATCCTCTGCCACTTTGCTCCGTCCATCGTTGGACAGGCATCATCCAAGCGAATTAAGTATTTATTGTTCATTAATGTTTCAGTTTGTCTATTATAAACTGGAAGAACGGCCGTTTATCATATTTCACATATTCCATAAAAGCTTCTGTTCTGCGTAGGTCTTTCAACCATTTACTCAAAGAAAGTTTACGCTGCAACACCAACTTGAAATCCTGAAATTCTGGCATCATCACGATAGACTTTGGTGTATGCAATTCCGAAGGATAATCCTCATTCAAACATGCCTTCACCCATATTACGGGCAAATCCACCCCACTCGCAGTCACACAAAAAGCATTGCCATCATTGCGGAAATTTGTTTCAAGGAAATAAACCTTATCGTCCTTACCTCTTAAAAATTCTATTGAAAAAAGTCCTGAGTAGCCACAGCCACGTATGTAAGCCTTACTACGTTCTACAACGTCTTTATAAAACGAATCAATAGGTCTGTACTCCAAAAATCCAGTGTTAGTATTAGGTTGTGAGCGAAGAACCTTCGTCATACCTGGGATTATGATATCTTCATTGAGCGAGCAACCAATAAACTGCACCTCTTCCTTTTTGTCAATATAAGGTTGCACAAACACTTCGTCTGTATTGTCAGCTATGAAAGCATCCAACTGCTCGCGGTTTCTGCAGATGACAATATCAGTCTTACCGCCACGACTACTCAAATAAGACTTTGTGATACACGGAAAAGTAACATTATCCTTATCTTTAGGCAACTTCCAGATGCGAGGAGCCTCGATGCCATGTCTTGCTGTCATTTCAATCATGGTGGTCTTGTCCATCAAGTCTACCATTCTGCCTTGCTTCTCAACTCCAGGCAAAATATATCGTTTGGCAAGTTGGTCATAGTGCATATTCAGATGCTCTGTCACCATATCTGCACATGATATAATGATTTCTTTCTCTTTCGTCTGCTTTCTGTACAGCAGATATGAAGCCAATTCCTTAATATCAGCCAAAGCATGATGCACACTTACATACTTACTACTTGCAATGTAGTTTTTGTGCAGACTACCTATGGTAACCAACTCTATACGATAGCCTCGTCTGCCTAAAGCACGCACTACTCCCAGGGCATTGTGATGATTCCCCTCCCGATTACCAAAATATCATAATTCATGTTATCGTTTGTTTTCTATTAGTTTGATGTATTTCTGTACAAAAGCCTCTTTTGAGAAGAGTGTTTCGGCTATCTCTCGACTTTTGCACCCCCATGCAAGGCGTTCTTCCTTTGACATTTCGATAATCTTTTTCAATCCATTGTAAATGCTGTCTACATCTGTTGGATTAAAGAAGAGTCCATTCTTATTCTCTTGCACAATATGCGGATTGTCACACACACGACTGCAAGCTATCGGCTTTCCGCAACTCATTGCCTCACATACTACATTAGGGAATCCCTCATAAATACTCGGCAGACAGAATATATCGCACGCCTGATAATGCTTCACAATACTTGTTGTGGCAGGATGGAAGTCTATAATATCTTCCACACCAAGTTCAACACGCTTGTTGCGACAAACCTCACCATAATCCTCTTCACCTGTTTGCACATCACCATACCAATCGAAATGTACTTTATCTGCAAACCCATCTTGCTTCAATCGTTTGATTGCCTCCAAATAATTCAAAATGTTCTTTTGCTTTGCTACACGTGCAGCAGTCATAATGACAATTTTGTCATTGGGAGGAGTCGCTATAGGCTTAAAATGATCGATATCTGTGAAGTTGGTTATAGTGACTGTCTTATCACTCAACGCAGAAAAGTTCTGTTTTATAAAGTTCTCCTGTGCATAAGCATTCGGCACTACATAATCAGCCCAACGATAAAACCAAAACTTCACTTTGTCTCCACGACTAATGCTTTGGTTAGTATTTCTTTCCGACACTATCAGTTTAAACTTTGCACCCAGCATTTTCAGCATACAGCCTATGATGGCAGGTCCATTTTTGTACGCTATTACCCAGTCATAGCCACCAGCCTGTTTTATATGTCTCTTTACAGCTTGTAATTTCGACCATTTGCTGTCTTTCACATGCAGCGTTACCGATCCAAGTCCATATCTGTCTACCAGTTCAGCATAAAAATCATGGTCATAATAAGTCACCAAATCCACATGACACCCTTTCTCCTTCAAGAAGAGAGCCAAGCCTATCATCTGCCTTTCTGCTCCTCCTATTCCGAGGGTGTCCATCAAACATAATATCTTTTTCATTCTGTCACATTGTTTATATAACCTTCTGTGGCATTATCGCGATGCTTAATGATACATGGATTGCCAAACACTACACAATGTGAAGGCACGTCACAGTTTACATAACTACAAGGGGCTATCAGCACATCATCGCCAATAGTCACATTACCGACTATCGCCGCATTGATTCCCACCCACACTTTGTTGCCAAGTCGCGGTGCGCCTTCGCGTTTTCCTCTATTCTCTCTGCCAACCACAACGCCCTTACGCAGATTGCACCAGTCACCAATGACCGCATTATTGTTCACCGTGATATTGAATGCATGCCCCAAATAGAGTCCCTTGCCTATCTTAGCCTCAGCAGGAATCTCTAAGCCATACTTTAGCCTGTATCGTCTCAGAAGCACCTTGCACAGAAGTTTCACTAATTTATTATTACTATAATGTGCTGTACGTAATATATATAGGAAGCGAGAAATTACCCCCCCGAATTGCGCAGACGATCTGCTTTGATAATATCTTTAATATTCATTTCTTTATAAACTTTTCATCAGGCAGTGAAAGCAAGAACTTTCGTTTTTCCTCTTTCGACATACCCTTACAATGCAAGTTGTATTTCGAGTTTCGCTGTATATAATCTTCTGTAGTGCCTATTACTCTTGCTGGATTTCCACCAACTACTGCATGTGGTGCCACAGATTTAGTTACTATACTACCAGCAGCCACTATCGCACCTTCGCCAATTGTTACACCAGGCATAATCTGAGAGAATGCGCCAATATATGCCCAATCTTCTATTACCACCTTGCCAAATGCGTCAAAATCAGGATATTCTCTCCGAATGGAATTCCCCCCCCATGGCAATGTATGGCAACTCCACGCGTTACCTGTACATGATTGCCTATGGTTATCAAATAGGGTTCACCTGTCATTTCACGAGTAGAGATAAAGCAATCTTTGCCAATATTCACTCCGATATGGCGGAGATACTTCTCTGGCGATACGAGGAAACGCCAATATAGTTCAATAAGTCGTTTAAATGGATTTAGCATAATTATTACCTATTTACCAAGTTCTTGTCGTCTTTTCCCAATAAAAAGAGTACGCATAAGGTTGGCTATTATAAGTTCCCACCATTAAGTATATAACCAAACTTAACATCACACACTTATAAGCAACATACAAAGTCTTTTCTATGCGGTACTTACCCAATAACGTTATTGCAACAGGAAAAACATACATAAAATATAATGTCATTCGTCCCATACCATAAGTGCCTATACCTACCAAAGAAAGAGAGAATCCATATAGTAGAAAGTTCCATATATTTTTATCTATTGAATTTGTTGTTCGTTTATAACCTTTGGAATAGTATAATAGCAATAACAACGAACCTATAAACACAACTGGCACAATATTTCGTTCTTCTGTCTGCACACCATATAAGGATTTATAACGGTCAAGAGACATCAGTATGCTACCCAATAGCATCCTAACCAAAACAAAAACCGACATGATCAACAACACACTTTTACCTATACTTTTGGAATCTCGATTTATGTATCTCCAAATATAAAAGGGGAAAAATATACATGCACTAATATGAAAACTCAAAGCCAACAATGCCCAAAATATAGAGTATTTGAAATTTTCAATATTATATAAAGCCAATAATATAAAACCAACAGCCACATGCTGTCTTATTACGCCAAAGCCCATATAAAAGAATAAAGGATAAAGGAGGTATATTACAATAGTGAACAATATTGATTCTGACGTTTTATAATAAAAATAGAATACAGGTAGCAAACTTATAACCGCCATAATTGCAAACATATTCTGTGGATTATGCGTAAATTGTCCTATTAGCCAATTTAAGAAGACATAACCTATACCCCAATCTGCATATACGTTATTCAAATTTATGGACTCTTTAAACGTAAATGATGCTATTTTATCAAAAGCAAATGCATACACTTCTGTATCGACATAATTATATGGATTGGCTAATGCTCTAAATAATATAGCATGTATTGTTACCGCCATAAAGAATAACTTATTCCCACGCTGACCACCTATCCATTTCGTTATTGGATAATAAATGAGTACAAACAAAAAATTAATAAGGTATATCATAGGATTTTTTTAATTTTCTTCATAATTGCATGCAAAACAGGATGTCTTCTTGCATGTAAATCCACTATCACATATCCTTTATATTGATTATATGTATGCATTCCCATGTAGTTCGCACATGGTGATTTACGGAAAAGTTCTTTTATAGCAAACTGTCCATTATCATCTTTTGTAACTTCTTGGAACACCAATCCTACTCCATAACCACCATTGCAGTTTTGTGCAGGACGAATTATTTTGTTGCCATCCATGAATATATCTCCTGCACTGCGGGCGGTATTATCTGACAATGAAACAGCTTGTTTCGAATAATAACTACCCATCTTATCACTTGACTCATATATGGTTAATTCATTGCTATTCTGAGTTGGTATTTTTGTAGCAAACATATAGTTATGGCCATCAATTTCTGTAATAATGGCATCCGTCAGTGGTAATTCACTTAAAGAGTTTGCAACCACAAGGCTGTCACCCTTTATATCATAGCGATACAAAGTACTTTTACCCGATGCTGAATTTTCTGGATATATGTAAATTTCATCACCCTCACGCATAATTGCCGGAAAAGACAAATGAGTAGATAAATCTAAAATTATCTTTTCACTTTTTATTTTATAGCTTGCTTTGTCTATCACAAGTTTCGCCAAACGTCCTCTGTTTATAGTATATGTAAATTCTTCTACCAATACGATTATGTTATCATCTGTGACATCCAGTATGAAAGGATCTGCATACCATTTATTCTTTGGAGGTTTTACTATATGAAATGTCCAATTAAGAGCATCATATCGATGTCCTTCCGACTTGAGGGCTATACCCAAGTCCCATTTATATTGCCGTATTATTTCAAATATATTCATCGTTTTTTTCTATTATTTTGTGAAACAATGTGTACCAACGATCAACAATACATTCTGTCGAATATTTTTTTATTGTCAATGGAGCTTCCTTTGCCAATTGCTCGCGTAATGCATCATCGCTCATAACACGTGCAAGGCACGCCGTCAAATCTGTATTGTCTTGGTTACGAGCAATTAAACCGCTTTTACCATTCTGTATAATTTCGCGTGGACCTGTTACCACATCAAAACTCACACAGCAACAGCCTGCATTCATTGCTTCAATAAGAGCCATAGGTAATCCTTCCATCCGTGATGACAAACAAAAGACTTTCGAATGTTGCATCAAAGTATACACATCTTTTCTAAAACCAAGAAATTCATAATTACAACACCCCAACTCATTAGCCAAAGAATTTAATTTTCCTAATGCATTCTTATCTGCATCTCCAGCAATCTTTAGTTGCCAACCTGGGTGTAAATGACAAAGTTTTGACCAACATCTTAACAGATTATCAAATCCCTTTATTTCCCATTGATTAACACGTCCAACTGCCAAAACAGTATTTTCTCTATTAGTAGCACCATTAGTCTCTTTCAAGGACACTGGATTTGGCATGTATACGACATTGTCATATTTGTTTTTCCATAGTTTCTTATCATAACGAGTAAGAATAGTAACAACATTAGCCAAAGGATAAAACAAACGTCTCCTTATATCAAGTAGTCTACCTAAATTCCTAGAAACGTTAGTATGTTCAGAAACGACTACTGGTATTCCTAAACCTAAAGTAGATGCAACAACAGTGCATCCTAAAGCCGACATAAAAGCAACAATTACATCAGGTTGCTCTTCCTTGGCTATTTTCCGAACATTTATGCGTAGCTGTATAGAGTTGCACAATTTAGCGACAACATTGTTTGCAACTTTATTTCCGTCATACAAATCATATAATTTTATATTGTTATTTATATCATAAGCAAATGCGGTATGTATATCTGTTGCAATACTAACATTCTCACCTCGAACAGCAAACTCATTAGCTAAAGTCACTAATACACGTTCGCCTCCCCCTCCTGTTATTCCGTGAATGTAAAATAAGATCTTCATTTATAAATTTTAAGAACAATCGTTTCTATACGATTTATTATACCTACCACCATATTCTTTTCCTTCTTATTCAATCCCAACCAATAGAACGCTACGCTTGCAACCAAACACGTTACCACTGTGACGCATGCCAGCCTAAAAAAACCAGACGGCATCAGGCTATAAACAGCGTAAGGCAACGGCAAAGCAACAATGGAGAACGTCATAAGTGGACAACACAACTTAAAGAAATAGCTTCTTAAAGAAATCTCTGTGATTGTCTTGATAACATATAGACAACCCACTTGTACAAATACCGTCATTACAAAATAACTGATAAATGCCGCCTCGGGCGGACATCCCATTCTCAATGCAATGTAGGCAACAGGTATTATAAGAATGTTTATAATGCTGAACGTAACCTCATAGTTGCGCATTTCGCCTGTTGCATAAACAACGTTTGAAAGTGGAGCGTTGAGATTATTCATGAAATTGGTAAATATAACTAACACTATGAAACTGGCCGTATGTTCAGGTACAACATTACCTAACCATAAATGCAAGATATAGTTTATCTCTAAACACACAGGAACAGCCATAATATAAAGAATAAAAAAACTCAATTTGCTCATACTATACATCAAGTGTATGGTACGCTCGGCATTACCCTCGGCAAACGAAGACACCATCTGTGGTTTGGCTGCGACACTCACATTCGATACGAACCCCTGCAATGCCGATGATACTTGATAGGCGATGCCACGGGCTGCATTCACTACAGGTCCGAAGAAGAGATTGAGCACCATATTCAACCCCTGCTCACGAATCATGCAAGCGAATGTGCCGAAGAAGTTCCAACCTGAGAATGTAATCATTTTCTTTAGCAAGCCACGATGAATTTCAAGTTTCAGCTTCAAAGCAGTAAACTCCGCCTTGGCGTACACTACGTACATCATGAAAGATACAATGGAAATGCACAGCATCATTACGCCATAAAACCACAAGTGGTCGCCCTCCACATAAGGTATGACAAGTGCCAGAGCTAATTTCAGCACCACATCTACAATACCAACCACGGCATAGTAGTTCATCTTTTCATAAGCCATAACGGCAGCTGAATAAGGAGTCTGCATGATGACAAGGACTGACGATGCTATGCTGAACTGGTATATCCACATGGCGGCATTCAGTCTGTCCGCAGGTATTACCATTTCGTTGTAGATGTACCAAATACCAATGGTCTCAAGCAAGAGAACAACCAAGACGGCAATACAGCCCTGTATCAGCAATGCAGAGGTGTAAACCAACTGCACACCATTATTGCCAGAAATGCTCATCTCGGAATTGTAAAAACGTTGTATGCCGTTGGCTAATGACGTATTCAAGAAACTGAACATCGCCACAAAACCACATACAACATTATTTATGCCGAAATCCTCCACTCCTAAAGCGTGCAAAAATACACGCGATGTGTAGAGCGACACAAACATCACAAACACCATGCGTATGGAGAGGAATACAGTATTCTTGGCTAATGTCGTATTTTTATTGGATGATGTCATATTCTGCTTATCTGCTTATCATTTGTCTTACACATGATTTTAACTTATTGGGTAAGATCTTGCGTATCACGCTTTTTGCACATGCGGAATATTTTTCCTTCATTACCTTACGCTTTTCTTGCTTTAATGAAGCATTCGATGCTTGTTCAAAATCTCTGTTCTTTATATATTCTTTTTCAAAGACATTACGCAACAAATGTTTCACTGACGGGTGCATCAACTGCTTTTCATATCTGAAAGCCTCTTCTTTTGGGCGTCCTTCTTTATATATATTGTCTCCTACAGCATTCAGCAATTCTGCCCCCTTGTCTGTATTTTGCAGTACACAACTTACATTATGCTTGTCTTGTTCAAATGCCGCTATTCTACCCAATCCCGAAAAATCACCAAGGGTTAAATCTGCAATTCTCTCTTTTCGGGCATATTGGCATTGGTAACAGTTTTCTCTATAAATCAAAGCCCTATGATAGCCTAACTGGTAATTGTCCGTATCAAGTACCTTCTTTTTATAGAAGACTTTTGAGGCTACATTATATAATGTAAATGTATATGTATATGTATAGTATTTCGGGTCGCGGAAGAAAAGCCTGCAAGCATGGTCTTTCTTCTCTTTCTCGATAAGCTCAATATGCTGTTCCAAATAGGCAGATGGGGGCATTCCATGACAAATAATGTCAACTGTAGTGAGATTAGGATGGTCCTTTTTCAGGTAGCCATACAAACCTGCTACTTGACAAGGAACACCGATAAAAAGCACAGACACACCAGACTGCAACTTTTCTTTAACAATCTTATATATCCCATTCGTCTTGCTGAATGTATATTTGGAGTTCTGCACATCGTTTATGTACCTCTCGTCTTCCATCAGAATGAAATGACAACCTTCATCACGGTCATACACAACACCTGTAGCCACACCACCTTTTCGCAGCCAATATTTATACAATTCACAAGCTATTCCACCAGATGCTGATGTTAGACGAATCTTGTCATCATTGCTCCACGCAGCCCAAACTTTTTGCGGGGAATGGAATATCTGTTCCCGATTATTCGGACAGGTCTTATAGCATAGTTGGCAATCTATACATTTGTCTTGGCCAACCGAAGGATGTAATGCCTCCATATTGTCGGCAACCATTGTAATGCATTGTTTAGGACAGACTTCTTGGCAGGCAGAACAACCCGTACACACGTCATGCTTACAAATCTCAATCATAAGGTCAACAATTGTTTTAAGCAACCTACAGAATATGCCCTATATGCCTCGACTGCATTATTCACTGTTCTATAATCAACCTCTGCCATTTCAAGAATGTCTTTCCCCTCACCATCACAATCCTGCACTTGCAATTTACGGGCAAGCGTATTCATACGCGACTTGTGTGCACGATTAAAATACACAAATTGCTTATCGAAATAGATGGAGAATAGCATTCCATGATAAGACGCTGTAACCACTTTCGCTGCGTCATTTATCAAAGACAAGAAATCCTCAAGCGAAACAGGCTTTACATTCTGCACCCCTCTTTGGGGCAACCCATAGTTGATATATTTCACCCTTAGTTTATGGGCTTCTGCATACCGAATGGCGGACTTCAAGCAGTCGCCATTCTTTGTGTCAAAATAAACCAATACATATTCTCCCTTATCACTATGGATATACGTATGCTTCAACCATTCTTGGGCTTCAAGAAGCATTGTCGGGTCACAAACCACGGCAGGATGCTTGCCAGTCAACTCTTCGACCCAACCAGCAGACTCGTCCTCACGTACCGCAATATAATTGAAGTATTCCAATAATGGCTTTATCTTCTCTTTATCTTGTATACTCCAAGGGTTGCCTATTGAAGAAGAAAAGGCTGTCTTTTTATGACCATTTTTTTCAAAATTCAAGAAATAAGTCAAATCGCCATCTATAATATCCATGCCCCACACGATATCACTTCCAACAATAAATTTATCATATTTAGCAGACATTTGACCTACTGAAGATCGGTCGCATTGTGCACTTAAAGACATATTATCGTGCAAGAACCTGGATAAAGCCTTATATTTCTTTCTTTTTACAGATTCAATCAAGAGTTCTTTTACTAAAGCTTTTGGATTTAGTGCTAGTCTGAATGGTTTTGGTATTTCTCGTTTGATTATATTTTCACACTTGTAATCCACCACGTCTATATCGTAGCCCAAATCCTTCACTTTCTTATACAATCCATAAGTTTGGAGCAAAGATCCAAAATTTGTTGTATCATGAAATGTTATAAGTCCAATTTTCATTCTTTAGATATTACTACCATAATACTTTGCATACCACTCTGCAAAGTGTCTTAATCCTTCACTCAAACTTGTATTTGGTTTGAAGCCAAAATCATGCTCCAATGGTGTTGTGTCGGCATAAGTCACAGGTACATCGCCTGGTTGCATAGGTACAAGTTTCTTATGCGCTTCGAAGTCATAGTCCTTTGGCAATACTTCTGCACGTACCAATTCTTCTTGGAGAACACTTACAAACTCAAGAAGATTTTCTGGATGGTTGTTGCCGATGTTGTATACTTTATAAGGTGGAATAGGCAAGCCATCCTCTCCATTCTGCTTTTCTGGAGCGTGCTGCATGATACGAACTACTCCCTCAACAATATCATCAATGTAGGTGAAATCGCGTTTGCAGTTCCCGTAGTTGAAAATTTTGATTGTTTCGCCTTTTACGAGTTTGTTGGTGAAACCGAAATATGCCATGTCGGGACGACCTGCGGGACCGTAGACAGTAAAGAAGCGAAGACCAGTTGACGGAATATTGTAGAGTTTAGAGTAGGCATTGGCCATCAGTTCATTACACTTCTTGGAAGCTGCATAAAGCGATACGGGGTTGTCTACTTTGTCATCGGTAGAATAAGGCACTTTTTTGTTTGAACCATAGACAGATGATGAGGAAGCGTAAACAAGATGCTCTACTTCGTGGTGGCGACAGGCTTCAAGAATATGGTAAAAACCAATAATATTGCTTTGGACATAAGCATCGGGGTTGGTAATGCTGTAACGCACGCCTGCTTGAGCGGCAAGGTTGACAACAACCGCTATTTTGTTTTCATTGAATATCTTTTCTACCACGTCTCTGTCGGCAATAGAGGCATGCACAAATGTCCAGTCACGCTGCAAAGCCTCAATCTCTTTCAAACGCTCATACTTGATGTTTACATCGTAATAGTCGGTGATACTATCAATACCAACAACTTTGATGTTCTTTACATCGTGAAAAAGTCGCTTTACGAGGTTACTACCGATAAAGCCAGCTGCACCTGTTACAAGAACTGTCTTACCTTCAAGGTTAACATTATATTCTACCATAGTTTAGTCTCTTCTGAAAATATCACGTGTATAAACTTTCTCTTCTACATCTTCCAAACAGTCGTCAAAGCGATTGGCTATGATAGCTTTGCTTTGTGCCTTAAAGTCAGCAAGATTGTTCACTACTTTGCTACCAAAGAATGTTGTTCCATCTTCAAGGGTCGGCTCATAGATAATGACCTCTGCGCCTTTAGCCTTTACTCGCTTCATGATGCCTTGAATGGCAGACTGACGAAAATTATCGGAGTTGGACTTCATGGTCAGACGATATACGCCAATGACACAACCCTGTTCCTTCGCTGCATCCCATTGACCATTTTCGGTATAATAACCTGCTTTACGCAGTACAGCATCGGCTATATAATCCTTGCGTGTTTTGTTTGACTCCACAATGGCAGACATCATATTTTGTGGGACATCCTGATAGTTTGCGAGGAGCTGCTTGGTGTCTTTGGGAAGACAATAACCACCATAACCAAATGAGGGATTGTTATAATGTGTGCCGATACGTGGATCAAGACCAACCCCTTCAATGATGGCTTTAGCGTCAAGTCCCTTCACCTCTGCATAGGTGTCGAGTTCGTTGAAGTAAGAAACACGAAGTGCAAGATAGGTATTGGCGAAGAGTTTTACCGCTTCCGCTTCCTTCATACCCATAAAGAGGGTGTCAATATTCTCTTTGATGGCTCCTTCCTGCAAGAGTGCCGTGAAAGTCTTGGCTGCTTCTTGCATCTTCTCTACGTCTGTGACTGACTCGATGGCCTTATTTTCCGCCTTAAATTCTGGTTTATCAATTATTTTCGGATAACCTACGATGATACGGCTCGGGTAGAGATTATCGTACAATGCCTTGCTTTCACGAAGAAACTCTGGCGAGAAGAGCAGATTGAATTTCTTAACTCCTTTTTGCGCATACTTTAAATAGAGGCAGCGGGTATAGCCAACAGGAATGGTAGACTTGATAACCATTACCGCATCGGGATTTACCTCTAGCACCAAATCTATCACTTCCTCCACATGACTTGTATCAAAGTAATTCTTTACAGGGTCATAATTAGTCGGTGCTGCGATTACCACAAAATCGGCATCAGCATAAGCAGACTTTCCATCAATTGTGGCAACAAGGTTTAGTGGTTTCTCGGCCAAATACTTTTCGATATAATCATCTTGGATTGGTGAAATCTTATTGTTTAGTTTTTCTACCTTCTCAGAGATTACGTCTACTGCTGTTACATGATGATGTTGCGATAGCAATGTTGCTATACTCAGTCCCACGTAGCCTGTACCAGCTACTGCGACCTTAATATCTTTAAAATCACGCATATATTATTTGATTTAGTTCCTATTATTTTGAATTTTCTTTATCCCCAAATATCCAATCAGTCTTTTGTAAAAGGGGATGTTATATTTTTTTGTATTCCAATATTCTTCTTTTAGTTTCCGATTTGATATATACAACAGAGAAAAAAGATTGTCAAGCACAAAACGGCTATATCTATACGCGAGTTCGGGATAAGCTTACCATGCAAAGCTCTCTAATGTCTTGATTGCTCCACATGCACTTGCAGTGCTTCCGGTTTGTTGTCAAAGAAGCAGTACGCCGCAAGGGCAGAACACAAGTTCATGATAAAGTTGTGTATCGAGCGGTGTCTCGAGTGAACGAGGTTGGCTTTGTTCTTGAGCAATTCATTGATACACTCGATGATGTATCTTTTTCTGAGCATGATCTTGTCCCACATGGGCATAAGCTTGTTCTTCATGTTGGCCTTGAGCCCATGTACGAGATGGATTCCCTGGCCGAAGAGTTCCTGCTTGATATATCCTCTGCCGGCAAACACCTTTCCATAGAGCTCCTTGGCGAACACTTTCCACACCCGGCCATCCCTGTCGTCGACGTTTGCTCCCGTGAGATAAAAGGTTATAACCTCCCCCGAGTCGTTGCACAGCAAGTGCAGCTTGAAGCCGTGACACCATCCCATGGCACCCTTCCCGTTCCTGGCCAACCCATTGAAGACTTCGTTGAAGTAGCGTCTGACGTTGTGGCACACAGGGATCATGGTGTCGACAAACGAAATGCCCGAGCATTTGCCGAAGGCATTGAGTTTCATGAACATCATCATCTTGAAGAACGCTCTTGGCATGACTTCCACGAAACGATTGTAGGAAACAGCGTCGGGAAACTCCTGCCTGAGTTGTCTCATCAATAATACAGAAAATTTCAGTAACTTTGCTCTTGGTAATCATCGCTTGATCATTTTGCAACTTATTGATTTTCACCTATAAAGATACAAAACATTAACGAGATTACCAACTTTTACAAGCACTTTCTTATCCCGAACTCGCGTTACTTTAGGTGGCATGGTCAGTTTTAGACCTTCCAATAATTGTTTTTGGAGCAATACCATCCTTTACAGCTTCTTTATAAAGCGCCTTTATTTAGCACAAATAAAGGCGGGTAGTGGTTCCTTATGCCCTTTTGCCAGAAACCATTCTTTGAATTGCACCATAATATCAGATGAAAATCCGCCAAGTTTCTTTATTATCATATAGACGTTGCCTATAAAATGCAGTAACGCACTAATAATCCATAAGATAGGCATCCAGAGCCATCAAACAGAGCTATACTCGAACAGAGCCTATTAAAATGTCCCACAGCACCTTATTGACGCTGCCACCGTATGACAGTACAATCGATTGAAATTAATGATACGAATATTGCTTACAACATTTTTTCAAACAACAACATCATTCTGCTATCTCAAAATCCTCATTATGCACATTATTGATAGCAACAGCATAACCACCAAAGTCCATGACAAGCTGGCGGTTTTTCAATATACGCACCACATAGCCTACTTGTCCTGCCATAATTCCTGTTAATACACGGAGTTTCACGTGGTCTCTTGCAAATTTCACAAAAGGGTCACGAAGAAAAGTAATACGTTCTGGGTCTTCTTCCATGATTTGCATGAAAGGACGCATTGTTTCATCTGGAATAGTAGCAGGCTTGCCAGTACTGCAATCGTTTACTAAAAAATATTGTGGATAATTCTGTATAAGGAATAGTCTCAGTTGTCTTGTCTCTCCCTGCAAAAACACAAGACCGCTGACTGTAGGCTTATCTTCTTTGATAATGCCTTTTCCATTAGGATTCTTTTTGTATTTTACAGTACGATGAACAAAGCATTTCGGTTTGAAACCGCCTTCTATTTTACGAGTTTCAAGATTCTTTTCAAAAGAAGCGGCAGACATGTGCTGTATAAATATATATCCCCAAGGTGGTCTCGCTTCCTTCTTTGTTGATTCTGTCCCTTCACCTAAATCGTTTTTGGGGTCTTCCTCACTCTGAATATCCGCATTTTCAAGACGTTGTTCGTCGTTATCTTCTTCATTTTTGGACATTCTTCCCACTTTCGAAATCGATTGCTTATCAGTTCCGAATATGTGGATGCCCTTTGGTAAACGCTTGTTGTTATACATATCATTTACGTCGGCTGTAGAAGAAGAAAGCGAGCTAACCAGCGTCATTTTCTTTATCTACTTTATGTCACTGTTGGCTGTCATCATCTGTGTCGGCAGTGCCAGTTTCGCAATAACATTATTCATAAATTCATACTATTTAAACAGTATATTTGTCCAGTCAAAGAGGAGAATCATTTAACGTATCAACGGAGTGTCAATAATATAGCCTTCACCTCTCATTTAGTTTTGTGTCTCTATCTGTTCATTTGCTTATATCAGAGTGTAATATAGGACTTCTGTTACAAAGCTACTGCTTTTCTTGCATTTATTCCCCATCTTCACCCCAAAACTTTTAACTTTCTGCGAATTTATGCAGAAATGTTTAACAAATCCAACATTTTAGCTGTCTAAACAACTTGATTTTCGGCGTAATGGACATTTGGTAGGCTGGTTGGCATTTTCCAACTTACGGATAATCTCTTTACGTTGTTTCAATTCCCAATCAATCGTTGACAGCCTCTGCGCAGTTCCGTTCTTCCGTCACCATCGTGTGGTATCGTCAAATATAGTATTCGGCAGAATCGACGAGTCCGGCGCGCAAGGCATACTTCGTGGCTTCATGCACATTGTTGACCTGGAGCTTGCGAAAGATGTTCTTGCGGTGGGTGTTGATGGTGTGGAAGCTGCTGAAACGTTTTTCCGCTATTTCCTTGGTCGTCAGTCCCAACGCGATGTCTTTCAGTATTTCCGTCTCAGTCTTGGTCAGCCGAATCGCGTCTTCAGCATGGGGCAAGGGCTGAAGCAGGAGCTCGGCCGTGCGCTGACAGATATAGCGGCGATGGTCGGCGGCAGCGACAAGGGCCGTGTTGATTTCTGCAAGTGACGTCTCTTTGAGCACAACGCCGAAGCGGCTGCCGGCCGCCAGCAGAGTGCGTACAAACTCCTGGCTGAGGTCTTCGCTGAAGAGGAGCCAATGAACGGAAGGGAAACGTTGGCTCAGAATGGCCAACTCGGCAACGCCGTCGATGTCGAAGAGCGTATAGTCCAAGACGACAACGCTTCGGGGGGCAGCGGAAAGCAGCCTGACAAGTTCATCCTTGTCGTCTACGGACAAAGCGTGGGAGCCGGGGATGCGTTCTATCAGATACATCAGCCCGGCACGGGTGATATCCTGCTTGTCGGCCAAAAGGAAATTCATCTCTCGCAACTTAAAAGGTCATGCGCATCATCAGTCGTATGCCATTGCGGTGGGCAATGGGCAGATAGGTGTAGTTGCAGCGGTGTACAAACTCCACATGAACGATTTTGAAGATGTTGTGAACACCCGCCACCAGTTCCACATAGGGCCGTTTGGAGTCCATCACGTAACTACCGCTGGGGAACACCATCAGAACTGGGTCGCCGGCATTCTTCTCCAACGTCGGATTATTCTTGTCGGTCAACGTTCCCCACAGGGTCTTCACTCCGATGTATTCACGCCATTTCAGTTTCTTGAGCAACGGTATGCGGTTGAAAATCTTGCCGTTCAAATCCCAACTGACGTCAAGACTGGCATAACGGTCGTTGAGGAACTCCATATTGTTGATCAGATTAAATGTCTCATTCTGGACAATGTAGCTCAAATTGGCGGCAGGCATGATCAACAAAGGATAGGGCACCTTGTTCCACTGTGCCCCCGCCTTGATGTACGTGTCGATTTTGCCCCATGAATTCATCCAGAAACGCTTGTAGATACCAGCCTCCGTCAGGTTGTAAGTATAGTCGCCGCCCAGCAGTCCCTTGACACCCATCGTATGACGAAGCGTGAAGACGGGTGCGTCGAGGTTCATCGGAATGCGCCGTTGCTTGGTGTTGATGTAGGTACGCCCCGAAGCCAGCTGGAATTGAAGGGTTAGTTCGGTCGTCCGCATCTTTCCGTTATGCAGATATTTGCCGGCCATTTTTTCAGAAAGGCCATTGATATCGGACACCATATCCACATGGGAGTCCAACGTTTGGAAAAAGAGACGGCCGGCAGCTTCGTCTTCCTCGGTCTTCAACTCAAAGGTGGTCTTCAATCCCCACTCCTCTTCAAAGTCAAATTGCAGCTGCTGCCGGTTGTAGAACATCATCTTGTCCACCTTTGCCCATTTGAAAGCGGTGAACACATTGTCCTTGTCCGTGTGCATGAACTTGTCCGATGGAGCCATCACGTCGTATGTGCTGGTGAACGTGAGTGTACGTTTGGGAAACTCGCGGGGCAGATAGTCCTTCTTGTTGAACGAGTAAGTGACCTCACCCTTATAATAGTTTTTATGGCTGTTCACGCCATGTGCGTAATAGCCTGAGAAGAACCAGTGCTTGTTCAGATTGGCCGTTGTCTGGCCGCTGACACGGAAGCGCAGTCCGTCGATGAAGTTCGAGGTGACCATCGTGTTGACTGGACCGACATCCAGCTTGCTCGGATGATTCAGGTCGCCCGTCTCTACAAAGTTCTCAACCAACGCCTTGACACCGAAAATGACATATTTGAAGCCCTTGAGCTGCTCTATCCGATGGATGAAGGCGTTCATGCCGGTTTCGCTCTTCGTCAGTTCCACCGTTCGATACTGGTTCCAGAAAGCCTCGTCCCGCATGTTGGCGTTGGCTTCGCGCCTGCTGGCGGCCTTCCCCTTGAACAACTGTTTGGGCAGAGGGTCGAAAGCATAGTCGCTCAGGCGTGTCGTTCGGGTGACCAAAACCTTGGAAAGGAAGCTGGCCACCTTCATCTCGACAATCATGTCGTCCACGGAAAGCACCCACTCGCCATTCGGCAACTTGGCATATTCCTGCGTTACGCGCAGGTTTTCGACGAAATTGACGTCACTCCGTTTCGGGATGGTCAGCTCGCAGCGTTTCACATGCAGCGTGGAATCCGCCAAGACATATAAGTCTCCCCTGAAGCCGAAGTCCTGCTGGTTGTTGGGCAGGAACTCCAGATGATAGCACAGGTCACGATCCACATACACGGTGTCCGCTATGTAATAACGATAGAAGGCGACGGCATTCTTGCCGATAGGGCTGGTGAAAGGAAATTGGAGCAACCGTATCTGGTCGTCATAAAGGTCTATATCGGTAAACACGTCCTTCAATGCCGTATTGAGGATGTCGCCGGTGGCCAGCAACTGGTTGACACCGGTGCTCTGCTGTCCCATGACGATGTCCTTTTCCGACTTCGGGTCTTTACGATAGATGTGCTGCGTGACCGTCTCATCCACCGAAACGGGCAATATCAGTTTGTGATTGTAAGGACTTGTCTCTATCTGGTCTATCAACCACTGCTTCTTGGCAAAGAAACCGCTGTCTATATCCGATGGTTGAATGTCGTTGACGGCCAGCGTTATCTTCTGATACTTGTTGTATTGATAGTAGGCATGATTGGCCAAGTCGGTCTTTTTCTTTGCAGCCACCACACGCTTCATCAACTCCACGGTCGGATTGTCTTTCCTGCTGTAGCGGCCTCGCTTCTGCCTGACCACCACTTCGGCCAGCGTCTTGGTGTCGGGTTTCAGTTTTATATTGAGCGTCTGTGGCGTCTTTTCCGTTATCGTTATGTTGCGCGACTGATAGCCCACGGCACTGAAGGTCAACACCCATCCTTCGTGGCGTTCAATGCTGTAGCGTCCCTGCGCATTGCCGCTCACGGCGATGTGATGTCCCTTGTATGACGCGCTTGGATAAAGCAGAGTGTCGCCTGTCGCAGCATCGGTGACAACGCCCGACAACTGGGCCCGGGCCGCCATCGACAGTGCCATCAACAATATAATTATATGCAATCGCTTGATCATCATCTCTTCTCTCCTAATACCTATTCCTGAATGTAAAGTGCCGAACGGTCTGTCGGCTTGAACTAAAATGCCAAAATCTGTTCCAAGTCGGTGATGACATAATCGGGAAACGACTCGTCATATTGCCGGTCCGTCCAGCCCTCGCCTTTGAACCAAGCCGTCAGGCAACCTGTCTTTTTGGCCGGTTCTATATCTTTTGAAAAGCTGTCACCCGTCACGAGCACGTCTTTCGCTTTCAGTCCCAACGCCGCCACGCCCAGCTCGAATATCCTCGGGTCGGGCTTTCTGATTCCGACGGCAGCGGACTCCACCACTTCGACGAAAAAACCGTCGAACTGAAATTCTTTCAAGATAGCATTCAGGTTGCCATAGAAATTGCTCACCAACACCATAGGCTTGCCCATTTCCTTCAAACGCCCCAAGACATCACGGCTGTGCGCAGTGATTCGGAGCACCTGCCGATACACGTCGTCCAGTACCGCCACGTGCTTTGCCGTCAACGTCGCTTCGTCGGTGGCCCAGGCATCGTGCCCGCAAAGATACTCCATTTCAAGCCGAATCTTGATTTCCAAAGTCTTATGAAAAGTGAACTCGGGGCCGATGATGGGGTTGCTGCCCAACACACGCTCCACAGCGACATAGGCCTCGCGGAACTGTTCTTCCATCACGGGAACTTCCTGACGTTCATAGGCATGCCACAACAGCATGCCCCAATGACGGCCGGCCGTATCGAGCGTTGCGCCATAATCAAATATATAACCTTTTATCATCTTGATTTCGTATGCGTTTCCAACTTCTCCAACATCATGCTACAGAGCCGTTCATGCTTCCGGTGCATGTAAATGGCCATCACCTGCATGACCGTTATCTCAAACAAAGGATAGATCCAAGGCAGATTGATCAGACAGGAAACATAGCATACGATTGCCCTGAGGTTGAAAGTGAGCAGGTTTGTGTAAGTCATCAGGGGCCTACTGCCCGCCAAAAAGGCTTCTCTTATAACCCCAACGCCCATCTCTTGGCCTCCCGGAAAGGCTCTCAAAGCCTCCAAAAGCTTCTGGAACGCGGGGGTGCGCTGCTCCTGGCTCTTGCAATAGTTGGCATAATTGAAATAGAACACATGGGGCCAAAAGGCTCCCCGCTTCGGCAAAGCAATCAAAGTTTGCTGCTGGTCGGCATAGCTGTCAAGCTCGCTGCCTTCCTTTCCCTTCAGAAAGTACAGGTGAATCTGTCGATAATAGTCGGCCAAAGAACTCTGACGCGAATGGCACAACACGCCTGCCACCATGCACAAGACCCATATCCACATTCCCCAATTCATGTCGAGGCCGGGAACAGGCTCGTCCATCAACCTCACACAGATGGCCACGTAGATGCAAAAGAACCACACTTCGCCCGAAAAGCCGTCGAGCATGCGTCCGACCAGTGTCTTCTTGCCCGTCAACCGTGCCATCTGCCCGTCGGTGGAATCACAGAAATTGGCCATCATCAACAAAAAGACACCCCACAGGTTCGACGCCAAATCGGAATAATGAAACATCCATCCAGCCGCCATCCCCAAGAAAATGGAAACGATGGTGATTACATTGGGGTGGATGCCAAGCTTGTCCCACAACAGGGCGAAAGCCAAACCTATCGGTCGGGTAAAGTGAACGTCCAGCCATTCTTCCGTATCATTCGACTTGAAAGAAGCCTGCAAAAGTTCCTTGAAATTATTTCTCATCTTGACAAAGGCCTCTTCAGACCATCATTACATTATACTATTATCAAATCACAGACAGCCTGCGCGGCCTCGGCCCTGCAACGCGAGAAACTGGGCCATTCGTTGAAGTCTATCAGACAGAAACCGCCGTCTTCCCTGACGATGGCGTCACCACCGTAGATGTCCACCCCCGTCAATACCGACACGGTCTCTGCCACTTGCCGAAGCTCTTCCACTTCAAAAGCGTAATGATGCGCGGCGCCATTGCGCGCCTCATCACCATACTTCGACATGCCGTCATCGGCCGGATAATAACAGCGGAAGAAGCCGCCACGCACCGCATAGAACTTGACAAGGTCGCCGGGGACATGCGCTTGCACCACCCAATCGGTCACACCACGCATGACAAAGGAGGCCTGCATGGCCACCAATGCCGCCCGGTCCTTGCAAAATACGACGTCATCGTGCGACTGCGCCGCCTGGTCGCCACGCTTCAGCCAATAGCCGTCGGCACCATCCGTCGCAGGGACCGGTATGCCATGGCGCAACAACAGTTCATTGAGAAGGCTTCTGCCACACCGGACGACGCCGAAAGCAGAATTGAGGACGCGCGCACCTTGCTTTTCCTTTTGTTCCAGCAATGCCAACGTCCGAGGCAAACGGGCCATCGACAGAAAGACATCGGCCTCATCGTCCGCAGAAAGGTCGCCTTCCGCCACCATCCGAACATCTCCTACGCCCCGCCGTCTCAATCCTTCGCACACAGCCGCCAAGATGGCTTCATCCTTTTCGACAGAGTTGGGCGAGAAAGCTTCATCGCGTTGAACGGCAATAACTTTCATATTTCTTGTTTCAGGAAGCGCTCCGCCTTCACGATGTCGGTTGCATGGTCTATGTCCATCACCTTGCTGAAGGTGAAAGCCCGAAGTTTGCGGCCATCCCTGATGAGCGCCCGCTGGAAATTACGCATACGACTCTCCCCCCGCTCCATACATCTTTGCAAGGTGTCGATGGCCGACGGCGCAAGACCGTATATTCCTCCCGAGATGAAACGGCAACCGCATGCGTTGTCGTCATAGAACCCTGTGACGTCCATCCGCTCGTCCGTACCTACGTAAAGCGGCTTTTCGTCATCTATATAATCGGTCACGCCCATCACTCCGTCGCATCCATCGGCCATGGCTTTGCGGAACGAGGCGATGTATTCCTTGAACTCTTCTTCTTTAAACAGGGTGTCGACGGTGGTCAACACAAAGGGACCGTCGGTCAGATAGCGACTCAGTTCATAAAAACTGTGCATGGAACTGGGCGTGCTCTTTACCAAAAAACGCAATGGAACAGGACGGCCATGCAGCCCGTCCTCTTCCATTTCCATCAAATGCCGGCTGACCAGTGTCGTATGGTCGTTGCAAATGACAACAATCTCTTCGGCGTGATTGTCGGTAAAAATGCGAATGAGCCTGTCTATAAGCTGTTCATCCTGAACCTTCACCAACGGTTTCGGAGCCGTTATGCCCTCTTGGGCCAGTCTGGAGCCTTCACCTGCCGCGATAATCGCATATTTCATTAAAATGCTATACTATTTTCGATAACACGGCAAAGTTACTAAATATTCCCCGAAGAGGAAAACTATTTTGTTTTATTTTGTTTTGTACACGGCATATAGCCTACTTCCGCGTTGTCGAATCGGAGATGTCGCCCGACCCGCGCACATTCTTGACGACGTTCCGAACATTTCCTTTCAGCGAAATGTCGCCGCTGCCGATAAGGTCGGCTGTCAATGTTCCACAGTCATGGCACACGATATCCAAGTCGCCGCTGCCCCTCAGCGTGGCTGTCGTCTTCTTCACGTTATACTGTCTGACATCCAGGTCGCCACTACCCATGAGAGTCAGGTTGGCCGTTTGGGCCACAATCTTCTTTATATCCATGTCGCCGCTGCCCGACAACTTGGCGGAATAGCTGTCGCAAACCACGTTGTTGAACAGAATGTCGCCGCTGCCGGTCAATGCCAGCACCAGGTTGTCGGTGTCGACCAGCCGCGGGGCCTTGAACGAACCCGAACCGGTGACCGTCACGGCAATCAAGTCGGGACTCGTCACCTTGATGACCACGTCGTCAGTGCTTTTTGAAAAGCCGAAACGGAATGAGGAAGAGAGGTTGCGCTTGGGGCGGATGGTCAGCGTCCCGCGGTTCACTTCAAAGGCCACCTGCCCGACATTCTTCTCCGGCCCCACCACCTGGATGGAATAGCCGTTGCCTTGTGTGTAGACGACATCGTAGGAACCGGCCAGCGCAATCTTGTCGAAATTCTTCAAATTCACCTTGCGGACAACACGAGACGACTTCTGCGACAAGCCCTCGACGGCTTTAGAACAAACACCGGCAGCCATACAGGCCATGCCCAAACCCACACCCAAGCAAATCAACAATATCTTTTTCATATGCCTATAACAATTAATGATTTCATTTATACAGGATAGACGTCATACATCGGTCGAAAGTTGCAGATAAGAGAAATATTTCAACAGCGGCCGCATGAAGGGTGTCAGACGGCGCTCGACGGGCTGATGGGTTCTGTAGTCCATGCGCACGGTGCTCTGCATGACCACCAGGCGGCGCTTGGCGCGTGTCATGGCCACATAAAACTTGCGTGCGTCTTCGGCCATCGACTGCGGATTGCCCTTGCTGAAATAGTTCGGATAGCGGTCTTCGATGGCGTCGAAGATGAGCACATTGTCAAATTCAAGCCCCTTGGCCTTATGGACGGTCGACACGAAGACACGCTCCGTCACGGCACTGCTGCCGCAAAGGTCGGCTTCTTTCAGCGTGTTCATCTCCACCAAGTGGCCTGCCAGCTGCGTCACCGCCATGCCGTCGCGCTCCTCTCCCAGCAGGTCGCGCTCCACATAGCGCAGTATCAGCGGCAACTTCCCCACCTCGTTCATGAGCCCTTCGGCCACCATTCCGTCGTAGAACGACCGCAACACCTCCGTCACTCCAGCCGTGTAAAGTTGTCCACGCGCCGCAAGGTAGCGTTCACGATAGTGCTTGCGCAAGACTTCCACACGTGTGGCGACGCGCTTTTCGGCCATGAAAGCTTGCTGGGCAGGGATGACCTCCATGGCCTTTCGATGGCAATATTCCACCAAACTGCGTGTGGCATTGACGTCGGCGTCGGCCAAATGCGAGTTCTCGCCTTCCAAATGGAGTGCCTGCAGCAGGTATTTCAACTTGTAACTGGGCAGTCCGGGCGCCAACAGCCTTGCCAGTTTCAGGGAGTCGAAATAAGCGGGATGGTGTTCGGCAAGCCTGTAGTCGGGTAGATGACGCCGCAGATTATAGTCCAAGATATGGTAGTCGTAATCGGCGTTATGCCCCAGCAGCACCCCACCCTCCGCATACTCAACAAAACGCCGCAGCGCTTCGGCGGGTGACAACAGCTCATGGCGCTGCCGTTCCTCGACGATGGGATTGACCACATCGCCCAACATGCGGGGAATCTCACGGTCGGTTTGGAGATAAACACTGAATGCCGAGCCGTCCACCACCCTGCCGCCACGCACCTTGACCGCCGCAATCTGCAAGATGTCGTCATGGAAAATGTCGAGTCCGGTGGTCTCCGTATCGAAGATGACAACCGTCTGTCGCCCATAGGCCTCGGCAAACCGCTGCACGTAGGTGGCGTTGTCGAACAACAGAAAGTCGGAGGGCAACATGGCACGGTTGAGCAATGAGCGGACAAAATTGCGTGCGGACGTGTTCGACTCAAACACCCGGAGCCCGCGCAGCAGGCGCGTCCAGGCCAAAAAGTTCGTTTCCGTGGCCAGCACGTTGAGATGTGACAACAACGTCTTCACCTCGAAAGAAGAGAAAATGTCGTCGCCCGACACCTTGAAATGGGGCAAATGCTGTTCCAGCAAAGCCTGACTGACGAGGTCGGCGTCGCGGTTGGCATTCACGATGACCGCCGTCGTCTGGTCGGGAAAGTCATGTGACAGCCGGGCCACAATCTGAGCGGCGTCGAGATATTCCGTTTCTATGACCGTCGAGGGTGCTATCTGCAATTCATTGCCTATCGTAACAGGCTCATAGTCGGTCTTCGGCAGGAGCGAGGCGTCGATGTGCAGAATCTCCTCCGCATAGGTGTTGAAGACATCAAGCAGATACTTGGGGGAGCGATGGTTCACCTGCAACGAATGGATATGCCCACGGCAACGTTGCCGCAGCACGTCGAGCGTCGACAGCTTGGCACCCATGAAAGAGAAGATGGCCTGTTGCGAGTCGCCCAGATACAAGGCGCAGCCATGCGGTTCGGGGCGTTCGGGGCGTGGACCGACCAGGTCGACGATGGCCAGTTGCAACGGATTGAGGTCTTGCACCTCATCCACCTGCATCCAGGGATAATGCGGATTAGCCTCGTTGTCTTTCATCAGTTCGTCATAGGCCATCATCAAGAGGTCTTCAAAGTCGAGCAGCCGGTTCTCCCGCTTGTATTCTTCATACCGACAAGCCAGCTCCAACTTGCGGAGCAGCGCAAGAATGGCTTGCCGCTCCCCCACGTCATAGCCCACATTGCGAGCGGCGTCGCGGTAGAAGTCGGCATGGCGATAGACGTCGAGCATGGTCTGGGCGGTGAACTCCATTTTCTGTACACGGCAAATCACCTTCATCGCTTCGATGTCGTTGCCGTCCAGGCTCTCGGGATGCGCCCGCAAAGCCCGTGGGTGGTCTTGCGCAATCTGATACATGAGGTGCGACAGCTGCATGACCGTGGAATATTCCCGTCGCCGCCGCGTGTTCTGGGCCACCGCCAGCTCGTCCTCACCCGTATAACGGGCTATAATGCTGATGACATCTTCATCGTCGATGATGGACGAGTCGGCCGCGACGAACCCATTGTCGAAGAGGTATTTGGCGCAGAACCGGTGGACATTGCCGATGAACAGCTCCCCGATTTCGTCCTGGCCAATTGTCTGTCCTATGCGGTCGCGCATACCTCGGGCGGCGCGGTTGGTAAACGTGAGGCACAGCATGTCGCGATAAGGTACGCCGGCAGCGTGCGCGCGGTGAATGCGCTCGGACAATATCTGCGTCTTTCCACAGCCGGGCGAAGCCAGAACAAGGTGGAAACCGCTCTGCGCGTCAATGACTTCCTGCTGAAAGGTATCGGGATGAAACATATTTGTAGTCTATATATGATAAGGTGGACGTCTTTCTGTCGCCAGCGGCAAGCCATTTCAACCGGTGGCCATTTGCCGTCGTTTCATATCCAGCCTTTTATTTCCAGCCTCAAATGTACAGTTTTTATTTAGGACAGATATAGAAAACATGTTAAAAACAAGGATTACGAGGACAAATAACGTAAAAGGGAATGCTGCCGCCATACTTTGACACGCCGAAAGCACAGCGAATGGAAGCAGAAAGAAATGAGGAGAATGGTTATATTCCTCTTCCTCGCTTCTTCTTTTTCTTGGCTTGATTTCTGAGTTTGTGCTGCCATGCCGTTTCGGCATAATCATCACCGTGTGTCTGTGGATTGATAAGTCCACCTGCTCCCGAAATCATTTCTTCGGCTGCATTCAAGGCAGTGCTTGCAACATTTCCTACAGCTTGTGCAATAGACGAATTGACATTTGTATTTTTCGGCGGTGTGTACGAACGGCTGGGAGGAACAAGTTGATAGCCTGTATCCGGTTGAGTTTTATTCTTTGCGGTCTCGTGCGTCATTGCGGGAGTTTTTGTTATCATCTCCTTTAATTCGGCTTTATTAGCTATCTCAAAGTTCTTTTGCAAAGAGTGGTAGCCGAACTCCCTGCCGATTTCGGAAGCCTTGAAACTTTGTCCACCAAAGGAGAACTTCAAACCATAGACTTTTCCCTGCTTGTTTTTCATGCGCTCTATGATAATGTTGCTCTTATTCAATTCGTAGAGAAACATGGAGTGCCCTGATATGCCACCGCCTTTATATTTATCCAACAAGGCATAACAAATCTTTTGTACCTGCTGCTTTGTTTGCTCTCTCGTAGGATTGGATTTTGCTTTCTGATACATCCTTTCCACCTTTACTTCCTTTGCAATGGTCAAGCCTTTCGAGCGGCTGATTTCCTCCGCCACTCTTGCCGCCCTGTTGCTCACAAAAGTGGTATCATAGACCTCTCCGTAAAGGCTGATGCGGTTGGCAATAATATGGATATGCCTGTTGTCGGTATCCTTGTGCGTTACTGCGACCCATTGGTGGTTGTCAAGTCCCATTTGTTTGGCAAACAGATGAGCTATCCGCATGAGTTCTGACACAGGTAGCTTTCTTTCATCCTGTGGTGCTATACCGATTTCGATGCGGAGGAACTTGTTTCTGCATCGTGTGTTGTAATCGCTGACCATCTTCATTTCCTCGTAGATAGCCTTCGGTTCTCCGCTGCAAAGATTATGGAAGACAAGCCGACTGCCAAGCTTTCCCTCTCTGAAAATATAGTCTAAAGCCGTACTTCCGTGTGCTATCGCCTTACATTTTCCTATCATTCTCCATCAAATTTAAGAGTTTAATTGCCCTTTCTTCAATACGGTATTTGGGATTAAAGAAACGCTTAAATGCTTCCCTTGCCAAATAAGAAAGACTTTGAGTAACCAGTACCCACGCATCATCCTTTATCTTGATAAGGTTGGAAATGTGTGAGAAGAAATAGGCTGTTCGTCTGAGTACTTCGATGGCTTCCTTTTCATTGGTGGTCATTTTGGGAACAGCTATTACTTCTCCATTAAGAAGTATCTCACGGCAGTAGTCTGAGAACTTCCGTCCTGTGCTTTCCGCCTTTGACTTGATACGCTGCTTTTCCTCTAAAGTACATCTTACCTTGATGAACTCCGTCTTGTTCATCCGCTGTTCTTCCTTATTTTGTTGCTGCGACTTGGCAGTCTTTCCTTTGTATCTGTTCATATAAGTTCCTTTGAGAGTTAATCATTAGATGATTTGTTGTTGCTTAATTTGAGAACACTGACCGATGAGAACAGAGTGATTACGGTCTAATCTCCCCGATAGTCTGACGAGGGGAGCAAGCGCAGTTTGTGGGTACAAACTGACGTCTTGCAATGTCAGCTAACGTTCCGTTTACGCATAAAGCGTTTTGTCGTCCAAAAATGAATGCCGTGCATTCAGTATCTAACTGCGTTCGTGGCGTTCCCACCATTCTGTGTTTTTAGCAAAAGTTCGTTGCCTTACTCTCTGAAAAGTGTCGAGGGTTTTGGATGAAAGGGACATCCTTTTTCTGAAAACCCTCGACTTTTTTATTGCGGTTCACAACTTCCTCCATTTTTCTATATCCTCACCGTATTCCTCTAAATGGATACGCACAAGGTTTTCGATGAAGCTCGACACGTTGGCTCCCTTATCACCCAACCTACGGACAATGAAGTCGGCACGCTCCTGTGTCTCTCTGCTCAGATAGACCGCTTTTCTCTCGCTTAGCTTTGTCGGAACGAGGAACGCTTGCTTGTATGCTTCGAGTGTTTCTTTTCTCATCTTGGCACTGATGCGTCTTTGAACAGTTGTGTTCTCTGTATGCAGTGCAGGCTCGGATGGCGTGGCATGCTCTATGGCATGTTCTGCTTCTTGTTCCTTTTGCCCTTGAATAAGTTTCATTCCCCTTGCCCAGAATTCAGAGACAGTTTGTTCACTTGAATTTTCAGCTTGACTGATACCAAAAGTTTTTCCTATGAAACGATCTATTTCTTCCATGTTTCTTTTTTCCTTGTTCATCACTCTATTTTATTTTAAGTTTGACTTGTTTTATTTTATTACTTGTTGTTTGAGATTTATGCTGCTCACGGACACGGCTGACATGAAAATCGTTGAGGTCTTTGAAGTCTTTATAATACACTGCCATATCTTCTACCTTAAAACCTGCATTTACAAATTCCTGCACTGCTTTTCGCCCTGCATCGTCATTGTCAAGAAAAGCACGAACGGAGGTTATATTCCTCTCGTTCAGGTAGTGAATGCTTCTTCCAATGTTGCTCACAGAGTTCATCACGAGGCATTGGTTGGCTACTTTCTCTTTCATTGAAAGAAAAGAAAGAAAGTCCATAAAGCCCTCAAACAAACAGACTGGTTTTGCCTTGTTCTCAAATATCGAGGTAATGTCCTTCGGGGCAACCGTTCCCTTGAAAGTCTTATCATCACGAAGCTCATACCCACCCGAAGAATTGGCAAAGCCGATGGCTTCATATCTTCTTCCTCTTACCTCGTAACTGATACATTTGAGAAAGGGTGTTGCCTTTTCTAAATCAATACAGCGTTCCTTTTTGAGATACTCTTGCAGGTACGGCGGCAAGGTGTCTGATAGGCATATCAGTCTCCTTGTACCGCTTACTTGTCTTGTAGTTGTCTGGTTGAGACCAATACGGGGTTCAGTCTTTGAATAGCTGTGCGCTATATGCTCTAAAGCGTTCTGCCCCAAACGGCAGATGGCTTCCGAGAGCGTACAGCCTTCCAAACGCATACAAAGGTCAATGATGCTTCCGCCCCTGCTTTCGGCATAGTCTATCCAAAGGTTCTTTTCCATATCCACCTTGAAACTCGGATGTGTTTCCTCCCTGAGCGGTGAACGGTACATTGCATAGGTCGGTGTCTTGTGGACAGGTCTGATACCTTTCCTTTCGAGATACTCCACGATGGAATATCGCTTGATAAGTGATAAATCTTCTTCTTTCATTGTTTTGATACTTTAATGGGTTGAATGATAAATATTTATGTTTGTCTGTTTTATGGTTTTACCGTTTTCAAAATTTTTCCCCTCCAAACTTTTTCATCTTTCTTCTTACTACATACTATTTTGTGATAAGTAATTGATAATCAGTAGTACTTTGTGATATAGGACGATACTACACATTCTACTACATTTGGCTACTACAAGTTTGAAGGAGTGGGCAGGGCAAGATTTTTCTAATCTTGTAGACATAGATGGAGCTACCTCCGTTTCTTCGTTTGCTCACCTTTATATATCCTGTTTTCTTCAAGGCTTCGCCCATACGCTTGGCAACAAGTGGCTGGTGGGTATAAATATCCAAATAGGTGAGTATCTCCGTAGTGGTCATTAACGAATAGCTTTCATCCTCCGCTGGTTTCTCGAAGCAACGCAACAAAAGTTCCATCTCTGCGGTCTGTACTTGAAAGTCTTCACTCTCCCTGTATAGCTCGGCTATCTCATCATCATCAAACCAATAGCGAAAACCTGACTTTAACAGAGCTTTGGCTTCAGCATAGACATTGTCCATTGAAATACGCTTGGCTTTCTCTATGTCTATGGAAAGAACTTCAAAGGGCAGGAACCGTCTGCAGCCTGTCGGGTCGGTAAGAAAGTCGTTGCCGTTCACCGATGCTACGAAGCTTGCCAAGTGGGGATGCTCTTCCATGTACTTGTCGTAGGGCATGCGGTACTTGACCATCGGACAGGTGATGAGGTTTTTCAGTTCGTTCTCGTCCCGCTTATTGAGGGCTTTTAGTTGGTCGTCTATGTTTACGATAAGATTCTGACCGATATAGGTGAGTGTATCTTTCTCCTGTGGGTATATCTTGCCCGTATAGCTGTAACCGTGCAGTTTAGGTGGACAGAGTAAATCGAGAAACGTTGTCTTGAACTTTCCCTGCTCACCTGTCAGTACAAGACAGGTGTGGTTACGGCACTCGCGGTCGTCCATTGCGTTGGCGACCACCGCCACAAGCCACTTGGTAAGGTACGGCAACCACTTTTCATTGTTGCGGACAACAACGCAGCTTGCCAAATCGAAAATTGTTTTCGGTGAAAAAGAAGATACATTACTATCCCTGCAACCGTCATCATCACAGCTACTGCTATCACCTATATCTATCAAGGGCAACTCTTTGAAATACTCTTGCACAGGGTTGATACGGGGAGAAAAGCTACTCTCGATGATGGAATACAGGTTCTCGGAGGAAGTTGATATGCCTTCCTCGCAATCGAGTTCCCTACGGAGCGTGTTGATTTCATAACGACCAACCTTTGCAAAATGACTACAACTCCTATTACGGTATTCTGTTCTGTCCAAAACCGTGTTGTATCTGAACTCGTAGTGCATGGAGAGGTAGGCTTCTATCTCTGCATTCTTGGACGAGCTACCCCTGCGATTGTGATTTTGCTTGTCGTTTATATTGCCTGCATCTGCTTCTCTTTTCATTATTTCCTTGAATTGGTTTCCAAGAGTGAAGTTAGGGTGAGAATGCGTAACTCCCAATCATTCAGAGACTTCTTGCATAATATTGCATCTGTTTGCTGCTAAATTCTTAGGGAAGCAAGTCAAAAAGAAGGGCATTTATTGCCTCATTAAGCAAAAATCGGGTGGTAAGAAGAAAAGATTGGCCGAAATATCGATGTCGTCGTTGGCTTTCAGATGCAGTCGTTTGCTTTGATTATCTTGTTAGCCTCATTTGGATAGTGACGAGAATATCAATCTGTCTGTCTCTTTTGTCCCTGTAACAGCGCCACAAGCTGCCACTTGAATGAAAAGTGATGGAATAAGAAATATCCAATATTAATTTTGCATAAGACAAGCTGCGCTCGGCAAAGGATAAGTGAACTTTCCTCTGCACTCGCTTGCATTGTCTTTGCAACAAAAGAAAAAAGACGGGGCAGGAAAACGCAAATGCGAACCGATGATGCGGATTGCCCCTTTCCTTATTCTTCCCGATACTTCCCTGCTGTTCCCCACGGCTTTGAGAGGCGCACGCACTCCATTACCTTTGCCGATGGAAACAGGACAGAACTGAAATAACAAACAATAACAAAATATGATTATGAACTATTACGTCATTACGGAAACCAATTGGGCAAAGCTTCGGGATGAAATCTTGAGCCTTGCAGAATGCTGCCACAAGGCATTCGGAGAGAAGAGTAAACACACGGACTGGCTGCACAACGGCGATGTGTGCCGACTGCTGAACATCAGCAAGCGCACCTTGCAGCATTATCGGGATACGGGTGTGCTGCCGTTTACACAAATCGGACACAAGTGCTATTACAAGCGCGAGGATGTGGAAGCATTGCTTCTTACGAAGTCGAACAAACCTAAAAACAGACAGATATGATGGAAACAGCAAGAGATTTGAACATGGAGACGGACGAGATGCAGTTGGTCGTCTCGGCATTGAGAGGTGTAGGGAAACGGATTGTGGAAGTGGCACAGACACACAAGCCACTCTTTGCAGGCGAACTTTTCCTCACGGGCAAGGAAGTGTGCGAGCGACTGTATATCAGTCCTCGCACCTTGCAGAACTACCGCGATAGGAAGGTTATTCCCTATACGCAGTTTGCAGGGAAAATACTCTATAAGGCTTCTGACTTGGAGAAGCTTTTGAAAGAAAACTATAAGCCCTAAAATACATTATAAAAACTATGTGTTGGATAATTTTATAGGTTTCTTTCCGGGAAATAAATTATAAACATATCTTTGCAGGAAAGATACTCCCTAATGGATATTTGGAATAAGGAAAAGAGGTCAGAATGCATGTCAAGAATTCGGTCAAAGAATACAAAACCGGAATTGGCATTGCGCAAGGCTCTCTTTGCAAGAGGATTTCGGTATCGTGTAAACGATAAAAAACTACCAGGGAAGCCTGATATTGTTTTACCAAAATATAAAACGGTAATCTTTATACATGGCTGTTTTTGGCATGGACACGAGGATTGTAAATATGCCTACATTCCGAAAACAAATACAAAATTCTGGATTGATAAAATCACCTCAAATGCTGAAAGGGACAAGGTTAATGCCGAAAAACTTACGGCTTTGGGTTGGAATGTATTAGCGGTTTGGGAGTGTGAAATAAGACATACTCACAAACAGAACCTTACGCCATTAATTGATAGAGTTGAGGCGGAAATACTCGTAAACATGACGAAGAAAATTTCTATGAAGTTTTATCAAGAACGCGCAAACGAAATCTAATTATTGCTGAAAAACTCGTTGAATATAAGTCTTTAAAAGACTAATTCAAATAATCTTATCGCCAAATCTATTAGTTCCCAAGTACTTTTCAAAAACATAATCTATAGTTACATCTTTTTCAAAATGATGACGTAGCATTTTTACTCTTTCTTCATAGGGTATTCCTCCGATATCAGTCCATTTTCTAGGGAAACCTAATTCTTCTTCAATATCATCGAATGATTTCCCGCCTGCTGTGATGATATATACAAAATATTCTACAGGATCAATGATGTGGCCAAAGGTTTTAAAGCAATCACTAATAAGCTATAGTAATAAAACAAAATATTTTTTACAAGCAGTAATAACATCATCTTTGGGAATTAGACCATCAATTTTTTCGTCTAAAAAATAGTCAAAAAAATATTGTACTTGCATTTGATTCTCTTCATCACGAAATATTCTTCCACTACTTAGTGGATAACACCCAACTTTTTGAGATAGATTTCGGACTTCTACAAAATACTTGGCTAAATCATTTTGTTTTAATATGTTTTGGTGTTGTTCATACCAATTTTTGAAATCAGGAATGCCCTTCATTGCAGCTTGCAATGAAAAAGTTATACTTCGCGAGGCACTTGTAAAAGCACTTAAATAAAATCTTGCGCCCAAAAAAATATCTTGATTGCGTGTTGATTCCTCTAATTTAGATAAGAAAAAGTCTGTTTCTTTTATTTTGTCTTCTACTATCCCAAAACTTCTCATTACACTTCAATTTTCTGTAAACCCGTGTTTTTTCAATTTTTCTAAATTCAGGTAGAACGTATATCTTTTACGGTCATCCAATGTTTTTCGTCCTTGTAAAACATCATTCATCACTTTCCACTTCCAATCTTCCAAAATACGTTTACGTCTGTCCCAATCAACCATTTTTCGAATTAATTCCAAAGTAATTTCGGTTGAAGCTGTATTATCGTTTTTACTATGGATAGTCTCTGTAATTGATTCTTCTTGTACTGCTAATCTGTCAGCTTCTTCTAATAACTCTATATTGTGCTGGCAAACTTTCTCAAAAACTGCCATTGCTCTACTGCGGTCAGAATCATTAAAATTTCTGTTATTCTTGACTTTGTATGCCGCGTCGCTTGCTGTCGTCTGTTGATTAATCGACAAAAAGCCAGAATCACGTCCCCACTTTTCAATCTTTTTCCACAAAGCAAATGGAATTGAGCGAATAATACCCTCTTCGTGTTGAGCTGTCTTCTCTTTATTTTCATTATCAGCTACTGTATTTCGTTTTGGTGGATTGGTTTCGTCTATCAGTTCGGTTTTTATATCATTGGCATTGAAAGTCCAAGAATATTTTTTGACTTGCTCCCAACACTCCTCTTTTTTAGCCCATTCAATGTAGTGTGTTACGGGAGAATTATCCAAAATGAACTGATTTACTTGTTTCATCAAATCATAAATACAATCGGACAATGCTTGCGATATTTTCTGATTTTTCCATATTTTAAACAAATCTAATTTATCGTTTGTTAAAATATTTAATAACGACAGCGTATAAGGTACGACTACTTGTCGCAATTCACCAATATTGTAATCGTTTAGCTTTGTTCCATAACGTTTTTCTGCAGTTTTAAACAAAATGCATTTTGCAATTGCATCTTCAAAATACACATTATTGATTTTCTTAATATTATCTGGAATATTATTATTGATAAACCTTGCATAGTTTTTTTCGTTTCCTCGCACTACAATATTTGGACTAATTACTAATTTCCTGCCATCGTATATTTCTTGGTATGCATTTATATATTTTGCAAGTTCTACCTTGGAGAACATCTGATTTTTTGGGTATTTCAGGTCGAATGCTTTTTGGCGTGATTTGGTAAACCCTTCTCTGCTTCGCAAAGTTTTGTACTGTCCACGTGCACGTTCGAAAAACCAGCATGTCTGCATATTGCTATCACTTGTTATTGGCGACAATATGTGACGAGATAGTTTTTCAAAAGCAACCAAAGCGGGATTATTCGCCGAAAAGTCAGCATCATTAACTTTGTTTTGAGTGTTGGCATAACGAGAAATGCGAGACACAATTTCACTGTATTGGTCAGGTTTTTCAATAATTGAAAATTTTACTTGTACAAAAATGTTTGAAATATCCGCTTTATCTTTCTTTGCGGTGTTGTATATTGAGGCAGTTGTCTGTCCTCCGTTTACAATTTGTAGATTACTGATTTTTCGTATATAACGATTGGTTTTGTCAAGCACCAGATGGTCGGCAGTAGCGGCAATACCATTGTTGAATGCGAAGAACATATGTGGTTCTGTTTTAATAGTATCACGTATGCCCTTGTTTATTTTACCTGTGAATTGCAGAAATGAGCGTACATTTTGTTCTAACAACCGTGCCCCATATTTTTCATAAAGTTTTGCCAAACAAGTACCAGGGATGATTGCAATGTACGATTTATAATCGGGGTTATCAGTTGGAGCAGATAAACAGGGAATTTCAAATTTTTCACCTTCAAAATCCTCAAAATCAAGTTCAATTGGCACACGAGACTGTTCTGAAATTTTATACAGATAATTTGTATCAGTTACCTTGTAAAACATATTGTATCCGCAAATAGTTGCACTCTGCGGAAAATCGCCTTTGTATTCACCGTTAGTAAGGATTATAACATTTACCCGAACAAGATTGTCTTTTAGCTCTTGAAAATTAGCTAATGTATTGGCAAATTCAAAAATTGGCGACGATTCAGCAACTTCATTTGCATAGTCGTTGTAGATGGCTTTACGGAAAAAGTTTGTGATTCGTTTTGTGGCTGTCTCTATATCGGCTTTTGAAATGCTTTTTATTGCCTCGGAATTGTCAAAAATAGAGATAAATAAATCGACTGTTTCGTAATTGTCCGATATTGCGTAGGCATTTATTTTATGCTGATTGCGTGTGCCTAGTGCTTTTTCATCATAGGCAATGGCGGCATTTTCGGTTTCGCCTGCCTCTGCAAGCATTTCAACGGCAAGGCGTGTAAATGTCTGTTCTTGTGTATCGCCTTCTTCGCTACCTGCCTGCAACGAAACAATATCCGACAATAATGACTGATAGAATTTATTTATTTCATTCATGATTGTTTAAGTGTGTTGAATAGTTGATTTTCAGAAACTAAATACTCATCGCACATTGCAAGAATGACAGCGTATCTTACATCGCTTACACCACTGCGAAGTTCATTCTCTCTAATGCGAGGAAAATTATTTTCAACTTTGTAAAAATTCTCGCTGCGGATTTGGTAAAACTTGTCCTGATAAAACGGTTCATGTCTATCCAGATATCCGGCTTCAAACAGTTTGGCATTAAAAAGCGACAAAGCAGGTGTGTCATTTTCGAGAAACTTACGAATTTCGGAAATTTTTTGGCAAAGCGTTTGTCCGTTACCGTTTGAAATCTCGACTGAAAGATGAAATAAAAATAGATTGTTGAGCAAGGTTTCGTCTAACTGCCTTTCTCCGTTGATGGTTACTGTCTGCGGATTATTGGTTGAGGTAGTTTTGACTTCCACTGCCCAACTATTGTCCTGAAAATCGCGTAATGCCCTATCAACACCAACCCAAGTGTTAAGCACACTATTGGGTCTGTTATTGAATTGTGCTAAAAATTTTCTCAAAAAATGTAATTCACCGAAAAGTCCTTGTTGCTCATCAGGTGTTAAACCTGTCGAACTGTTTTTATCAAAAAGCATTTTCCATTTTTCCAGCTGATTGACAATAGTCCGACTTATTTTCTCTTCGGTATTCAGAGTAATAACCGACTGTATCAGGTTTTTACACAAAATAGCGAAAACATCTCGGTTGTTAGGGTGTAACAATTGGATTATCAATAGACGAGAGTTTGGGAAAGTGGTATCGGCTAATAACATAACTTTCAATTCTCTCAAATTGACGAATGAAGAAATATCCATGTGTATATTGTTACTGAAAGTAAATGCTATGCCATAATACATTTCAGGGTACTGAAATGTAGCATAAACATAAAAAGGTATGTCGCTTGAATATAGGCGTTTAACCAATCCGGTATTCTTCTCTTCCTCCAACGTTTTCCACAATTTGGATATGTGATTACTATTCGTCATAAACATTATCGTTTTCGTTGTTAAATAAAATCTCTGTTTCTGCAAATTCTGCAACCTGATTTACTGCGTATGAAATTGCAATGTTGGTACTGCTGCTTGGAAACGATATTACAAAACCAATAAATGGATCGTCTGTTTTGCTGTACGAAATCGTGCCATTTTGTATATTTCCATGTTTATCCTTGACATTTGCACATTCAGGATTAAGCGGATAAATCAGCAAAAGCGGATTTGTACGCGGGCGGAATTCTTGTCGAACAATTTCGGGTGCAGGATAATCTTTGTCCCAAACTCTGTTTAGCTCTGCCTTTCGCTGCCGTGTCCGTTCCAATGCTGCGTTTATCAAATCTTCGTCCAAATCAATAAATTCATCGGTTTGATTTCCAACAATGTGATTTTTACGAATGTAGTAAGTGTTCCAATTTGTATCTTCGGCGCGGTTACGGTCAAAACAGCCCGCTTGTATGCTGCTTGAAAATGTATACTGTACTGCAGGTTGATTTTTATTCATTACAACTACACTCCATGAGGTTAATTCGCCCTTTTTCACGAGTTCCTGAATGTAATTACTAATCATATCCAGATCAACTTTTTTTAGACTATCGGCAACTTTGAATTTTGAGAGATAATCACAAACATCATCGGGCGAAACATTACGCCACAAATAATTGTTGCCTTTCTTTTCCGGCATTCCTTGTGCTGAAATAAAACTGTCAGTTGCAATCAAATTTCTTTTCTTAATGCCTTTATCCATTGGTAGTTGATAGCTTTCTATCAATCTGCCCGCCCATGAAACGGAAATCTGTTTTGCATAGCGCATTTTTGAAACAGAAGTAATTTGCAGACTGCCAGGGTGGGTGCGGACTTTTAAAGCGTAATTTTCCGGTGTTCCTCCCGATTCAGCCAAATAGTTAAATTCGCCTCGCAACTCCTCACTTGCAATAGTTATGTGTCTGAACCATTCATTCAGCTCTTCGCTTGTGAATAAGCGACACAAATCAACATATCCGGGGCGATATCCAAACCAACGCCCCATTTGCATAAGTGTATCGTACATTTTTGAGGCACGCAAGAAGTAACTTACCGAGAGTCCTTCCAAGGTTAAACCTCGTGAAAGTTTATCCCCGCCGATAGCGATTACTGAAATTCCGTTCTTTTCGTTTTCGTAGTAAGTCAAACAATCGCCCGAAGTTCCGTTAATTGATTTTACTTCAATCTTCTGTACTGCCTTAAAAAGCACAGGTTTGATTTCTTCCCACGAGTGTACAGATAAATTTTTGTCAATATCGCTAAATTTTGACTCTTTTATTTCGTTGGTTATAGTTTTGTATGATTTGTAATTTGCTGTGTCATCTTCCAAAATCTTACGAAATTCTTCATAAATAGCAGTGTCGCTCGCTTCAATCTCGTGTTTGTAATAATTGAAAAGATTTTCGACTAACTCTTTTATGTGGTTTTGCCACATTTGAAAACGAGAAATATGAATGAGCATTGAATTGTGTTTTGTACCCTGCCCCCTGGCTATTCGGATAGCGCAAGTAACGATAAAACATTTTACTGCTATTCTCAGAGATTCAGGAATATCTTCGAATTTTGGTTTGTCATCATCTTTTTTGTGTCCTTGTGGCACAAAAAAATCATAATCTTTTATGGGATAGACTATTGGAAGCAAATCGCTGTTTGTATCATCTGGAATTATAGAAGTACCGAAAACCTTTTCGGGACCAATATAATTTGTTGGGGCAGGAATATTAATGATAAAGTCACGTGGAAACAAATCGTCCTCGTTCTGCGGAATAAAAATGTTGGCAAATGGCGTTGCTGTATAGCCAACATAAGCAGAACGATTGAATAGAGAAATTATGCTGCAAATATTTCTATTTATCGTTGTAGGGTCCAATTCTTTACGATTGGTATTGATAGAGGCATTGTCTGCTTCATCGTCAATAATAAGCAGAGATTTGTTTGTGATTTTTTCATTTATGGTCTGGGTTTGCAACCACTTGTACAAACGGGTTAAAACAGAAGCATTTTTCTTTACAACTAATAGAATTGGCTGTGGTGCATTGAAATTGAAGCCTGCCGTATTGGTTGCTCTGCTTGTGAAATCACCTTTTTCCAGACTTGTCGTATATGAATTGGCTATAGCATTATCAAAACCAGGAATAAGTCCAACTCCGATTTTTGTTGTATTATTCATTGTGTAGGCTCTTTCGTATTGCGTATCAAAGCCTAAAAAACCTTCGTCTATGCGGTTCTGTGTTTGGCTTCGCAGATTATTGTGAATACCTGCCAAAACGATGATAAGATTAAACCCTGCGTCAGCAGCTTTGCAAATAAGCCCTGTATAATTAGCCGTTTTACCTGATTGAACTTGTCCTACAACAAGTCCTTTTTTCGAGATTTGAATTTCATTGCGTTGAGGGTTAAAAAGTTTGTCCAAGACTCTGTCGGTCAGCTCATCCAATTGCAAAATTACACTTGGCGCAAACTTTTTATGCTTTTCCAAATATTCTGCATAGCGCATCCAAAACTCCCACTTTGACATCTTGTTTGCCCGAAAATCTTTCAACCAAGGCTCGCGGCGTTCTCTGCCTTCCAAAATTTGGAATGCATCAATCTTAACGCTATACATTGAAAGTAAATCGTTTTTCAACTTTACAGCATCAACGTCTGGATAAATCATTTTTGCCTTAATGGCCGCTTCGTTTATCTCGCTGTCAGTAACACTTGCTTTTCTGCCAATTATACTCTGGCATATCTCTATCGCTACTTGGTAATTATCATTCATTTATAGTTGCTCGATTAAGTCTTCGTAATTGTTAAATGGCTCCTGTATTTTCAACAGAGCTTTTGCTTGTGCAGGCGTTTTACCCTGGCCAATTTGATTATTGTACATTACAGCAAGTACCTCTTTTATCAGATTTGTATTAACATCAGAAAATGGTGTTTTCTGTTTTTCTTCACCTTGTGCTTCGTTAATATATATAGTTTTTGTAGGGATTGCTTCCTCTAAAAACCTCAACAGTTTTTCAATTGCTTGTTCTGGTTTTTCCTTTGCCAAATCTTTCAAATCCTGAATCATTAAATGTTCACGATTAACCACAAATGACCATTTATTATCTTTTTTCTTCTCCAGCCAAAGCGGTTGAAAATTTTGTCCAGCTCGCTGCTTCAAGATTTTACCTCTGTGTCGATAAACCTCCGAACCAATGGCACGTATGGTTTTTGCATAAGAGAGCAACTGTTCACGACAAACTGCGGGCGGATATGCTTTTGATTTTTTAATGTCAATTTGCCATTCGGTATCAAGTTTATTTGGCAAATCAATTTGTATGCGGACTAACTTGTAATGTTCTTCTTTGCGGAATAGCCCCAGCCAATCGCCTGCCAAAAGTAAGCGTTTGCCGCGATAAATATAAAAACCTTGTTGTGCTGGATATCCGTTTATTCCCTCAGCTCTTTTGTATTCTTGCTCTGACGAGAAATTATTTTTGTGTGGCAAAACATATCCTTTCATTTTGGCTCCACCGTTAATATTCTCGCTAGGTTGTTCTTGTGTTTTATTTTCGTTTGGGCAAAACGGATTCCAAGCTTCGATTTCATGTTCGCCCCAATATATTTTGATTGTTTTATCCTCGATAAAGCGATGGAAGGTCATTGCAATATGCTTTTTTACTTTATCCAAAGCATCAGAAAATCGGCGTTTCGCATTTTCGTCGGCTTCAAGAGTATTTGTTGGCAAAACTCTATCTAAATCTGACCATACAACGAGTGTTCCAGACAATAAGCTTTCTAGTTCTCCTTTAAGTTCTTCTGGCATCCATTGTAATAGTTCCCATTTATCACTTTGAGCAACATAATCCAAATCCCACGACCAAAAGGCGGAAACATAATCTTTTCGTTTGCTTAGTACAGAAAGTTTGCGGCATTGAGAAAATGAAGCCGTCTTTAATCCTAATCCAAAACGCCCTAAATCATTTTCAGAGCGGTCAGATAAGGGGTTTTGTGCACCTGGTCGCATCGCTTGGATTATCTCATTACTATTCATACCATCTCCATCGTCTTTTATTGTAATAATAGACTGACCACCTCTCCATATACGATTTATATAGATATTGCGAGCATTGGCAGAAATGGAATTGTCGATAATATCCGCTATAGCAGTTTCAAGATTGTAGCCGATTGCTCGGAATGTTTCTATCATTGAGGCGGCTTCAGGGGTTGCTGCCGCTTTCTGGTATTTTGAGTAATCCATAAATCAATATTTTAAGAATTATTATTTATGGATTTCAGCTCTTTGTCAGAAACACTCCAATTGATTTGCAATGTTGTTCTGATGTTTTTTGTAGGTTTTATAAATTGTGAAGGGTTGTTTATGAATTCCAATTCTGGTTTGTTATTCAAATTTCGAACTATACATAGAAAATATCTTTTTTTTTGTTTCATAGCAATTTTCCATTCTTTATCAGTAAAAAGAATTCCCCCTGACATATCGGAAATGCCTTTAACTTCTACATAAAATTCGTTTGAGTTAGTATCTGTAATTTTATAGTCATACCCACAACCCAAATCTCGACAATCTGATAAATTTCCTTTAATGGGTAACTGATTTTGAATATAAAAATTATAGAAAAATTCCTCTGCGGCTTTTCCTGTTGGGCATCTTAAAATAAAATTTCCCATTTCTACTTTACTTTTTTCTGTGTGTGTTATGAGATTTACAATATTTTTTAAATCCTCTGTTTCTCTATAGAATGGATTATATAATATGTTGCTGACTATATCCCGCACATCTGGTTCTTCCAATTCATCTAAAATTTCAATCGTTCTGATAATTCTTTTGTCCATTGGTCTTTTCCATCCTTGCCGCCATGGATAAATCGGATCAAATTCATCACGTCGCAATTTAACATAATTTCTCTTGACATTTAACAGGTCAGCTGTTTTATCAAAAACCTCATTAAATGAGTTAAAGCCTAGATTTCCCACTCCTTCTTGATTGAATTTTGAAAGATAAAAGGCTACAATAATGGCTAAAATATTATTATTCATAAGAATATTGTTTTTATTTCTTCTGCAATTTTATGAGCTAAAACTACAGGAACAGCGTTACCTATTTGCTTAAATGCTGCACTTCTGCTACCTTCAAAAAAATAATCATCTGGAAAAGATTGTAGTCTGGCGGCTTCGCGAACGGTTATTGAACGAACATTTTCTATTGTTGGGGAAAGTGTCGGATAAATGTAATAATGTCCATCCATAGCAATATGGGCAACAACTGTATGGCAACACCCATAAGGGTCAACAACCTGAAAACGATTGAGAAATGTTTCCTTATTCTTGTGGTGTTGAAGGTGAGCAGGAATTTTCGAATAATCAATACGTTTCTTTTCGTTCAGCCACATGTCAACTGCCATTTTGTATATTTCGCGGTCGTTTGCATTGTTTGGTCTGGCAATATGCTGTGTTGTAAAATCAAAATCACTACTGCGGATACTTGATTTTTTCAGATATTCCATTTTTGAAAGAGGCTTTGTGTACAGAATTGGTTTGCATAACTGACCCTCTCCATGCTTGCGTTCCGGTAAATCGGAAAATAAATCTTTTAGTACTTCGTAATTATTTTGTTCTATTTTCAGTTCAGGGTAATGAAATTTCGTGCCCTTTCTCCAGCCCACAATAATTACCCTTTGCCTATGTTGTAAAACACCATATTGTGAAGCTATTTGTATATGGTCTTCCATCATATACCCGGCTTTATCTACAAGCCGTTTCAAATCTTCAAAAGGTTGCCCTTTCTTGGCAGTTCGGATACCTAAAACATTTTCAAATACAAACATCTCAGGTTGATAATATTCAAGAAACTTTACATAATACTTATAGAGTTCATTGCGAGGGTCTTCTTCCGCGGCTTTGCCCATTCTTGCCCTGCCTGCCACAGAATAAGCCTGACAAGGCGGGCCACCAATGATAATATCAACCTGCTTATCGCCTTTGAGTTTATCTACCTTTGCAAAAATATTTTCTATGGTACCTTCGCCGATAGTCTCGTGAATAACGCTGTCAGTTATTTCCTGCGGAACTTGCGCCCAAAGTTTGCTGCCATCGGTTTTTTCCTGTTTATTATAAAGATAATCTTTGTATTTTTGTAATTGATTGTTGGCTTTTAACCAATGAAAAGCAGCACGGGTTTTCAGTGTGTCGCAGGCATACTTGTCCATTTCGATATGTGCTAAAGGGGTATAACCTGCCCGAATAAAACCTTCGGACAATCCTCCTGCGCCTGCAAATAAATCTAGAAATGTAAGCATTTCAATGACTTAAAAAATCAACTCTTTATAACTCCTTGATTATAAGCACTTATACAATTAAAAGGGTTATGATTTAATTAGTACTCAAATGAATTCCACTGATTTACTATCGTTTCAAACAACTTTTGTTTTCAATGCAAAGATAGGTAAAATATGCTGTCCTGCCAAAGAAAACAATTGTTTTCTTTGGCAGGACAAACTTTTCAATATAATTTCTGAGAGTTAATTGCCTTGCCGGAATTCTCCTTTTCTTTGACAAAAACAAGTTACACCCTCTGCTTTCATAAACTTTTGCTATCAGGCACAACTCATTCTTAGGCGGTTTCAACATGCAAATGCACCGCCCGCAAAGTTAAAGAATATTTTCGTAAAAACACTCAAAAGGGGTACGAAAATTTAATTTTTCTCTTGGGCGACGGTTTATTTTGTCAGCAACTTTGGTAACAAACTGATGACTGATATTTTCAAAAGTGGATGATTTGGGGATATATTGCCTGATAAGACCGTTCTGATTTTCAATCGAACCTTTTTGCCATGATGAATACGGATCGGTGAAGTAGACCGTAACACCCAATTTTTTTGTAATGTATTCATGACAGGCAAACTCCAAACCGTTATCAGTCGTTATTGATTTAAGGAAAGCTTTATATGGCATTAGTATTCGAACAACCGTCTTTGCCAGTTCTTTGGCTTCTTTTCCTTTGTTCAACTTTCTCATAAACAACATGCCTGTACTTTTTTCAGTAAGGGTCAGTATGGCTCCATGGTTCCCTTTGCCTACAATGGTGTCCATCTCGAAATCACCAAAGCGTCTACCATCTGCTTCTTCCGGTCTTTCGCTTATATTTACCCTATTACAAATAATTGATCCACTGCCACTTACTGGACGTGCCCGGTGTTTAAGTTTATGACGACAGTAAAGATACAAAGACCCTCCATTCTTCTTGTCTGTGCGGATGATCTTGTATATAGTCTCATGAGATATTGACATACCCCGTTCCTTTAAAACTGCCGAAATCTGTTCCGGAGACCACTGTTCTTCCACTAATAGCCGCACTGCTTCATCCTTTATCTCTTGAGAAATGGCGCGGTTGCCTGGTCTTCGTATCTTTCTATAGTCGGCATTTTTCTGGGCAGTCTCCCAATTATAAGTTCCACGGACTCCGCTGTTGCGGTTGATTTCACGAGTAACGGTAGAATGATTAACTCCTATCGAGTCTGCTATCTTTGCCCTGCTCCATCCGTTTTGAATAAAAGTTGAAATTGCGTATCTTTGCTGTGAAGTTAAATGGTTGTACATAAATGTATAATCTGTTACTTAATGAGATAATTGATCTTATTATTTTAATTAAATAATTTTAACACGAGGCTTATAATGCCTATGTTTATGATTTTTTAATACTTACGCTTTGTAGTCTTTTTTATTCAATAGGCTACTGCAAAAAGTCTCTTCCTGTATTATTTATTTGATGTATATCTATCTTTCCATTTCCGTTTCTGATTTCGACCTCACTTTTCGTCCGCTTGTAGTCATCCATCGACTTTTATTCTGCAAAAGTATCGCAGGCAGGGAACACGGCAAACACCGGAATACTCCCTATTGGCGGAAAACCTTTCATGACCCTCCGAAATCATAGATTGCGGTTTCCTGAAAACTTTTACCGGCCAATTCTTTGCCTTAGGTTCCCTTAATACCTGCGATCTTACCTTGCACATAAAAGGTTCGAGATGACGGTTACACCGGAATGATAAAAAAAAGTTCGGGTCGAAGAAACGAAAAAACTATAAAAAGATTGAGAATCGGGATGCCCAGAATAAATAACAACTTCATAAAATAATAGATTATGTCAAACAACGAAATGATTTTAGCAGCATTAGGTTTTTCTAATTGGGACAGTCAGTTAGATGAGTTCAAAACTAACTTCGGTTATGATTGGACAGATGAAGACTTGGACGAAGCGATAGAGGTGGCCGGATACAACACCTCAAATGTGAGAAATTGCCTCATGGAAATACTTTGGCTTAAAGTCGTTTATTACTTTGTTGACACAATGGATTGCAGCCGAGAAATGTTCGACAGCTATATCAACGGATCGCTTGATACCCATTTTTATTACAACGGGACAGAAGTCAAGTCTGAAGAGGAACTTTGGAAACTTGTAAACGCAGCATAAAAACAACTCAAAAATAGGATTTGCAAAATTGTTGAATAGTTTGTACCCTATAAAACAAGATAATGACTGTGTTTCATAAAATGAATATCAAACAAATGAATAAAGAAATTCACTATAAATGCCGGTGTACAGGTCAGAGATTTACATTTAAGGAATGGTGTAACTATTTGAAAGGGAATCCACCAAAGGTTGTGCATACATATAAAGAATTTTGTTTCAATATTGCCGATGTGTGTCTGACACCACATATTAAAATTGATTGGGCTAAAAAAGTCTGTTTCTTTAAGGTTACAACAGCGCAATCAGACAATGGGCGATGGGACTTTGGACTTAGTTATAATTTTTGGACACAAGGCGGTTGCTGTGGTGCAACTTATATTGACACACTAAAAGACGGTTACAATACCGAGAAAGAAGCTGTCTCCGCTGCCTTAAACCGTGTAGAGGAAAATTGTCAACGGGTCATTGACGAAATTCTATTCAGAGACGGTGACCCGAATAATGATGCAAACAAACTCGAAACAAGAGGTTCATCTGCTCTTCCAATACTTAAGGATACGATGAATAAGATTAAGTCTTACAGAAAGTTGTTCAACCCCTGCCAATTAGAACTGTTTTAATTTATAAATAACACATTATGCTTAGGTATCCAAGAATAGAAGTCATCAAGCGAATAATTTATGTTCCGATTTATCGAGAAAGTTACGAAGTGCAGACTATGCGCCCTAACCGACCGATGCAAAGCAAATTTGGCATGAGCAAGACACAAGCCAATGCTTATTCAAAGCGTATGTTGGCTCTTCTGAAAAAGGAAGGATATGATAAAGCCGTATTCAAGTCTGTACTGATTGATTTACGGAAATTTGTTTTATGAAGTTTCCACGCTCCTATATGTCTAATTGTATGGGAGCGTGGTTTTTTCGGTGGGGCTTACCGCCCCACACCCTGATTATGAACCGGCTCCTTTCGGGATTGAATGTCAAGGACATTGCCGGATCCTGTCCGCCGGGGTCGCTTTCACCTTCCGGCACGCCACAGGAAAAAGCTCCCAAAAGCGGAAGGGCAGAGACTTGCAGACACTGCCCACATTGTTGGATATAGAGTACTTACCTTTCTTTCTATATAGCGGCATATCTTTATTGTCGTATTCCTATATTTCCATATTGTCATATAGGTGCATTCTTGTATAGCTGCATATACGTATATATGGCTATACGAACATACATCTATGCGGATTGCCTTGCAGACCTTATAGTAGTACATCCCTTTTCCGTCTCCTACCATGGCACGGCTTGCAGCCTTCTTCAACCATTGTCTTTGAGACTTCCGCTCTTCCTCCCTGACGGTGGAGCCAAGTAGCGAGACTGTATCATGGTATCTCTTACTGTCCATGGACGTTCTCTGACGGCTTACCCCTTTACCTATCCTTGCCCTTCTTCGGCAGCGGCAGCTTTGCTGGCACGACTTCATTCTCCCATGCTTCAGGGCCTGGCAGCGGTACTGTCATTTTCTTTTCCATGCACTCGGTGTGTTTTTCTTGGTACCGGCAGCGGTGACAGCTTCCTGGTCTTGGTTTCATCCTTTCAGCTACCCTTCACTTCAAATCATTCATGGCGTCCTTTTCATTTTTCAGATAAGTCCGACATCCATTTTCCTTTGCAAAGTTAGCGCAAGCGGTGTTCCGCAAGGGTCGCCCTCCGGGACTTGCCTCGTGATTTTTTCAAGTTTTTGGGGTGCGGTTGCTCCTGATCCAAAAACTCTATGGTCGGAGATGAAAAAATAACGGTCATCCCTTGCCTTTGCACACCTTCCTCTTGCCTGCTCCTTTATGCACGTAAAATAAATATCAACTTAAAAAATTACAATTATGAACGCAATGAACAATTTCACAGTTACGGGGTATGTTTGCAAGGATGCAGAAGTTAAAAACTTTGAAAAAGCTGCCATCGCACGCTTCGGTATCATCATCAAACACACAGAACGCAAAGGCAACGAGACCACTACGGTCTCTTCGATCATAGGCCTTGAAACTTGGGTAAAGAACGACGATACGGCTACCTTGGAACTGCTGAAGAAGGGCAAGGAGATTACGGTAGAGGGATTCTTCAAGCCGGAGAACTACACCAAGGACGGTAAGAACGTCACGGTTCTGAAAAACATCGCCACAAAGGTTACCGCCTTTGTCAGGGAAGAAAAGCAGGACGCTCCTAAAGCGAAGAACCGGAAGGCCAAGTAAAAGCCTTACTCCGAAAGACGGGAGACTCTTTAAAAGGGTCTCCTTTTTTCATGTCTGCTGCAATCGCATCTGCTATCACGCCATACGGCGGTGTCCATACCTATCTTTCATGCAAGCAGGCCTACTTCTTAAACCCTCTTGTGTCTTCTTCCGTGCCGGAACTCCATCAGACACAAGACAGCACAGACTTGCCGTCAGAGCTGCTTCGGGAGAGAGGACTATACTTCTTGTGGAGCCTGCCGCCCCACACCCGGCCACGGAACCGGCACACGCCTGAAGGCAAGTGCCGTTCCTTTATATCCGGCTGTCTATACACCCAACCTTTTACCGACAATACATATAGCTGTATATACATATAGGCGTATATACAGCTATACGGACATACGGCTACACACGCTGCACCTGCGGTGCTTGTTTTACATTCACTTATATCTATCTTTCCATTTCCGTTTCTGATTTCGACCTCACTTTTCGTCCGCTTGTAGTCATCTTCGACTTTTATTCTGCAAAGGTATCGCAGGCAGGGAACACGGCAAACACCGGAATGCTCCCTATTGGCGGAAAACTTTTCATGACCCTCCGAAATCAAAGATTACGGTTTCCTGAAAACTTTTACCGGCCAATTCTTTGCCTTAGGTTCCCTTAACACCTGCGATTTAACCTTGCACATAAAAGGTTCGAGATGACGGTTACACCGGAATGATAAAAAAAAGTTCGGGTCGAAGAAACAAAAAACCTAAAAGGGGTGAGAATCGGGATGCCCAGAATAAAATTTT
>NZ_AUFQ01000002.1 GCF_000426585.1 Segatella baroniae DSM 16972 = JCM 13447
CGTCGCCCGAAAGCGGATGCAAAAGTAGGGACTTTACAACGAAAAACCAAGGAAATGCGAAAGAAATGTGCGAAAAAAGCAATCTTTTTATGTTTTTTCAGCCATCATCAACCAGCGAGAGAGGCTTCCACATTATTATATATAGCGATATACGTCAAAGCAAAATCACTTTACGATTACTTCATCCGTGAATATCCAACCGCCTTCAGGCCCTGCTTTTGCCTGGTAACGAACAAAGCGTGCTTTCGTTTCTCCATTCCATTCACAATCTTTCACGCAAAAATCGGCAGAGGTGTCAACATCATGGCGGCTGTCATCCAGCGTTTTGAAATTCTCCCCATCCTCCGAAACCTGTATGACAACCTCACCAGGTGTATAAATCACGGCACTGGCCGATTGGAAAAAGCTTGCCTTAACCTGCTTCAACGCCTTCACCTCGCCCAGATCAATCGTCACGTCCAACCGTCCATGTCCGATAAATCCCTGCCATGCGCCATCATGGAAGTCCCAACCGCCACGAATGCCGTCCACCAAAGCGCCGTCACCAGAACTCCGGTAATTGTCTGCATAGGGAGCATTGTAGGTCACCTTCTTGCCCAAAGCCAAATGGCAGAGCGGTTCTTTCTTTTCCGGTCGGTTTCCAATCTCCTTACGCAAGTCGAAAGGATGGTAACCACGGCCCGCCAAAACATCCTGCATACGCAAAGCCCTGCGATGGAAGTCGGCGAAATCCGCCTTGCGATTGCTCCATCCATTTTCGGCTATCGCAAACAAGCGTGGATAAAGCATATACTCGCAATGCGACATTGTCTCGACCTGCTCAGTCCATAGATTTCCCTGCACGCCAAGAACACGTCCGGCAATGCTGTCGGGCAACTGGCAGGCCGGGTCGAAAGAATGGCATTGTTCCAGCGGCATATAGCTGCCAAAGGCCTTCGGCTGCGAAGGAGGACAATCTTGGTAATGGTCCAGATAGCAATACCGACCCGGCGTCATGATGACGTCGTGACCCGCTTTAGAGGCCTCGATGCCGCCTTTCTCGCCCCGCCACGACATGACCACGGCATTGGGAGCCAGCTTTCCCTCGAGAATTTCATCCCATCCTATCAATATCCGGCCATGCCCGTTGAGGAAACGCTCTATGCGTGCCGTCAGATAGCTTTGCAATTCAGCCACGTTCGCCAACCCTTCTTGCGTCATCCGCAGCTGGCAACGGGGGCAGTTGCCCCAGGCTTTGCGCGAAGCCTCGTCGCCACCGATATGAATATATTTGGACGGAAAGACTTTCATCACCTCCTTCAAGACATTCTCCAAGAAAGTGAAAGTCTGTTCATTTCCCACGCAAAGGTCGGAAGACTTGTCCACAACACCTTGACACAGCAGTTCCGGATAGGCGTGCAAGGCCTCCACACTGTGTCCGGGCATTTCTATTTCAGGTATGACAATGATATGTCGCGCAGCCGCATACGCCACGATTTCCTTCAAATCCTGCTGCGTATAATAGCCTCCATAAGCTCCATCGTCCCCCTTGCGGGCGTAGGGGCGCCCCTCTTTGCGCCATTTATCCCAATTAGACTCCGTCCTCCATGCCGCCTCTTCCGTCAACTTCGGGTATTTCTTGATCTGCATGCGCCATCCGGCTTCATCTGTCAGGTGCAAATGCAGCCTGTCCATCTTCAGACAAGCCATCGCGTCCAGTTGCTTCATGATGAACTCCTTGGGCCAAAAATGGCGGGAACAGTCCAACATCAGTCCCCGATAGACGAACCGCGGCTCGTCCTTTATCATACAACAGGCTATGCGTCCCTGTTCCTCCAGTTGCCTCAACGTCTGCAAACCATAAAACAACCCCACCACAGTGGGAGCCTCCAAACGGATTTCCGTGGGCGAGACATGCAACTCATAACCTTGCAACCGCTTGTCATTCGCCGCCTGCCTGCCGTCCTTTTGCGGACGAGTGAGGTTCATTCGCACGATGCGGTCAGCCTTCTTGTCGAACGTCAAGGCAGGGAAAGCCTCGGCAACCTGCAGCCGCAGCCATCGGCCTTCCTTATGTTTCACGTTGGTGACAAGCCGAAGCCGCCCCGTCGTCACAAAGTTTCCATCCGTCTCGACATACGAAGTCGGCGCGGGAATCAGCTTCGCCGAACCCGCAGGCCGCGCACTTTCAGCTGCAAACGCGCTGGTGACACACGAGCAAAAAGCCAAGAAAAGAAATAAAAAGTGTTTCATGAAATAAAATGATTTATGCTTATGGACGCGACAGATTGGTTGAGACCACCATTCCATCCGCTATTTCAAACGCCATATACCCGTTGTTCTCGCATATCCGACCGACAGGTCACATGAAGTTTGATGCAAAGATATGTTTTTTTAGTGCAAGATAAAGAACCTATATGTCATTTTTTGCATCCGATGACGAAAGTGCCGAGCATTGACAATCGCAACACTCGGCACTTCCAGAAAGCCATCCCTCACGGACAGCCATTACCGGAGAGATTTATAGTTTACCATCAACCGTGGCCACTTACTTCTTTTTCAGCTTCACCAACACGACGGGCTTGCCGCCGGAATCGTACTGTTTCATCGTGGCTTCGTCCTTCTGCACGGTTATACTTTCAATGTCGTCGGGGTTCAAAGCGTCGACATTGTCGACACGCTTGCCATCGACAAAAAAGACAGACGACGTATTGCCCTTGACCTGTGATATAGTTACGCCGGTAGCATTGTATTGCTCGAAGTTGATAGGAATGTTATACTTCACTCTCACGGGCTTACCATTCAGCTTGCCCGGTTCCCATTTGGGCATGCCTTTGACGGCATCGAGAGCAGCCTGGTCGAGTTTCGGACTGACGCTCCTGACCACTTTCGGTTCGACAACGGCGCCATTCGTGTCCACGATGAACTGGACAACAACTCTTCCACTCGCCTTGGTAATCGGATATTTCACCTTGCCCGAGATATATTTCATCATCGCCTCCTTTCCACCAGGGAAGTTCGGCATTTGGTCCACTATATCATAAGCCGCCTGCTGCTTGTCGGCCGTCCGCGCCACGCCAAGCGTCACGTCGCGACGGACGCCCTTCACGGTAAACAGAACGGTGCCCGTGCCGACATATTTCACTTCCACAGCACTTCCGACGGGCACTTCCGACAGGCGATAGCGGCCTTCCTTGTCCGTCACCGTGCCCCGTTTGCTGCCCCGCAGCACAACGGTCGCGCCGACAACGGGCCGCCCTTTCGTGTCGCGCACCGTACCCGAAACGGTCAGTTTCTTCACGGGCCGGGCGGCTTCGTCCACGGCTGTCGCCGTCATGTCTTCCAACGTGGCGGCCGCCGGCGAAGGATTGGCAATCTCGGTCTGCAACAGTTGCTCGGCCTTGTCGGAGAGCGAACGGGCCATCGGCACATTGCGGCCTACCGTGCGCGCCACCGACTCGATGTTGCTTACTATCAACAATGCGGCTGCCAAGGGCGCAAAGAGCAGATACTTGGCCACGCCTATCTGCTTGGTTCTTCTCTTGTTCATCATTTTAATTCTCTTTTTAAGCGGTAAAACATTGAAGTTGTTGGCCACATCCCAATGGTTTGGATGATAAGCCAGGCCGAGCAGATGATACTGATAGGCTTTGCGCGCGTTGCCATCAGCCAGCACCTTGTCGTCGGCAAGAAATTCCAGATTGACTCTCACTTCGTGTTTCAGCAGCCAGGCGAACGGATTGAACCAGCAGAATATGCTGAACCATTCGGCCACCATCGTGTCGACGGAGTGCCACTGCGCCACATGGGCGTGCTCGTGGGTGAGTATTTCGTTCAACTGAACGGCCGTGTGACGGTCGGGATTGACGAATATCCAGCGGAAGAAGGAGAACGGTCCCTCGCAACCGTCCAGGCAATGCACCCGCATGCTGCCCATACGGCGCACCCGTGTCTTGCGGGCCAGGGCCACAATGCCCATCAACTGCCACGCCATTCGCAGCGAAAGCAGGCCCACACCGAGCCAATATACATAGCCAAGGGCGTCGAATACCGTCATCGTCGGCCCCTGGGCGTAGACCTCCAAGGCCGGCAGCACGTTCACGGCATAGCTCTCCGCCAGGGTGGCCGTGGCCGGCGTGTCCTCTATCCACCAAGCGATGTCGAGCACAGGCAACGCCAACGCCACGCCATAGATGGCCCACAGCGTGAAGCGGCGCAGCGTGAAAAACGTGTCGCGGCTCACCATCAGCCGGTAGAAACCGTAGAGCAGCATGAGCGCCAGATTGACTTTGAGCAGGTAAACAGCCATAAACTTGTCAATTTTCGTTTTCTATTTCAGAGATGATGTCGCGCAAATCCTTTTCAGAAATCTGCTCTTCACGCGCGAAAAAGGTAACCATGTCCTTGAACGAGTCTTTGAAGTAATCGCGCACGAAGCCCGTCATGAAGCTGCGCTTGTAGTCCGCCTCCTCGATGTTGGGCGAATAGCTGTAGCCCTTTCCTTCGCGTTCGGCCTTGACAAAGTCCTTCCGTTTCAGGTTGTTCACCACCGACGCCACCGTCGTATAGGGCGGTCGAGGCTCGGGCAGGGCCTCCACAATCTGCTTCACGACGCACCGGCCCAGTCGCCAAATGCACTTCATCACGTCTTCTTCTTGTCTGGTTAGATTTTCCATATCGTCGTTTCTCGGGATTTCAATTGAATGACGGCTTTTCAACAAGCACATTGCAAATCTACGAAAAAATCGTAACAATCAAACTGTTAGTGCGTTAATTAATTCTAAAAGCATGAAAAACGACCGATGGGCGTGGGTGTTCAAAAGCGCAGCAACTGCGTTTCTGCATGACAACGGCACTGCTTTGAGCGTGTAAAAGCAGCCCTTTGGAAACGTGAAAGCAGCCCTTTTGGCGCGCAACGGCAGCCCTTTTGCAAGCCGAAAGCGCAGCTTTTGAAAAACGACGGCGCAAGTATGGATTAAAAACCGTATTTTTGCAGGACGAAGAAGGCATATCAAGACACGAGCAACTACACACCTCCATTCACGGTTTCAGCCAAGGCCATCAATCTGATTGCTGACATTTCGGCGTTGATAGAACGTCATGCTGTCAGGTTGGAGCAGGCTGACAAGTTCCTGAAAAGTGGCAAAAAGCCTTTCCAACCTGTCGGAAACAACGTGGCATGTCTATGCTTTGATTAAGGAAAATCCCTATATGACAAATGTTGTTCTGGCCCGGCGGTTAGGTATTTCAGACCGTATGGTCAGGAAACATATCATGACTTTGAAAAGCATTGGGCTGCTCTCTCGGGTGGGAAGCAATAAAACGGGATATTGGAAGTTGAAATGACAAGGTTCGATTTGCCGATAAAAAACACGTCATTTATTTTGCCATTCCAAACCATTGCGCTATATTTGCAGCCGAGTTAATTAACAAAGACAATCAAACATTAAATACAAAGACATTATGAAGAAGTATGTATGCGACACATGTGGCTGGGTGTACGACCCCGAAGTAGGCGATCCGGACAACGGTATAGCACCGGGAACGGCGTTTGAAGACCTGCCCGAAGATTTCGTATGCCCCGTATGTGGTGTAGGCAAGGAAGATTTTAGCGAAGAATAAAGTCCGATTTGCACGAAATAAGAAGCCATGCTTCATCTGGAAACAGACGGGGCATGGCTTTTCTTGTGCGCCGTTGTGGCGGCGGAACGCTGCCACAACGACGCCCCGCAATGCCGTTGCGACGCTTCTGCCGACCGTTGTGCCCGCATACACCTTATTATATATAGCAAAAGCATAAAAATATCAGCATTTCCTTTCGCCCTTGGAAAATATTTTGTAATTTTCCGCGGTAATTCCTAAACATATATTATTTAATAACTATGAAGGTACATGAATATCAGGCAAAGTCTTTCTTTGCGAGTTATGGGGTCCCGGTGGACAGACACGCGCTGTGTCGCACGGCTGAAGAGGCCGTGGCGGCTTACCGGGAGTTGGGAACCGGCAAGGCCGTCGTCAAGGCACAAGTCCACACGGGTGGGCGCGGCAAGGCCGGCGGCGTGAAACTTGGCGGCAGCGAAGACGAGATTCGTCGCCATGCCGAAGCCATCCTGGGGATGGACATCAAGGGATTCACGGTCGACCGCGTGCTGGTGAGCGAGGCGGTGGACATCGCCGCGGAGTATTATGTCAGCATTCTTGTCGACCGAAAGTCGAAGTGTCCCATGATGATGCTGAGCCGTTCGGGCGGCATGGACATAGAACAGGTGGCCAGGGAAACCCCCGAGAAGATTGAGAAGATCGTCATCGACCCCGTTCTCGGCATGACGGACTTCCTGGCACGGCAGGCCGCTTTCAAGCTCTTCGACGACATGGTGCAGGTGAAGCAGGCCACGAAGATTTTCCAAAACCTCTACCGGTTGTTTGTAGAGAAAGACGCCTCGCTCGTCGAAATCAACCCGCTTGTCAAATTGGGAGACGGCACCCTCAAGGCCATCGACGCCAAGATGACGTTCGACGACAACGCCCTGTTCCGCCATCCCGACGTGAAGGAACTCTTCGAACCTACACCCGAAGAGCGCAAGGAGCAAGAGGCGAAGGAGAAAGGGTTCAGCTACGTGAACCTGGGAGGCAAGATTGGGTGCATGGTGAATGGCGCCGGACTGGCCATGGCCACGATGGACATGATTAAACTGTACGGCGGCGAGCCTGCCAACTTCCTTGACATCGGCGGCAGTTCCAACCCCGAGAAGATCGTGGAGGCCATGAAACTCCTCTTGAGCGACAAGCATGTCAACACCGTTCTCATCAATATCTTCGGCGGAATCACGCGTTGCGACGACGTGGCCAAGGGCCTGATAGAAGCCTTCAAGACGATAGAGACCGACATCCCCATCGTGATTCGCCTCACGGGAACCAACGAAGCCGAGGGCCGCGCGCTGCTCCAGGGCACCCATTTCACCGTGGGCACCAGCATGTCGGACGCCGGTCACAAGGCGGTAGAACTGAGTAAACAACATTAAAAACCATGATTAAGCTATGAGTATTTTACTGCATAAAGATTCGAAAGTTATCGTTCAGGGTATCACCGGTCGTGATGGCAGCTTCCATGCCACCAAGATGAAGGCGTATGGAACGCAGGTTGTGGGTGGCACATCACCCGGAAAGGCCGGTCAGGAGGTAGCGGGCATTCCCGTATTCAATACCGTCAGAGACGCCGTCGAGGCCACCGGAGCCGACACTTCCATCATTTTCGTCCCCGCTCCGTTTGCCAAAGACGCCATGCTCGAAGCCATTGACGGCGGCGTGAAGCTCGTCATCTGCATCACCGAGGGCGTTCCCACGCTCGACGCCGTGGCCGCACAGCGTTACGCAAAGATCAAGGGCGTGAAGGTGATAGGCCCCAACTGCCCGGGACTGATTTCTCCCGAGGAGAGCATGGCGGGCATTATGCCGACCAACATCTTCAAGAAAGGCCACACGGGGGTCATCAGCCGCAGCGGAACGTTGACATACGAGGTGGTTTGTCAGCTGACACAAGCCGGTCTGGGACAGTCGACGGCAGTCGGTGTGGGCGGCGATCCCGTCGTCGGACTTTACTTCGAAGACTTGCTCCGCATGTTCCAGGACGACCCGGAGACCGACTCCATCGCCCTCATCGGTGAGATAGGAGGCGACGCCGAAGAGCGTGCCGCACAGTTCATCAAGCAACATGTGACGAAACCCGTGGCCGTATTCATCTCCGGCCGTCAAGCTCCTCCGGGCAAACAGATGGGCCATGCCGGCGCCATCATTTCGGGAGGATCGGGCACTGCGGCCGGCAAGGTGGCGGCGTTTGAGGCCGTCGGCGTTCCCGTTGCCGATGAAACGAGCGAAATTCCCACGTTGCTGAAGAAGCAGTTGGGCCGCTAATCAGCGATGATTGATACACGAAAAGAGGATATTCGGTGCCGGATATCCTCTTTTTTATGGTTGGATGAATCGAAATGGGGCGTCGAGCGCCCATTTCACACTTCACGTTCCACATTTGTCACGGGCCTTCGCCCCGCCGTCTACAGCTTCTGCATGGCCTGTTCCAGGTCGGCGATGATGTCGTCGCAGTTCTCTATGCCGACGGAAAGGCGGATGAGGTCGGGAGCTATGCCCGCTTCGCGCAGCTGCTCGTCGGAAAGTTGGCGGTGGGTGTGGCTTGCCGGGTGGAGCACACAGGTGCGGGTGTCGGCCACATGCGTCACGATGGAGACGAATTCGAGGCTGTCCATCCATTTGATGGCTTCCTCACGACTGCCCTTCAAGCCGAAGGCGATGACGCCGCACGAGCCGTTGGGCAGGTATTTTTGCCCCAATTCATAATACTTGTTGTCGGGAAGTCCGCAGTAGTTGACCCATGCCACGCGCTCGTTTCGCTCCAACCATTCGGCCACGCGCTGCGCGTTGGCGCAGTGTTGGCGCACGCGCAGGTGGAGCGTTTCAAGTCCCAGGTTGAGCAGGAACGAGTTCTGTGGGGCCGGAATGCTGCCCAGGTCGCGCATCAGCTGCGTCACCAGCTTCGTGCAATAGGCCGCCTTGCCGAACGATTGGGTATAAGTCAGCCCGTGATAGCTCTCGTCGGGCGTCGTCAGACCTTTGAACTTGTCGCCCTGGGACTCCCAGTCGAAGTTGCCAGAGTCGACCACCACGCCGCCCACCTGTGCCGCATGGCCGTCCATATACTTGGTGGTGGAATGCGTGACGATGTCGCATCCCCACTCGAAAGGCCGGCAGTTGATGGGCGTGGCAAAGGTGTTGTCGACGACGAGGGGCACGCCGTGCCTGTGGGCGATGCGCGCGAAGCGCTCGATGTCGAACACGTGGACGCCGGGGTTGGAGATTGTCTCGCCGAAGAAGCACTTGGTGTTGGGACGGAAGGCCGCCTCTATCCGCTCGTCGCTCCACTCCGGGTCGATGAACGTGCAGTCAATGCCCAGCTTCTTCATCGTCACGCCGAACAGGTTGAACGTGCCGCCATAGATCGTATTGGTCGTGATGAAGTGGTCGCCGGCCTCACATATATTGAAGATGGCATAGAAATTGGCCGCCTGTCCCGAAGAGGTGAGCACGGCACCGACGCCTCCTTCGAGCGCCGCTATCTTCTTCGCAACGGCGTCGTTGGTAGGGTTGGCCAGGCGGGTGTAGAAGTATCCCGCGTCTTCAAGGTCGAAGAGGCGGGCCATCTGTTCGCTGGTTTCGTATTTGAAAGTGGTACTTTGGTAGATGGGCAGCTGCTGCGGCTCGCCCTTCGACGGCTTCCATCCGCCATGGATGCAGATGGTTTCCAGGTTTCTTTTCTTCATTTTTCGTTGTTGGATTATGTATGTGGTGCTGCAAAAGTAGTGCAAACGAACGGAACGCCCAAACAAGAAGGGCATTATTTTCATGTCGCGGGAATCCGAGAAGGCTGCTTCCGCGTCGCAAGGTGCATCCATGACGGTGCATGGAGCGGCGTTTGCGGCTCCAATGGCCGATGATTTTTGGTTAAAACATGTAAAATAACGATGTGAAAGTTTGGCTTTGTCGATATAATCCCATACTTTTGCACCCGCTTACGAGGAGTAAGGGCGTTTAGCTCAGCTGGTTTAGAGCGTCTGCCTTACAAGCAGAGGGTCGGCGGTTCGAATCCGTCAACGCCCACACTACGGTTCGGGTAGTTTCCAGAGTGGCCAAATGGGGCAGACTGTAAATCTGCTGCTTCTAGCTTCGGTGGTTCGAATCCATCACTACCCACAAGCCAAGAGATTTGAATTGCGGTTCAAGTCTCTTTTTTTTATTGCCCTTTTTCAATCAATTCAAACGTGAAGTGTCGGGTGCGCATCGTGCGGTGTTGGAATCGCCGCGCGTCGGTTTCAAGCCCACGGGCCTGCCTTTCCTGCGGGGAAGGATTGCTTTTGGCTCGCCATCGCTGCCCTTTCGGCTTGCAAAAGGGCTGCCGTTGCGCGCCAAAAGGGCCGCTTTCACGTTTCCAAAGGGCTGCTTTCACAAGCTGAAAGGGCCGCTTCTGCGCCGCAAAAGCTGTGCTTTCAGAAAACAAAAAAACAGCCTTACCGGATCATTTATTTGGTCATGTCATGCTTTTCGACTAACTTTGCAACATTGAGTTTAATACATAATTATAATAATTAAACATGATTCTTTTCTTTAGAACTCCTTCCCAAACCGTGATTGCGACAGAGATTAACCATCAACCCAATCAGGATGAGATTAACAAACTGTGTTGGCTCTATGGCAACGCCACGCCCGAAGAAGCCCAAACGTTGAATGGATACTTCGTCGGCCCACGCCGTGAAATGATTACTCCTTGGAGTACGAATGCCGTTGAGATTACTCAGAACATGAGTCTTGACGGCATTTTGCGTATAGAAGAGTACTTCCCCGTGGAGTCGGAACAGGCTACCCACGACCCCATGTTGCAACGTATGTATAACGGTCTGGACCAAAACATCTTTACCATTGACCACCGGCCGGAGCCCATTAAGTATGTGGACGACCTGGAAAAGTACAACGAGGAGGAAGGACTGGCACTGAGCGAGGACGAAATGGCCTATCTGCACACGCTGGAGAAGGAAAACGGACGACCGCTGACCGATTCCGAAATCTTCGGTTTTGCGCAAATCAACTCGGAACACTGCCGCCACAAGATTTTCGGAGGACAATTCGTCATCGACGGAGAGGAAAAAGAATCATCGCTTTTCAGCCTTATCAAGAAGACTACACAGGAGAATCCGAACAAGGTGATATCGGCTTATAAAGACAATGTGGCCTTCTCCGAAGGACCGGTTGTGGAGCAGTTCGCGCCCGCCGATCAAAGTACGAGCGACTATTTCCGGGTGGAAGACATCGAAAGTGTCATCTCGCTGAAGGCCGAAACGCATAATTTCCCGACAACGGTAGAGCCTTTCAACGGCGCCGCAACGGGCACCGGAGGCGAAATCCGTGACCGTATGGGCGGCGGTGTAGGCTCATGGCCCATTGCCGGAACGGCTTGTTACATGACAGCTTACCCACGATTGAAAGACGACAACGGCCAGACCGACGCCGATCGTACATGGGAAGAGCTTATCCCCGTGCGCAAGTGGCTCTATCAGACGCCCGAACAGATACTTATCAAAGCGTCTAATGGCGCCAGTGACTTCGGCAACAAGTTTGGCCAACCGCTCATCACGGGTAGCGTACTGACCTTTGAATACGAAACAACGACCGACGACGTGAACCCCAACGGGGCAGGACAGATTTACGGTTACGACAAGGTAATCATGCTGGCAGGTGGCGTGGGCTACGGCAAGAAGCGCGACTGTCTGAAGAAAGAACCGCAACCGGGCAACAAGGTGGTTGTCGTGGGTGGCGATAACTATCGTATCGGACTGGGCGGAGGCTCTGTCAGTTCGGTAGACACGGGTCGTTACAGCAATGGTATCGAACTCAATGCCATTCAGCGTGCCAATCCCGAAATGCAGAAGCGTGCCTATAATCTGGTGCGTGCGCTCGTTGAGGAAGACAATAACCCCGTGGTCAGCATTCACGACCATGGTTCGGCGGGCCATCTGAATTGTTTGAGCGAATTGGTAGAGGACTGTGGCGGTCGCATTGACATGCCCCAGCTCCCGATTGGCGACCCGACGCTGAGCGCAAAGGAAGTGATTGCCAACGAATCGCAGGAACGCATGGGCTTGCTCATCGACGAGAAGCATATCGAACACGTGCGCAAGATTGCCGAACGCGAACGGGCGCCGATGTATGTGGTAGGCGAAACGACGGGCGACGCTCACTTCAGCTTTGCCCAAAGCGATGGTGTCAAGCCGTTCGATCTCGATGTCAAGCAGATGTTTGGCCACACACCGAAGACCGTTATGGTAGATGAAACCGTCACACGTACCTACGCCGATGTACAGACAGATGATAAGAAAATCGACGAATATTTAAATAAGGTGCTCCAATTAGAGGCTGTTGCCTGCAAGGATTGGCTGACCAACAAGGTCGACCGCTCCGTTACGGGCAAGATAGCACGCCAGCAATGCCAGGGCGAGATACAGCTCCCGTTGAGCGATTGTGGCGTCGTAGCCCTCGACTATCGTGGCCGCAAGGGTATCGCCACGGCACTTGGACACGCTCCGCAGGCCGGATTGGCCGACCCGAAAGCCGGCAGTGTGCTCTCGGTTGCCGAAGCACTGACCAACATCGTGTGGGCACCGATGGCCGATAAGGAAACTCCGCTCAACGCAGTGAGTCTCAGTGCCAACTGGATGTGGCCCTGCCGCAGCCAGAAAGGTGAGGACGCACGCCTCTACGAGGGTGTTCAGGCATTGAGCGACTTCTGCTGTGCCATCCATGTCAACGTACCAACGGGCAAGGATTCGCTCTCGCTTTCGCAGCAATACCCCGATGGCAGCAAGATTATCGCGCCGGGAACGGTTATCGTCAGTGCCGGCGGCGAGGTCAGCGACGTACGAAAAGTGGTGAGCCCGGTGCTTGTCAACGACAAGAATACAAGCCTTTATCATATTGATTTCAGCTTCGACGAGCAGCGACTGGGCGGTAGTGCCCTTGCTCAAAGTTTGGGTAAGATTGGTAGCGACGTGCCTACGGTACAGAATCCGGAGTATTTTGTCGACTGCTTCAACGCCATTCAGGAACTCATCGAGCGTGGATGGATTATGGCTGGCCATGATATCAGTGCGGGCGGTTTGATAACCACCTTGCTCGAAATGACCTTTGCCAACACCGAAGGTGGTCTGCACGTCAACCTGCACGACCTGGCAGGCAATGATATGGTGAAAATGCTGTTTGCGGAGAACCCCGGTGTGGTGATCCAAGTGAGCGACGCGCACAAGAACGAGTTGAAAGAATTCCTCGACGACGCAGGTATCGGCTTCGCCAAGATTGCCTATCCTACGCCCGACAGCCGAAAGATTGTCGTGAAGAACGATGCTTACGAGCACACATTCGATATCGACAGCCTGCGCGACACGTGGTACAAGACCAGCTATTTGCTGGATCGCGATCAGAGTTTCAATGGTATGGCCAAGCAACGCTTCGACAATTACAAGAAGCAACCGGTAGAAATGAAGTTCAACAACGACTTCAAGGGCACGCTCGAAAGCTATGGTCTCAATGCCGACAGATGGAAAACAGCAACGGCCGACACCCAACAGCAGGCACCCAAAGCAGCTATTATTCGTGAAAAGGGTACCAATGGCGAGCGCGAAATGGCCTATTCGCTCTATCTGGCCGGCTTTGACGTAAAGGACGTGACGATGACCGACCTCATCAGCGGTCGCGAAACACTGGAAGAGGTCAACCTGATTGTCTTCTGCGGAGGTTTCTCTAACTCTGACGTTTTGGGCTCAGCCAAAGGTTGGGCGGGAGCTTTCCTCTACAATCCGAAGGCAAAAGAGGCGCTCGACAAGTTCTACGCACGTGAAGATACGCTGTCATTGGGTATCTGCAACGGCTGTCAGCTGATGGTAGAGCTCAATCTTCTCAACCCCGAACACAAACATCGCAGCCGTCTTCTGCACAATACGTCGAAGAAATTTGAAAGCATTTTCCTCTCGCTTAACATTCCACAGAACGACAGCGTGATGTTCCGTAGCCTCAGCGGCAGCAAACTGGGTATTTGGGTGGCCCACGGTGAAGGCCGATTCAGCCTGCCCGAAGCCGAAGATAGGTACAATGTCATTGCCAAATACAACTATGCCGAATATCCCGCAAACCCCAACGGCAGCGATTACAACGTGGCCGGTATCAGCTCGAAGGACGGCCGTCATCTGGCCATGATGCCCCACTTGGAGCGTGCGATCTTCCCTTGGCAGAACGCTTGGTACCCTGCCGACCGACGCAATGATGAGGTAACTCCTTGGATTGAGGCCTTCGTCAATGCCCGTAAGTGGATAGAAGAGAAGAAAAAAGCATAGAAAAGCAAGAAAAAAAGAAGCTAAATTTGAACCATAAATAATGTATCTCACATTATTCAAAACATTCTTTAAGATTGGCATAGTCACCTTTGGTGGTGGCTATGCCATGATTCCCATGATCAAGGCTGATGTTGTTGACAAATACAAATGGATTAACGAGGAGGAATTTCTCGACCTTTTGGCAATTGCCCAAAGCTGTCCGGGCGTGTTTGCCATCAACATCAGCATTTTTATAGGCTACAAACTACGCCGACTGAAGGGCGCGATCTGTACGGCATTCGGTACAGCCCTCCCCTCTTTCCTCATCATTCTGGCCATCGCCATGTTCTTCCATGCCTTTCAGGAGAACAAAACCGTGGCTGCCATGTTTGCCGGTATACGCCCGGCCGTGGTCGCATTGATTGCCGTTCCTACGTTTGAACTGGCCAAGAATGCCAAAATCGGCCTGTCCAACTGCTGGATTCCCATTGGCGGAGCACTGCTGATATGGCTTTTGGGTGTCAATCCGATTTACGTAATCATAGCCGCCGGACTGGGAGGTTATATCTACGGACAATACTTAAAGACCACGGAGTGAAACGCTTATGATATTCCTATACTTATTTCTGACGTTTTTCGAAATCGGACTTTTCGGTTTTGGTGGCGGCTATGCCATGATATCGCTCATTCAGGGACAAGTCGTGAACCGCTGGCACTGGCTTTCGATGGGCGAATTTACCAACGTCATCGCCATCAGTCAGATGACACCGGGGCCCGTGGGTATCAACTCGGCCACCTACTGCGGCTATACGGCCGTGAAGAATGCCGGCTTCGACGCACCCATGGCCATCCTCGGCTCGACCACGGCCACGTTCGCGCTGGTGTTGCCGTCGTTCATTCTCATGCTGCTCATCAGCAAAATGCTCATGAAATACATGCACACGCAACTCGTGGAAGACGTCTTTTCGGGGCTGCGTCCTGCCGTTGTAGGACTTCTTGGGGCCGCCGCACTGTTGCTGATGACGGCCGAGAACTTCTCAACTCCCGACAACCCATGGCAATTCTACATCAGCATTGCCCTCTTCGTGGCCACTTTTGTGGGCACCAAATACCTAAAAATCAATCCTATCGCCATGATAGGCTATGCCGCTTTTGCGGGTCTCTTGTTACTATATTGATGAATCGGGCTGATCAGATTTGCCTGACCAGCCCGATTCATTACTATTCCGACCACTCCAATATCAAAGTTTGGCGGGGCGACAGTGGCACATTGGCCGACAAATCGACCGGCTGTCCCGTCATCACATCGGTAGCCTGAACATGCTTGCCGATGATTTCCGCATAACGTTGAACTTCGAGTTGGGCATTGCGACGCAACCCATTGAGTACCGTCATCACCGTTTTTCGGCCATACCGGCGTGCAATGACGTAAACACCTTTGTGAGGTATGAACTGCGTCTGCGTGCCACGGCTGATCACCTCATTGCCCTGACGCCAGTGGAGCAATCGGCTTAGCCAGTTGAACATGGCATTTTCTTCGGCCGTACGGCCCTCTGGCGTGAACGCGTCGCGCTTATCGCCGGGAAAACCACCCGGGAAATCCTTGCGAACATTACCATCGGTCACGGCCTTAGTGCCATTCATAAGCACCTCTGTACCATAATAAAGTTGCGGAATGCGATTGATGGTAAGCAACAAAGCCAATGCCTGCTTCAGTGCCAGCGTGTCTTGTCCCTCTCCCAAGAAGCGGTCGGTGTCGTGATTCTCGATGAAAGCCATCACACTCGATGGGTCTTCATACAGATAATCGTAGCACAAACTGTTGTAGATGCGGTTCAATCCCCGCCACCAACCATCGGTTTCCTCGGCCTTCGCTTGGTTCAACTTGTCGAAGAAGCTGAAGTCCATCACCGTCTTGAGATAACTGTTGATGGTCGAAAGCTTTGAATCCTTCTGCCAAGCAGCCGTATAAGCCGGCTCTGTGACCCATGTTTCGCCCACCGTATTGAAGTTCGGATATTCCTCATCCAGCCTTTCCATCCACTGCGCCATAGCCTTGCGGTCGGCATACGGATAGGTATCCATGCGTATTCCGTCGATTCCGACGGTCTCAATCCACCACTCGCTGTTCTGTATCAGATAAGTGATGACGTGCGGATTGCGCTGGTTGAGGTCGGGCATGGTAGGCACAAACCAGGCATCCACCGTCTCCCGCAAGTCCACTTTCGACGCGTAGGGGTCCAATACGGGCGTCAACTTGTAGGAAGTTTGCAGATATTGGTCGTTCACCTTGGCCCGTTCGCCCGCCTTTTGCCCACGCTGTGCCTCCCGAAGCCACTCCGGCGTATTGAACCAGTCCCTTGTCGGCATGTCCTTTACCCATGGATGTTCGAAGCCGCAGTGGTTAAAAATCATATCCATAACCACTTTCAGTCCCTTCCGATGGGCCTCATCAATCAGTTGTCGATAGGCTTCATTGCTACCAAAGCGTGGATCTACCTTATAATAATCTGTCGCAGCATAGCCATGATAAGTACTTGTATTGCCTTCATCGGGCGAGTTATTCTCGAGCACTGGCGTAAACCACAATGCCGTAACGCCCAGTTCTTTAAGGTAATCCAAGCGCTCGCGAATGCCTTCAAGGTCGCCGCCGTGCCGCAGACTGGGCTTCGTGCGGTCTTCCTTGTAGGCATTGAGGCCTTTCACCTGTGCCGGATGGTTCTTTCCTTGCGCAAAACGGTCGGGCATGAGCATGTAGAGTACATCGGCATTGGTGAATCCCATGCGCTTATCGCCGGCCATCTCGCGCTCTTTGAGCGGATATTTCACCTTCTTGCCGTCGAACTTCAACGTCATCTCCCCGGGCCGGGCACCGTCCAGGTTCAGGTAAACCAGCAGATAGTTGGGCGAATCCAGCCGCACGAGCGAGTCGACGCGTGCCCCCGGATAGTCCACCGTGACGGTGGCATTGCGGATGTCCTTGCCGTAAACCATCAGTTGCAGACTCGGATTCTTCATGCCGGCAAACCAGTTGGCCGGCTCTATCTTGTCGATCTTAGGGGCCGCGTCCATCGACACGGAGCCGAGAAGAAAGCCCAACAAAGCGATTGTCTTTTTCATTTCGTGTAGTTTTTTAGTTGTGCAGAATCAATGCCGACTGAGGCGCCACGGTCACCTGACCGCCCTGCTGCCTGCCCATTCCCTCCTCACGGATGAGTCCGTCGCGGCAAACCACGGTGTAGTCGCCCGCCGGAATGTCCACCGTGCGGCTGTCACGACTGCCGTTGAGCACCACCACAATGCGCTTCCAAGGCTCGCCGGGATAATCGGTGAGCGTGAAACCGACCAGACAATCCTGCGTCGGAAGGAACGAAAGATGCGCCTTGACGTCAGCCGCCGAGCCGCCGCCGAAGGCCGGATGGTTCTTGCGAAGACGAATCAAGCGGCTGTAGTAGTCGAACACCTGCGGGTAACGCTTAAGATTGTTCCAGTCAAGACGATTGATACTGTCGGGCGAATTATAAGAGTTGTGCACGCCTTTCTTATCGCGCAACATCTCTTCACCTGAAAGAATGAAGGGCACACCCTGCGAAGTGAAGACGGCAGTTTGGGCCAACAAGTCGAGCCGAATAAGCTCGTCGTCGCCGATACCGGGCATTGAGGCGCGCAAGCGGTCAACAAGACACATGTCGTCGTGGCAACTGACGTAGCTGATATGCTGGCTCGGCTGGGCGGCCCAGGCCTTCTTGTCGTAGTTCACGCGTGCCATGTCGACCTCGGGATGGGCTATTCCGCCCACGATACCAAACTTCAGACTCTCTTCCTCGCCTGCGATACCGGCCAGAAAAGCCCCCTTCGTGTCATCCGAAAACGGTCCACGAAGCGCGTCACGGATGTTATCGCTGAAGGCCGCGATGCCCAGTAGCTGCGCCATGTGGCCCTTCATGGCCAGTTTTTCCTGCGGATAAACGCAGCTGCCGGCACTCCATCCCTCACCATATATAAATAGGTGGGGATCTATTTTGCTGACTTCGGCACGAATGGCGTTCATCGTCTCAATATCGTGCACGCCCATCAGGTCGAACCGGAAGCCATCGATATGGTATTCGTTGACCCAGTATTTCACGCTTTCAATCATAAATTGGCGCATCAACGGTCGTTCCGAAGCGGTCTCATTGCCGCAGCCCGAGCCGTTGCCGGGCTGTCCATCCTTGGCGTAACGATAGAAATAACCGGGATAAGTGCGCTCAAAGTTGCTGCCGTCCAAGTCGAAAGTATGATTGTACACCACGTCGAGAAAGACCCGAATGCCGGCCTTGTGCAGGGCCATCACCATCTGCTTGAACTCCTTGACGCGCACGGTGGGGTCATAGGGATTGGTCGAATAGCTGCCTTCGGGCACGTTGTAGTTCAGCGGGTCATAGCCCCAGTTGTACTGCGGTTGGTCGAGCTTGGTCTCGTCCACCGACGCGTAGTCGAACGAAGGCAGGATGTGAACGGCCGTGACACCGAGTTTCTTCAGGTGCTCGATGGCCCGTGGCTCGGCAAGGGCCAGAAATTTGCCCTTGTTCGCCATGCCCGAAGACACATCGATGGAGAAATCACGATGATGAAGTTCGTAGATGACGAGGTCGTGGGCCGACCGGTTCACCGGCCGCCTGTCGTTTTCCCAGCCTGCGGGATTGGTGTCGGCCCAGTCGATGATGGCTCCCCGCCGGCCGTTGACACCCACCGCCTTGGCAAAGACGCCCGGCGTCTCGCCCTTTCCGATGTCGAAGGTATAGAATCGTCCTTTCAGATTGCCCCTGACGGTGGCCGACCAAAGGTCACGGCCTATCTTCTTCATCCCCACCACACGCAGGGGAGTCCCCTGAAGGCCGTCGGCATAGATGCGGACAACCGGCTTCCGAGGCGTATTGAGTTTGAAAACGGTTTGCGAAGGGCTGTAAGTTACCTCCCTGAAATCGAACCGCGTGCCTTCGGAAGCAGCATGCAGCGGTGCCGATTGCGTCATCAGTGCAGCGGAAAACACGGCTAATAAAGACTTTTTTAGATTCATGTTGCGTTGGATTTTAGACACAACGCCCTTTCTCCAACACAGCGGAGAAAGGGCGAGAAATGATTATTTGGCAATCAAAGAGATGGCAAAACCGCCACCGGGAGCCTGCGTCAACTTCAGCGTGTCACCCTTCTTGACCACCCGTCGGGTGATGGTATAGGCCTTGGGGTTGTCCTTGTAGTGCGCATCCTTGGCGTCGGCATAAACCGTACACTCGTATTTGCGGCCCTTGTCGAGGAAGTCCAGCTTGACAATACTCCTGTGACCGTTCTCATCGCACTTGCCTCCGACAAACCAATTGTCGGTTCCTTTGGCCTTGCGCGCCACCGTAATGTAGTCTGCCGGCTCGGCCTCCAGGTATCTGCTTTCATCCCAATCACAGGCCACATCCTTGATGAACTGGAACGCGTCGTTGAACTTCGCGTAGTTCTCGGGCAAGTCGGCCACCATCTGGAGCGGGCTGTACATCGTCACATAGAGGGCCAGCTGCCCCACCAACGTCGTGCGAACCCACGACTTGTTGTTGCTCCACGTGCTGAGTTGGGTCTCCAGAATACCCGGCGTATAGTCCATCGGACCACCTTGAAGGCGCGTGAAAGGCAGGATGACGGTGTGGTCCGGGCGGTTGCCGCCGAACGCTTCATACTCCGTTCCACGTGCGCTCTCGTTCCCCACCAAGTTGGGATAGGTGCGGCAGAGGCCCGTCGGGCGCACAGCCTCGTGCGCGTTGACCATGACACGGTGCTTGGCAGCCTCTTTCACCACGTAGAGATAGTGCTCGTTCATGGACTGTGAGAAATGATGGTCGCCCCGTGGGATGATGTCGCCCACGTAACCGCCCTTCACGGCATCGTAACCATACTGGTTCATCAGCCTGAACGCATTCTCCATGTGGCGCTCGTAGTTGCCCACGCTGGAGCTTGTCTCGTGGTGCATCATGAGTTTCACGCCCTTGGAGTGGGCATATTCGTTGAGATATTTCAAGTCGAAATCGGGATAAGGCGTCACGAAATCGAAGACATCGCGCTTCCAATGGTTGGCCCAGTCTTCCCAACCGACGTTCCATCCCTCCACCAGCACCTGGTCGAGGCCGTTGGCGGCGGCGAAATCGATATACTTCTTCACGTTGGCCGTGGTCGCCCCGTGGCGTCCGTTGGGCTTCGCCTTCGTCCAGTCAATGCGGTCCAGCTTGATGGAAGGGTATTCGTCGGTGTAGTTCCATGAGCTTTTTCCGACGATCATCTCCCACCACACCCCGCAATACTTGGTCGGATGAATCCAACTCGTGTCCTCGATTTTGCAAGGTTCGTTGAGGTTCAGGATGAGATTCGACGACAACATGTCGCGCGCGTCGTCGCTGACGAGCACCGTGCGCCACGGCGTCTGACACGGCGTTTGCATGCAACCTTTCAGTCCGGTGGCGTCGGGCGTGAGCCAACTCTCGAAGACAAAGTTCTTGTCGTCCAGGTTCAGGTGCATCGTGGCGTAGTCGACGCACGCCGCTTCATGGATGTTGATGTAGAGTCCGTCGGCGGTCTTCATCTGCAAAGCCGTCTGCACGCCCGTCGGAGAGAAGACGGCCACCGACGAGTTCTTCCAGTTGACCGCGTCGTTGAAGCGTCCCCGTATCTCGGAGAGCCTGCTTTCCTGCGTCTCCTGCTCCTGCGTGTCGTAGTCGCCGGGCAGCCACCACGCCTTGTGGTCGCCCGCCATGGCAAACTGCGTGTGCTCTTCCTTGATGAGGAAGTAGTTGAGCGCCTTCTGCTGGGGGAACTCGTAGCGCAGTCCCATGCCGTCGTCATACACCCGGAAGCGGATGATGACATTGCGGTGGGTGGCCGGTTGGTTCAGGCTCACCTCCAATTCGTTGTAATGGTTGCGTATGGTGGCCGTCTCGCCCCACACCGGTTTCCACGTCTCGTCGAATGTCGACGTCTTGGTGTCGGCGATTTTGAAACCGTCCATCAGGTCGGTTTCCTTCATTTTGCGCGACGCGTGCCTGTCCTTAGCCAGTTCCAAACCCAGTCGGCTGGGCTTGATGACGCTCTTGTCCTTAAACGTCAACTCGTAGGTAGGCACGCCATTGCCTGTCAAAGAGAACGTCAGTTTGACCTTACCATTGGGCGACGTCACCGTCTGGGCGGCCGCCAGCATGGGCAACAGCACCATGGCGAGAAAAGTTTTGATTCGGTTCATGATTCTAAAAGTAATGTGATGGTTTCGTTCAAACGCGGCTTTCCCGCCCGAAAGGCACGGACGGGAAAGCCAAAGGGATTATCTTCCGCTTTCGGCCACCAGCTCGGCGACGTTCTCGCGGAAGCTTTCGTTGGCCATAAGCTCCTCTATCGTCATGTGCATGCGGTAGCGCCAATAGTGCTTGGGGTTGGCCGGAATGTTGATTCGCTCGGCATTGGGGTCGTCCAGACGCAGCCGTTCATCGATGGACAGCCAGTCCTGGATGGACAACACGCAGAGCATGGAGGGCGAACACAGGTGGCGGCTCACGATGTCGCGGGCCAACCAGCCCGGCAACGGATGGGGAGCGCCGCCCGACCGATGGAGCATGGTGCTGTAATAGGCCTGCGTGCGCTCGTCGTCCTCGTCCCACCACTGCCGCAGCGTGGGCATGTCGTGGCTTGAGATGGTGCAGACGGAACGGTAGGGATTGTCTTCCAGATAGCCGAAACGCACCTTCGGGTTCTTCGGCATGCTCTGTAGTTCGAGGCTCAAGACCTTCAGTTCGTTCATCACCCAGGGCACACAGTCCGGCACCATGCCCAGATCTTCGGCGCAAACGAGCATGCGCGTGGCCTGAACGAGCTTCGGCAACTTCTTCATAGCCTCACGATACCAGAAGTGGTTGTTGCGACGATAGAAGTAATCATTGTACAAGCGGTTGAAAGTAGCCTTGTCGCTGTCGTACAAAGCCTCGTAGGTGAAGTCGAACTGAGCGCTGATGCGCGGGTGGAAAAGGTTGGCATCCTTGCGGTCGCGCACGAAAAGCACGTTGCTGATGAGGGCGTACAAGCCGTCGCGGAGCCACAACGCCTGCTCGTCGGTGGCGTCGGCGAAGGCCGCCTCCACCTTTTTCTGCGTGTCATACTCGGGCTTCATGGCCCAGATGTCGTCGTGCAGATGTTGCAGATAGGTGTCTTTCACGCGCTGGGCGTTCGCCCGGAACACGCGGTCGACAACCCAATCGGCGATGAACGGCGTGGTGAAATGCTCCTCCTGGAAGCGCAAACCATAGGCTTCTATCTCCTCGCGGGTCATGCCGAGAGCCGGCGTGAACTGGCCCAGAAGGCCATGGACGGCGTCGGCGGGAATCTCCCAAATACGGAAGAAGCCCAATACGTGGTCAATGCGGTAGGCATCGAAGAACTTCCGCATGTGCTGGAAGCGGCGCACCCACCACGCGCAGTCGTCCTTCAACATGGCTTCCCAGTTGTAGGTAGGGAAGCCCCAGTTCTGCCCATTGACAGAGAAATCATCGGGAGGAGCCCCCGCCTGTCCGTTCAGATTGAAGTACTTAGGTTCCATCCACACGTCGCAACCGTAGCGATTGACCCCAATCGGGATGTCGCCTTTTAAGATAACACCCTTCTTGCGGGCATATTCGTGGGCGGCCTCCATCTGCGAATTGAGGATAAATTGCACGAAATAATAAAACTCTACCTGCTTATAAGCCTTTCTGGTTGTAGCCGACAGGGCCGCACGATCGGCCTCGTTCCACGTCTGATGGTCGGGCCAACGGCTGAAGTCGGCCGTTCCGTAGGTGTCGCGCAGGTGGCAATACTGGGCGTAAGGCACGAGCCACTGCTGCGCTTCCTTGAAGAACGCCTTGTATTCGGGCGTCTTCAGCAGCGCCTTTCCCTCCTGGGCGTAGAGTTCTTTCAGGTATTCGAGCTTGGCACGGTTCACCTGTTCGTAGTCAATCTGGCTGAGGGCGTTGAGCTGTTGGCGCAGGGCTTCGAAGTCGTTGCGCTTCTTCGGGTCGTTCAGCGCGGGCAGACGGCCGAGGTCGGCATACTGCGGATGGAGCGCGAAGATACTGATGCAGCTGTAGGGATAGGAATCCGTCCAGGTGTGGGTGGTCGTCGTATCGTTGATGGGCAGCAGTTGCAGCACCCGTTGGCGGGTCTGTGCCACCCAGTCGATCATCTTCCGGAGGTCGCCGAAGTCGCCCACGCCGAAGCTGGTCGTGCTCCGGAGCGAGAAGAGGGGCACCAACGTGCCGGCCAACTTGCGGTTCCACAGCTCGAAGAAGGCCTGGTCCAGCTCGTAGACGACGGCCTCGCCGTCCTCCAAGTCCATCGTCTCCACGGTGCGGTTCAGCCCCGTCTCCCACATCGGGTCGGCCTCGTCGCTGCCGAGAGCCACAAATTTGAACTCGATGACATCATCCTCGAACGCATCGGCATTGAGGTCGACGATCCATTCGTTGAAGTTGTGCTCATACATGGGCACTGCCTTGGCCGGATTCCACGCCCCCAGCACGTCGCTCTCGCCGCAGACGGCCAGCCGCTGGTCGCCCCGCAGCTGGGGGGCACGCACCACCAGGCGCACGGTCTTGGCGAAAGCCGTGGGATTCACCACCGCCGTCTTGCGACGGTTGACGCACTCCGTGAAGACCGAACTGTAGAGATAGGAGTCTTCGGGAATGTCGATCCACTTGTCGAAGATACGATACGTGTCGGCTTTGATTAGGTTCAGGTTGAGCGTGTGGCACTCGGTGGACCACTCGTGGCGGCGTTCGCTGCCCTCGCAGTCCACACTATAGAAATAGGTGAGCACACGGGCGAGATTGTCTTTCTTGAGTTCCAGCGCGCAAGTCCAGCGCAAACCGTCGACCGTGGCCATGCGGTATTGCGCGACGCGCTCGTTTCCTGACTTGTCGGTATCGACACAATTCAGCAACAGTTCTTCACCGAAGACTGTCCGATAGTCTATGTTGAAATATAAGTTCATAGTGAATGGTTAGTAAATACGCTCCAAAATTAACAATAATCCATGGTCGCCGCTTTCGCGACGAAAGGTATTGATGGAAAAAGAAATGCAATCGTTTGCATGGAGAAAAGGGTTGTTGAGGGATGAAAGCAAAGGGATGACGGGCGGAACATGGGCCTATGGCTTTGCAAAAGCATGGCTTTCAGCGCGCAAGAGCATAGCGACCGGCGTGCAAAAGGGCTGCTTTGAGCGGCTGAAAGGGCTGCTTTGAGGAGCTGAAAGCAGCCCTTTGTCAACACCGCCGCAAACTTATTGATTCTCAACCACTTGACAATCCGTGTCAGCACGACGGCCGCCGGTGCCGCAACCCTCTATTTCTCCTTGACGAATGACACGCACAGGGCGCCCACACCCAGCAGAACGCCGGCCACAATCATCATGTTGGACTGGTCGGAACCCACCAAGTGGAGCAGCACGCCACCCAGAAGGGCGGCCACAATCTGCGGAACACAGATGGTACCGTTGAACAATCCGAGGTAAGCGCCCATGTGACCGTAGCCTTGCAGGGCGTTGGTGACGAAGGTGAAGGGCATGGCCAGCATGGCCGCCCAGGCGCAACCGATGAGCAGGAAGGCAGCGAACTGGCCGTACTGGTTGGGGATGAACGGCACCAGGGCAAAGCCGATGCCTCCCAGCAAGAGGCTCAGCGCGTAGGCAAACTTGCGGTTCTTGAACTGCGGAAGCACCATGGCCCAGACCACACTGCCCATGGCTTGCACGGCATAGAGTATCCCCACCCAGTTGCCGGCCACCTGATAGGCCTCGGTCGACGTGGCGTGCGGGTCGAGCATGTCCACGTTCCAGCACGTGTCGGCGATGGCGCCGTTGGTATAGGTCCACATGTACATCAGCGCGGCCCAGCAGAAGAACTGCACCAGGCCCACCTGCCAGAATGTCTTGGGGGCTTTCTTCAGCAGCGTGAGCCAGTTGTCGCCCTCCTCCTTGCCCTTCACGTCAGCGCGTTCGCCGTTGTAGCGCGCGTATTCCTGCGGATTCCACTCCTTCACTTTCAGCGTGGTGTAGACGACACAGAGTATCAGGATGGCCGCGCCGATGTAGAACGACCAGATGACGGAGTCGGGAACAATGCCCGGCGCGGCCGTATTGGCAATACCCAAGGCCGTAAAGAGGAAGGGAAAGACAAAACCCACCACGCTACCCGAGTTGCAAAGGAAGCTCTGAATACTGTAGGCCAGCCCCTTCTGCCGCTCGTTCACCATGTCGCCCACCAGCATTTTGAAGGGCTGCATGGCCATGTTGATGCTGGTGTCGAGGAACATCAGCGACACCAAACCAAAGCCCATGGCGGCCGAAACGGTCAGTCCGAGCGAACCGGCGTTGGGCAACAGGCACATCACCAGCACCGCCAGAGCGGCTCCGATGAAGAGATAAGGGACGCGACGGCCGAACCGGCACCACGTTTTGTCGGACAACGTGCCGACAATTGGCTGAACCAGAATCCCCATCAGCGGTGGAAGAATCCAGAAATAACTCAGGTTGTGCGGGTCGGCACCTAACGTAGCGAAGATTCTTGAGATGTTGGCGCTCTGTAGCGCGTAAGCAATCTGTACGCCAAAGAATCCAAAACTCAGATTCCATAGGCCCCAGAAATTCATGTCCGGTTTTTGTTTCATTTTCGTAATATATTGTTTTTGTTATTCAGCATTTAGGTTTTGGCCACATCATTCAGCTGTGGTGAGCGGAATATCGGGCAACGTTTAGTGCGTCGTGCCCCGGATAATCAGTCGGGTTCTCACGATTCTCTTCTCCACTTTATCCATGGGAATAGAGCCTTCGACCTGTCCTATCAAGATATTGGCAGCCTCTTCGCCCACCCTTTTGCCTCGTTGCTCGACGGTGGTGAGCATGGGATCGCAGGCTATGGCGCGTTCGCCATTGGTAAATCCGCAGATACTCACATCCTCGGGAACCCGAAATCCCTGGCGTTTTGCCGAATAGAGAATGCCGATGGCGGTGTCGTCGTTGACAGCGAAGAAGGCGTCGGGACGTGGTTCGGCCGCCAGGATGTCTGGGGTGATGGCTTCCGCGTCGACCCGGTTGTCACAATAGCGGATCAGGTGCTCGTCGGGGGTGATGCCGTTGTTGAGCAAGGCGTCGCGATAACCGTTGTAGCGGTTCTTCGAAATCTCCAGTTTCATGGACGTTCCGTAGAACGCGATGCGCCTGCAGCCCGTGTCTATCAGGTGCTTCACGGCCGTATAGGCGCCCATGTAGTCGTCCACCACGACGCGACTGGCGTCGACTCCCGTGCATATCCGGTCGTAGAAGACCAGCGGAAGACCATGTTCCATGAGCTTGGAGAAGTGGTCGTACCGCTGCGTGTCTTTGGCTTGGGAGACGATGACGCCGCAAACCTTGTTCTCATAGAACGACTGGCAGAGCGCCACCTCACGTTCGTACTTCTCGTTGCTCTGCGCCACGAGGATGCGATAGCCCCGCGTCGAGGCTTCTTCCTCTATGCCGCTGAGGATGGAAGAGAAGTAGAAGTGGTTGAGTTGGGGGATGATGACGCCAATCAACTTCTGCGGTCGGACGCGGCTGTTGCGCAAACTCTCGGCTATGACGTTGGGATAGAAATTATGTTCGCGCGCGTAGGACTGGATCATCTGCCTGCGTTCGAGGCTGATGCGCGGGCTGTTCTTCAGCGCACGAGATACCGTCGACACGGAAATGCCCAGTTCCCGCGCGATATCCTTCATTGTTATAGGTGTAGTTTCAGCCATGGTGATGTTACAGGATAGTAGGTTCAAGAACTTCAAAATGAAGCGGCTGTCGTGCCATTCTCAATCTTTACGGTGGTACGGGTGCAAAGATAGCGCAAAACGGCAGTATCTTTGTTTGCGCAAAAGTAAAAAAAAACTTTCTAAAGCGCAAACGTTTGCACATCAAAAGCGGCATTTTCGGCCTCAAAAGGGTGACAACATTTCAAGAATCGGACTACTTTTGCAGCGTTGGCCATCGAACGCCATGCGCAAATCGTGGCGCCAACCACCTAATGACAAGTACATCTCGCCCTGAAAGGGCCTTCTTCCGACCGACGATAATTACTATTATATAAATAACGTTAACTTAAAACCAAAGCAAAATGATGAAGCAGGTAAAATTCAGATTACCGCTAAGGACGTATGTTCTCTTGTTGGGAATACTCCTTTCTGTCAGCGCCTTTGCACAACAAATCAGTGTCAAGGGACATGTTAAGGATGCAACCGGCGAACCAATCATCGGAGCCACCGTCAGAGCCGCAGGCCAACAAGGGGGCGCCGTTACCGATTTTGACGGTAACTTCACGATTCAGGCAGCCAAAGGCACTCTTATTACGATTTCATACATCGGTTATCAGCCGGCTAAAGTTGCGGCAGCGGAAAATGTGATCGTGACATTGCAGGAAGATAATCAGACATTGAAGGACGTCGTGGTCATCGGTTACGGCCGTGCCAAGAAGTCCGACCTCACCGGTTCGGTCACCGCCATCAAGCCGGATGACATGAACCACGGATTGCAGACAAACGCGCAGGACATGATCAGCGGCAAGATTGCCGGCGTGAGCGTCGTGAACGACGGTGGAAAGCCCGGCGGCGGCGCCACCATCCGCATCCGAGGAGGCTCGTCGCTCAATGCAAGCAACGACCCGTTGATCGTCATTGACGGGTTGGCCATGGACAACTATGGCGTGCAGGGATTGTCCAATCCGCTCTCGATGGTCAACCCCAACGACATCGAAAGCTTCACCGTATTGAAAGACGCTTCGGCAACGGCCATCTACGGAAGCCGTGCTTCCAACGGCGTCATCATCATCACGACCAAGAAAGGACGTGCGGGACAGGCACCGAAGGTGAGCTACAACGGCAACATCTCCATCGCTTCGAAGAAGAAGACGCTGGATGTGATGAACGCGGCGGAGTACCGTGAGTTCATCAAAAACACATACGGTGAGGACAGCAAGGCCTACAAGGCGCTGGGATGGTATGACGTGAAGGAGACAAACGTTGAGAAAACGTATGACAAGGACGGCAAGTTCACGGGCTACAAGGGCACCTACGAGCAGGGAGAGCAGCACTTTGCCGACACGGATTGGCAGAACGAGATTCTCCGCACGACCGTTTCGCACGACCACAACGTCACGGTGGCCGGCGGTTTGAAGAACCTTCCCTATCGCGTTTCCTTGGGTTACACCAACAATGAGGGTATCGTCAAGACGAGCAAGTTCGAGCGTTACACGGCCAGCCTCAACCTTTCGCCCTCTCTTCTCAACGACCATTTGAAGTTCAACATCAACGGCAAGGGCATGATCGCCAAGAGTCGCTATGCTGACGAAGGCGCCATCGGAGCCGCACGCTACATGGACCCGACCAAACCCGTGACGGCGACAGGCAACGACGTATATACCAAATACTTCGGGGGCTACACCCAGTGGTACACCTCTTCCACTTATATGGACAAGACCTGGCTTCAGACCCGCAACCGCTTCGCCACCGCCAACCCCGTGGCACTGCTCGAACAGAAGAACGACCGTGCCACTTCCAAGTCGTTTGTCGGCAACATCGAGGTGGACTACGCCTTCCATGGACTCGAAGACCTGCATATCCACATGAACGGGGGTGCCGATTACTCCACCGGAAAGCAGAACACGACCATCAGTCCCTACTCCACGACGAACAACTACTACGGCTATGACGGCTGGAACTCTAAGGATTCGTACAATCTTTCATACAATGCCTACATGCAATATATGAAGGATTTCGACAAGATTCACCATCTCGACGCCATGGCCGGCTATGAATGGCAACACTTCCACGTGAAGAGTGACCGCAACGGTTACGGCTGGATTCCCTCTACAAGCGAAGCGACTGTCGAGACATTCAACCCCGATGGCTCGCACAAAGCTAACGAGCCGCTGGCCAACACCAAGTATGACGCGCCTTCGACAGAGACCAAATACGCCAGCGAATACTATCTGGTGTCTTTCTTCGGTCGACTGAACTACAGCCTGATGGACCGCTATCTCCTCACCTTCACGCTGCGTAGCGACGGTTCTTCGCGCTTCAGCAAGGACAACCGCTGGGGCGTATTCCCGTCGGCAGCCTTCGCCTGGAAGATGAAAGAGGAGTCGTTCCTCAAGGATATCAATGTGATCAACGACGCCAAGCTCCGCCTGGGTTGGGGTGTCACGGGCCAACAGGAAGGTATCGGCGACTATGGCTACATCGAAACGTACAAGCCCAATGCCGACCACGCTTACTACAACATCGGCCTGAACAATGGTGTCACCTACCGTCCGGACGCTGTCAACAAGGATTTGACATGGGAAAAGACGACTACTTACAACGCCGGTATCGACTTGAGCTTCCTCAATGACCGGCTGATGTTCAATCTCGACTGGTATTATCGCAAGACGACGGACCTGATCAACACCGTCTATATGGCTGCCGGAAGCACCTTCCGCAACAAGCTGACCAGCAATATCGGAAGCCTGCACAACACCGGTTTCGAGTTCGGCGCTACCGTCCGCCCCATCCAGACCAAGGATTTCCGCTGGGAACTGAACTACAACTTCACCTACAACAAGAACAAAATAGACGAACTTGTCAGTGGAAACGGCGACAACTACTACGTCGAGACGGGTGGCATCTCTGCCGGAACGGGTGGCAATATCCAAGCGCATGCCGTGGGACATGCCGCAAGTTCATTCTACGTTTACCAGCAGGCATACGACAAGGACGGCAAGATGATTCCCAACACCTACGTCGACCGCAACGGAAACGGCTACATCGACAGTGGCGACCGCTACTTCTACTACAAGCCGACACCCGACGTGACGATGGGATTGGGCTCCAAGATGATTTACAAGAACTGGGACTTCAGCTTCGCCATGCGTGCCAGCCTCGGCAACTATGTCTACAATGACAACCTGGCGGGTGCCATCAACGTAGGTTCAGGTTCCATCTTCTCGCTGGGATATCTTGCCAACCGTCCGAAAGACGCCGTGGCATTGGGTCTCACCAATCCGCTCACCGAGCAGTTCTATTCCGACGCTTTCGTCGAGAACGCTTCCTTCCTGAAGATGGACAACATCACGCTGGGCTACAGCTTTGCCAACTTGCTCAAGGGCAAGAGCTACAACGGAATCAGCGGTCGTGTGTACGCCACCGTCCAGAACGTGTTCACCATCACCAAATACAAGGGCCTCGACCCCGAGATTTCCAACGGAATCGACCGCTCTCTCTACCCCCGTCCATTCACGATGGTACTCGGTCTCAACCTGAACTTCTAAGCAGATCTATTAAAGAAAACGATTATGACACTTACAAACATCAAACATATACTGCCTGCAACTGCACTTGCCATCGCCTCTTTTGGCCTTACGGCTTGCGTGGGAGACCTGGATGTGAAGAACATCAACCCACAGAAGGTCACAGAAAACAACCTGAACGGCAACTTCACGAAGATCTATGCCAACATGGTTTTGACCGGACAGACCGGTCCCGCTGGTGATGGAGACATCGATGACATCGACGAAGGCACGTCAAGTATGATCCGACAACTGTGGAACGCCAATGAACTTCCGACGGACGAAGCCCACTGCATCTGGGGCGACGCGGGCATTCCCGAGTTCAACCACAATGCCTGGAGCGACAGCCACCCCATGATGAAGGCGCTCTACTACCGCCTTTACTTCGGAATCACGCTGGCCAACTCCTTCCTCGAACAAACGGCGAGCGAGACAAGTGACGTCGTTCTCACCCAAAGAGCTGAGGCACGCTTCCTCCGTGCCATGTATTATTCCTACCTGATGGACCTCTATGGCAACGTTCCCTTCGTCACAACAATCACTGCCGAGCTTGCTCCACAGGCATCGCGGCAGCAGGTTTACGACTTCGTCCAGGCCGAACTGAAGGACATCAGCGGCGAAGGAGAGGGCAAGGAAGTGCTCAACGACCCGAAAGCCCGTGCCGCATACGGCCGCGCCGACAAGGCCGCAGCCTGGCTGTTGCTCTCCCGCAACTACCTGAACGCCGAGGTCTACACCGGCAAGGCCGCCTGGGCCGACGCGCAGAAGTACGCCCAGAAGGTGCTCGACGACGGCACCTACGACCTCTGTAAGAGCGGAACCACCAACTACTCGGCATTCCAGCTGCTCTTTATGGGCGACAACGACAAGAACGGAGCACAGAAAGAAATCATCCTGCCGGCCATCCATGACGGTCAGGAGACGCAGACTTGGGGCGGATGTCTCTTCATCATCGCCTCCACCTGCAACGACAAAATCAAAGACAAATATCCTTACGGAACGTCGGAGAACTGGGGTGGCAACCACGCCCGCAAGCAGTTTGTCGAGAAATTCTTCCCCAACGGCGGCTACGCCACGGGTACTCCCGACAAGGTAGCGGCTTCGGCAAAAGACAACCGCGCCCTCTTCTACAACGACGGCCACTCGCTGAGCATTGAGAAGGAAAGCGATTTCACCAAAGGTTTCGCCTATGTGAAGTTCCTCAACACGCATTCCGACGGCACGGCGCCCAAGCACACGCAGTTCGTAGACACCGACTTCCCCATGTTCCGTGCCGCAGAGGCCTATCTCAACATTGCCGAGGCCGACGCACGGCGGCACGGCGGCAAATGTTCGGACACCGGCCTGAAGATGGTCAACGAACTCCGCAAGCGTGCCAACGCTACCCAGGTGACGGCATTCACGCTCAACAACATCTGCGACGAGTGGTCCAGAGAGTTCGCCTTCGAAGGACGCCGCCGCATGGACTTGATTCGCTTCGGCAAATTCGGCGGCCAAAGCTTCTACAAATGGGAGTGGATGGGCGGCACCCAGTATGGAACGCCATTCGACAAGCACCTCAACATCTATCCAATTCCTAACAGCGACCTGAACGCCAACGGCAATTTGAAGCAGAATACAGGTTACGGTAAATAACGATTAACTGACAAAATTATGAAAAAGATCAATATAATGGCAGCATTGCTGATGGGCGCCGTCGTTCTCACGTCATGTGAAACCGACCGTGACGACAACCCTCGGCTCAACGTTCCCAATACATTTACACAACTGACACCGGCCATCGGCGAGAATGTCGTCAATCTGAAGAACAGCGAATCCATAGAGTTCAAGGCTGAGAAGGCTCCCGACTACGGCTTCCCCACGGAAACTTCCTACTGGATTCAGTTCACCGAGGCGGCCGATTTCTCAGACCCCGCGAAGGTGGCGTCGACCGATACGAAGGGAAAATCGGTCACCTACGAGGCTCCCGCCAATGAGATTGACCTCGGACTGATGAAACTTCGCGGCTACGAAGAGGCCGACCAGGTGAATGAAAACGAAGTGATCACGCTCAAGGTACGCCTCGTGGCCAGCCTGTCGCACGCCACCGACAGCAGCTCCTACGTCTATTCGCAGCCGCAGACCATCAAGGTGACGCCCTACTTCCTCAAGGAGAAGTTGCCGAAGTTCTGGTATCTCATCGGTGGTATCGTCGCCGATGGTTCCTGGAGCAACGATCCGGCCAAGATCGGCACGTCGCTTACGCCGATGTACATCAAGGCCGGCCAGTCCTACAACCGCTTCACGGGCGACGGTCTCATCGAGTATGTGGGCTATTTCACCGAAGGAGAGTTCAAGATTCTGGCCCCCGAAGGCCTCAGCAACTGGAACTACGGCATGGGCGGTGGTGACTTGAAGGACGGAGAAGGCTACAAGTACCGCGACGGAGGCGACGACACGGGCAACCTCACCTGCTCGAAGGCAGGCTACTACCGTATCACCATCGACACGAAAGAGCATGTGATGAAGACCGAGGAATACGCTCCGGAAGATCCGGTGAAGAAATATACGTCGATGAAAGTGGGCGATACGGACATGAAACCTGTCACGACAGTGGCCGGAGGCGAGAACCACGACTGGACCGCCACGGTGACTTTGTCCAACGTCAACATGAAATTCACGGCCAACACCGGCACCGCCTGGGGCACATCGGCCTTCCCCTGCGGTATCGCCACCACCGACGGAGGCCAGATTCCCGTAACGGCCGGCACCTACAAGATATTCTTCAACGACATCACGGGTGCCTACATGTTTATCGAGCAGAAATAAATAAAACCATGGGAACGGGGGAAAAGCATGGCGACTACCCCCTTCCCACAAACAGAAAACATCATGAAACTAAAATCATACATGATTGCGGCGGTCGCCCTGATGGGCCTGACAGCCTGCAACGAGGACTTTGGCGACTGGACCAACCAGGCCGGCAACAAGCAGGAAGCAGCCATCAACTTCGGCAACGGCAAGGTGACGGAAGTGGGCGTGATCGACCTTGCCCAATATCCGAAGGCTCCCGCCGACACCGACTCGGTGAAAGTGTGCACGATCGTGGCACCGACGACAACCTACAAGGAGACCACCAACCTCTATTTCATCAACTTGGGCGACAAGGAATATGCCGTAAGCGTCACCGGCAACATGCTGGTCAAGGACCTGAAAGCCTACGTGGAGAAGACGTTCGGCCTGCGGCCTGTCGAGAGAACTGTCACAACCACCGTCACAGCCTACACCGGCGACGGCAAGACGGCCGTCAAGAACACGCTCGTGGCGCAGTCCGGCAAATTCAATGTCAAGGTGATTCCGCAGGCACCGTTCATCGACGAGAAGGGCTACTACATCGTCGGCAACGTCAACAGCTGGAGTCTCATGCGCGACGAAGCCATGCACCTGACCAACGGAGGGGCCGACCCATACGACGTTCCTGAGTTCACGGTCGACCTGAAGCCCGTCGACGGCCTTGAGACCTACGAAATCAAACTGGCTCCGGCGTCCGCTTTCGGCGCCGACGACAAGGTCAGCAACTGGGGCAACGTGCTGTCTTCAGCCGACAGCGACCCCGTAGCAGCCAACTCGGGAACCATCAGCACCACCAACGCGGGCGGCAACATCAAGTTCGCTGCCGTAGAAGGTGCCAAGAAATACCGCATCAAGGTGAATGTGCTCAACGGCACTTACGAGGTGACGGCGATGAGCAATCCCGAACTTTACCTCACCGGCAGCAACTACAGCTGGGGCGGCACGTGGCTCAACCTGCATCCTGTCAACGGCAACGACGACGCTTTCTGGAGAATCATCTACCTGCACAAGGACGAGCAAATCAAGTTTGCGCCGCAAGCAGGCTGGGGCAACGACTTCGGCGCCCAGTACAAGATGGTGGACGAAGCCGGAGCCAACCCCTCTGGAACCGACAACATCGTCATCGGCAACGCAGGCTGGTATCTCGTCTATGTCAATACCAAGCCAACGGTGAAGACCGTTTCGTTCCTCAAGCCCACCGTCTACCTCATCGGCAACACGGCCGGCGAATGGAATGTCAACGCCAGCCACGCCTTCACCACGCCGACCGAAGAGAACGGCGAGTTCGTTTCACCTGCGTTTGCGGCTGATGACGACGTGCGCATGTGCGTCAGCTTCGACGGTTACGACTGGTGGCGCACCGAGTTCATCCTCAATGCGGGCGGGAAGATCGACTTCCGTGAGAATGGTGGCGAACAGACTCGCGTGAAAGGAGTCAAGGGCCAGCGCGCTTACCTCAACTTCACGACGCTCAGCGGCAGCTACAAGTAGACACAAGCCACCACCATGAAAGAGTGGGAAGCCCATAGCGGCCTCCCACTCTTTTTGCTTTTGGGCCATGAAGGGTGCGCCGTCGCGCCGCCAAATGGCCGAATCCAAAGGGATTTCCCCTTGCGCGAAATGCTTCATCAAGAACCTTTCCGCAAAGATTGGAGTCATGCTCATAACACTAAATCCCGACAGGGAAAAGACACTTGCGGCGCAGGCTTACCGCAAGCGCAGGCCCATGTCTTTGCCAAAGCAGCCCTTTCACCCGACAAAAGCACAGCTTTGACAAGCCCAAAGCTGTGCTCTCACCTGCTCAAAGCAGTGATTTCAACTGCTCAAAGCAGTGCTTTCACCTATTCAAAGCTGTGGTTTGACACGCCCAAAGCTGTGGTTTCACCTGTTCAAAGCTTTGGTTTGACACACCCAAGCAGTGATTTCAACTGCTCAAAGCAGTGGTTTCACCTGCTCAAAGCTGTGCTTTCACCTATTCAAAGCTGTGGTTTGACACGCCCAAAGCTGTGGTTTCACCTGCTCAAAGCTGTGCTTTGACACACCCAAAGCTGTGGTTTCACCTGCTCAAAGCTGTGCTTTGACACACCCAAAGCAGTGCTTTCACCTGCTCAAAGCTGTAGTTTGACACGTCCAAAGCTGTGCTTTTGCAAAGGGCAATGAGCCTGTTTCGCAACTCATCGACACACGCGCAAGAGACAGGGGAGATCGGTTGCAAGCAGACCAACCGTCACTCGGTAGCCGGCGCAACCGGTGTTCCTGATTTCCAACAATCAATCACTCCTCCTTGCCCGCCAACAACCCATGCTTGCCCCCCAACCACCCATGCTTGACCCCTCGTTTAAACCCTATCGGTTCATAGGAGCATGGTCATGCAGTACTGTGCGCCTGCAACCGCATGGCGGTTGGTCCTTTTAGAGCAGGCTTACATGACTGCACCCGAGGCCTTCCTGCGGGTATTGAAGCCAGCGGCTTCACCTCTCCGTAACCCCCGGTCATGCCGAAGGATGACCGGGGGAGGTGTGCCCGCCAGCCATCCGTCGACCCTGGAGGGGTCGCCCACGGTCATCACGGCTGTCTTTGGGCGACCCTTCCAGGGTCGATTTCCGCTTTGCCTTTCATCCCCTGGTCACTCCGCTTCGCAGAGATGACCAGGGGTTATCGAGCGATGAAGCCGCTGGCTTCACTTCTTGCGCAGTCTGCGACAGGCATTTCTTGATACTCAATAGTTCATTGGGGACACTATCATGGTGCATTGCGCATGCAACTACTTGGCGGTTGTAGGCGGGGTGTAAGCGGTAGTGTGCGCAGTACGGCATGACCATCGTCCAAAGAACGCTTGGGGATAAAAAAGACCAAGGCCTTCGGCCTAGATTTCTCTGTCACTGGTCAGGCAGGGTAGCTCACTTCGCTCGCAACCCAGCCCTTTAAAAAGGCCAACCGCTACGCGGTAGCAGGCGAAGTACAAGCAGTAGTTTGCGCACAGTACACCACAATCATATTCAAATGAACCTATTGGGGACAATTACTTGCATTTTGAATCCCAATGGGCGCTTTGGGTTGAAAGCCAATGGTGAATCGGAAGGCGGGAGGCAGGCGAGCCATCAAACATAAAAGCAGCAATCCACGGGTGGGATTGCTGCTTTATATGGAGATTGGAACGGCTGTCTTATGCCTCCAGACGGCGCGAACCGTCGCCGATGACCACGTCGTAGACGAGAGGTTCCTTGCCGAAACGCTCGTTGTACTTGGCCTTCGCCGTGGCGATGAAGCGGTCGTAGAGGTCGTCTTTCACCAGGTTGATGGTGCAACCGCCGAAGCCTCCGCCCATGACACGCGAACCAGTGACACCGCATTCGCGGGCGATGTCGTTGAGATAGTCCAGCTCTTCGCACGACACCTTGTAGTCCTTGCTCAGTCCTTCGTGCGTGAGATACATCATCCGGCCCACGGTGTCGTAGTCGCCGTGGGTCAGCGCGTCGGAAACGGCCAGCACACGGTCCTTCTCACCCAGCACGTACTTGGCGCAACGGTAGTCCTCTTCAGGGATTTCGGCCTTCACTTCGTCGAGCCACTCCCATGAAGCGTCGCGCAAAGTCTCCACGCCCTCGTGGCGTTTGGCGATGTGCGCCACGGCATTCTCGCAGCTGCGACGGCGGTCGTTATAGGCCGACGAGGCCAATTCGTGCTTCACGCAGGAGTTGAGCAATACCAAACGGTAGCCTTCGGGATTGAAGGGGAAGTACTCGAACTCGCTCGAACGGCAGTCGAGACGCATGAGATGGCCTGCCTTACCGAAGACAGAAGCGAACTGATCCATGATTCCGCAGTTCACGCCCACGTACTTGTGCTCGGTGGCTTGACCTACGCGGGCCAGCTCGAACTTCTCAATCTTGTTCTCGCCGAACAGCTCGTTGATGGCGAAAGCGAAGCAACTCTCCAGCGCGGCCGATGAAGACATGCCGGCACCGAGGGGCACATCGCCCGCGAAAGCTGTGTCGAAGCCCTGAACGGCTACGCCACGAGCCATCATTTCACGGCAAACACCGTAGATATAGCGTGCCCAGCTGGCTTTCGGGCCTTGCTCGTCGTTGAGGTCGAACGCTGCTTCGTCGTTGAGATCGATGGAGAACGCGTGTACGGTTTGTGTGCCGTTGGGACGGATGGCGGCAATCATGCCCTTGTCAACGGCCCCCGGGAACACGAAGCCCCCATTGTAATCGGTGTGCTCTCCTATGAGATTGATGCGGCCCGGAGAGGCATAGAAGCACTCGGCGGGCTGACTGAAGTGTTTGCAGAAAGCGTCGGCAACCATCTGGGTTGTGAGCGTTGTCGTTTGTTTTGTCATAATCTTTTAGGTATTTAGTTATATGAATTAAATCAAAATGCTGTGGTATCACTCGACTGAAAGAAGTTTCTCGAAGGCCAGCCGCGGGCCTTTGTCGCCGTAATCAATCTCGCCGCACGCCACGTAACCCGTGCTTTGCAGGATGGAAAGCATTTGCGTATTGTCGAAATTGGTGTCTATCTTCAGGCTGCCGACGCCCTGGCGGAGGGCATGTCGCTCGGCTTCATGGATGAAACGGCGGCCGTAGCCCCGGCCCCGGGTCCGCGTGTCGACGGCCAGACGGTGGATGACGAAGTAGTCGCCATGGGTCAGCCAGTGGGCCGAAGGCTGCGTGTAGGCCGGCTCGCAGTTCATGCCGACGGTGCCATAGGCCACGATTCGCCCGTCGTCCGCGAGCAGAAAAGCGCGTCCGAGGGCGATGTCCTGCCGGACGACGGCCTCCGACGGATAGTCGGGCGTCCATTGCTTGCGACCGTCGCGAATCATCTTCCAGCGGGCGTCGTCAATCAGTTGCCAGCAGGAAGCGAAGTCGTCGGCGTGGGCTTTGCGGAATTGAATCATGAAAAAGTCAATCGGACAACAACATGTCGGCCATTTCTTCGGGCGTATTGAAGGGCATGCCGTCGCTCAACTCGTCGTCGGTGAAGCCCCGGAGCACCATTTTGGCTTCTTTCTCGTCCATCACTTTCCGCCCGTCGGCGTCTTCCTTGGCCAGCATGGCGGCCAGCACGGCGGCACGGTAGTTGTCGATTTCTTCTTGTGAAAACATAGGTAAGGTGGTTTATGAGTTGCAAATATCTACATTTTTAATGATACTTGCAAGTGAAAAAAGGCAATTTAATGTTAACGTTAGAAGTCGGGCGGGCACTCGATTTCCATCTTCCGGCCCGTCAAGGGGTGGACGAACGCGAGGCGGGCGGCATGCAAGTACATGCGCGGAGCGGGCAAATCGCCGTAGAGCGGGTCGCCCACGATGGGCGCGCGGAGGCCTTCGGCATGGGCGCAGTGCATGCGCAGCTGGTGGGTGCGGCCCGTCTGTGGTCGCAGGGCCAGGCGCAGGAGCGTGCGACCGTCGCCGTCGGTCTGGCGGCCGATGACCTCATAGTCGGTGACGGCAGGCTTGCCATGCTGGCGGTCGACGCGTTGTCGGGGACGATCGAGGTAGTCCGGGGCAAGTGGAAGGCTGACAGTGCCACGCTGCCGGCCGTCGAGCAGGGGCGAATCGGCACGCGGGCGGACCAAGGCGATGTAGGTTTTGTGGATTCGGTGGCGCAGAAACAAGTCCTGAAGGGCGTGGTACATGTCTTCGGTCAGGGCGCAGAGGAGGAGTCCGCTGGTGTCCATGTCGAGCCGATGGGCCAACAGCAGGCCTTCGGCATGGGGCAACATGTGGCGCAACAGCGTGAGGGCCGACACGCGTTGACCCTTGCCCGGAACGGAAAGGAGGCCCGCCGGTTTGTTGACGGCGATGATAAAAGAATCGGAATAGACCGTTTCCAGCGTTTGTAGAGCCGCGGTGGCCGCGCTGTCGTTGGTGGAATCGGATGAAATAGGTAGATTGAGGTCGGCCGGTAGCAGGTCGCCGAGCATGAATCGCAGAATGGGCTTGCACTTGCCGTTGCAAGCCGGGTAGAAATGAAGGTGGTGGCGAACGGTGTCTTTCGGGCTTTCGCCCCACCAGAACATGGCCATTTGCAGCGGACGGAGCCCGTGGGTGAAGGCGTATTGCAGCAGTTTGGGCTCGCAACACTCGCCACTGCCGGCCGGTGGAAGGTCGGTCGGCGTGTCGGCGTGTGCCCAAATGGTCAGCAGGTCGGCCTCTTGTCCGTCCTTGTCGCGCATGTTGAATTGGGAAAAAAGCCAGCGTTGAAGATGGTCGGAGAGCTGACGACGGAGTCGACGCAGCTGGTCGAGGTCGTCTTGAAAGGCATTGTATTCTCTCTCTAAAGCCGTTTCGTTGCTCACCGACATCTTCAATCTGTGCAGTTCGGCCTTCATAAACTGGCTCTCACGGGTCAGCCGCTGTGTTTCTTCGGCCGTCAGGTCGCCCATTCTGCGGCGTTCGTCGCGGCGGGCCTTGGCCGTTTTCATCTCCTTCCTGTAGTTTTCGATGGTCTGCCGGCGTGTTTCTTCGAGTTGGCGAATCACGTCTTGCGCCACCTTCATCCGTTCGTCGCCTTCCAGTCGGCCTATGGCCTGGTTGATGCGGCTAATCTCCGCCTCGTGCCGTTTGAAGTAACCGTCGGGTTGGAGATAGTCGAACACGGCTGGAACGAAGCCTTCCCAGTCGCTGCGACCGTCTATCTGTCCCGAATAGGCGGCCAGATAGCCGACAGCCCCCGTCTCCTTGTCGGCCGCGACCAGCACGCCAAACATCTTGCCCTGGGCCGTTTCGCGGCGGAAAGCCTCGTCGATGGCATATCCTTCCACCGCTTCGCCCCGCAAGGCAGCCTGCAACAGCGACGCCGCGGCACGGCCATAAGCCTCCGGCTCATAGCAGAACGGGTTGTTGAATCGGCCGGGAAGGGGCGCGGAAAGGCGCAGCGGATGGAATGTCACGGTCTTAGGACTGGAGGGCATTGGGCTTCCTGCTGTCACGCAACTTCATCTTGAAGCGGTCGAAGCCCAGTCCGTAGACGCCGATGACGGCACTCTGCGACACGAAAGCGTTAGGGTCGATCTCCTCAATGAGCCGGAAGATGGAGGACGACTCGGTCTGGCGGGCCAGCACAAACAGTATTTTCACGTCCTTGCCGCTGTAGAATCCGTGGCCGTCGATGACGGTACAGCCGCGTTGCGCCCGCTCGTTGATGGCCTGGCCGATGGCCTGGCTCTTGTCGGAAATGATGAAAAACTGGACGGAACGCCGCATCATGTTGACGGCCTGGTCGATGAAGATGACGAAGATGAACAGGAAAACGTAGCCATAAATGACCATTTCCCAATCGTGAAGAACCAGGTAACTCGATGTGATGATGACCAAATCGCAGATGAAAACGATATGTCCGAGCGAGATGTCGTAGTACTTGTTGACCATCGCCGCTATCGTATCAGAGCCTCCTGTACTGGCATTGCACGCCAGTCCGAGCCCTGAACTGCCGCCCATGAAGAAAGCTCCGACGACGGTGGCCATGAACGGTTGGTCCTTCAGAAGGTGCGTATCTCCCATGAAGTGTTGGACGACGGCCAGCGTTCCGGTGAAGACGACGACGGCATAGATGGTCTTGGCGCAGAATTTCCAGCCGAGAAGCCAGAACGCCAGCAGCAGAAGTGAGATGTTGATGACCAGATAACTGGTCGTAACGGGGATGTTCAGTCCCCAATAGAGGATGGAGGCAATGCCTCCGACGCCTCCCATCGTGATGTGATTGGGCAGCATGAAGACGCCCAACCCTACGCTTCCCATCATCATGGCCAGCGCGATCAAGACGTAATCAAGCCACTCTCGATGTCTGTTTTTTCTTCCCATACATTGTCATTTGGGAACCAAAGTTACAAAAAAAGGTCAGGAATTCATACTTGCCGCATGCAAAATCTCGCCTAAAGTGGGATGAATGTGAATCATGTCGCGCAGCTGCGAGACCGTCGCACCCAAGCACATGAGGCTGCTGACCTCCTGTATCATGTCGGCACTGTGGGCTCCATAGGCGTGACAGCCAATCAGTTGGCCCTCGGCGTCGGTCAGCAGCTTCACCATTCCTTCGGTTTCGTCCATGGACACGGCCTTGCCGTTGGCACGGTGGTAGCCTTTCAGGCTGCCGTAGCCTTGCACATGCTCCTTGCAGAAGTCTTCCGACGCGCCTACGCTGGCCGCTTCGGGATAGGTGAAGACGGCCGACGGCATGATGTCGAGCCGGATGTGGTCGGTCAGTCCCAAGATATGGTTCACTACTTTGATACCTTGCATCGAGGCGGCGTGGGCCAACATCGTCAGTCCGTTGACGTCGCCAATGGCATAGACGCCCTCGACCGAAGTCCGGAGCCGGCTGTCGACGACGATACCCTTGGCCGAGAAGTCGACACCGGCAGCCTCCAAGTGAAGTTGTTCCAAACAAGGCTTGCGGCCAGTGGCCACCAAAATGGCTTCAGCATTGATGGTTTGGGCCTTGCCTTTGCGCTCGAACGTGACGCCTTCGGCCGTAATGGCGGTGACACCGGCCTGCATGTGGAACGTAATACCTCGCTTTTCCATCGACTTGCGAAGGCGTTTGGCAATGTCGCTGTCGAGCATGGGCAGACATTCCTTCAGATATTCGATGACCGTAACCTCACTTCCGAAAGTCTGGAATATGCTCGCAAACTCCATTCCGATGACACCTGCGCCGATAATCACAAGACTTTCGGGCACGTGGTCAATGGCTAATAGTTCGGAAGATGTCATGATACGGTCTTTGTCAAGCTGCCCGATGGGGGGCATTTTGGCTTCAGAACCGGTGGCGATGATGATGTTGGGGGCGGTGAAAGTTTCATCGCCGGTCGTCACGGTGTGTCCATCCACAAACTGAGCCTCGCTTTTTACCAACCGAATGTTGGGTGCAGAGAGCAAGGTCTCTATGCCGCCACGCAGCTGGGCCACCACTTCCGTCTGGCGCTGGCGCACATGCTGGAAGTCGACGGCGGCCTGCGGATCGGCCGAAAGGCGCGCGCGGAGCACGTCGGCTTCGTGACACCAGGTCTTGGTCGGTATGCAACCCACGTTGAGACAGGTGCCCCCTACGTTTCCCCGTTCGATGATGACCACGTCGAGGCCATGCTTTGCGGCATGCCCGGCGGCCTCATAGCCGCCGGGTCCGCCACCTATTATAATAAGGTCAATTGTCGTCATGCTGCATTTGTTGATAAGTGACCACGGGATGCTTGGCCGCCTGCACGTCGTCTACGCGGCCGATGGGCGTCAGATGGGGCGCGGCTTTCAGCTCTTCGGGCCGTTCCTTCGCCTCCTGGGCTATCTTCCGCATCACCTCGATGAAGCCGTCGATTGTCTCTTTGCTCTCGTTTTCGGTGGGTTCGATCATCAGCGACTCGTGGAAAAGCAGCGGGAAGTAAATCGTCGGTGCGTGATAGCCGTAGTCGAGCAGGCGTTTTGCGACGTCCATCGTCGTGACACCGGTCGACTTGTCGGCCAGACCGTCGAATACAAACTCGTGCTTGCAGAGTCCTTCGATGGGCAGAAGATAGAGGTCTTTCAGCCTTTCCTTGATGTAGTTGGCGTTCAACGTGGCCAACGGACCGACCTCCTTGACGTGCTCCTTGCCCAAGGAAAGGATGTAGGCGTAGGCCCGCATCAGCACGGCGAAGTTGCCTTCGTAGGGACTTACGGCGGGGAAGAAGGCTTCGAGGCCCGCTCTCACGCCGACGGGGCCTGCCCCCGGTCCGCCACCGCCATGCGGTGTGGAGAAGGTCTTGTGCAGATTGACGTGCATCACGTCGAAGCCCATGTCGCCGGGACGGCACGCACCGAGCATCGGATTGAGGTTGGCGCCGTCGTAATACATCAGTCCGCCACAGTCGTGGACAAGCTTCGCGATTTCAGGAATGTTCTTTTCAAACAGTCCCAGCGTATTGGGATTGGTCATCATCATGCCGGCGATTTCCGATCCCTGCACTTGGATGATGGCTTTCAGGTCTTCCACGTCGACAGTTCCGTCGGAGAGACTCTTCACTTCCAGCACTTCCAGCCCGCATACGGCGGCCGACGCGGGGTTGGTGCCGTGAGCCGAATCGGGAATGAGCACCTTCGTGCGCTTGTCGTCATGGCGACTTTCGTGATAGCCGCGTATCACCATCAGTCCCGTCAGTTCGCCGTGGGCACCCGCGTAGGGCTTGAGCGTGAAGGCGTGCATGCCCGTCAGCCGGCAAAGCAGCTGTTCCAAGTCTCGGCAAACCTCCCTGGCACCGGCCACGCTGTCGGCCGGTTGCAACGGATGAAGGTCGCGGAAGGCGGGCAGGGAAGCCATTTCCTCGCTGATGCAGGGGTTGTATTTCATCGTACAACTTCCCAAAGGATAGAACCCATTGTCCACGCCGAAGTTGTTGGCGCTGTGGTTCGTATAATGCCGAACGACCGTCAGCTCGTCACATTCGGGCAGTTCGGCGTCCTTTTCGCGGCACAATGACTGTGGAATCCGGTACTTCTCACACTCGAATCGTGGGAGAGAATAGCCGCGACGGCCCTCCTTGGAGAGCTCGAAAATCAAGTTTCCGTATAGTTTGTTGTTCATGATGCAGCTATTTTTACAAGTTTATCCATCTCTTCTTTCGTGCGTTTCTCGGTGACGGCAATCATCAGCAGGTTGTCGCCGACCTTGATTCCGCCGAAGATTCCAGCCGTTTCCAAGCGTTTGAGCAGTCCGTCGACGTCGCCGTCGTACCTTACGCAGAACTCGTTGAAGAACGGATGGGCGAACGCCTCGGTGAAACGACTCGTCGCCAGCAGCTGTTCGTGCAGATAATGGGCCTTGCAATACGACTGCCGGGCGGCCTCCTTCAGTCCCTCCTTGCCCATGAGGGCCATGTAGATGGTCACGAACAAGGCCATGAGCGACTGGTTGGAACAGATGTTGGACGTGGCTTTCTGCCGTCTGATATGCTGTTCGCGGGCCTGCAAGGTGAGGACGAAGGCCCGCTGTCCGCGGTTGTCCTGCGTCATACCCACAATGCGGCCGGGCATTTTCCGGATGAGTTTCTCCTTGCAACACATGTATCCGATGTAGGGACCGCCGAACTGCATGGGTATTCCCAGGCTCTGGCCGTCGCCGACGGCAATGTCGGCGCCCCATTCCCCGGGTGTTTTCAGGATGGCCAGGTCGGCCGCCACGCTGTTCATGATGAGCAACGCCTTGCCGGCATGGCAGCTGTCGGCAAAGCCCGTGTAGTCTTCGACGACGCCGAAGTAGTTGGGTTGCTGCACGATGACGCCCGCCACGCCGCCTGTTTCCAGCTTCGTCTGCATGTCTTGCTTGTCAGTGACGCCCCGTTTCTCGGCTATCGGCTCGACCACCATGTCGTGGAAGCGCGCGTAGGTCTGCACCATGTCCTTGATTTTCGGGTCCACCGTGTCGGAAATGAGGATGCGGTTGGCCTTCTTTCCGGCCGCCACGGCCATCATGGCAGCCTCCGCCGTGGCCGTCGTGCCGTCGTACATGGAGGCATTGGACACGTCCATGCCGGTCAGTTCGGCCATCATGCTCTGGTATTCAAAGATGTAGTGCAGCGTTCCCTGTGAGATTTCGGCCTGATAGGGGGTGTAGCTTGTGAGGTATTCGGACCGCGAGACGATGGAAGGAATCACGGAAGGAGTGTAGTGGTCGTAGACGCCGGCGCCGGCGAAGCACGTCAGCGGTCGGTTCTCACGGCCCAGTCTGTCGAAAAGCTGCCTGATTTCAAGTTCGCTTTTCGCCGAAGGTATGTCGTATTCGCCTTGAAAGCGAATCGTTGCCGGCACCTCGGCGTAGAGGTCTTCCAGTGAAGTCACGCCGATGGTGTCGAGCATTTCCCGGACATCCTTCGCCGTATGAGGGAAGTATTTGTAGTCCATGGCTCACTTGTTGCAGAATTCTTCGTAGGCCTTGACGTCCATGAGACGGTCCAACTCGCCCATGTCCGCCAGCTTCACCTTCATGATCCAGTTGCCGAAAGCGTCCTGGTTGACCAGTTCCGGCGCGTCTTCCAGGGCTTCGTTCACCTCGACGACGGTGCCACTCACCGGACTGACCAGGTCGCTGGCGGCCTTTACGCTCTCCACGGCGCCGAACTCGCCGTCGGCTTCCACGTCGTCGTCAACTTCGGGCAGGTCTACGTAGACCACGTTGCCCAGCTGTTGCTGCGCAAAGTCGGTGATACCAACGTAACCATACTCGCCTTCTACTCTCACGTACTCGTGCGACTCTGAATAATAGAGCCCTTCTATAAATTTAGCCATATTGTTAATGTGATGTTTTAAATGTTGAATGTGAAGTGTTTTAAATGTGAAATGAGAAATGAGAAATGTGTAATGAGAAGTGAGGAATGGGGAGTTTGAAATGAGAAATGTGGAGTTTGAAGTGTTCATTGCACATTCCTCATTGCACATTTCACACTTCTCACTTCACATTCCTCATTTCTTATAATGCTTGTCGTAGAATCTTTTCTTGACAACATGCCCCGGGAACACCTTCTTGCGAATCTGAATGTCGAGCGGCGTGTCGAGCTTTGCGCAGTCGGCGTCGACCAATGCCATGCAAACGCTCTTGTCAGTAGAGATGGTGTGATAGCCCGTGGTGACCACGCCCACCTCCCGTCCGTCCTTCAAAACGGCATAGCCGTGGCGCGGAATGGCCTTGTCGGCGAGTTCTATGCCCACCAGCTTCCTCCTGACGCCCTCCGCCTTCTGCTTGACGAGAGCCTCCTTGCCGATGAATTCGGGCTTGTCGAGCTTGCAGAACATGCTCAGGCCCGCCATGACGGGCGATATTTCGGGCGACAACTCGTCACCGTAGAGCGGCAATCCCACCTCGAAGCGCAGCGTGTCGCGGCACCCCAGGCCGCAGGGAGTGACGCCGGCGGCCATCAACGCGTCCCAAGCCTGCTGTATATAGGCATGCGAACCGTAGATTTCGAAGCCGTCCTCACCCGTATAACCCGTGCGGCTGACGATGATGTCGCCGATGGTCTTGACGGTGTAGAAGGTCAGTTCGTCGCACGCAAGGCGCAACACCTTCTCCATCACTTCGGCGGCTTCCGGGCCTTGGACGGCCAACTGACCGTAGTCGTCGCTCCGGTTCCGCAGGTCGATGTCGAAACCCTCGGCGTTCTGCCGCATCCAAGCCCAGTCCTTGTCGATGTTGGCGGCGTTGATGACGATGAAATAGCGCTGCTCGCCCATCTTGTAGACCAGTAGATCGTCGACCGTGCCGCCGTCCTCGTAGAGCATCATGCCGTAGAAAACCTTGCCGACGGGTGCGCCCGTCACGTCGTTGGTGAAGATGTGGTTCACCCACCGCTCGGCGTCGGGGCCTTCCACCGTCACCTCACCCATGTGGCTCACGTCGAAGACGCCACAGTGTTGGCGCACGGCCTGGTGCTCTTCCGTGATGTTGGTGTACTGGATGGGCATGTCGAATCCGCCGAAAGGCGAGATCAACGCCCCTTGTTTCACGTGTCTGTCATAGAGACAAGTTCGTTTGTTCTCCATAAGCTAATTATTATAAGTAAGCGGGAAAAATTGGTTGCTGTGCAATCGTCCGCCCCATCCGGCTCCGGACGGAATGGCCGTCGGCGGAAGTCGGGCGGTCGAGGTGTCGGCCACGGCTCATTCGAGCAGCAGTCGGATGAGGTCTTCCTTCTTCAGGTTCATGATGACGTCGGCCGTGTCGCCCTTCAAGGCTTCTTGCAGCGCCTCCTCGCGCAGTTCCGTGCCGATGAGCGGCTGCAAAATCTGGTCGTCGAGCGCGCCTATGAGGAAGTAGTCGCCCACCAGGTTGATGGCCTTGATGCGGTCGTTCTTCACCTCCATGCGTGCTTCCAGCTCGCCCACGCCGTCTATCCGCCTCTTCCTGACGAGCGTATAGCTGGGGTTTTTGCCGTAGATGAAGGCCGGGGCGAGGTATTCCTGCTCCAGTTCCTCAATGCCGCGGATGTCCGTTTCGGTCAGCATGATCTCGCCGTCGCACAGGTTTTGCCTGACGAAAGCCTTGAAGTCTTCCAGCGAAATGTCGGCATAGTCTTTCAGAAGCGCGATGTGCTGGCGCACGCTTTCCACGCCCTTGCTCAGCAGTTTCTCGTTGCTGGGCGTGATGGCGCCCACCATGTTGCGCATGTCGGTGTCGTAGAGCATGGTGCTGTGGACGATGCTGCGGCCCGGCAGTCGGTAGAAGGCCGAGCCGCTGACCTTCCGGTCGCCGATCATCACGTCGTTGCGGCCGCTGGCCCGGGCGTCGACGCCCAACTTGACGAGCGTCAGCACCACCATATTTATATAACGGTTGAACGTGAAATTGACGTTGTCTTCGTCCGTAATGTACGAGAACATGATGTTTTTCATGTCTGCATAGACGCATCCTCCCCCGCTCTTGCGGCGATAAGTGTGGATGTTGTTGGCCCGACAATAGTCCAGGTTCACCTCGTTTTCTATCAGTTGGTTGCGTCCGAATATCACACTGGGTTCCACTTGCCACATGAAGAAGCAGTCGGGAGCTTCGATGTGGCGGGCTACGTACTCTTCCATGGCCAAGTAAAAGGACAGCCGTCGTACGCGTTTTTCAGGCAAAGCTATATATTTCAATGGTTCAGGTTTTTGTAAATAGATATTGCAAACTTACATAAAATATTCGTATTCCAAGCCTATTGGGCGAAAAAAGTTTGTCGACAGCCCAAAGTAGTCCTTCCGAAGCACAGCCATTGTGTGAAAATATTTGACAAACAACACTAAAAAAGTGGCCTTTTTTGCAGACGAAAGTACTTTGGATGAAAAAGACGGCAGGATTTCGACGTTCACATTACAGCCTGACAATCAACCGATTAGCTGCAAACCAGGCAACAAAAGGACTGCCATGGCCGGCGAAAGCTGCACTCTTGGCAGGCAAAAGGGCTGCGGTGGGCGGACAGCCGCCATGCTTCAGGCATGGAAAAGGACTGAAACGAAGGCCTCGGAGGGCTGCTTTGGCGCGCTGAAAGGATGGAGACAAGCGGCACGGAAGCGGCCGAACGGCACATGGAAGCATGTCCGTGGGCTGACAGCGGCACGGAATGACACTCGAGACGGAGCCGTTTTTTAGTGAATAAAAGTTTACAAAAGCAGAATCGAAGCGCAATCATTACCCACAGATAGGTATTGGCTTTCCCGCAGAAAATGCCTACCTTTGCAGCACTCTAATTTTATTTACAAGCGATTTGATTATGAAAAAGCTTTTACTTTTTATGGTTGGACTTCTGTGTGCCTTGCAAATTGGCGCGCAGGAGACCGACGCCATGCTCTTCGGCGACGTCAAAAGCAAGACCACCGGAAAGCATTTGCCCTATGCCACCATCAAGGTGAAGGGCACGAAACTCAAGACTATGTGTGACAAAACCGGCCACTTCCAGCTGCCCCACTTGCCTCTGGGCAAGCAGACGGTCGTCGCCTCGATGGTGGGCTACAAGGACCAGGAGCTTGAAGTGATGATGCAGCGCGAGAAAGGCACGGGCGCCTACTTCCATTTGGACGACGACGAGCTGTCGGTCAACCAGGTGGTGGTGACGGGCACACGCACCCAGCACTATATAAAGAACGTGCCCATCCGCACGGAGGTGCTCACTTCGAAGGCCATCGTCAACAAGAATGCCCAGAATGTGTTTGAGGCATTGGAGAATACGCCGGGCATTCGGGTGGAACAACAGTGCCAGTTCTGCAACTTCTCCGAAGTGCGCATGCAGGGACTGGGGGCCGAACACACGCAGGTGCTCATCGACGGCGAGCCCATCTATTCGGGACTGGCGGGCGTCTATGGCCTTCAGCAGATGAATACCAACGACCTCGACCGCATCGAGATTGTCAAGGGCGCGGGCTCGGCCCTCTATGGCAGCAGCGCCGTGGCCGGAGCCATCAACCTTATCTCGAAGGAGCCGGGCTATGAGCCGAGTATCAAGGGCGACTTGCAGTTTGGTAACTTTGGTTATAAGAACTACAACGCCTCCGGTTCATGGCGTAACAGCGACATCGGCTTCAATGTGTTCGCGCAACGCACGGAGATGGACGCTGTCGACGCTACTCAGGACGGCGTGGGTCGCAAGGAAGTGAAGCACAAAGACGGCATTTCCGACCGTGTGAACGAAAAGGTGAACAATCTGGGTTTCGGTCTGTACTTCTACAATCCTTTCGCAAAGAACGACAAACTCGTCCTCCGCGGCAAGGCCACTGACGAGGAACGCCGGGGCGGTGTCATGACCGACGACCAGTATCTGAACCCCTTTACCGAAATGACGGAGAACATCAACACGAAGCGTCTCACGTCCGAACTCTCTTATTCGCTGCCCGTGGGCCGGTATTCGCGGTTCGATCTGGCGGTTGCCTACGTACATCACCGCCGCGAAGCGACCAACGACACTTATCTCGGTTCGTATAAGGAGACCCATGGAGGTAAGGAACCCGATGTCAGTAGCATGCGCCCCTATTTGGCTAAGGAGAATACGGTGACACCATCGCTCACTTTCGGTACGAAGATGAGCAATCATAATCTGCTGTTTGGCGCACAGGGCTATTTCACCCGCTTGCGTGAGACCGGCCTTTATTGCGTTACGGGCAAGCCCGGAGACGCTTATTATGGCACGGATTATACCTCTATCGGTAAGAAGCACGCCAATGAGTTCGGCTTGTTCGTGCAGGATGAGTGGGATGTAACCCCGCAGTTGAGCGTTGTTCCGGGCTTGCGCCTCGATAGCCATAGCTCGGGCGAGGAGTACTCGTCAAGCAAAGTCGTGTTTGATGGTAATTTCCCGAAGACCAAGTTCAATGAGACGAGCGTCAATCCTCGTGTGGCCATCAAGTATGCGGCTACTTCCAACCTCGTACTTCGTGCCAATGTGGGTACCGGTTTCCGTGCTCCTTACGGCTTCTCCGAGGACTTGCACCTCTGTTCGGGTTCGCCCCGCGTATGGAAATCGTCTGATCTGAAAGCCGAGAAGTCGCTCAGTTTCAACCTCTCGGGCGATTACTATGGCAAGAACTATCAGCTGAGTGCCAACCTCTTCCGCACGAATCTGCAGAACAAGATTGCCTTTGGCGATGCCGACGATAAGGTAAAGGCCCTGGGTTATACCTATCAGTGGGAGAATAAGGGCGATGCTTACGTGCAGGGAGTTGAACTGGGTGCTAAGATTAGCCTCATGAAAGACCTGACAGCCAACCTTAATTGGACTTTCAATCAAGGCGAATACAAGAACGTGCGCGACGAATGGAAGTTCGACGACATCATCAGTGGTCTGGAAGATGCTGTAAAGGAGGCGTTGGCCGGTGGTAATGCGGATGATTTGAAGACCGCGAAAGCCAACTTGGCCAGTGTTCAGAGCCGTGAGGCTGAGTACAAACAGTATGAGAAAGACAGCAAGCAGGTTTCACGTTTCCCACGCATGACCGGCGACTTTACGCTGGAATACACGCCTAATACGTGGACTTTCACGCTCACCAGCTCGCTCCAAGGCAGAATGTATATCGACTATATGGCTGAAGCCGGCATGCAAGACTCTAAGATAAAGAAGACCGATGCCTGCATGCTTTTCAACTGTCGTGTGGCTAAACGCATAGGTGAGATGTTCACGGTTTATGCCGGTGGCAAGAACATCTTCAGTTATATTCAGGACGAAAAGCACACCGATGACGCCGCGTTCATGTACGCTCCCGTCTTTGGAGCTACTTGGTATGCCGGTGTTAGTGTCCGTCTCTGACGCTCCGCACAGGCTTTAGCCGACTTCTTTTTTTATTCAAATCCATACAATCATGGGCCCGACAGCAGGAAAATGCTGTCGGGCCTTTTTTGTTTCCGTGCCTGTCAGATGCGAGTATATAAAGACGAATAGGCGGAACGTGATGAATCATGCTCGCTTTCTTTGCGCAACTCACCCGAAGTTCTGCCTCTTTATTCTTTGGGTCTATTTATCAATTCCTTAATATTGATCAATTTCAATTCATTCAGATAAGCGGCACGTACATTTTCCACCTTATTATATACATCACGGTTCCACGCCTTGTTAGGTGAAAAACCTAAAAGGGCAACCTTCGATGAAGGTGCGGATTCTAAACGAGCAATCATTTCACCCACAGTAATGTTATTCGTGTCATGTGTAGGGGTATAAGTGACCTCGTCAGTAGTAGGCGAATGATTCTCCGAAACAAGATTTACCTCTTTTAATTGATGTAGAATATCCATAGTAACACGTACCGGAATATGCGTTGCCGCTTTTATCTGCAAGGCTGTATGAGGAGTTTCACCATTTGCGAAACGCTGACAAATATGACTCAACACGGTCGCGCACATCACCATAAGATCGTTATGACATATATCTTGCGCATCTATCAGACGCTCATAATACTCTAAATTCTGGTTGGTATAGCTGAGTTCAGCACAGAAAAGACAGATATACCACGACGCAAGAATCCATAACATAAACAGCGGAAGTGCCGCAAAGGAGCCATAGATGGCATTATAGCTTGTGAGGAATATCTGTCCGTGAATATAAACAGCCTGTAAGCAGAGCATCGCCAGGCTGGCAATCATTGCGGGGCCTATTGTTTTAGTAATCTTAACCTTCGCATTGGGCATAAAAACATAAAGTACAATGAACATAAAAGTAAGAATTGCCCACGGCACAAGGTATCGAAGAGAAAAGCTTGCGATATTTCCAAGAATACGAAGACCATTTAAATTCTCTATAAAACTATAGAAATAGATGCTCAGTCCCGACAATATGATAATGCTGATAGGCACAAGAAACATCATCGCGGTGTAGTCTACGATGATCCTACTAAATGGGCGAGAATCCTTCACCTGCCATATACTATCGAAAGCACACTCCACCGTTCTTATCAACGAGAAGACACTGTAAAGCATGATCACCAATCCAATTCCAATAAAGAGTCCTGTTTTAGCATGAACAAGATAAGATTGAGTGAGCGTTAGCAGCCAAGTGGCAGCCTCTGGTTGTGCCGACAGCATCTCACGGAACTGATTCTCAATAAACTTACCAAAGCCAAAGCCATCCGCAATAGCAAAAATCATAGCGGCAATAGGCACGATTGCCATGAGCGTTGAAAACGAAAGTTGCGTAGCAGAGGCTATATGGTCGCGTTCTAAAAAGAATTTTACAGCGAGATAGAGTTTCTGCAGCTGTCTGATAAGTATATTTCTTAGTTTCGATCGATGCTCTGTTTTTAAGAACATACCTGTTGTCAAGAAGTATTTTATGCTTTGTATATCCATCTTCATTGTTGTTCCTTTTTCGTGAAAGAGTATAACTTATGATGCAAACTTAATAAAAAAGGCGAAATAAGCAACCATTTTCACCTTTTAATATTCACACTTCAAATCTAATTTGTCAAGTTTTATTCACTCAAAAACAAGCTTCTGAATATGCCCATCTGGCTCAGTGGAGCGGCCGTTTATAGAGGTTTGAAGCGCCCAAACGCATGGTTGTGAGGTCATAGTTATGCTTTCGCGTGGTGAAAGCATAGCTTTTAGCGTGTCAAAGGGCAGCTTTTACAACGCAAAAGGGCCACAATGAAAGCCCCAAAATGGGCAAAATAGGGCGCGAAAGGGTGATGAACGCATGGCGAAAAAAGCTAAATGGCTGATTGATAGTGATTTATGAAAATCGCGAGAATTGCGTTATTTCGTACCAAAATCTTTTTTGTGGCAAATAACGCAACCAGCAGAAGGCGTTTGTAAAGATAATTCAGATCGAGCGATATTTATGAAATAATTTCGTCCGTTTACTTATTTTTATTATTTTTGTATGCAACAAAGATTCAGGATAGCTTTGTGTTTATAATTTATCTTTAATAGATTGTATGAGAGAACTTTATCAAAAGAATATTGAGAACCGGCTGATTATCCCCACGATGCAGTTTCTGCACCGTGAGAAATCAAGCGGTATCGTGTTGGCCGTGTTTGTTGTTTTGGCGTTGATATTGGCCAATTCGCCCCTCCGTGATGAGTATTCGCAGTTTTTGGAACATCATTTCGGTTTCATCGTTGACGGTCGGCCCTTGCTCAACTTCAGCGTAGAGCACTGGATTAACGACGGACTCATGTCGATGTTTTTCTTCGTCGTGGGACTGGAACTGAAGCGCGAGTTTATCGGAGGCGAGCTGCGCGACTTGCGGAAGGTTGTGTTGCCGGTGGTGGCAGCTGTCTTTGGCATGCTCTTTCCGGCCGCCATCTATCTGCTTTTCAACCTTGGAACGTCTGTAGACCATGGCTGGGGAATCCCGATGGCTACGGATATCGCCTTCGCTTTGGCCGTGGTTTATATGCTGGGCGACCGCGTTCCCGTGTCGGCCAAAATCTTTCTGACGACGCTGGCCATAGTAGACGACCTCGGTTCGGTGATGGTCATTGCCCTTTTCTACACTTCTCAAATCTCTTTCTTCAATCTGGCGATCGGTTTGGCCTTACTTCTGACCATGTTTGTGGGCAACCGTCTTGGAATCAAGAATGTATGGTTTTATGGCGTTTTGGGCATCGGTGGCGTTTGGGTGGCCTTTCTGATGTCGGGTATTCACGCTACCATCTCGGCCGTTTTGGCGGCGATGGTTATCCCGGCTGACTCTCGCATCCCCGAATCCGCGTTTATTGCCCGCGTAAAGAAGCTCACCCGGCAGTTTGAACAGGCCGAAGCCAATAACGTAAGGACCTTAGAGCCCGAACAATTGGAAATCTTGGAGAAGGTGAAAGCCGACTCGATTCAGGCCATACCACCCCTTCAGCGGCTCGAACATGGCCTTCATCCCCTCGTTTCTTTCGTCATTATGCCCGTGTTTGCCTTGGCCAATGCCGGCGTTTCGTTTGTCGATATGGACGTTCGCATGTTGAGCGCGAATGGAGTTGCGCTCGGTGTGACGTGCGGTTTGCTTCTTGGTAAACCTCTTGGCATCCTTTCTGCCGTGTGGCTGACCGAGAAACTCGGACTGGGCAGGCGTTCCCGCTCCATCAGTTGGCGCACGGTGGCCGGTCTGGGCTTCCTCGCTTCCATCGGTTTTACGATGTCAATGTTCGTTACGATGCTGGCTTTCAATTCGCCCGAGAACCATAATCAGGCCAAGGTAGGTATCTTCCTGGCCTCTATTCTGGGCGGCATCATCGGCTATCGCTTGTTGAAAACGAAAGGAAAGTGATTTTATATAGCATATTTTTTCATTAAATATACGGACTTTTATGAGGTGAAGTGTAAAAAAGTGCTACCTTTGCGCAAGATAAACCGCACGCGATCACTTGAAATATTGTTCTCGTTTGTGCGGTCTTTGTAAAGAAATAAAAACTCTTTTAATTACAATCCATGAAAAGTCCTTTTAAGAAGAGACTGTCCGGTATTATCTGTCTGTTGGTGGTAGCGGCACTTTTTAGTTTTATTGGTTATCAGATGGGCGTGGCTCACATGCTCAACACCATCATGCACACGGCACATGACCTGTTGCTCAATACGGTGTTCTACTTGATGGGTATCTGCGTTCTGACGGGTGCTATCGGTAAACTGTTCGTAGAGTTCGGCGTTGTCGACCTGCTGGAAATGATTCTCCGTCCGTTGATGCGGCCTTTGTTTAATCTGCCGGGTGTGGCTTCGCTGGGGGCAGTCATGACTTTCCTGTCTGATAATCCCGCGATTATTTCGCTGTCGAAGGACAAACGATTCAGCTCTTACTTCAAGAAATACCAGTATATCTCGCTTACCAACTTCGGTACAGCCTTTGGTATGGGCCTGATTGTCATTGTTTTTATGGTGGGACAAGGCTTTTTCCTTGAACCGATGGTGGGACTTTTTGGAGCCGCTTGTGGCTGTATGGTTTCCACACGGTGCATGCAGCATTTTGTCGTAAAGGCTTATCCGGCCTACGCGGTGGAGAACGCGAATGGCAACGGCAACGGGTATGAGGAGCCGGAAATACAGCATCCCGAGGAAAATTCTGCCTTCCTGCGAACGCTGAACGCGTTGCTCGACGGCGGTAAGGCCGGTGTTGACGTAGGATTGGCCATTATTCCCGGCGTGTTGATTATCTCCACGCTTGTAATGGTGCTGACCTTCGGCCCCAGCAGCAATGGTACTTACACGGGCGCGGCCTACGAAGGCATTGATTTATTGCCGGCTTTGGCCAACAAACTTGACTGGTTGTTCGGCGCTTTGTTTGGTTTTACGGATCCTCATCAGATTGCTTTCCCCATCACAGCATTGGGAGCCGTGGGCGCCGCTTTGAGTTTGGTGCCCAATTTCCTTGCGCAAGGCTGGGTTGATGGCAATGCCATCGCCGTATTTACAGCCATCGGCATGTGCTGGAGTGGCTTTTTGAGTACGCATACGGCCATGCTCGACTCACTGGGTTATCGCGAACTGACAGGCAAAGCCATCCTTTCCCACACCATCGGCGGCTTGACCGCCGCTTTCGTGGCCCATATCACGATGCTGCTGATCGGCGTGATATAGGCCATGGGCATGCTATAGGGGCGGCATGCTACCACACGGCCCTGTCGTGATTGTATCTTTCGGGCCAGATATGCAGCGCATAGGTATAGCCATAGCGGTCGTAAAGGCGGGCAAGACGCGTGGCACGCGCCACGAAAGCGTCGTAGCTCTTGCGCGAAGCAGGCATCCATTGCACCTCGGAGAGCGCGGCCATGCGTGGCAACACCATGTATTCGGCCTGCGCCGTGGTGGGAACATATTCCGTCCATAGGTTTCCTTGCACGCCGATGATGTGTCGTGTGATGTCCGCCGACACGCTGTCCGGACGTGGATTGAAGCTGTACACCTGCTCAACAGGCAGATAGTTGCCGATGGCCTGCGGCTCGTACAGCGTGTTCTTGGCTTGATAATAATCGAAATAGGCATATCTGCCAGGGCAAGTGATTACGTCGTGGCCCGCCTTTGCGGCCTTGCTCCAGGTGGAAAGATAGCGTCGGCTGAGGACAATGGTCGACGGATTCAGCTCCCCTTCCAGTATTTCGTCCCATCCAATCATCGTTTTTCCTTTTCCGTTGATGTACTTTTCCACACGTTTGGTGAAGTACTGTTGCAGATGTTTGGCGTCTATGCCCAGTTCCTTTGCCTTCGCCTTGCAGCGTTCACACTGCTGCCAGCGTGTGGAAGGAGCCTCGTCGCCCCCGATATTGAAGCGTGCCGATGGGAAAATTTGGCACAATTCATCAATGATATCCTGCAAAACAGCATACACCCGTTCGTTTCCCACGCACAACACGTCGTGGTAAACGCCCCAATTGTGCCCCACTTCATAAGGGCCACCTGTACATCCCAGTTCGGGATAGGAGGCCAACATCGCCTTGGTATGCCCCGGAATGTCGATTTCGGGTATCACTTCAATGTGGCGTTGGCGGGCATATTCCACGACTTCGCGCATCTCCTTTTGCGTATAATAGCCACCATGCGGCTGATGGTCGTCCACGTCAGAGTTGTGTCCCACCACCGTTCCGCTCCTCCAAGCGCCAATTTCCATGAGCCTGGGATATCTTTTTATCTCGATACGCCAGCCCTGGTCTTCGCTCAAATGCCAGTGAAAGGCGTTCATATTGTGCAGGGCCATCAAGTCAAGGAACCGCTTGATGAAACTGAGGGGAAAGAAGTGTCGGCCGCAGTCGAGCATCATTCCGCGATAAGGCAGCAGCGGCGCGTCGGCAATCTGCACTGCGGGAAGCTCCACCCGTGGCGTCTGACCTTTCCCGGTGCCGTCAATGGTCACGGGCAAAGCCTTGCGCAGCGTCTGTATACCATAGAAAACGCCGGCCGCAGTGCCGCCTGCTATTGTGACCAGTCGGTCGTTCACCGTGATACGGTAGGCCTCTTTTCCCACAATCTTGTGGTCTATGGCCAGTCGAATGGCCTTTTCCCCTTTGGGAACATTGGCCACGCAGTCCATCTTCTGTCCTGTGACGTCTTCCACATATTGAGCCAGGAAGCGTGCGTTATGACGCATCAACTCTTCGGAAGAGCCACAGACAATCTTCGTCCTTTCGTCCAAGACGAACGGTTTGCCTTTTGCCAGCGTGATGGTTTGTGGCAATGGAACCACATGATAGTCAGCTGTCGCTGCCCGTGTGGTCATGAAAAGCAGCCAGGTGGCTGCGACAAGGATAGTTTGTTTCAGCATATTTTGAAGCAATAAGGGTTGTCATTTGAATAGATCTGCCTGTCGAGCCGATCCAATCTGCCCGGCAGGCAGGTGTAATTTCTGGCATTCAACGTGTAGGCGCCGACTTTTCCATGTGGAAAAAGAGCTTTGCGCCCTTCGTCAGGTCACAGTGTTTGATGAACTGGCTGTCATGGAGTTGCCCGTTCATCGCGAACTGCGACACGTAGACATTCGATGAACTGTTCTGCGGTGCGTCAATCTCAATGGTGCTGCCGCTGGGAAGTTGCAGCGTGGCATGCCGGAACAGCGGACTGCCCACTACGTATTCACCGCTCACGGGTGACAAAGGATAGAACCCCAAGGCTGAAAATACGTACCAGGCAGACATCTGGCCGTTGTCTTCGTCACCGCAATAGCCGTCAGGACGTGGCGCGTAGAGCCTCGACATGATGGTCCGCACAAGGCGCTGGGCCTTCCATGGCTGACCGAAAGCATAAAGATAGGGCACATGGTGCATGGGTTCGTTGAGATGCGCGTATTGTCCCATGTCGGCATTTTGCATCTCCCTGATGAGATGTATCACACCTCTCTTGTAGTAAGAGATGTCATAATGCTGGGGCTGCGTGAACACCGAGTCGAGCTTTTCCATGAATCTTGCCGGGCCACCCATCAGCTTTTGCAGCCCAACGACATCATGTGGCACGAACCAAGAGTATTGCCAGCTGTTGCCTTCGGTGAAATGGTCGCCCCAACGATAGGGGTCGAAGGGTGAAAGAAAGCGTCCCTTGCTGTCTTTCGGACGCATCAGCCCGGTGGCATCATCGAACAGATGGCGGTAGTTAAGGCTCCTGCGGCGAAACGTTTCCTGCTCCTTCTTCGGCCGGTTCAGCGCCCTGGCCAGGAGATAGATGCAATAATCGTCGTAAGCATACTCCAAAGTGCGCGACACGTTCTGGTTGATTCCCACGTCGCAAGGCACATATCCCAGCGTGTTATATTCATACCATCCCTTCCGTCCCACCGAACTTACGGTGCCGATTCCCTGCGTGCTCTTGCATATCGCTTCGTAGAGCAGGCCAATGTCAAAGCCGCGTATGCCTTTGAGATAAGCGTCGGCTATGACGGAAGCCGAATGTTGGCCGATCATACAGTCGCGATGACCCGGACTGAACCACTCGGGCAGCCAGCCACTTTCCCTATATGTATTGGCCAAACCTTGCATAATCTCCGATACAATGCGGGGAAACATCAGGTTGAGAAAGGGGAACTGCGCTCTGAAAGTGTCCCAAAAGCCGTTGTCGGCATAGAGAACTCCAGGCATGACACGCCCGTTGTAGGGACTGTAATGGATGGTGTCGCCCTTCAAATCCACCTCATAGAACTTGCGTGGGAATATCAACATGCGGTAAAGGCAGGTGTAGAACGTCCGCAATTCATCGTCCGTCCCACCCGTCACCCGCACTTTTGCCAATTCGGCGTCCCACGTTTGTTGGGCTTTTGCCCTCACTTCATCGAAACTCCGACGCCCTATTTCTCGCAGGTTCAGCTCCGCCTGCTCTTCACTGATGTAGGAAGTGGCGATGTTCATCTCCACCGTTTCGCCCCGCTTCAAGTCAAATCCCACGATGGCACCCACGTGTCGGTCCTTCAGTTCGCTACAGCCTTCCAGCAGTTGCTTGTCTTTCCAGGCCGCAGCGTTGAGAAAGGGACGATTGAAAGTTATCACGAAGTAGTTTCTGAAGCCTGCCGTCACGCCGCCGTTGTTCTTCGTGGTGTAGCCCACAACGCGCCTTTGTTGGGGCAGGAGCTTGACAAAAGAGCCGCCGTCGCAGGCGTCTATCACCACGTAAGCACTGTCGCCGCCGTTGAAACGCAGCCTGAATGCCGCCGCCCGTTCGGTGGGCGTAAGCTCCACGTTCACCTGCGGGTCACCCAGATAGGCGTGATAATAGTGAGGCTGTGCCACTTCCGTCTTGTGCGAGAACCAACTCCGCCGGCGTTCCTCCGTGAAATTGCCCCGCCGGGTTACGGGCATGACCGAGAGTTGCCCATAATCATTGATCCAAAGACTGGCCTGATGGGTTTGCTTGAAGCCATAGAGAAAGTTTTCCTGATAGGTATACAGAAAGCCATTGCCTATCTTCCCCGTATGTGGAGCCCAGTTGTTCATGCCGAACGGCAGGCACACGGTGGGATAGGTGTTGCCGTTGGAGAGCTCCATGCTTGAGAATGTGCCCATCAGCGGGTTTACATGGCGCGTCAATCCTTCCGCGTTGCCCACGGACGAAGCTGCCACCGCGAGCAGGAAGGCCAGAATGTGTTTTACGGTTTGTCGTTTCATAGTGAGGATTTGGGTTGTGGTTGGATGATTGTCCAGTCCTTTATTCTGTACTTCATGCCCTTGAACTTCCCGGTGCGCTTCATGTTTCCACGCCCGTTCCACCATAGTTTCACCTGATTATACAGGCCTTCTTCGAAGCGATAGCTTACGCCATCGTCTTCAAAAAGCGTGGTGCTGCGCGGCTGTCGGCCATATACGCGGCAGTGCAAGTCGAATGTCGTCTCGGGGGTGATGCAGTCTGTCGGTTCAGCCAAAGGCAGAATCGTACCTTCACGGACGAAGAGCGGAATATCGTCGAGCGCGAATGTCACGCTGTGCAGGCGTCCTCCTTCCAGCCGTTCGTTGGTGTTGAAGTCATACCAGTAGCCTTCGGGCAGATACACCTCTCTCCTATCGCCTTTTCCCACAATGGGACAAGCCAGCAAGTCATCGCCGATGAGGAACTGGGAGTCTATCGTGGCCGCCGTCTTGTCTTTGGGATAATTCAGCACCAGGGGCTTGAAAGGCGGTATGCCTTCGTTGCGGTAGCGTGCGAACTGCGTATATAAATAAGGTATAAGCGACATGCGGAAGTTGAGCAGACGGCGTATGATGTCCTCATTCCTTGTGGCCGAGGGCAGAAAACGGTCTTCATTGTTGAGCTGTTTGTCGAACTGCAACCACGCGGGGTTGCGCAAGTACCAGCCATTGAAGAGCGTTTGGGCCGACAATATGCCCACCTGTACACGGCGGAAGAAGTCCTCCTGGTCGGCGGACTCACGCACTTCGGGCGACCAAAGCAGCCCCGCCAGTCCGGCATTGCACACCATCCTCACGTAATCTTCCAAGTCGTAGGTGTCACTATAGACCGAAACGGGATAGGGAGCGGTCAACGCCCCCGAGGAGCGAACGTCCAGACAGGTGCGCATCCCGTGCTTTCTGAACACGCCGTAGAGGGTCTTCTGATAGAATGTTCCGAAGAGTTGGTGCATCTGTTCGCCGTCGATACCCGAGGGAAAGGTCGTCAATTCCGGGAAACTCCAGTTGAGATCGCCGCGCGTAATGTTGGAATTGTCGCACTCGTCCATCTTGAATGCGGCCACACCTTGCCTTACAAAGCAAGTGTCGTGATAGTCGGCGAAGACTCGTCGCACGGTGGAGTCGGCGAAGTCGGGCACCAAACCATTCCATACCAGATGGCTTCCCGCCCGTGTCTTGAGCGGTTGATACAGCGGAGAAGTGGGATGAATGAAAGCATGTTCCCATAAGTTGAGCTTGAAACCCATGGCCCGTGTGCGGCCGATCAGCTCGTGGGGAGTGGGAAAGTGTGCGTTGTTCCACACATACGAGCACGAGTAGGCGCGCGTCTGCCACTTGGGTTCCAGGCCAATGACATCACATGGGATATGTTTCTCTCTCAAATAACGGCATATCCGATAGGCGTCTTCCTGCTTCGCGTCGGTCTTCAACCTGTATTTCATGCCCAACCCCCAGAGCGCCGGAAGGCTTCCACCACCCGCAAAGAGGTTGTAGCGGCGCATCGCCGAAGCCATGTCGGGACCTGCGAACACCACCACGCTCACGCCTTTTGCCCCGGGGATGTCCACCTGTACGCGTGGTTTCGAGGCACTCGGGATGGCAGAGCCGTACAATTCGTCCGTGGAAAGTTTCACCTTCTGGTCGTCTGTGGCCGCATAGTCCGTGTTTCTACGATTCGTACCGATGTAGAAGGTCGTGTATCGGGCCGTGTTCACCAGCACGGCGTAGCCTTTGTTCGAGATGTAGAACGGCTGCGGCGCGTGGGTGTAGCCCAAGTCTTTCAGCGGATGGTCGTTGACGAGTGGGCGTTTCTTCTTGTTGTTCTGCACGAACGAGCCCATTTGCAGACCGAAGCCATAGATGTTCTCGCCGGGCGACAGCGGAATGTCCACCACACATCCCCGTGCATTCACCGCAATGTGTATGCCTTCTTTCTCAAAGGGGTTGGCTTCGTCGGGCATGTCTTTCAACTGTTTGGCCGCGGCTTCCTTGTAGCGCATGGGCGTGTGGGCGTCTTCCCGGCCCACAGTCGTGACGTACACGCCGGGTTCCAATTGCCGGAAGCGCTGGGCGGAGGCCGCGAGACTCAACAGACAGGCACATGCAATGATGAGTTTTCTCATGATTCAATCCGTTCTATATGGATAATCGGTTCGTCGAAAAGCACCTTGTGCGTTCCGTTGCCGCCAGCTGGAGTATTCCGGGGCTGCGGCAATCGGAACGCACGGCACAGATTATTCCCAATCGGGGTTCTGCTGCAGGTGGGTGTTCACCTCCCGCTCGCGCTTGGGAATGGGATACCAGATCTTGTAGCTCTTGAAATTGTCTTTCACCGACTGCGCATGACGCATATTGAAGAAGAAGACATTGGGCTTCAGGCCGTCGTCATTGGTGGTCTTGAGGGCTTCCACCACAGACTTGAGCTTGCCCCAGCGGATGAGGTCGAAGCGGCGCCAGCCTTCCGAACAGAGTTCACGCGAGCGTTCGTCCTTCAATTCCTCCATGAAGTCGGCCTTCCGGTAAGCATTTGCCAAGGCCGTGGCCGTGGCGGCATTGTTCTTGGCCGCGCGCAGACGGATGGGACGGAGCAGTTCGCGTGCCGCCGCTTCATCACCGGTCTTGTAGGTCGCCTCCGCATACATCAGAATGACATCGGCAAAGCGCAGGATAGGGAAGTTGAGCGTGCTGGTCGAGGCGGGAATGCCGGCCGCCGTCCGTGCCGCGGGCGAGCTTTGACGGAATTTGGCCAGGTAAGTGTTCGAGCCACTCTGGTACAATCCCGACGGAACATAGTACTCCACGCCTTCAATCATCTGCTTGTTGTTGGTCATCGTCCCGGCGATGTTCTGCTTGTAGCGTGCGTCGGCCTTGTCATAGAGCAGTGCCAGCTCGCCCATGGCGGGGAACCATCCCGCACCTCCGCCGTTGGTGGTGACGTTGCCGACAGGCCCCGTGAAGTGGGTGAACATGTAATACTTCGGCGCGTTCTTGCCGTAGGTGGCCACAAGCAACGCTTCCTTCACCTGCATCTTCTTCAATGGCACGTTGTCGGCCATGAAGTTGTAGCCGTATTCAGCCTGAAGCTCATATCCACCGTGCTCCACGATATCTTTGCAAATGGCTTTCGCCTCGGCATAAAGGGCCAGAGCGTCCACCCACTCGAAGCTGTTGAGCGGGAAGTGAAGGTCTTCCCCCACCTTGTTTTCCTTGCAAGCAGCCAGGTAGAGATACACTTTGGCCAGCATGGCGCCGGCCGTATATTTGTTGGCACGGGCCTCATACTTGTTGCGTTCGGGCAGTCCTTCGTAAGCGCTCTTGAGGTCTGAGATGACAAGCGCGTAGACATCTTTCAGACTCGAACGCTCCATCTGCGGACTGTCGTTCAGCGAAGTGGGTGTAGGAACGCCGCCCCAAAGCCATGCCAGATAGGTGTAATAGAAGCCACGCAGGAACCGTGCTTCGAGCACGACCTCCTTTCGGCGGTCTTCTTTCAGGTCGGCAACGCCGGCTGCCTGCTCAATGACGTTGTTGGCACGGTTGATTCCGGCATACAAGGCAAACCACGCGTCGGAAAGGAAGCGCGACTCGGAATTATAAGTGTAATTGCAAAAAGGCTTGAAGTCGGCCAATGGAATGTAATCCGTCCGACCGATCATCTCGTCACACCCCAGCTGCGTGAGCAGATGCAGGTTGCGCGAAAAGAGTGCGTGCGGAGCTTGGTGCTGTATGCTGTTGGCATTCATGGCGTCGTAAACGCCCGTGAGCGCCATCTCGGTGGCGTCGCCGCTGGCAAAAAGCGAATTGCCGTCGGCGAACGAATAGGCTTTCTCGTCCAAAAAGTCGCTGCAGCTGCACAGCAGTGCCAGCGAAATGCCCATGAGAATTGTCTTTGTTTTCATAATGCGGGAGTGTTTAGAAGTTGATGTTTATACCGAAAGAGAACGAACGGCTGCGAGGATAAGTCACGTTGTCGAGGCCTGTGATGAGCTTGTTCCAGTACGACACTTCGGGATCGAAGCCGCTGTACTTGGTCAGCACAAAGAGATTGTCCATCGAAAGTGACAACTGACAACCGGTGATCTTCAACGGCTTGAGCAGTTTTGCCGGCAACTGGTAGGCAAGATTCAAGTTCTGCAGGCGCAGGAACGAAGCGTCCTCGACGTAATAGGTCGACACCTCATTCTTGCCCGCTGCCTGCAATGCGGGATATTCGTTGGTGGCGTTGGTCGGTGTCCACCGCTTGTGGAAATAGTCGCTGGCCACATTGTGGTAGGCGCTGTAGCCTTCATACTTCCAACGGCCGATGTTGAGCACCTCGTTGCCGTAGCTGAAGTTGAAGAAGAACGACAACGAGAAGTTCTTGTACTCGAAAACGTTCTGCAAACCGCCGAAGAATTTGGGCTCGCCACGTGAAATCACTTTCTTGTCGTTCACCGGATCCACCTCGTCGTCGCCGTTGAGGCTCTTGAACTTCATGTCGCCGGGCTTCGACTTCACGCCTTTGACACGCACCACGCCCGGTTTCAGGTTGCCCGAGTCGTCGAAGTCCGACGTCTGATATACGCCGTCGAAGACATATCCCCATGCGCCGCCGATGGCTTCACCCACCTTCAGGCGCGACACTTCATTGATGATACCGTCGGATATGCTCACGGGAATGGCCGTAACTGAACCTAATGAAAGGATTTTGTTGCGGTTTGAGCTGACATTGAGCGTGGTGCGCCACTTGAAGTCGCGGCCGTCCACGTTGAGCGAGTTGAGCGCCAGCTCCACACCCTTGTTCTCTATCTCGCCGATATTCTGCCATTGCTTGAACGAACCGCTCTGGCTGGGCACGTCAGCCTGCAACAGCATGTCCTTGGTGCGCTTGTAATAGAGGTCGACCGACAAGCTGAGGCGACGCTTGAGCACGCTGATGTCCATGCCGAAGTCGTACTGCGTGGTGGTCTCCCACTTGAGATTGGGGTTGGCAAGCTCGGAGGGAGCGAGTCCCATGATGGCACTTTCGTCGGAATTGAGCACGTAGTTGAGGTCCAGGCGCGAGAGGGAACGATAGGGAGTGATGCGGTCGTTGCCCGACGTTCCCGCGCTCAGACGCAGTTTCAGTTCGTCGATGGCGCGCAGCTTCTTCATGAAAGGTTCGTTGTGTGCCTTCCACGCCAACGCAACAGAGGGGAAAGTCGCGTACTTGTTGTTGGCTCCGAACTTTGAAGAACCGTCCCGACGCAGCGTGAACGTGGTGAGATAACGGTCCTTGTAGGCATAGAACAGGCGGCCGAACTCCGACATCCGCGTCTGACGATACTTGTTGGTGGCGGGCTTGTTGCGCAACGCGCCGGCCTGACCGAGGTCGAATACGGGGTTATAGGTCTGCACCTTGAAGTTCTCTGCGGTGATATTCAGACTCTCCCACACGTAGCTGCTGGTCTCGAAGCCCAGCATGGCGTTCACGCTATGCCCGTTCTTCCAACTCTTGCTGTAGGTTGCCGTCGTCGTACTCTGCCACTGTTCGGTGTTCGTTTCGAGCACGTTGGCCAGTCCGTTGCGGGCATATCCCCAGGAAGTCAGCGAAGAATACCACTCTTGCGACTTCGAGAAGGTGAGTCCGGTGTTGAGCGCCGTGCGCAGCGTAAGCTCGGGAATCGGCTTGTATTGCACGAATCCGTTGGCGAGCACACGGGTGAGTGGCGTCTTCTTATAGGCGTTGTAGAGCGTCTGCGAGGGGCTCGACATGTTGGCGTTGTCGGGGTCTCCCGGGTCGATCTTGAAGTTGAAAGGCTTGTAGATGAGCAGCGATTCGAGCCAACCGTTGTACTGTTCGCCGCCGCCGACGGTCACCGGGCCGTAAAGTTCGGTTCTCACGATGGCACCATTGCCCCCTACACGCAGCTGCTGGTTGGGTGCGTACTCCACTTTATAGCGTCCCGTGTAGCGCGTAAAGCTGTTGTTCTTGGCGATGGCGTTCTGCTTCAGGTATTCACCGCTGAGCGAATAGACCAGCGCGTTGGACTTGGTGCTGCCGTTAACGCTGAGGTTATAGTTCTGCGAAAAACCGGTACGGAAGAGTTCGCGCTGCCAGTCGTGCGAGGTGTTGTCCTCAAATTCCTTCCCGAAAACACGGGCGCGGTCGGGGGTTCCGTCACCATCGGTGTCGATACCCCACTCTTCGCTCAGGGGAAAACGTGAGAAACGATAGTCGGCAAACTCCTGTCCTTGCAGCATTTTGATGTGCTTGCTCACACGACTGATACCGAAACGCATGTCGAGCGACACCGTCGTTTTGTTGTAATCGCCTTTCTTCGTGGTGATGACAATGACGCCGTTGGCGCCTGCCGAACCATAGATGGCGGTGGCGGAAGCGTCCTTGAGCACCTGCACCGACTCGATGTCGGCGGGATTGATGCCCGCCAGCGGGTTGAACCGTGCCCTGCCCGAGATGGTCGAAGTGGCCACTTCGCCGCTGTTCACGTCCACGAGTGTGCCGTCGATGACGTACAACGGCTGCGTGCCCGCATTGATGGAGTTGTTGCCACGGATGACGATGTTGACGTCGCCGCCCAGCTCTCCCGACGAAGAAGTCACGTTCACGCCCGCCACTTTGCCCGTGAGCGCGTTGAGCAACGAGGGCGTTCCCGACTTCTTCAGGTCGCCCATGTCCACCGTTCCCACAGCTCCCGTGAGGTCTTTCTTGAGCATGGAGCCGTAGCCGATGACCACAACCTGTCCCAGTTCTTGCGCGGCGGACTGCATCACGATGTACAGATTGCCCGTCTTACCGGCCTTGCGGTGCACCGATTCCATGCCGATGCTCGAAAAGACAAGCACCGAACGTTCGCTGCCCACAGTGAGGTTGAACCGTCCCTGCGCGTCGGTCACCGCTGCGTTCGTCGTCTTCTCCTCCGTCACGGTGACGCCCGGAAGCGGCGCTCGCGTGTCGTCCACCACCGTTCCCGTCACCTTGTGCTGGGCCAGTGCGTTCAAACTTGTAGCCAAGAGGGCTACCAATACAATTAAAACACTTTTCATATAGATTGTCATTTAGGTAAACTTGTCGTTTTGGTTTCTGTTTCGTTTGTCGAAGCTGTCCTTTCAGCCGCTCAAAGGGCCGCTTTCAGGTTGTGAAAGGACTGCTTTTGCCGTGTAGAAGGACAGCTTTTACAACCTCAAAGGGCTGCTTCCACAAAGCCTTCCGCCAGCGTCGGCGCGCAGGGGGCCATCTCTGTCAGTCCTTCATGCCCGCAGGAGCCGGAAAACCGACGCTCTTCGTCAGCGTCGTCCTGGCCCCTTTGCGCAGCACCAGTTGCAGTTTCAACGCCCGACGGGCAGGCAACCGGGTGAAGCTCCATTCACAGGGGAAGCCTGCACGTGGCTTTTCGACCGCGGCCTCGGCCGACGGCAGGCAGCTCAGTTCGGCGCTGCAGCCCTCGGGCAGCGGCCTGTCGATGTAGCCATAGACCGAATCCCAGCCGAAAGGCGAGCGGATGCGGAAGAGATACAGTCGGCGTGTCTTGTCGAGTTCCACCTGCCGCATGCCGTCCGCCACGGGCGGCAACGCGTCTTCTTCGGGCTTTCCTACCAGCGGAAAGGCTATCGCCGTCAGGCCTTTCGGTGCCATGTCGGCCACGAACCGATGGTCTTGGCAAGCCACTTCGTCGCTTTCCACGCTGTTCCCCGTGCCAAAATCGTAGCGCACTGCCTGCGTGTCGGCAGCCACCAAGGCCGTGTTCAGGCTTACCGTGACACGCTCCGTCGTGTCGCGTTCGTTCATCATGACCAGCCAGAAGGTGTCGTCCGACACGCCCGAAAGCCAGTTGACGGCCGGCGAAGACACCGCCGCCACCCTCTGCGGCATGTGGAGTCGCACGCCGTTGTCGTGCAGGATGGTGCCCTTCGGCCCGCCGTAAACGCGATTGTTGAACCAAACGAAACCCTGCTGCTTGCCATATGGGAAGCGAATCGCGTTGCGCGAACGCTGCGTGGCCTCGGTGACGAGATAGTCGAAGGTGAAGGTCAGGTGCGACGGAATGTGGTGATAGTAGAACGAAGTGACATCGGGGCCTTTGTAAGGATAGAGCGAGTCGAGCGGCAGGTCGGTGTAGCCGGCCGCATAATAGCCCGGATAAGAGGCGAAGCGGCCTATCACGGCGTTGCGGGCGTAGGTCTCGAAGATGGGCGCGGTGCCCGTTGTGTTGAGTCGGAGCAGCGAAGGCGCCCAGGTGGAGAGGTACACATGGTTGAGGTTGTCGGCCTTCGTGAAGAAGGTCATGGGCTGTTCGAAGCTCAACCCCACGGGCGAGAGCAGCCGGCCGTCCACTTGTTTCTCCACCACATCACCCGTCTGGCGGGGATAACCCAGCTTGAACCGCTTCTCACGCTTCCAGAATATGTTGGCATTCCCGGTGTAACGGCCGCCCGGATGAATGGTCATGGGCGTGTCGTCGACCGGTGGATAAGACCGCTGCGCGGCCATCGTGAAGTGTGCCCCGTAGGCCGCGGCGGCGAGATAGGCCTTCTCCCGCGTGACGTCGTAGAGGTCCAGCAGGTCGAACCATTGTGGATAGGCCTGCGCGTGATAGAACATCCAGTCATGGACAGGCCTGGAAGGATTGGCATAAAGCGTGGAGTCGATCATCCGGTTGGCCCCGAGCATGGCGCGCACCAGCCACTGCTCGTCGCCTGTCAGCCGATAGGCGGCCAGGTCGTCGGCCCACGTGGCGTCTACGCCGTAGCCCTTGCTGTAGCGTGGTTTGCCCTCGGGCATGGCCAGTCGCACGAGCCATGGGTTCTTGTTCATCAGCAGTCGGTGGAGCGCTTCGAAGTGGCCCGTGTTGTATTGCGACTTGTAAGGCGTGAAAGTGTTCACCATCGTTTCCGTCTGTGGGTCGCGTTCGTTGGGAAAGCCCCATCTGAAGCCTTTGCGCGACAGCATATATTCGATGGCCGGCAGGGCGCGTGTCAGATAAAAGGACTCGTCGTGCGTGACGACGGCGGCCGAAAGGAGTCCCAGCGGCGCCGCCTGCACCACCTCGGTGCGGATTCGTGGATTGCTCTCGATGTCGAGAAAGCCGCGCATGGACGCGTCCCATCCCGAGGCTTCGTCGCTCTTCAGCAGGTTGACGGTGTGGAATGCGGCGTCGGTGAGTGAGGTTGTTTGCAGTCGGTAGTCCTTCACATTGAACAAATTGTCGGAGAGATACTGAAACGAATGGTGCCAGGCCAGGGGCAACAGGCCGAAGACGAACGACTCGGACAGCGTGGCGCCGGCCTCCTTGCGGGCCGCCGTGCTCCCGGGAATGGGCGCGAAGGCGACAGGCTGCACTTGGTTGTCGCGGTTCTTCAGCGAGAATCCCATGTCACAAGCCCCCCAACTGCGCGAGAGCAGACTGGGAACAGGGGCCACGAAGCCACACATTCCGCCGCGTTCCACCATGCTCACGGGCTGCGGCGTGAGTGCCAATGGCAGCAGATTGGGCGTCGCCGGCTGCCGGCGGAACTGGTACAGGGGCGAAAGAAGCACGTTTGAAATCGACTGCGGCTGGCTTTCGTGCAGGGCTGCAAAGGCCAGACTGTAGTATTGTGGCGTGCGAATGCGGCACGTGAAGTCCACACGGAAGAAGCATCTGTCCTTCGGCAGAGTCCAAAGAGAGCTCAAACTGTCGTTTTCGGCCGTGACATAGTCGATGCGCAGCGCGTCCGTTCCGACGGGTTCGCAGCGGTATGCCTTCATCGGCAGTGTCGTTCCGGAGCGGAAGGGGTCGTGCAGGTCGGCCGATTCGTACACGTCGTAACGCTTGCCGGCCACGCGCAACCGTCGGGGTTGCCCTCCCGTCCATGCAGGGAGGAAGCCGCTGTAGTTGAGCCCGGGCTGTTTCGACTTGATTAGAAACACGCCGTTGTCGGGCTGCGTCGGCTCCGGCGACACCCAACGACCGTCGGCCTTGACGGAAACCTTCTGCATCAGCGCGTCACCTTGCCTGTAGAGGCGCAGCCGCAGCAGCCCGTTGGACAGTTCGGCCAGCGGCGTGGCGGCTGAATCGACCCTGTTGCAGACGGTTGCCAGCCGGTCGGCAGCCTGCTGTTCCAAAGCGGTGAGGACGGGACGGGTCGTGAATGCCGCCAGCTGGCGAGCCGTCATGCGGTTGGGATCCAGGCTTTCGTCGGCAGTGAGCAGCACGGCGTCGAGGCGGGCGTAGTTGGCAGCCACGTCGCGGGCCTGCAACACGTGCTTGCCTTGAGTCAGTTGCGCCACGCCCACTTTCTCCCAACGATACCCATCGTGCCTGTGTACACCCTGAAGGGCCAGCGGCGTGCCGTCTATCAGCAGTCGCGAAGTCCGCGTTCCAGGTGCCTGAGCGGCAAAGTCCTTGGTTCGCGACCACACATGATAAGACACTTGGGCCGCAACTTCAAAGACCGTGAGCGCATCGGCAGCCCTACCGCCGCCCGATGTCACCATGAGCATGGCTTTGCCGAGGGCTTCCGGGTCTTTCTCCGTCTTCCAACCTCCTTGATATTGGAAGCTTTCCGCCTCCAACAGGCAGGTCTGCGCCGACGCGGGCTGCACGAATACGGCTGCAGCGCACAGCGTCATCATCCATTTTGTCGTCATAGCGTAGCGTTTATTCGGTCGTCTTAATGATTCGGATACCGTGCGCGGCCAGCATTCCGTCCACCGGCTGTCGGCGGGAGCCCAGCTTCAGCCGCATCCTCACGGGCACATCGCGGCTGTTCATCAGGATGAAGTAGAGATGCGAGCCGTGCGCCGACCGTGCGCCGAGCACCTCTATGTCGGGATTGGCGTTGTCGACGAGCCGTTCTTCGAGCGTCAGCGTCACCCGTTCGCCATCAATGACGCCTGCACGAAAGCCCGTAATCTTGTGCGGGCCTACCTTCGGCGTCACGAAACCGCGTGGAAAGGCCACCCGTCCTTTGCTTCGAAGCTCGGCTTCGGCCACGAGATAGTCGGTCAGCCAGCCCATTTGCCACCACGCATGCTGCGGATAAGGCAGCGCAACCTTGTTGAAGTGCGCCCAATAGTAGGCCGATATGCCCGAAAGAGGGTCTATAAAACTGTCACGTCCGTTGGCCGCGGCGCGCGCCATGTCGAGAAACAGCATGTCGCCGGTCTGCCGATAGAGTCGCACGAACATGCCCGCGAAACTCGAAAGCAGGATGGGGCCTTGGGGATTGGCCGACCCGATGACGCCGATATGCTCGCAAGCCAGTCCCGCCTGCGTGTAGCGCAGCGGATTGAAGAGGCTTCCCGACTTGTCTTTCATGAGCTTCGTGTCGGCCGGATGCGTATATATATAGGTGGTGAAGTAGCGTGCCGTGGCGAGCGCGGCTTCCCGGTAGCGCTTGTTTTCGGTGAGTTCATACATGTCGAGCAGGGCCTGTACCGACATTCCCGTGGCGAAATCGGGCGCAAAGCGGGTGTCTCCGCACACGCCCACAAAGGCATTCCGCCGCACGGCATGGCCTATGAACCAGTCGGTTCCACGCACGGCGGCGCGCAGATACTTCTCGTCACCGAGCATTTTATAGGCCACATACATGCCGTAAAAGGTGGGCCGCAGGTCTTGGAGGTCGGGAAGAATGGGAGTGCCGTCCGTCAGTTTCAGGCCCAGCGGCCAGCTTCCGTCCGGTCGTTGCATGGAAAGCAACAGGTCGGCCGAAGTCCGCAGGCTCTTTGACAGGGCCGAATCGGCCGGTTCGAACAGCAGCATGTTGGCCACGTCGATGATCGAGTAGTAAGTGATGGCGATGGGTTCGATGTGTTCTCCCCACTCTTCCACCCACCGTTTGCTCTTCCACAGGAAGTATTGGCCTTGTGGAGCACCCGCGTATTGGCCGTCGACGAACTGCTGTTTCAGCTTGAAATTGCGCACGAAAGGCAGCAGATTGTGGGCCATGGCCGTATCGTTGGCCAGGCGTACCATCATCCACATGGCGCCATAATCGGCGTTTTTCATGGCATCGTTGTCCGCTCCATGCACCCCGCCGCGGTAGTCTTGCGCGCTGATGGGCGTACCCTCGAAGTCCACCTGTCTGAAAAGGTGCGGCATTTCGGCCCTCATGTAGCGGTAAATCTTGCCCAGGCGCGACGAGAGTGACAGCGCATTGCGGGTCTTCCGCATGTTGTCGAAACCATACATACCGTAAACGACCCGCTTGTAGACGTCGTACCAGCCCCGGCGCGACAGGAGAATGCGGTAGGCGAAGCGCAGTGACTGTCCCTTGCGGAGCAGGGATTTGGACGTGCCCAACACCGGATAATAGAGTTGCGGCGTGAGCGTTCCCTCCGGATTCATGGCCGCGTAGCCCACATTCCATTGGTGATGCGTGTTCTCCCCACCGACATAGGGGCTTCTGGGATAGGCCTTCTCGGGCGCAACCCCCAAGGTGAGCCCCGCCGTTTGCAGGATGGACACGGGCGTGGTGGCGCACTTGTCCTGATAGAGAACGGGCCTTTCGGGCAGTCCGTGTTCATATACATAGGCACTGACGAAGTCGGGATTCACCCTCGTGGCATGCACATAGCCCGGGATGACGGCCTTGAAGCCCTTCCGCTTGTCGGCGATGGGCAGGCAAGGTGTTGACAACGAGAAGCAACCGTCTTGCCTGGCCACGAGGGTTTGGGTGACAGCAAGCGCGTCTCCCTGCATGGTGAAGCGCAGATACACGGTCGCCCAGCGGTTCTCGGTCGTGAGAATCAAAGGCTCCCGCGACACGATGCGGTATGCGGACAGCTTTGTGCGCGTGCCGGCCGTGAGCAAGGACACGTCGGTAACGTTGTCGAGCCATGCCCGCCGAGGGTAAATGAAGTTGCGTTCGATGAAAGGCACCTTGCATGAAGTCGTGAAAGTGTCGACTACCTGCGGCTTGAAATCCTTGTCGGCGACAAACAAGTGCTGTCCGCCCAAGGGCAAGCGCACTTCACCCCGAGCCGTCTGAACGACCAACAGGTTGTCGACCGGCCTGTAGACGGGTGCCGTCGGCTTGCCGGCGCCGCGCAATGTCCATGCTGCGGACAGCAGAACGAGGAGGGTTGTGATTCTATGGAACGTCATGGTAAGTCTTTTTATTTGAATTGTATGCCCATCAAGGCCACGGCCGCGTTGGACGACGTGTTTGAAAGACGTATTTCCAGCTGCCTGGCGACAACACCTTGTGGCCCGAAAGACACATTCACCAAGGCCTGATAGTTGTCCGTGACGGTGAAACGGGCGTGTCCGTTGACGACAATCTCAATCCTGTCGACACACTGCGGCATGCGGTTCTCGGCGTGTCCCCACTGCACCGACTCCATCGGATGGTCGTAGTCGACGTCGGCAAGAAGCGTCACCGCGCTGATGTGCTGCTCCTTTTCCCAGGTGAAAGTGAGCGTGGGACGGCGGTCGGACAAGGCCGCCACCCAGGCGTTGGGCTGCGCCACGGGACGATAAGGCAGCGACCGCAGGTTTTCAGGGCCGAAACAAGTCAGGCCGGGCGCGATGCGCATGGCGATGTTGTAGGCCTTCTTGCGCCGTTCGGGACACCAGAACTCAAAACTTTCCACGCCGATGTCGGTCAGCGGCTGCTGTCTGCCCCAGTTGGACACGGCCGGCAGCCGCTTGTTGAACACGGCCAGCACGCCACTGATGATGGTGTCGGACGACTGCAAGGCCACCTGCTCGTTCTTCATGAAGCACACGAAGGCGTAACAGTCGGTCGGAATCTGTGCGGCGAAGTCCAGTTGCCGCTCCTGCTCCCCTGCCTGCAACGCGAGTTCCTGCACTTCCAAGGTGCGGTCGGGGGTGTGGTTGAACGGCTTGCTGCTGACGCGCAACTCCACCCGCAGGTTGGTGGCGCCATCGGCGCGCATCGCAAGGGTGACGGAAGGCATTTCCCCTCGGCGCACGGGGAGCATTTGGGCGACCGAATGGATGAGCGTCTTCCACTCGCCGTTGGGCGGCAGCACGTCCAGCACCAAGGAGGAAGAGGCCGTGATGTCGGCTTGTCGCAGCACGTCGTCGGCAAGGGCGACGGCTGTCTGTGGCAGATAGACGCCATTGCGTGTGAGGAGTTGCTGCAATCCGGCCATGTGGCGCGCTTCCATCAGCCCATGGGGTGAGCAGTGGTGGTTCACGCAATACGCGGCGGCGGTGCCCACAGCCTCGCCACCCGCCGCACAAGTGGCCATCACCCGTGTAGAGGCAAAGGCCACATGGCTGGCGCTGATGATGCGTCCTGCCAAGTAGAGATTGTCTATGTGGGGCGTGATGTAGCAGCGATAAGGGATGGGATAGACGCCTTTTGAATGCCATTGGCTGCACGCCTTCTTCTCTTTGCTGAACACGCCGTCGGCCGGATGCAGGTCGAGAGACCAGCCGCCGAACGCCACCGTGTCGGGTTGAGGGCGTTGTTCGACAACATCCTGCTGCGTGAGCATGTAAAGTCCGGCAAACCGGCGGCTCTCGCGCTTTCCGGGAATCGTGCCCGCCCATTCGAGGGTGAGGCTTTCGGCTTCGGGAAAGCGGCCGGAGTTCTTGATATAGTTCCATATTCCGTAGACCACACTGAGCAATTTGTACTTCACTTCCTCGGTGTCGCCCACGGTGTCGAGGCGTCCTCCGTATTCAATCCACCAGTATTTGCAGCCGGCCTGTGCCGTGAAGAAATATTCCGGATTATGTATCTTGTTGATGTTGCGCTCCACTTCGTCGACGGTCAGGGCGAAATGAGGCGGCACATAGCGCACGGGCTTGCCCTCATCCTTGATATAGAAGAAGATGGTATGCCCCAACAGCTCGCCGTAGGTGGCCTTGTCGGGCGCGAACTTCTCGCCGAACTCCGCCGCGTCTTCCGCTCCCTGGCGATAATGGGCGCCTGACATGTAGGCCAAAAGGCCGTCGCCCGTCGCGTCGCAGTAGAGTTCAGCCTCGAAGTGGTATCGGATTTCGTTCTGGGGGTTGTACGCTGCCACGCCGCCGATGTTCCGCGCGTCCTTCTTTTCAATGTCATAGATGACCGTATTGAGGTAAAGGGAGATGTTCTTCTCGGCAAGAACCTTGTCAAGCAATACGGTGTCGAAGATGACGGGGTTGCCCTCTCGGTTGCGGAAAGTGTTTTCGACCAGCAGCTCATTGAGCAATCCGCCTTCTCTCGCCCAGCGGTTGTTGTTGCCCATGTGCGAAGTGGCGCCCAACACCCACAGACGCACTTCGCTCGAAGCGTTGCCACCGAGCACGGGACGGTCCTGCACCAGCGCCACGCGCAGTCCCTGCCGTGCCGCCGCTATGGCCGCGCACACGCCGGCCATGCCGCCACCGGCCACGAGCAGGTCGGTGGCGACGCGTTCGGTCCGTTGCGCGCGCTTGTTGCTTTCAAATTGTTTCTCTATCATGGTGATTCTGTTTTTTCATTGTTGTCCTTGCAGTCCATGAAAGGGCTGCTCCTATCAGCATGAAGCAGCCTCCTGTGCCTGCGACAAGACTACCATGGTCTGCCGACAGCAGGCCCAATGCCGCGACGGAAAGGCCGATGAAGAATATCCCCAGCCCTATGATCCGCTTGCTGTAGGCGTTTTCGCTTTCCACTTCGGGGCTTGTCCGCGCCGCAAGGCTGCCGCGGCGGGCGTTGTTGGCCTCCTCCCATGCGGTGTAGGCGGCGTATCGGCGGCTGCTTTTGCCCGCAAGTTTGAAGTAGAATTCGAACGACGCAAGCATGAGGATGGGCAGGGCGCAACCGAAAACCATCTCTCCCGTGCGGCTGAAGGCGAACCCCGTCAATGCGGGGGCTACGAATTTAAGCAGCGCGTTGACCGCAAGGCTCACGATGGTGGTGGCCAAGACGGTCGCCCCCGTTTGCCGGTGGGAGAACAATGTCCATATCACGGGCAGGTAAAGTGGCACTCCCGTGAGCGCAGCCAGGCTGATGACCACGTTCACGACGCCACCCATGTGCTGGATGAGCAGCGCGATGAGCATGCTGACGACACCGAATGCCACGGTGGAAAGGCGCGCCACCAATATGAGACGGCGTTGCGGGCTGTGGGGATAGAGGCGTCTGTACAGGTCGTTGGTGACCACGCCCGAGGCAATGTTGAGCTTTGAGTTCATCGCGCTGGTCGTTGCGAAGATCATTCCGCCAATCATCAACCCCAAAATACCCTTGGGCAACACCTCCTTGCACATCATTAGATAGGCTCCTTCGCTCTCCATCGCGCCAAGCGAGGGGTTCAACAGCTGATAGACCATGGGCGGAAGCATCCACAAAACAGGACTGAGGAAATACAATGCGGCGAAGAACCAGCCGACGCGACGGGCGTCGGTGGCCGTGCGGACACAGGTGAAACGTTGTACGTAGGCCCAGTTGCCACCCAGGAAGATGGCGTTGTAGAGGCCGAAAGCAAGGATGAAGGGCAAGGGATAGTCGTCGGTGGTCAGCCGGAAGAACCTTTCGGGCAGGTGCGCCACGAACGACTGCACGCCATCCACGCGTTCCAACGACATCGGAACGACGATGATGATGGCCGCCATGAGGATGATGAACTGCAACACGTCGGTGGAAACAACGGCCCAAAGCCCACCCACAGACACGTAAAGGATGCAGAACGCGCCCAAAAGGATGATGCAGAGGTTGAGGTTCAGCCCCGTGGAGACCTCAACGATCTTAGCCACGGGATATAGAAACGAAGCGGTGAGAAACAGCGAGATGAAGAGAAACAGGAAAGTATAGGTCTTCTGCACGTGTACGCCGAGGCGTTTGTCGATGTATTCGGCCACGGTGAGCGAACCTGTCCGGTGCCAACGCGGGGCTATCCACGTGCCGACCACCAGTCCTGCCACGGCCATGGTCCACTGAATGCTGACCGCCACCCATCCCTGAAGGTAGGCCACGGAGCCCCATACCACGAAGGTGCCGGCCGAAAAGAAGCTCATGAAGAGCGACAGACCGCTGGTTTGCCAAGGCACGGCACCACCCGCCGCGAAGAAAGAGGTCATGTTCTTGCCTTGTTTGGCAAACGCCATGCCTGCCGTGAGCACGCCAAGGGTGAGCAACGCCACCATGATAAAGTCGAGAAGGCTCATGATTGTCTGGATTCTTTTTGCTGTTTGATCGTAATAGGAGGTTTCCCGTAAGCAAAGTTACGGTTAAGAAGCGGCAAAAAGAATCAAAAAGACGGAATATCTACGTAAACGTTTACGTAACGTCAGACCATCGCCTACCTCTTGTCGACAGGCAATGTGGATTTGCGCACGTTCAGTTTACCGTCAAGGATGATGGTCTCAATGGGCGTCGCCACGTCTGCCATCAGCCGGAGCAGCCGTCGGGCGGCCATCCTGCCCATCTCAAACGTGGGTTGCAATACGCTGGTCAGCTCCATGATGCGCCCTATCGGCGATTCGGAAAAGCCTGCCACGGCCATATCCTGTGGTATGCGCAGGCCTCGTTTGCGCAATTCGAGCATGCAGCCGACGGCAATGGGGTCGTTGACGGAGAAGATGGCGTCGGGTCGTTCTTTGAGACTCAACAGATAATCTACGCCCACTTTCGCCCTATCTTGCTGAACACCAACGTACATGATGTATTTTTCCTGAATGGGAATGCCATGCGATGAGAGGGCGTCAAGGTAGCCTTGCATCCGCTCTTTGGTGACAGCCAGGTGTTCGTTGCCTGCCAGATGGGCGATGTTGCGGTAGCCGCATCGCACAAGATGGTCGACCATCTTGAACGCCCACTTGCGGTCGTCGAGCACAACTTGCGTGGCATGCAGTTCAGGCAACACACGATTGACGAACACCATGGGCATTCCTTCTGCCATGAGACGATTGTAGAGGTCGCTGTTGCGGGTGTCTTTCGCAACCGAGACGATAAGTCCTTCCACCATGCCGGCCTCCAACATCTCGATGTTGCGGCGTTCGAGCGTGGCGGACTCGCTGGACTGGCAAATCAACACTTGATAACCTTGCGCATTCATGACCTCTTGAATGCCGATGATGATTTCCGGAAAGAAGAAGGTCGTGAACTCCGGAACGACCACTCCTATCATGTTGTTGCGCCGTTTCAGCAGGTTTCGTGCGTGGATGTTGGGCTTGTAATTCAATTCGCGGGCCTTGTCAAGCACGCGGCTGCGCGTTTCTTCACTCACTTCATGGCTGCCGTTGAGTGAGCGCGAGACGGTGGCTACCGACATCCCCAGGCTTTTGGCAATATCCTTGATGGTGGTTTTGGGCGACCTCATTTCTTCTTCCTATTTCTCTATCAAGCAGACGGCATAGGCGGCGATACCTTCCTCGCGGCCCATGAAGCCCAGCTTCTCCGTCGTCGTGGCCTTGATGGACACCTGGTCTTCGTCAATGCCCATCACTTCGGCCATGCAGGCTTTCATGGCGGGCACGTGCGGATTGACCTTGGGGCGTTCGGCACAGATGGTGGCGTCGACATTGCCGACACAGTAGCCCTTGGCGGCAATGAGCTTCACCACCTCGCGCAGGATGACCTTGCTGTCCATGTCGAGTGTGGCGTCGCTGGTGTCGGGGAAATGATGGCCGATGTCGCGCATGTTGGCCGCACCCAGCAACGCGTCGCTGACTGCATGCAGCAGCACGTCGGCGTCGCTGTGGCCCAACAGGCCCTTCTCGTGCTCGATCTTGACACCTCCCAGCCACAAGTCGCGGCCCTCCACCAGCTTGTGGACGTCGAATCCCATTCCCACTCGTATCATATCCTGATGATTTTATCGTTTAAACAAATCCTTGATTCCATCCATGTCGAAGCTCACGGTGAAGCGGAGCGTCTGGTCGAGCGGGTTGCTCTTGGCCGAGGCGATGACGTATCCGGCGTCGATGGACAGCACGTTCATCTTGAACCCCGCCCCCACGGTGAAGTATTTCATGTTGCCTTTGCTCTCACTCTCATGGTGATAGCCGACCCGCACAGTGAACTTGTCGTTATAGGTGTACTCTCCGCCCAGCGACCACTGCACTTCCTGCAATTCCTCCTTCAGTCCGCCGGGCGCGTCGCTGAAGCTTTTGAAGATTCCCCCGATACTCGACACGTCATAATAGTCCTTCTGCACCCGCGTGTCGTAGTCCGTTCCGGCCTCGTCCGCGCCCTGGACGGGATAGGTCGGCACGAGCAGTTTGTTGGCGTCGGCGGCAATCGTGAACTTGTTGTACGCGTCGACGGGCACCATGAGCGAAGCGCCCAGCCGCAGGTTGGTGGGGATGAACTCACTTCTGTTGGACCCTCCGAACGAAATCTTGCTGCCGATGTTCGAGATGTTCAGGCCTATGCCGAGCTGACACTCGCGCTGTCCCAGCATGATATAGTTCTGGTAATAGGCCGCGATGTCGGCCGCGAAGGCGCTGCCGGGCGTCGTTTCCTGCGTATAATTATAGGTAAGATCCGAATAAATCCACCTGACGGCGGCGCCCAAGGAGAACTTTTCGCTCAACATCAATGAGTAAGCCACGTCGAACGACATCTCGTAGGGGTTGATGGTCATGTCATATTTGCCGTCGCCCGAGCTGCTGTAGCCCACTTCTCCCAGCGAGAAGTAACGCAACGACGCGCTCACGGCACTGTAGTCGCCTATCCGGTAGTAGCCCGAAAGGTAGCCCAGGTCCATGTCGCTCACCAACTGGCGCAGCCACGGCGTGTAGTTGATGGCCACGCCGGCCCTCGAAATGGCGAACGGATACTTGGCGGGATTCCAGAATTGCGACACCACGTCGGGGTCGGTGGCCGCTCCCACGTCGCCCATACCGCCGGCACGGGCGTCGGGGGCTATCATCTGTGAGGTGACGGAATACCTGACGGGGTTGAAAATCTTATCTTTCTGCGCGGACACGGTCAGCGCAAAGACCGGCAACAGGAGCGTTGCGATGAGTCTTGAACGGTTTGTCATCTGATGGTTTTATGCGTTTCTACTTCATTATCGCTATCATTTTCAGAAACGTCCGGGCCGCCTAATTATTGCCCACGACGATGAGTTTCTGCGCCTTCGACGCCTTTTTGCCTCCATCTGCGCCCACCGTCACCCGATAGATGTAGATTCCCGGCTGCACGCGGGCGCCGTTCCGCTGGCGCAAGTCCCACCCTATCCGATAGGAACTGTCGGCGGCCGTGCCGCTCTCCGCATGCGACCAGCGCAGCCGTCCGGCCACGTCGAACACCTCCACCTGCACCTCCATGCGACTGCCGCGGCGGTCGTGGTTGATGAGGAAGGTGGTGGCGGTGCGGGCGGGATTGTCGGTCACGCCGATGCTGCCCAGCTGCGGCCCCAGCCCCGGCACCACTTCAAACGCCAGTTCGGTCGTGGTGGAATTGTTCAGGACGTCCCAGGCCCTGAACTGCAGCCTGTGGGGGCCGGGCGAAAGTTCGGGAATGGTGAAGAAGAGGCGGCCTCGGGTGTAGCTGCCGAAGTCGTATTGGAAATGGTCGTTCAGTCGATAGGTCTTCTCGGCATCGCCGTCGATCACCAATTCCAGGTCGTGGCCAATGCCGGAACCCGACGCGTTGATTCCATTCGCGTCGTGGAGTTCCGCTCCGAAGAGCGGCGTGGCGTTCACCTTGCCGCCGTTTTCGAACTGCGGCGTGTTGAGATAGCAGAACAGCGACGGGCCCTTGCCGTCGTCATCGGCCTCGGCCGACCCGCCCACCAGGAAGTCCTCGCAGGCCCCGTGGCCCGTCAAATGCCGGTCGGCGTCGGCCGCGAACAGGTTGATCAGCCCTCGGCCCATGCTGTAGTTCATGTCCTTGGGCACGGCGAAGGTCACGGCAAACCGCCCGCCCCTTATGCTGTCGGTGCCATTGTAGAGCGTTTTTTGCCGGTCCTTGAACACGAAAGCCGTGTCCACCTCACTCTGGTTGTTCATCCGGCAGGTGACGGCTTCCTCCGAATCGCGCACCGTCAGACTGACAATGCCCTTGAAATCGGGCTGTCCCTCCACGTGGCCGACCACCCTGGCGATGGCTCCCGCCGCCAGCACGGGCATGCTTTCTCCGCCCACCGCAACACCGTTGATGGAGTCGACCACCACTTGGCACGACGGGAGGTTCAGTCTTACGGCCGGATCGCCCAGCAACGCGTACTGCAACTTGTTGATGGTGGGGTCCTGTCCCGTCTCTATCATCTCGATCTTGGCCAGCCGTTGCGCCTCGCCTATCGTGTTGTGACGTCCTCCGGACTGTCCCAATACATATTTAATATAGGCCTCGTTGAGCACCCGATTGTAGGCTTCATACACCGTCCGGGTCGTTCCGAAGAAGGCGAAGGTCCCTCCCTTGGGATTGAGCACGGCCGTCTCGCCGATCGTGGGCACGCTTCCGTCGAACGGCATGATGTCGCACGAGGCCGTCACCCACAGCGGCAGGTTCCTGTTGTCGAACGTCTCGAAGTCGGTGATGCGCAGCACGGCCTCGTCGGAAAGCTGATATTCTATGCCATGGCCGGCATAATCCATGATGAGCGCGCCGCTTTGCTGCTGCTGTTTGACGAGGCGGGCGGCGTCGGGATAGGTCTTTCCCGTGCTCGAAGCCACCCTTTCGTAGGCGTCCCACATCACTTTCCTCACCACAAAGCCCGGATGTGCCTTGACGGTTTGGTCGGCCGCCTCGTTTGCTTGCAGCATGTGGATGTTCTTGTTGCCGTCGTCTCCCATGAACATCAGCGTGTTCTGCCACGCTCCGGGCTGGGCGTTCTCCACGTAGCGGATGGTCTTGTCCACCATCGTCGCGGCCTCTTCGGGCGTCGTCACGGGCATGCGGCCCACCGCCAGGTCGGGTTTGCCGTAGGAATATTCGCCATCGGCGGTCGTCAGTTGCTCACCGTCGTCGAGCAACGTGTAGAAATCGTCCGCCACATAGCACTTCACGGCGTTGAAAGAGTTCTCGCTTTCGTAGCACAAGAGGTGGTCGGCGGGGTCTTTCCACCGTCCGTCGCTCGTCAGCATGCGGTTGTCCCACAGTCCGTCGCCCATGAGGAGCAGGTAGCGGGGCAGGTCCTGCTCGGTCGACGCACGGTCGTAGAGCATTTTCAGATAGCGCTTGTAGGCCGAGGCGTCGGGCGTTCCGCTCGAAAACTCATTGTAGAGTTCGTCGGCCGCCACGATTCTGACGCGCAACTCATCGTGTTGCTCGTGGAAACGCTTGAGTCTTTCGGCCTGTTCCCGCAACTTCCGCGACGCGGGGATGACGATGACCATGTCGGTCGGGCCGTCGCCGTGCAGGTTCTGGTTGGCCACCGCGCCCACATACTCGGGCGACGGGAACGTGGCGGTGAGCCTTGGCGCCGCCACAGGCTTGTACCAGGCCATCGACACATGGTCGAGCCGCATCGGGCCACCCGAAACCACCCGCAGGCCGACCGTCGCCGACGCCTTCAGCGAGCCGACCTCGTAGATGCCCGTGGCCTGGTTGCCATGGTCGTACTCGTCGGTGAGGCGCACACGAAGCGTGCCGAGCGCCTTGCCGTCGAGCGACACCTCCACATCCGTGTTGGTCTGGGCCGTCACGCAGACCGACAACCGGGCGTAATCGCTCTGCTGCGGATTGTCAATGACCACTTCCTTGGTCCCGCCGACACCGACGGATTCCGTGTCGAACAAGTTGCGGCCGCCATGATACCATGAAAAGCCGTCGACTTCATGGAGCGAATGGTAATGTGACGGCAAAGGATAGAAAGCGGAAAGAAAGGCCGTGGAATCCTGTTGCAGCGCGGGTGTGTCGGATTCGGTCAGGAAATAACAGCCATAGTCTGAATAAGGATTGCGCGTGCGGCGCGTGGCGGCCTTGTCGCTCCACGACACCGGCCCCTGCGCGTAAAACAGCCGCCGGCCATCCACCACGCATTGCGCCACCTCGTGCAGGTCGTCGGTCTGCCGCAGATAGTCGTCCGTGAGCACTTCGGGCTGCAACGCGCCGCCATAGCCGTAGATTCTGACCCTGCTTGCGTCGCCGAAGCCGGCCTTGCGCGCCAGTTCGTCGGTCAGCTGATAGACTCCCGACGCCGGCACCCGTATCTTGGCCCAACGTCCCGAGGCCAGGACGGAGCTTTCGGCATAGCGTTCGCCCGGCGCGGGGGCCTTCGTCCGCCCTCCCGCACGCGTAACGGCAGGCCGCGGACGAGCCTCCACCTGGAGCATGAAGCCCACCAGGAAGCGATAACGCCCTTCGTGGAACGCCAGGGGCGTCAGCTCCAGCTGCAAGGCGGCCTGCTTGCGGCTGACCGTCATCCGCTGGTGGACGGCGGGAAGGGCGCCCAACGGGGCGCGGGTCTTGCGCACGCAGGCGTCGACGTCGGCCGGCGACATGTCGAGATACTCGGGATAGAGCAGCCTGACCTGGTAAATGGAGTCTTGATAGCGGCCCGAAAGGGGCAGCGAAAAGGAGAAACGAGGCAACAGGCTGTCGATCCTGACCTCGTCATAGGTCAGGTTGAAGAACCGCTGGTAGGCCTGAACGTGCAGGGCCAGCAGCAAACCGACGACACAAAGAAGGTGTCTGAGCTGCTTCATATTGTACAGAAACGCCCGCAAAGGGGGCTTCGAGAGGGTTATTTACAATTGAATTCCAACACCTTGCGGTCTTCGAGATAGCCTTCCAGATGGTCGTCTACGCAGACCGGGCCGCACCCCGTGGGGCAGCCGGTGTAGAGAATGTCGCCCGTCTTGAGCGTGAAATAGCGGCTGATGTAGGCTATCAGCTCGTCGACGGTGTAGAGCATGTCGCTCGTGCAGCCCGCCTGCACGGTGCGCCCGTTGATGTCGAGGTGGAAACGCAGGGCCTGGACGTCGCGGAACTTCTCCAGACCGACCCACTCGCCAAGGGCCGCCGACCCGTCGAAACCTTTGCACAGCTCCCACGGAAGGCCCTCCCGGCGGAGCTTCTGCTGCATCTCGCGGGCCGTGAAGTCAATGCCCACCGTCACCGCGTCGTAGTAGCGGGGCGCGAAACGCTCAGCGACGGTCTTGCCCAACTTGCAGATGCGCACCACAATCTCGGTCTCATACTCGACGCGTCCCAGATGGTCGGGGATGAAAAAAGGCTTGTGGTCCTTCAGCAAAGCCGAGTCGGCTTTCGTGAAAATGACCGGAACCTCTGGTTTGGAAAACGGAACATGCAACGATTTATTGTGCTCGGGATAGTTCATTCCCACTGCAAATATCTTCATAAAGCTCGCTTAAGTTGGTTCTGCCGTACAAAGGTCATGATTTTTTTTGACACCGACAAGCAAACCGAAGCTTTTCAATGGACGGGCACGGACGTGCCGCGACGGCCCGGAAGCGGGCCGGCAAACCTGTCGTCGGTGCCTTTCTGCGCAGCCCAAGTCGCGCCGCGACGCGCCGACCGCCACCCTCCGGGTTTGCGAAAGGATGGCGACGGGGTTGCGAAAGCACTGCGACGGACTTGCAAAAGCAGTGCTTTGACACGCCGAAAGGGCTGCTTCTACAGGCTGAAAGGGCAGCTTCTACAGGCTGAAAGCTGCCTTTTGACAACCCCACCGTCACACAAAATACTCTCCATCGTTACACAAAAACGGACGAATCATTGCCCATGACCCGATTTTTTTATTATTTTCGTGTCACAAAAGGCACCTGGGTGCGTAATCATGGTAACGAACCGAGAAATTCGATGACTGTCGACGAATATAAAGAAGAGGCCTGCCGCGTCAGACCGCAACTGCTTTTCATGGCCCGCAGATACATGGGCGACGGGGAGGAAGCCGAGGACGTCGTGCAGGACGTGCTGCTCAAGCTGTGGCAAATCCGCGACACCTTGCGCCAGCCGATGGACGGTTTCGCCACGATTCTCGTGCGCAACCGCTGCATCGACCTCATCCGACGACGGCCCGAAAGGCAAGCCATCAGCGAAAACATGGCCGAGGAAAGCCACGAGGCCGACGAACGAATCGACCGAATGATGAAGATCATCGACCGACTGCCCACCTTGCAGCAGACCCTCATCCGACTCCGACACATGGAAAACATGGAGATGAAGGACATGGCGGCCCTCATCGGGAGCAACGAAGTGGCGGTGAGAAAGGCGTTGAGCCGAGCCCGACAGGCCATCAGAGACAACTTTTTAAAAGAAGAAGGACATGAATGACGAAGAGAATATCAGACAACTGGTCGACCGTTTCTTTGAAGGGGAGACGACATTGGCGGAAGAACGACGGCTCTATCGCTATTTCCAGGGCAACGATGTAGCAGCCGAGCTGCTGCCACTGCGTGAGATGTTCATGTCATTGGGCTTCATCGGCACGGCACCGGCGGGGCAAACGCTACCGGAAAACACGGCGCAGGGGCGGTTGAAAGTCGGCTTCAGACGCAGAATCGTCGGCGTGGCGGCAGCCGTGGCGGTGCTGCTGGCGACGGGCGCGGCCCTCCTCCACCTCGACCATGAGCAAAACTACTGCAAGGCCTACGTCAACGGACGGCTCGTGACCGACCGGGCGGCCATCCTCAACAGCGTGGACGCGACGATGGGCGACATCGGCGAGGCGGGACAGACGGGCGCGGACCGCCAGCTGCGCGACATCTTCGGCGGCGGGGGCGGCGAACACGATTAGACAACATCACAATTCAATACGACGGATATGTTAAGACGAATCTTACTCATGCTCACCATGCTGCCCATCTGGGGCTGCGCACAGGCCCAACAGGGACTGAACGTGGGGGCCTTGTTCGACGGCAAGGTCGTGACGAAGGCGCAAATGCGGGACGCCGAGGTCGTGGAAGTGAAGGTGAAAGGCCGCGCACTCAGCAAATACAACCTCGATTTCTACCGCAGCTACGGCTTCCAGGCCACGCCGGAGCAGAAGGCCAAGGTGGACGAAATGGTGGAACGCGACCGGCAGAACGCCGTGAGCAGCGAGACGACACGGAAAGACGGCGGCACGACCGTCATCCTCACGATGACGCCCGACGGCCCCGTCAACCGCTTCCTGTGCTACATCGCCAAACGCAACGGCAAGCGGACCGCCCTCAACGTGGTGTACATGGAGGGGCGGGTGAGGAACATCGGCGAACTGAGAAGACTGATTAAATAAAACGAAAGACTATGATGAAGACAACACTTCTGGCATTGACGCTGGCCGTAGGCGGCCAGGCGATGGCCGACAACAGGGTGGAGAACGACACGGTGGTGGTTCGCAACCCGAGGAAGGTAACCGTGGTGACCTCCGATTCGCTGCAATCCATCCTGATCGAGGGCAGCGACGACAACCCGAACTACCGCTACAGCAACCGCATTGAGCTGGTGGACAGCAACTATGTGTCGACGTCGGCCATCAACCGCGACACGTGGGACTTCACGTTCGGCTTTTTCAAGAAGAAGAGAAAGGGCCGGCCGCAGTCGGACATCACGTCGGACTTCGCTTTGGGATTCTGCGGCGTCATGGACGCGCCCGAGCAAATGGACGTCAAACCGTTCAAGTCGTGGGAGATCTGGTGGCTATTCGGCACCTACCACTATCGTCCGTGGCACAACGGGCATGCCTTTTCGGTGGGCATGGGCTTCGACTGGCGCAACTACCGCATCGTGGACAACTATCGGTTTGCGGCCGACGACGACAAGGTGGTGACCCTTGAGAAGTATGCCGACGGCGCCAAGCCCCGCTTCTCGCGCGTCCATACGTTCGACCTGGTGGTCCCCTTGCGCTACGAGTACATGGGCAAACACTTCGGATTCTCGCTGGGGCCGGTGCTGAATCTCAACACGAAGGGCAGCCTGAAGACCCGCTATCGGATGGACGGAGCAAAGCACAAGGACACGACGAACGACCTGAAAACCAAGCTGGCGACCATCGGCATGATGGGCACCGTGACGGTTTACCACACCACCGTCTACTTCAAATACCGTCCGAGCAGCCTCTTCAGGAAAGGCTACGGCCCGCAGTTCAAGACGTTTTCGTTCGGAATCGTCCTGTAACGGACGTCAGCAAGGCCGAAAAAGCAGCAAAAAAGTAAAACGGAAGCTAAGTTGCGGAAAATTAACAGCGGCCAGTTGCGCATGTCGACGAAAGATGATACTTTTACCGCACGAACCAAACGATTTGTTCTTATGAAAGCCATGAGATTGCTATTGCCGCTCGGCTGTCTCCTCGCCTCATCCCTTTTCATCGCGTGCAGCAATGAGACGGAGGAGACGACGAGGCCCATCGAGATTTCCGCCAAGGGCGAATACAACGACGTTCTCACCTACACGCTGACGACAGACACGCTCGATTGCGACTTCGACATCACGTCGAGCATGGGCAGATGCACGGCCGTGGTGCTGGACGCAGACCCGAAGAATCCGTCGGCCGTCGTCGTCCAGAACGGCAACCACGTGACGGTGAAGCTGCTGCGGGAGCATACCAGCATCCGACTGAGTGACGAAAGTGGGCAGGAAAGACGAATCGACATCCGGTCGACGAGCGAGAAACTGAAGCAGGCGGGCTATGTCGTGGACTTCGCCTATGGCACGACGATGAAGCTGAAGCCCACCTTCGGCACAGGCAAATACCGCGTCGTCCGCAACAGCGACGTGGCCGACATCACGATAGACGCCGAGGATGTGCTCCACATCAAGGGCAACCGAGGTGGCGCGACGGGCTACTACACGCTCGAAGACCAGCGGGGTATCAAGGCGTTTCTCGAAGTGCGGGTCAGGGACGGGCGTGACATCACGTCGTCCCGGCTGGACGTCACGGCCGCCCGGGGCCAGATGTTGAGCTTCCCCATCAAGCTCGCAACGGGCGATTGGCGCATTGAGGAACAATCGTTGCAGTGCGGCGCGTTCATTCTGGACAAGCAGTCCATCGGCATAGACTACCCTCTGGAGCATGAAGTGCTGTGCATGAACATTCCAACTGACGCCAAGTTGGGGCTGGAAAGCTTCCACCTGAAAGACCGAAGCGGCCAGACCGTCACCGTGAACGTAACGATAACGGAATAAGCGGGCGGCCTTTCGACCTACGACGCCACAGCCTCCGCCATTCCTCAAGCAGGAAATGGATAGAAAAAAGGGTGCGCTTCGCAATGAAACGCACCCTTGTTGTTTTGCTTTGAACCAAAGTCGAGATTAGTCGGCTACCAGCGTGAAACGCTTGTAGGCGACGATTTCGAGGCCCTGGGCCTTCAACCAGTCCTTCACGGTGACCTTGTCGCCGTCTGCGAACTGGAACTCCTGGTCTACGAGGCAGTTCTCCTTGAAGAACTTGGCCAAGCGGCCTTTGGCGATATTCTCAATCATGTTCTCGTTGAGGTTGGCTGCTTTCTCGGCTGCAACGGTCTCCTTGATCTGCTTTGCCTTGTCGGCGTCCTCCTGCGTGAGCCAGCCTTTCTTCACGTTGCTTTCGATGTGGTCTTCCGAATCGACGTGGGCGGGGTTGATACCGGCCTTCTTCAAGGCGGCGGCTACGGCCTTCTCCACCTGCTCTTCCTTGGTCTTCTCAACGGCAACCTTGTACTCCTCGTCCTTCACCGACTGGGGAACGGAAGCCTCGTCGAGGGCCACCGGCTTCATGGCAGCCACCTGCATGGCAATCTTGTGGCCAGCCTCTTCGTTCTCGGCGTTGAACTGCACCATCGTAGCCAGCGTGTGCTTGCCCATGTGGTCGTAAACGGAGATGTTGTCACCTTCGAGGAAGTTGTAGCCATCCAGCTCCATCTTCTCGCCGGTAATGCCCGAACGCTGTGTCACAACGGCCTGTGCCTCTTCGCCATTGGCCAGCTTCAACGCCTTCACCTCATCCAAAGACTTGGCACGGGCGGCAACGGCCGCGTCGAGAATCTCCTGTGTCATCTGGATGAAATCCTTGCCGTTGGCCACAAAGTCGGTCTCGCACTTCACCGCCACCATGGCGGCAAAGCCTTCAACCTTCTTCACCAGTACGCAACCATTCGACGTCTCACGGTCGGAACGCTTGGCGGCGATGGCCAGTCCGCGCTCGCGGAGCAGTTCCTTAGCCTTTTCGAAGTCGCCCTCGGCTTCGGTGAGTGCCTTCTTTACATCAGCAAGACCTGCGCCGGTCATGGCCCGCAGTTTCTTGATATCTTCAATTGAAATAGCCATAATATTGTTTTTCTAAATGTATTTGCTGAAAAATGAAAGGGACTTAGGGTGCCGACAGGAGCATATAGACCCTATCCTACACCATAAGACCCTATGATTCACTGTTTATTCTGCTGCGGGAGCTTCTTCAACCTCCACCTCAGCTTCGTCTTCCTTGCGGGCTTTGCGGACACGCTTGGGCTTCGCGTCGGCCACTTCCTCTGCCTGTTCAGCGGCAGCTTTCTCGTCGGCCTTCTCGGCCTTGCGCTCCTCCAAGCCTTCGGCAACGGCTCCGCAAACGGCGTCGAGGATGACCTCTACGCTGTCCTTGGCGTCGTCATTGGCGGGAATGACAAAGTCGATGTTCTTGGGATCGGAGTTGGTGTCGACGATACCGAACACGGGAATACCCAGACGGTTGGCCTCTTTCACGGCGATGTTCTCCTTCATCACGTCAACGATGAAGAGAGCACTCGGCAGACGAGTGAGGTCGGCGATGGAACCAAGGTTCTTTTCGAGCTTGGCACGCTGACGGCTGATCTGCAACAGCTCGCGCTTCGAGAGATTGGCGAACGTTCCGTCGTTCATCAGCTTGTCGATGTTTGTCATTTTCTTCACTGCCTTACGGATGGTGGGGAAGTTGGTCAGCGTACCGCCGGCCCAACGTTCGTTCACGTATGGCATGTTGACGGCGGCAGCTTTGTCTGCCACAACGTCCTTGGCCTGTTTTTTAGTAGCGACAAACAGTATCTTCTTGCCCGACTTGGCAATCTGTTTCAGAGCTTCGGCAGCCTCGTCAACCTTGGCTACGGTCTTGTTCAGGTCGATGATGTGAATGCCGTTGCGCTCCATGAAGATGTAAGGAGCCATGGCGGGGTTCCACTTGCGCTTGAGGTGGCCGAAGTGGCAACCTGCCTGAAGCAGTTGGTCAAAATTTGTTCTTGACATTTTTCGTTTCTTTTGTTTGATTGTTTACTTTCCTTTGTAATTCTCTTAGAACCAGCCCGACAGTAATCCAGCCGTCATCGGCCCCGATGGAGCCGCGAAACATAAAGTCTGTCGGGTTTGGATGCTAAACTTGCGTCCAGTGGTTAACGCTTACTGAACTGGAAGCGACGGCGAGCCTTGGGCTGACCCGGCTTCTTACGCTCGACGGCACGGCTGTCGCGTGTGAGGAAGCCTGCGTCTTTGAGGGCCTTCTTGTCCTCCGCGTCGATCTTGACGAGCGCACGGGCGATGGCGAGGCGCAGTGCCTGGCTCTGGCCGGTGAAGCCTCCGCCGTCGAGATTGGCCTTGATGTCATACTTGCCCTCAGCCTCAAGGAGCTGCAGCGGCTGCTTAACCACGTACTGCAGAATGGCTGATGGGAAAAATTCTGTCAAATCTTTCTTATTGATAGTGATCTTACCGGTACCTTCCTTCAGGTAAACACGAGCTACAGCGCTCTTGCGGCGACCAATTGCATTAATGAGTTCCATCTTGATTCTTTATTTATACTGGTTAATATCAATAGTCTTCGGCTTCTGTGCAGCCTTGTCGTGCTCGGTGCCCTCGAATACGTAGAGGTTGCTGAGCAAGGTGCGGCCCAGACGTCCCTTGGGAAGCATGCCCTTGACGGCGTGGCGAACAATCTTGTCAATGCCGTTCTTGCGTGTACGAAGCTCGGCAGGCGTGTTGAAACGCTGGCCGCCCGGATAACCTGTATAGCGGGTGTAAACCTTATCCGTCTCCTTCTTGCCGGTGAACACCACCTTGGAAGCGTTGATGAGGATTACGTTGTCTCCACAGTCCACATGAGGTGTGAAGTTCGGTTTGTACTTTCCGCGAAGCAGCTTGGCTACTTTAGAGCAAAGGCGGCCTACAACCTGGTCGCTGGCGTCGATGACGACCCACTCCTTCTTAGCTGTTTCCTTGTTGGCGGAAATAGTCTTGTAACTTAAAGTGTCCATTTTGAATAATTAATTTTACTACTAAAAAACTTTTATTACCGTATTCGATAACAGAGACCTCGCGGCGCCTCCAGTCTAAAAGAGACCATCCACAGCATTATCTCTGATGCGACGGCCGATTCACTAACCGCTCTCCTCGGCCAAAAGAAGAACTATTAACACGACCACGCTATGAGAATCCTAAGCGTATTCCCACAATCGGACTGCAAAGTTACATATTTTATGACGAGATGGGGCCACGGCATGGAGAACGCGGCTTTTATTTTACAAAACATTAACTATTTTCAGCATCATTAACGAGCCATTTCCGTCGTTTCATGGTCGAGCAGCCGTTTTCGTCGGAGAAGCGTCAGCGTCCTGATCCGTAAAATCCTGCCGCCGTTTGTTAAGGACATAAATACATGGGGAGACTAAGACATATTCCCGTTGCTGCGTGTTTTAGACAGAAGTACATAAGGACATATTTTCCTGGCAGAGTGTTTAGGACATAAGTACATAAAGACATATTTTCCTTGGCGTGTTTTTTAGGACATAAGTACATAAAGACATATTTTCCAAAGTATGCCTTTTATTGATTCTGTGGTCGCTTGCGACCCTTTCTTTCACCCTAAACTCCAGCAGAAAATATGTTCTTATGTACTTATGTCCTAAAAAGTGTCTATAGAAAAATATGTCTTTATGTACTTATGTCCTAAACACTCTGCCAGGAAAATATGTCTTTATGTACTTATGTCCTAAAAAGTGTCTATAGAAAAATATGTCTTTATGTACTTATGTCCTAAACACTCTGCCAGGAAAATATGTCTTTATGTACTTATGTCCTAAAAAGTGTCTATAGAAAAATATGTCTTTATGTACTTATGTCCTAAACACTCTGCCAGGAAAATATGTCTTTATGTACTTATGTCCTAAAAAGTGTCTATAGAAAAACATGTTCTTATGTACTTATGTCTAAATTCCAGGCACCGCGTGTGAAGTCGGGTATGTCCACAGGGCAGCCTCCCTGCTCTACGGAAAGGCGTGTCAGCTCGACTAGCGACGACCATTCCACGGCGTCGTAGACATCCATGTCGAGCGGCAACCCTTGCCGCAGACAGTGTATCAGCCGATAGTCCATCATGAAATCCATCCCCCCATGGGCTCCCACACGTCGGGCCAAGTCGCCATGCGACTGGTAGAATGGATGGTCGTAGCGGGCAAAGAACGCCTCTTGCTCGCACGTTTCGTCCACTCCGGGGACGAGAGACTTCATCCGTCCGTGGCTTTCTCTCTCAACAAAGCCGTGCGTGCCGCTCAACAGATACCGCCTTTCGTAGGGGCGAGGGCTTGATATGTCGTGCTGTAGAACCATTGTCTTGCCTTTCAAAGTCGTGACAATCGTCGTGTTCATGTTGCCCAACCGGCATTCGGCGGCCATGTCGCGCCCCGCAACCTCGGGGTAGTTGAACTGACGGTTTGAGACTGAAACCAAGCGGGCGAGACGATCTCCCCGATGAATTTTCATGGCCTGACACAGCGGACCCAGCCCATGCGTGGGATAAGGATTGCCCGTTGTCAGCCAGTGGCCTATGTAGTCGGGGCGCTTGGCGAAGTCGATGTGGCTCAAATCATGTACATAACTGCCCTCGGCATGCGTCACTTCACCGATGGCACCTTGCGAACAAAGATGCAAGGCCGCCATCTCGAACCTGTCGTAGCAGCAGTTTTCAAGCATCATACAGTGCCTCCTGCAACGCTCGGCCGCATCGACGATGCGCCAGCAGTCGGCTATCGTATTCGCAATCGGCACCTCGCAGGCCACGTGCTTGCCATGTTCCATGGCGTAAACGGCAATGTCGGCATGCAGCCGGATGCTCGTACAGACGTAGACCAGGTCGATGTCATCGCGCCGGCACACTTCCTTCCAGTCGTCGGCGCCGCCATATTCATCGGCCGCCGGCATGCCGTGCGACTCCAGCACCGCCCTTGCCTCTTCCCTGTTTTCGCGCTGCAGGTCGCAGACAGCCCTCACCTCGACGCCGTCGAGATACATATAATGGACCAGCGACTGCCTGCCGCGGTGCCCGAGACCGATGAACGCGATGCGGACGACAGGGAGCGGCGCGCACCGAAGCGCCACCACATGCGGATATTCACGAGATTCGAGATTCTTCATTACACCTTATATTAATATAACACGCCATCAATGGCCTTTATTCTATTGACGTGAAACGAAGCAGAATATTGTAAGTGCCGCGTTATTATCGCCCCATCACGCTTATCTTATAGTTTCTTGAAATCTAGAACAGCTTATAAAGGCTTCCACCCCCTCCTACAAGTCCACCTGCATACCGGCCATATACAAATGTGAAGCGCCGTCTTTGGCCGTCAGTCGGACAGCTGCATCGAACGCAATCCGCCCCACTCTCACGCCCAAACCAGCACCCAGGTAGTCGTCATGGTCACCTGCATGTCCACCCAAACGCAACGAATAACGCTTAGCCAGCGTATAATCGACACCACCACTCAACATTCCACTGACCTTGGACTTCCCCGACGGCAGATAAACACCACCATCCAGCGTTACATCCAGTTCCTGGTTGCGCGCCGTAGCCAACCTCAACGCACCACCGCCATGCAACAATGGCGACAGTGTTTGCCACCGGTCACCCGTTCCGACGACACCCAGATCGCGCACAGCCAGGTTCAGTTTATACCTCATCAGTCCCTTCTGTCCGTGAAAAGCCATGCCTATTCCCAGCCGATAGGCATTGTCTTGCACGTCGGTTTTCTCAGATATCATGCCCAAAATGCCATAAATGGCGAAGCGTCCCATCGCATGGACATAGCCCACATCCACACCATACGAATACAATCGCATAGCGTCGGCTACGGGTTTCATGTTGATATCGAGCACCGGGCCGGTCTTGCCCTGAGCAAAATAGCGTGCGCCACCCATCAACAGGTGCTTTCCCGAGCGGTGCAACAGGCCCAACGTATGCAAGCCCATGCTGCCGCCGGCCCCATCCACCAGTCCGAAGGCGTAATTTGCACACATCGTTGTTTGGGTATCGTCAAAGCCTACGGATGGATCGGCATAGACCAACGCACGCTCGGAAAAGCCGAACACGCCACCGCCGTGCGCCAGTGAAACGGCCGACACAGGCATATCCACGATTGCCATACGCCTTCCTTGCGCATGGACGGACAACGCCACGACCGTCAACGCTACGGTTGAATACAGCTTGTACATGATGGTTTTCATCTTATTTCTTTACAAATTTATCCTGATAGACCACTCCCCGATTCACCAAGCTCACCACATAGCTGCCACGGGCAATGCCGCTGACGTCCATCAGCAACGTTCGCTTCTGCCGGTCCAGCGCGGCAACGCTGAAACGCTTGCGCAACACTTCCTTGCCGGCCATGCTTCTGACGACAACTTCCGCATCACCTTCTACTTCCTCGCCCACCTTTATATATAAGGTGGTGGTCGCTATAGTTGGATAAACGGCATAAATGCCTTCCTTTTCATACACGAACACGGGTATCGAGAAGACGCCTGTCTGGCCATGCACGTCGGTTGCCGAGAGTTCTATCGTGCTTTCTCCGAATCGTTTGCCCGTTATCGTCATCTCGCCGTCTGCAACCTTCACCTCGACAGAGCCGTCATGTTTGGTTTCATACACCAGTCCGTCAGGCTTCTCGTCGACAATCCAGTCTTTCAACGCCACCGTCTTGTGCTGTCCGCGCTTTATGTTGAGCGTTTCAAAGCCGGCTTTCAACGTCGGTGTCTTGTCGGCGACAATTTCAATAAACAACGTAAACGAGGAGCTTGCGCCGTACTCGTCCTTCACCGTAAGGGTGAGAGGATAAATACCAGGGATGTAGTTCGTGGCTTCAACATGCAACATGACCTTGTTGTCCTGTGTCGTTATCCCCACAGAGCCTGCGTCGCGGAATTGATAACTGCACTTATGGTTCTCCTTGTCCGTGATGGTAAACACCACGTCGGCCTTGTCCCTACCGGCCAAAGTCAGACGATTACCGTCCATGCTGACCGCTATTGTTGGTGCCTCGTTGTACAACGTCGTGACGCCATTCTGCAAAATCACCAGCGGCGATGTCTTTCCATTGCGTGCTACGGCCTGTATCGCAAAATAACAAGTGGTATTGGCCGCCATGCGCATGTTGGTTCTTTCAAACACTTCATCAGCTTTGGCATAGTTGGCATTGATCAAATGCCGGGTGGCCTGCCCGCAATTGGCTTGTGTAATAGGCTGTTCCGACATGTAAAGTATATAGTTTTGGAGTGAGCCGTCACTTCCCTTGTTGGCCGACTTCCATGCGATTGTCACGCTGTTGTAGCCACTTTTGCTCTTCTCAGGCAGAAATTGAGGCGCAACGGGTTCCACCGTCATGTCATAATCGGCCAGCGCTTCCATCGCGTCCACGTACCCCAGCCCCATGCCATCGAAATGGTTGGCCGACACATACTCGTTATAATTCATCTGCTTCACCCCTGCAAGCAGACGTCGACGCAACTCCGCAGCCGTAAAAGCAGCCCCTCCGTATTTCGAAACGACCAAGGCGGCAATGCCCGACACATGCGGACAGGCCATCGACGTACCTTGCATATAGGCATAACCGTTCTTTCCTTCCGCGTTCGGCGGCACCGTACTGAGCACGGCCGACGTCGGCAAGCCGTTCTCGCGCGGGTATTTCTCCTTCACGGGTTGCGAACCGCCCGGTGCAGCCAGGTCGACGGTTTCACCATAGTTGGTATACCACGACGCCTGAAAGTCGGGATTGAAAGCCGCCACACTGACAACATCGTCGTCAGCGGCCGGATATGTCGGCGAACGCAGCCCGTCGTTGCCGGCCGCAAAGATGACAAGGCCTCCCTGCATCACAGGTTTCTCGGTCTTGTCCCCGCCTGCATACTTGTTGAAGTAGGCGATCGCCTCCTTCACCACTTGCGGAGTGGCCTTGCTTCCTGCGCCATAGCCCCATGAGTTCTGGCTGATGACCGCACCGTTATTGGCTCCGTAGACAATCGCGGCTGCATCCAGATTTCTGTTTCCCGTACCGATCGTTTCCGTCGACTCGGGATCTGTCGGATCATAGTTGGGATTATCCTTGAATATCTGACAGCACATGATGCGCGTTCCGCTGTCTGCCGTACCGTCGCCGCCGGCTATTCCACACACGCCACGGCCATTGTTGTTGCGCGCCGCGATGGTTCCGGCCACATGCGTGCCATGCCTTGTCGGCGTGACAACACCTTTGTCATCGGCGAAGTTGTAACCGTAATAATCGTCCACGTAGCCATTATTGTCGTCATCCAGCCCATTCCCGGGAATCTCTCCCTTGTTTGTCCAGAAGCTGCCTTGCAGGTCGGGATGGCCCGTATCTACGCCGCCATCCACCACAGCCACGACAACCTCTCTCTTTCCTGTAGTGATTGTCCACGCGGGTTCTACGTTGATGTCGGCACCGACAATGCTGCTCACCACTGGATTGCCTTTTTCATCCGTATAGTTGCCGATATTGCCACGATTGTTGAAGTCCCACTGCCGGCTGTAGAGCGGGTCGTCAAAACGCGAGGGGCCTCCATTGTCCCGTGTCGGGGCCATGTCGACCGCCTGAAAGCTCACTTTCTCCAGCTTGGCGGCAAACACCGGCTCCACAAACGTCGCCACGTCGCCCCTTGCCGCGTCACCGACAGCCCGCGTCATCGACTCCGGAGCCTTTGACAGCTGCATGGTGTACCACAGGTCAAGGCCCTCCCGCTGCTGCAAAGCCTCGTCCTTGCCGGCATAAGGGAAAATGCGGGTGAGCCGAACGGCCCCCTGCACCCGCATATACTCGTCCAGACGATGGCTGCCCGTGGGTATGGTCAGCTCCCGTTTCGTGCCATCCAGCTGCGCCACGATGTCCTTGTGCAACTTCACACTCAGCTCTTGAGCGGCATAACCGTCCACAGCCGGCGTCTCGATAGCCTGCTTCGACTCTGTAAAAGCGTCGGAACAAGCCCCCGAAAGCAGTGCTATGAGGAGCCAACCAAGGCCTGATTGCATCTTTATTTTCATCTTTTCATCCTTTAAAAGCACACTTGTTCAAAAACGAAGAAACAGTCCTGTCCGTATATTGACCATTTCCCGATAGTCGGAATTCAAGTAACCACCTTTTACAAAGCCCCCGACAGCGAGCTTGTCCGACAGTTTTCGCAAGCCCACGAGTCTGCCTTCGAGCGTTTGACGGCTTTCTCCACGCAGCAGATAAGGCGTATAAGCCATGGCTTCCTGCACCGCATCGGTCGTCGCCGTCACATTGTAACTGTTGTCCCAACCGCTCTGCATGCCGGCATTCAGCCCTGTCTCCCACGCAAAGTGCCCACGTTGCCATTTGTACTCTACACCCAACGACATCGTCAGAGTCTGGTTTGCCACCTTCATCTGTGGGCTGTCATAACGCTCTTCGTCACGCTTCCAGCCTACGGCCGCCATCATGGCTACGCTCGATTGCAGCCTGACGGGACTGATGACCTTCGACCGCAAGTCCATACTGACGCCACTGCTGTGATAAAGTTGGTTTGTTCCGACTTTCACATAGTCGAACAATCCCTCGTCGGCATGCTGCACCTGCTGCTCATAAATATGCTCACTGCCGCTGCGCGCATACTCTTTTGCCGAAAACTGAAACAGCCAGAAGCACTTGTCAAACCTGCGCTCGACAATCAGCTGTTGGTGGAAATGGTGCGTGTGCGAGCCAAAGAGCTCCTTGAAATTGGCTTCTTCGCTGTTCATCGAACGATACTTCCAGCCAGCCGCAAGCGTCCAGGCCCACAAACCATCGTGCATCCAGGCCATATCCGCCCCTATTCCATGCAACGTCTGCTGACGGCCATAGCTCACGGCACCCTGACTTTCACGCCGATTCCACAAGCCGAAGCCATAGAAATCCATAAAACGCACGCCATCCAGCAGGCTCTTGGCCGCAATCGACTGGCGACTCCATTCCGGTCTCAACGTCAAGGCAACGATATTCCGCTGCCACACGCGCGACATCCCCAAGCCAACGCCCACCGAATGGGTGTAGTTGGAATGCCGCGGATTCTGTCTTCGCGCCTGGGCAATACCCTCATAGCGAGCCTCCAGCCCCCATTGCCACCCTCCAAGGGCGAGGCTATAGCCGCCATAAACGGTATATATCTCCCGATTGACGGCACTCTGTCCCAACGTGTCGGCCACGAAGTAGGGCGCATAGTCCTCCGGATGGGTGGCGTAGTTGAGCGACGTGCGCGTCATCTCGCCACGCTGATAGGCCGCCATGCCGAAAAGCGTGCCCGAACGCTCGGTATGCAGTTCGCCACCGGCCAGCAACCGGCCGAACGTCTGCCGCTTGCCGTCATAGTGGATGAAGCGCCCCGCGGCATTGACGTTGTCGAACGAGGCTGCCAAGACATTGTGTTCGGGGCGATGCAGACCATCAAAGGCGCTGCTGTCGGCACGCCCCATCATGTAGTCGACAAGCGACACCATGGAGCGGGCCACATACAACCGGCTGTTTTCCAAGTCGTTGTTATGCCACCGACGCTCGTCCACCACCGTTTGTGAAGAGGTGGCGTACTTCTTCAAGTCATATTCCAAGCCGCTTTGCCCCCTGGCGCCGGTCGATAGGGCCAGGAAAAGCGGAAGACTGATTATCGTTTTGTTCATGACATGACTGCTTTTTAAAAAGACATGGTGAGTTCCGCGCCGAAGAAAGGCTTCTGCCAGTTGCGTCGCGACTGCGCGTAACCGTCGCGATACTTGGGACTCACCTGCACGATGTTGTTGGCAAAGAAGGCCAACTTCACATGACGGTTGAATTCCTTGGTGGCTTTGATACTCCACAAGAGCGACACGGGCTGCTTGTTTTCCTTATACCGCGACGCAAGATAAGTGCGCCGAAGGCTCTTCAGCAGCTCGTCGTCAGCCAATCTGAACGTCCTGACCTCGCCATCCGTGTCCATATAACGCTCGGGATAGGCGTTGACGTCGGTCACAAGTCGATATTTCTCAAACCACACCACCTGAATGAAATTCGTAAAGATGAGCTTCCACTTGGGCAGATGGGTGTTCACCCACGCATTGGTGTTGAAGTTGGAGCCGATTTGCTTCTCCGATCCGTCGAAGATTCCTACGTAAGGATACATCTGTTCGCCCACCATGACGGACGGGCGATACATCACCGGCACGCCACTGGCATACTCCGTGCGATAGTAGGCGCCATTGATTTCCACCTCACTCCTGACCGCGGCCATCGTCGGAATGTGCAGACGGTACTCCAATCCCTGCTTCACCGTGCGGGCACTGTTGGTCGGCACCTGCATCTCCATGAACGTCCGCATCTCCCGCGACTTGAAATCGGCCTTCGTAGGTTTGGCTTCCACCGGATGCAACAGCTCATAATAATAGGTGTAATGGGCCGGAACATAGGTGGTGAAGTAGGCTACACCGCCTTTCATCAACTCACGAAAACCGGTCAAATTCAGCTCGAAGCCCCGCCAACGCAGGTCATATCCCACCTCCAACTTGCTGTTCTTATTGGCAGAAAGCCGCTCATTGACCGGATTCTGAATCTTCGTATTCGTGATGAGCAGCCGCTTCGAGGCGTCCGTAAAGTAAGCGTTGAGCGCGATGAAGTCGTGATACACCTTGTCGGGATAGAGATAATCGGCCGACGGCAGCTTGTTTTCCACGCCGTAACCAGCCCGCAGCGTGTGGCTCATCTCGTCGCCACCCGCCTTGTGATAGAACGTATAAGCCGCTTGCAGACGTGGTTCGAGCAGCATTCGGCCATTGAGCTTGTAGTTGGAAGGCAGGTTGAACATGGTGGTCGACCGCGCGCCAAGCGAACCATTCAACTCATGTCGACCGTGACGGTAGCGCAATTTGCTCTCCAGATAGCCGGCATGATTGACCAGCGATGGGATGTCGCTGTTCTTCCGCGGGCGAATGAAGTCGGCGGAGGGGAACGGCGGGCGCATCGGGTCGACCACGGCGCCGTCTCCAAGGTTCTTGGTGGTCGTGAGCGAAGTGCCCAACAACAGATTATAGCTGAGTTCCTTTCCGAGATTGCCCGACTTCCGGGCATTGAGTTGAGCGAAAACATTCAACGGACGGTTGTCTATTTTATAATAGGTGTCGTAGGTTGAAGGCAGATAGACGCCCTCGCTCTCACCTTCTTGCAGGCTTTGTTGCAGCGGCATGACCGTGCGGTTGATGACATGTTTGTGATGTTTCAGAACGTTGCGGGTGTAATCGGCCGAGGCAATCAGCTCCAGATTGTCGAGCCACGGTGTGTTGAGTGACACGTTCAACTTGCCCGACAGCGTGGCCCGCTCATAGCGCGAGTTGTATTTCTCATGGTAAGTCTTGATGAGTTCGTCGGTCTTGTTGTTGCTGAACGAGGTCACATAACTGCCCAGAAGGTTCATGTCGACCGTCTTGCCCCACCACCGTCGCTGGTTGTTCCAGTTGAGTTGCGCGCTCACTCGGTTGTAGGCTCCGCGCGCATCTTCCATCCGTGCCTGCGACCGCACGATGTCAGCACCGGCATAAAGCGTTCCCAGCCGCTCGGAGATGTGAAATCCCTTGCCCACATAGGCCAACTTGTTGAGCGGATCGAACTTCACACGGGCCTGCAGCGGGCTGGCACCTTGCTTGGCGTTGACCCGTATGGTGCCGGAACTGAGGTTTCCCTCTTTGGCCGACGAGATACCGCGCGTCAACGTGACGTTCTCGATATGGTCGGTGGATATCGTCCGCAGGTCGACACCCGTGTTGACGCTCACGTTTCCCTCACCGTCTGCCGCCGACTGGCCCGTAACGCCGGCCATCTGAATGCGCATGCCGTCGTTCTGCACGGGCACGCCATTGACCGTCAGCCCCATGCCGAACGAGGTGCTCATGTCCGTTCCCACCTGGCGGCTGCTGATGAGCGCGCCATCCTGCATGTTGTTGCTTCCCATCTTGCCGCCGGGCAACAGCACGAAGATGTCCTTCAGCGACGTGGGCTGGATGTATTCCAGCGTCTCTTGCTCGATGGTGGCGTCGCTGCCGGTCTTGTCGTGATACCTGGCCGTCACGGTGACATCCTTCAAACCGAAGCTCTGTTCGTCCAGTTTGATGTCGAGTATTTCGCCACCGGGCTTCACTTGCAACTCCACCGTATGATAACCCATGCAGCTGACACGCAGATGAGGCTCCCGCAGTTGCGGAACGACAAGCTTGAAGTTGCCGTCCATGTCGCTCACAGCGCCCTTGGCGGCCTCTTTCACATAAACGCTGGCAAAGGCAATCGGCTTTCCGTCGGCCCGAGCGGTCACTTTTCCACGGATGACTTGCTGCGCCGCTGCCGTCAACGAGGTGGCCAACAGCAGAATGACCCATGCGCATTTCACATATCGCATACCTGTCAAATCAATGTATCTTGTAGGTTGTCTGAATGCAGAAAATCTCCTTTCTCCCTCGCATGGGGGAGAAAGGAGACGCTAAATAAGGAGAGTTTGAATGGACAAACTATTTCTTGGGGTAGCTCTTCTGCCCATTGGGAACCACCACAAAGTCATTCTGACTGTCGTTGGTATCGAGCACATATCCCTTTTCGGCGGGCTTACGCTGAACAAACAGGCTCTTGAAACCACCATAAAGGCCGTCGTCTTGAATCTGAATGCTGCTCTTGTCGACCGCTGCGGGCAATACTTTATGGAAGAAATTGTCCTTGCAACCCGTCTCGGCAGCGTCAATTATCCAACGAGTCGGTATGATAAGATAGTCTTGTTGCATGTTTCCATAGGCCCCGGACACCTTCATCTTCACCAAATGCTTGGGCACATAGTCGCCCAAATTCTCATCGGTACGCAAGAGCATGAGCGGCGCATGGCCTGCATATCCCCAGCTGAAAGCCTGGAACATGGAGTAGTTGACCGTGAGATTGGGCACTTCGGCGTTGTCGGTTGTCATCGAATACTGATGAGGCACGTACACTTCGAAGTCGGCCCCGGTCAGATTGACGGCTCCTTTCTTTGTTCCACCCTCGGAATGGTCGATGGCCGTGTGGGCGATGACGAGCGATTCACCGGGCTTCACCAGGTGTTCGCGGCCGCTACCGGGTATCGTATAGAGCTGACTCACGACGATTTGGTCTTTCTGAAGATAAGCGCTTTTCACGCCATCGTCCTCTATCGCGTTGTAATCTCCGCAGATGGCAAACGACAATCCGTCGGCGTACAGCGGGCGATCACTCACGTTTCGGATGGTGAAATACTCTTCATAATAAAGGTTTGTGAACTCGTCGACCTTGGAACAGTTGAAGAACAACTCGTCAAGCACGAAGGTTTTGGCCATCGTCGACTGCAAATCCTTCACCTCGACCCTGCACGCCTTGTTGGCTTCGCTGAAGGTAAAGTTCTGCAAACTGCCATACATGGTGCCCGCACCGTCGACAAGGTCCTCGGCCACAACGTCGTATTGTCCCAGCGGCACGCTGAAAACGGCCACGCCAGAGGCGTTGGCGGCAGACGTAAACTGCTGGCCTGAACGCGACTCGGTGAGCTTCACGGTGAACTTGGCGTAATCCACATTCGTTTTACTACTGCCCAATTGCACCGTCAGTTGGCTCAACTTCTCGGTATTATCGTCGCTTGAGCATGAAGAAAAGCCGACAATGCCAAGCAGAGCGATAAGGAATAAAATTGTTTTTTTCATACATCTTTTGAATTAGAGGAGCAAAAGTAGCACATTCAAATCATGCGGACAATACTTAAAAATAGGTATTACAAGCGGGCAAGGGCCGCCATCGTGTTGTTGTCGCAGCCTTTTTGCCGTCTCATTGCTGTGCTTTCGGTTTGCAAAAGGGCTGCTCTTGTCTCCTCATCGCTGTGCTTTGACCGACCAAAAGCAGCCCTTTCGCAAGCTGAAAGCCGGCCTTTTTTTCGTACCTTTGCCAGCGAATAAAAACAACTGGTAAAATTCTGGCGCATGAACACGAATCATTCCCAACCGAGAATAGAGGAACTCGACTATCTGAAAGGTATTCTTATCTTGCTGGTCATCAGCTTTCATCTGGTGTATATCGGCCAGTCGTACCCTTATCTCAAGCAATGGGTCTACACGTTCCACATGCCCGGTTTCCTGTTGCTGTCGGGTTATCTCATGAATATCGGCAAACCAAAGGTTGATTTCTTGAAAACAATTTTATGGTTGGGCGTCCCCTATCTGCTATTGGAAAGCGGTTATACGCTGATGGCGTCACTACTGCCCATCCACGACCACATCGACCACCTCACGCCAATGGTTTTTATCGACAAACTTCTGGTTCATCCGCTGGGCCCTTATTGGTATCTGCACACGCTGATTCTATGCGGTTGCGTTTATTACATCATTGGCAACTGCACGGAAAACAAGCGATTACTAAAGTTTTCGCTTATGGTTGTAAGCTGTTATGGACTTTCCCTACTGGGATTTATGGATTTTTCATGTGCCTGCTACTTCCTAGCCGGCGCGCTGATCAAACAATATGGCTACCTGTTTACCGATGTATTCAAAGGTTCTTGGATAGCCCTGATTGTTTTGGTGCTGCTTTCCACCGACGCGTCTCTTTTTCACAAGGCCTCTGTATATGGTATTATGATCGTCTATTGCGCAATGAGTAGCATGTTGCTCATCCTTCGTTTTCTGCCTCAACGTTTACGGCAAGGAACTTGTTTTCTGGGACGCAACTCGCTACTTCTTTATCTTTTCTCTCCTGTTTTTACGATTCTTTGCAAGTATCTGCAACCTTTTCTGGCCTTCGACCGCTCAGCCCTGCTCTTCTGGATGGCGTCTCTCGTCATCTGCGTTTGCGGTTCGCTGCTCATCGGAAAGGCATTAGACCTCCTCAACCTCAGCCCTTTCATCTTCGGAAAGCGCAAGGTTGTAACCATGTAAAGACGTTTATTCCATTGATCTGATTAAATGCTCATACATCACGTATGGCTCAAACAATGGCTTCCAGCCCAACTGTAGCAGTTTGGAAATGTCCAAACGAAGCCTTGTTGGTGGCGGATAAGGCGCGTTGGGGTCTACGTCGATAACGACCTTACTGCCTTTTCCAAAGTGTCGCACCATGTATTCGGCCATCTCCCGAATGGTGCAATAGGTGTCGGGCGATGCCACATTATAGGTTTCTCCGGCCGTTCCACGCGTAAGAATGAGCAGAATGGCCGTCACTGCGTCAAGCGTATAGCAGTGGTTGCTGGCCGCTTCGCCCCGACTTTTCAGTATCAAATCGGTACCGGCGACAATGTTTCGGGCGAACGTCGTCGTCACCCGACAGTCCGTCTGCGGCACATCGGGGCCGAAAGTCTGGCACAACCGCACCATTCTCACGGGCAAACCATATTCCCGGCAATAGGCCAGACAGAGGTTTTCGGCCATCCGCTTACCCTCCGGATAGCTGCTTCTGACCGACTGCAGGTCAACAAATCCCAAGTCAGACTCCCGCAAGGGACGCTCATCATTACTCACCGCGCCGTAAGCTTCCATCGAAGAGAGATAGACAAAGGCCGAAACGCGCTGCCGAAGGGCCATTTGCAACAGCCGATCAGTGCCCATTACAATCGTCTGAATGGTCTCTACGGGATGCGAACAAAAGTATTTGGAAGAAGTAGGTGCCGCCAAATGCACCACATAATCAAAACTCCGGGTTGCCAAAGCGTCAAGATGGGCCATGTCGCCCTCCACAAACAGCAGGTCATCCGTAGCTTCAAAGAGAGCTTCGGCAGCCTTGCGATCGCGTACTAAAGCTAAAATCTGCGTTTTCTCGGCCCACTGTCGGTTCCACGCCTGCACGCAATGAATGAGCGTGCGGCCCAGCAGTCCCGTTGCGCCGGTTATCAACAGCGTCTTGCCCGCCAGCTCCGCGTCGGGCGCGAAGTGCGCCGTGAGTCGGTCGATGTCTGCTTTTAACACCTGATTCATCACAGTCCGAATATCTGTTGGTCCTCGTGTACCTGTATCATCGCACGTAAAACGAAGAAGTCGGTGGGTGTGGTTATCTTGATATTCTCCATCGGGCCGATGACCGTTCCGGGCTTACAGCCATACGCGCTCATCATGGTGCAGGAGTCGATGAAGTCGTGTCGCCCCTCGGCCTGTGCCCTTCGATGTGCCTCAAGGATGTCGGCCAAGCGGAAACTCTGTGGCGCACGGGCAATCAGAGAGTGATCGCGCGACGGAATCTCAAGCGAACCATCGGCCTGGCGCACGATAAACGTTTCCGTTGCCGGCACACACGTAACGCAGGAACCGCACTCTTCGACTTTACGAATGTTGTCGGTAATGGTTTCTTCGGTAATCAACGGTCGCACACCGTCGTGAATCAGCACCGTGGCATCGCCCCCCTTGGCATACGATTCGGCAGCGCAAAGGCCGTTGTAGATAGAGTCCTGACCCGTCGTTCCACCCGGAACAACCGCCACAACCTTGGTAATTTCAAACTTCTTGAGCTGCTTATTCAGATACGGAATCCAACTTTCGATACACGCAACAACAATGGCGTCTATCTCAGGATGGTTATCAAAGAGTTCTAATGTATAGATAATGATGGGTTTCCCATGAAGATCGAGAAACTGTTTGGGCTTCGATTTCGTGTGCATTCGTAGCCCCGAACCACCGGCAAAAATAACGGCTATATTCATGCTTATATGTTCTTATCGTTACAAAGATAGGCTAAACAAACGGAAAGTCAAAGTGAAAGTTTATTTTTATTTGCTTTGGACTTCCTTGAAGAACTACTATCTTTGCAATATGTTCAGAATTTACTTAGAGAAAATCAAGCTGGCCGTGCAGAAACGCGCCAAAACGGCACAGACCCAAAAGAGCTATTCCACTTGGAAAGCCAAGGGCTACGAGAACGAACCGCTCGTAACCGTCATTTTCCAGACCCACAATAAGAGTTTGCAGATATGCCATGTGCTCCGGAAAATCAGAAAATGGCCCATCAAAACCGAAGTGATTGTTATCGACGATGGCTCTTCGCTCGACCACACGGAACGCTTAGCGAAGGAGCTGAATAGCGCCAACGAGTTTCTGGTACGCTGCAATGATCTCTACGAGAACGTCACTTACGACAAGACTATCCGCATGGCCAATGGCCAATACATCGCTTTGTTGCAAGACGACGACGATTTTGCCGACACACAGTGGATGGACGATGCCCTGAACTACTTCAAACAATATCCAGATATGGCCATTCTGGGCGGTAACTGGAAGGTGAATCTGACTTTCGTCAAGGAGACCGAGCAACGCGTCGGCACCCGTATCGACGATGCCTCACGCCCTTTCTGCTTCGCGCCGTCGGTCAATCGTGCGCCCATGTGGATCAACAAGGCAATCTTCGACGCCAAACTGCATCGCATTGACTTCCGTTTCGCGCCTTTCCAGTACGATGATGACGAACTTTGTCTGCGTGCATGGCTCGAAGGATGCACCGTAGGCTGGTACGACGCGGGCTTCCATTCGCTGGCCGCGGGGGGCATGCGCCTTTGGAATAACAGCTTTTCTGCCGAACAGGCCCGGCGCAACGGCCATCTGCTTTATACGCTCTATGCCGATCGCATGGATACCATCCTGCAACGTGTGGCCGACAACAACCGCCGTCTTACCGAATAATTCCGACTATGGCAACACTCAAGGAGAAGGCGGCAACGGGCATTTTCTGGGGAGCTATCAGTAATCTGCTCACCCAAATCATCAGTGCTATCATCGGATTCTACCTCGGTCGTATCCTCGTTCCTGCCGAATACGGACTCGTGGCCATGTTGGCCATCTTCTCGGCCATAGCGGGCGTGTTGCAAGAGAGTGGCTTCACGGCGGCACTGACCAACTTGAAGGAAGTGACCGACAAAGACTACAATGCCGTTTTCTGGTTTAGCACACTCGTCAGCAGCAGTCTTTACCTTGTTTTATTCTTCTGCGCGCCGCTCATCGCGGACTTCTACGGACAGCCCGAACTTGTTCCTCTCTCCCGATTGGTGTTCGCTTCGTTCGTCGTGGCAGGCATCGGCACGGCCCACGCGGCCTATATGTTCCGCAACATGATGAACAAGGGCAAGGCCATCATCAGCACCGTGGCCTCTATTACATCGGGCGTAACGGGACTGGTGCTGGCCTACAACGGGTTCTCTTATTGGAGTTTGGCTTGGCAACAATTCGTTTTCATCGTCGTGACCGACCTCGGTCGCCTCTACTACGTGCGATGGCTGCCCAGTCTGAAGATTGATTTCAGCCCCATCCGACGCATGTTCGGTTTCAGCAGTTCCATCATGATTACCGCGCTCATTACGCAGGTGAACAACAATATGCTGTCCATCATCTTCGGTAAGTTGTTTTCGACAAAGTCATTGGGCAACTTCACGCAAGCCTTCAAGTGGGATTCGATGGCCTACACCTTTGTTTCGGGCACTATCAATCAAGTCGCCCAACCCGTATTATCATCCATCAACGACCAGGAAGAGCGCCAACTTCACGTCTTCCGCAAGTTGCTGCGTTTCACGGCCTTTATCTCTTTTCCTGCCATGTTCGGTCTTTCGCTCGTTGCCCGCGAGTTTATTCTGCTCACGGTGCGCGATAATTGGGTCGACAGCATACCGCTTTTGCGCATTCTCTGCATCAGCGGTGCCTTCCTGCCGTTCTTCACTTTGTATCAGAATATGGTGATCAGCCGCGGCCGTTCCAACATTAATATGTGGGCAAACGTGTCGCTTATCCTGCTGCAACTGACGATATTCATTATCTGTAGTCGGTTCAGCATTCTCCACATGGTGGTACTCTATACCATTATCAACATTCTTTGGATAGGCGTTTGGCAAACCATCGCCCGCCGTATCATCCGGTTGAGCCACCTTGCTTTCCTTAAAGACATCCTTCCTTTCATGCTTTCGGCCGCCGTTTCGTGTGCCGTGGCCTACCTGCTGACCATCAATTTCAGCAATCTATGGCTCATCCTGATACTACGCATCGTCATTGTGGCCACGCTGTACTTCTGCATTATGAAGTTCATGCACGCACAAATACTCGAAGACAGTATTGCCTTCTTCATGAAAAAAACAAAAAATAAGTGATTAGCGGATATGCTGTCGCTGATAAAATACGGCAGTCAGCGGAAACAGAAAGGCCCTAACGAGATTCTTGGGGTCACTGCCTGCCGTGTGAAAGAGCTGACTGCGATGGCGAAGGCAGAACACTTGAAAGCGGATGAAGTTGAAAACACCCCGCCGGGTCTGGTACTTCATCATGCGTAAGGCGGCCCGATGGCTGGTTGTATCGACCTTTAAATGTTCCAAAAGGTCGAGCCAGCGCAGGTAATAGTCATTACCCGACCTTTTTATTTCCCGATAATGCTTCACGCACCATACAATCATACGGAGACCGTTGCCCACCGTGGGCACGCTGTCGGCGTTCGACGAGTAAGTGGACGCGCCATGGTAACGCCGTTGATTTACAAGTTTGGCGTCCACGTAGACCACGCTTTCGTAGACGGCAGCCACCACGGATAAGATCATATCGTAGTAGTTGTGCCGGAAAATGGCGCAATCCATAGGCAGCAAGTCAAGCAGTTGACGACGAAAGAACATCGTGTGGCCCGCGATTTCGGCACAATACATCATGCGCAGAGCCGTCGTGTTGGGTCGCCGTGGGTCTTGGTAGACGAAAGAACCATCTTCGGAGAAGGGTACCGACCGACCGCCGCACAGCAACTGATGGCCGATGGCCGCTAACTGGCGTTCCAGTTTGTCGGCTTCCCACAAGTCATCCTGATCGCAAAGAGCAATAAAATCACCTTGCGCACGTCGCATGGCCGAATAGAAATTGGCATTTACGCCCATGGATGTCGCGTTCTGAAACAACTGGATGACAGGGTATCGCGTGGCATAATCGCGCAGAATGGTCAGGGTTGCGTCGGTAGAACCGTCGTCCTGAATGATGATTTCATCGGCAGGACGTGTCTGCCGCAGCACGGAGTCGAGCTGTTCGGCCACGAATTTGGCACCATTATAGGTGCAGATGACAACGGAGATGGTGGCTTGCTTCATCATTTGCGGATGGTTTGTCGGATGGTGGCCAACGAAACCCGCTCATCCATGTTGAAATAAACCTTTTCGTGATGCGACATTCGTTGCTCTACGGGCGGCAACTGCATGTAATCGCCGAAGAAATGGCGTAAGTATTCGTCGTAACGCAGGGGCAAATCAACTTCCAATCCTTCGAACATAAACGACTTCGTTCCGGCTATCCACGCCTTTGGATAGACCTCTTTGCCATGATAAACGCCGCTATAAGTGACAACGTTTGTAGCCTTTTCAAAGGGATAAAGGCGGCAGATGGCGTCCATCCTGCGCAGCAAATAACGACGATAAGTGCCACGAGCAACAAACCCGAAGGCCTTTCTGACGAAGCGCCCCCACTCATGTGGCTGCTTCAACAGGCCCAGATAGTCCGTGAAACGATAACGGGTGGAGATTGCTTCCATGCGATTCTGTATCTTCTCGAAGCGCCGTTTCAGTCGCCAAGCCTCATCCTTGTCGTCCGCCGTGCCGTCGAGCGGAAAGATATCAATGAACATTCCGTAGACACAAGGCGTATCGACCCGCTCCATGATGGTGGTATCGCGGCGGCAAAGTTTCGAGAAGTGCATGAAATAGTTGGGCGTGTTGTAGGGAGTGCATAGCTCGTAGCGTCCCATATCTTGTCGGGCGCAAATATCCATGAGTCGATCATAGTCGGGACGCGGCATAAACACGTCGATATCGTCGTCCCAAGGGATGAATCCTTGGTGGCGAATGGCGCCGATAGCGGTACCTCCGGCACAGTAATAAGTAAGGTTGTGGGTCTTGCAAAGGGCGATAAAATGTTGGAAAATGTCGAGCAAGACGGCATTCCAACGGGGCTGAAGCGCGGGCGTGAGTATCATCATAGACGGCTGTTTTTATCCGTTTACAAAGGTAGTGCTTTTTTATTGTCGTCCGAAATAAGCCTCTTTATAATTTCAAAGCAGCCGTTTTTTTCCTATCTTTGCAGGAAAACAACGACCAATATGACCCAACTTGCCTTCTTGATTTCGGCCCATACCGACCCACAGCACCTTTGCCGTTTGGTAAAGAGCCTGCCTGCCTCGTCCGAGTTCTTCATCCACATCGACGCAAAGTCTGATATCCAACCGTTCCGCACGCTACTACAACAGCCCAACGTACACTTCGTAAAACCTCGTATCGACGTAATGTGGGGCAGTATCGGTGTGGTTGACAGCCAGATGTCGATGATTCGTGAGGCTCTTGACAGCGGAATCAAGTTCGATTATCTCATCTCCATGAGCGGACTCGACTATCCGCTGTGGAGCAACGAGCGGATATTGGAGTTCTTCGGGCAAGACCCCGGGCGCCAATACCTGCACGGCGTGTGCATGGAAAACCAGCAGGAAGCCGCCAAACTCTACCGGCAACACCGCCCCTACAACTATAGATCATGGCGATACGGCACCTTGAAGAGCAAATTCCGGTCGGCCTTGCGCGAAATTCTCTACTTGGTTGGCTTCAGAAAGCCCCTTCGCTTCGAGGCCGAAGGCAAGTGGTACAAGCTCTACAAGGGTTCGATGTGGTGGGCCATCACGCCCGATTTGGCAGAATTGGCTTACGATACGTGGAAGAAAAACACGGCGTATGTGCGCTATTTTCACGATTCGTTCGCACCGGACGAGACCTTTATCCACACGTTGGTGTTCAATTCAGACTATGCCAAGCACAGTTTGGGCGAGAAGGAGCGCTTCACCCGATTAGCAGACGTTACGCCATTGACGTTCATCGACTACACCCATGGCATCAAAGTGTTTGACGAGACCGACTATGAGTTGCTCGTCGGCTCGGGCAAAATGTTCTTCCGCAAGGCCGTGACGGGCAAGAGCGACGCGTTGCTCGACCGCATCAATCGGCTCCGCGAGGGCTGACAGCCTGTTTCCGGCACCCTTTTTACCTTTTCTTATAACAAATAACCCACGATGATTTGTCCGTTGTAAGCCCACAGATAAATCGTCAGGAAGGCTACGGCATAGCGCAACGACTGCCGCAGTCCGGGTTTTCGCGTGGCCAAAAGCAAGCTGCCCACGGCAATCGGCACGATGAAGAGCCAGCCGGCACTCATGAGATAGACTTCGGTCAGTGCGAAACCGAGGCCGAAATGCAGCACGGCGTCGCAGAGGAACCAACAGAACACAAGGCGCAACAGGCTGTCGCGGCGTCCGCACCAAAGGCCCAAGACAAAGAAAAGGACGACAACCACCTCAATCAGATAGCTGCCCACAGCGTCATAACGCACGATGACAGGCCGCTTGTGACCGGCGTCCTGCAACGCGAAATCACGATGCAGCTGAATCGACTCGCCGAAGATGTTCTCCACCAAGCTGGGCCAGCGCGGCGTCGAAAGCGTAATCCATTTGGCAATTTCACCGTCGCCGAAGTCCTTGGCGTTGACCTTGGCCTGCGTCTTGCGGGCTTCTTCGCGCACCCGCCTCACCCTCTCGGGATTCTTCTGCTCGAGCTTCTGCTCGATCTTGCGCACCTCCCGCGCCTGCGGCACTTCAAAACAATGGTGGTTCAGCCGCTGTATGCCGACCAGCAGGAGTATCGGCAGCAGACCGATCGACAGGATGGGACACCAACGAAACACGCTTCTCCCCTTGACGAAGAGGGCCGCCAGATACACCTTCACGATGTTGGACAAGGAGATTCCGCCCGTGAGGAAAGCCATCAGGCCCAGCTTCCACGACGCCACGTCGCGCTTCTCACGCATCGCCCGGCCGCCGACATAGAGCGTCAGGAGCAGCAACAGCATGGAAATGACGAAGTGGTCGGGCACGACGCAGGCCAGGAGGATGTGGCCGAAGGAGAAGAAGAAGGCTGTGAGCAGCAGGCTGTCGGCTCGGGAAAGGCCCATGAGTTCGCGCAGGATGCGAAACAGGAACAGGCCCGAATAGACCGCCGAGAAGAGCAAGACCACCGCCATGAGCAGCACGGCGCAGTTGGTTTCCGTCACGGCCATCAGCCCTTGATTGAGCCAATAGAGCGGGTAGAGCAGCGAGAAGAACAGCGGATGGCGCACCGTGTCGAAGTGGATGCGCAGTCCGGAGATGGTGATCCACGACCAGCAGTCGTAGCCCGACACTTCGAAGGTCTTCCGGAATATCGACCAGAAGCCGCCGTGGGCGCCCAAGAAGTACTGGTGGGCGTGCTGATGAATGACGAGGGCGTTCAAGCCGATGAACACCAACAGCAACACCAGGGCCAAGCCCCGCTCTTCCTTTCGGATTCTGAACAGGCGAAAGATGGACATACGGAAAATTCAAGATAAGAGACAAGTGGTGAGGAGCCAGCCGTTCCACACGAAAAAGGCCAGCGACAACAGACCCACCAGGCTGCGCCAAAGTGGGCGAAGGCGGCCGTCGCGCAGGAGAAAGGCCAGCGTGATGGGCAATATATAAATCCAATGGGCGGCCATGATGTAGACTTCGGAAATGCCGAAGCCCAGTCCCAGGTGGAGCGCCGCGTCGACAGCGACGAACGAAAGCACCAGCCAAAGGAAGCGGTCTCTGCGCCCCAAGGCGACACCGAGCAGGCAAAGCAGGCCGACAAGGCCGACGGCAACATAGGGCAAAGCGTTGGAATAGCGCACAATCTCGGGCCTGTCGCGCAACACATCGCCCAGGAGATGCGACCGATGGAAGACCATCGACTCGCCCATGAAGTTCTCGACGAAGGCCTCGCCACGGTCGGTCGACTTGTTGGTCCAGCTCAACAGGCCCGTATTTTTGAAGGGAATGCCCGTCTTCGCGTGGTTTCGGCGATATTGTTCGTGCGCTTCCTTCCGCAACTGGGCCTTTACGGCCTTGGCCAAACCGGCCGAATCGCCCGCCTGCAGCGTGTCTTTGACGCGGGCCTCAAGCTGCCGGCGGTGCTCCTGGCGGTGCTTTTGGGCGGCGGCCATGCGTGCGTCGACGCGCGGCTGCTCGAACACCTGATACTCCGCCACGGTGAAAAGTCCGAGCAGGAGGGCCGGCACTGCGACGCCGAAGGCCAGAAAACGCAAGCGGAAGAAGCGACGGCCGTTGACGAACAGGGCCGCCAGAAAGGTCTTCAGGCCATTGCTGAGCGACACGCCCGCCGTGAGAACGAAGAGCCAAACGGCCGTTACGACACGCATCGGGCGGCCTTCGCGCAACTGCCGACCACTGATCCAGAGCGTCAGCAGCAGCAACATGAGCGACATGCAGAAGTGGTCGGGCACGCTGAACGTGAGCAGAATGTAGCCCAACGACATGAAGAAGAACGTGAGCAGGTTGCTGTCCAAAGTGCCCAAACCCATCACCTGACGCAGAATCCGCAGCAGGAAGACGAGCGCGTAGCCCCCGCAAAAGAGATTGACGACGGCCATCAGCACCATGCACAGGTTGCTTCCGAAGAGCCACGACAGTCCTTGGTTGAGCAGATAGGCCGGATAGAGGAGGAAGGCGATGAGCGGATGGCGGTAGATGTCATAGGCAGGAGACCATTGGGTCAGGATTTCATAGGTCCAGGCGTCGAACCCCGAGACGTGAAAACGACTGACAAGAGCCTCATGGATGTCGGTGGTCACGCCGGCAAAGCGCAGCCAGCCGTAACGCACGGCCATGCCTTCAAGCCACAACAGATAAACGAAGAACCACAAAGCGGGCCGTCGTTCTTCCTTGCTCAACTTGAAAATGCTTGCCAATTGCTTCATCACGATTCATGGATTGTCGTGCAAAAGTACATAATAATTTTGACTTCACGCGCTTTCGCAGGCCTTACTTGCCGCCACGGGGGCTTCTCCTCGCGTCAGCCGCCCAGAAGATAGCGGCCGTAGAGCCACAGGTTCCAGCCATAGAGGAAGAGCGACAGCGAGAACACGAGCAGGCGAAGGCCACGCAACAGCCCCTTCCGCCGCCGACAGGCCCGAAACAGACTGCCGATGACGATGGGAAGGACGAAGAGCCAATGCGCGCCCATGATGTAGACCTCGTTCAGTCCGAAGCCCAACACCAGGTGGATGAACGCGTCGAAGCCGAAAAACGACAGCGCCAGCCACATGAACCTGGCGCGACGGCCTGCCCATACGCCCGCAAGGAACAGCCCGACGACGACGGCTTCTATGCAGTAGTTCAGCGGCGAACGGTAGGTGACGATGGCGGGACGGCCCCGCAGCACGTCGCCGAGCAAGTGGTCGGGATGGAGCATGAGCGTTTCGCCAAACCAGTTCTCGACGATGGCGGGCAGGCGGGGCGTCGAAATGTCGGTCCATTGCGCAAACTCGCCCTTGGCGATGGGCTCTCCTTGCCCCTGCCGGCGGTGGAGTCGGTCGGCGGCAGCTTGCCTTCGGGCTTTCTCCCGCTGCGCCAACTGCCGCAAGGCGGCCACGACGGCGACCGAATCGCGCAGCCGGGTGGTGTCGCGAAACTCTGCGAAGAGCCGCTGCCTGCGCTGTTCGGCCTTCTGCCTGCGGGCTTCCTGGCGGGCCTTGAAACGTGGTTTCTCGAAGTAGTTCCACTCCCAACGGGCCGCGCCCCACAGCAACAGCGAGGGCAGGAGCACGGCGGGCAGCAGGTAGGACGGGCGGAACAGACGCCGCCCGTTGGCGAAGAGGGCGGCCAGAAACACCTTTATGCCGTTGTTGAGCGAGACGCCGGCCGTCAGAAAGAACAACACGACGGTCTGCAAGCGGGTCAACGGCCGCCCATGCTTCATCTTCAGGCCGGCCACATAGAGCGTCAGCAGGAGCATGAACATGGAAAGGGCGAAGTGGTCGGGCACGCTCGACGACACCATCACCATGGCGAAACCGAAGCAAAGCGCCGTGAGCAGCACGCCGTCGGCACGCCCCAGGCCGACCAGCTCGCGCAAAATGCGGTAGAGGAACAGGCTGCTGTAGACACAACAGAACGCCAGCAGCGCGCCGACGACAAACTGCACGCAGTTGAGGCCGGTCAGATGGATGCACACTTGGTTGACCTGATTGGGCAGATACATGAAGAAGGCCAGCAACGGATGGCGGTATATATTATAAGGTGTGGCCCAACTGGAGACCACTTCGTAGGTGAGCGGGTCGAAACCGGAGACGTGGAACGTGCGGACGAAGAGCCGATGATAGGCGTCGCTCAGCTCGGTGAAGGCACCGGCATAGCACCGTATGACCATCGCGTTGAGCGACAGGCCATAGAACAGGGCACCCAAGGCGAGCCAACGCTCGTCGGAGCGCACCCGAAAGAGCCGCAACCATGCTTTCATCGGTGCAAAAATACACAATAAATGCGGAGCCGTCAAATGAAAACACGGCTTTTTATGACTTTCGCCATAGGCCGACGGCCGTTTTCCAGACCATTTGTCGTACCTTTGCCACGCGAGGGGGGAATGGCCACGGGCAGCCTTCACACCGCCGAGTCCCATCCCCTGCATTCATCCGACAAACAAAATGGAAAGAAATATGAACGCAACGAAAGACAAAAAGAAACTCTTGTTCATCTGCCTGGGCAACATCTGCCGTTCGCCGGCGGCCCATGCCGTGATGCAGAAGATGGTGGACGACCGACAACTGACGGCCCAATTCGAGATAGACTCGGCCGGTATCGGCGACTGGCACGTGGGACAGCTGCCCGACCGACGCATGCGCAGGCACGGAGAACACCGCGGTTACCGTGTCGACCACCTGGCACGGCAGTTCAAGGCGGCGTCGGATTTCACCCGTTTCGACCGCATCGTCGTCATGGACGAGGAGAACCACCGCATCATCACCGGGCAGGCACGCACGCAGGAAGAGGCCGACAAGGTGGTGCGCATGGCCGATTACTTCCGTCATCACGCAGCGGCCACCGTGCCCGACCCTTACTATGGCGGCGACAGCGACTTTGAACTGGGCCTCGACCTGATAGAGGACGGCTGCGAAGGGCTGCTCGAAGAACTTGCATGAAAGCGACTTCTACGGACAAAGACAAGGCTTTGGCAATGCGGAAGCATCCCGACGGTGGGCGTAGAAGCATGGCGTCTGCCTGAAACGGGCAAGGTTTTGGGACGAAATCACACGACTCCTACACAATCAATAAACACCTAACAATCAGGAAGTTATAAACGCAACACAAAAGGACTGCCTGGACAATTGCATGGCAGCCTTTCGGTATTGCGAAAGGCCTGCTTTGAGCTTGTGAAAGCAGCCCTTTCAGCCGCCAAAAGGATAGCTTTTGCATGCTGAAAGGACTGCTTTCAAACGCCAATGGCATGGCGATGAGAAAACGACAAGCCCACCTCATACGGGTCATTGATGGCAGACCCGACGGCATTCCCTCCTATTTCTTGAACATTTCGGCCTGCGACCGGATGAGTTCGGCGTCGTTGAAATAGTCGATCTGCATGGCCTTGCGCACCTCGTCCATGGTCTGCGCGCCGATTTCGCGGGCCGCGTCGGAACCCTTTTTCAGGATGTTGTAGATCTCGGGGATGTCCTGTTCAAAGGCATGACGGCGTTCACGGATGGGTTCGAGCATACGGTTGAGCACCTGGTTGAGGAACTTCTTGCACTTCATGTCGCCCAGACCGCCGCGCGTGTAGTGGTCTTTCAGCTCGTCGAGGTTGTGGTATTCGGGCCAGAAATCGGCGAAATCGGCGTCGGTGGAGAAAGCGTCGAGATAGGTGAAGACGGCGTTTCCCTCCACATGGCCTGGGTCGGAAAGGTTGAGATGCGTAGGGTCTGTGTACATGCCCTTGACCTTTTTCCACACCGTTTCGGCGTCGTCACTCAGATAAATGCAGTTGCCGAGGCTCTTGCTCATCTTCTCCTTGCCGTCGGTGCCGGGCAGACGGCGGGCCGTCAGGTTGGCGGGCAGCATGATCTCGGGCTCCACCAGCACGTCGCCATAGGTCTGGTTGAAGCGGCGAACCAGCTCGCGGGCCACCTCAAGCATGGGTTCCTGGTCTTCGCCGGCGGGCACGATGGTGGCCTTGAACAGCGTGATGTCGGCCGCCTGGCTCACGGGATAGCAGAAGAAACCCAGCGGAATGTTGGCTTCGAAGTTGCGCATCTTGATCTCGGTCTTCACCGTCGGGTTGCGCTGGACGCGACTTACGGTGATGAGATTCATGAGATAGGTGGTCAGTTCGGCCAGTTCGGGAATCCGGCTCTGGATGAACAGCGTGCACTTCTGCGGGTCGAGACCGGCCGAAAGATAGTCGAGCGCCACCTCGATGATGTTCCGCCGAATCTTCTCGGGGTTGTCGGCATTGTCGGTCAGGGCCTGCACGTCGGCCATGAAGACGAGCATGCGGTCGTAGTCGCCTTCGTTCTGGAGTTCCACGCGACGGCGCAGCGAACCCACATAGTGGCCCAGATGGAGCTTGCCCGTGGGGCGGTCGCCTGTCAATATTACTTTTCCCATTTTCTTATTTCAGTATTTTGATGTTTAAACGAATGATTTCCAAACGGCATTACATGTAGCCCAACCAGCGCAGGATGTCGTTGAGGTTGGCCACAATCATGAGCAACATGAGCAGTCCGATACCGATGTATTCGGCCACAATCATGAAACGTTCCGAAGGTTTGCGGCCCGTAATCATCTCATAGAGCAGGAAGAGCACGTGGCCGCCGTCGAGAGCGGGAATCGGAAGGATGTTCATGAAAGCCAGGATAATACTCAGGAAGGCCGTCATCTTCCAGAAGAGATACCAGTCCCACTGCGAGGGGAAGAGGCTGCCGATGGCCCCGAAGCCGCCAAGGCTCTTGGCCCCGTCGGCCGTGAACACGTACTGCATGTCGCTGACATAGCCCTTGAGCACGTTCCAGCCGTAGGAAATGCCGGCGGGGAAGCTCTGGAAGAAGCCATAGTCCACGTGGGTGGAGGGGTAAAGTTTCTCTACGGACGAGAAAGCCACGCCCAGTCGCAGCTCGGGCGACAGGATGACGGCCGTGGAAAGGGTGTCGCCGGTGGCCTGTTGCAGGTAGCTGATGGTGGCGGTGCGTATCTTCAGGCTGTCGGCGGGCGTCCTGGCCCCCGTCATGGCGTCGTCGAGACGCGACAGCTGTTCGGTGAACTCGTTGGCGGAATCGACCGTTTTTCCGTTGATGGACAGCAGTCGGTCGCCCTTCCTGACGCCCAGTTTGGCCGCCGCGCCGCTCGTGATGACCGAATCGACCGTCGCAGGCACGAACGGACGGCAGAACATGGGCGTCGCTTTCAGCATTTCGAGCAGGTTGATCTCGCCCGACAGCGCCACGCGGGTGGGCTTTCCGTCGCGGATGACATTGACAAACCGTGCCTGGGAAATGCCGCGGAAGAGGTCGGCGTTGAAGTCCTTGAACGCTCCTCGGTCTGTTCCGACGAGGACGTCGCCGTCCTTGAAGCCCATGCTTTTGGCCTCCTGGTTGAACTTCATGCCCATCTTCATGTCCTGCACGCGCACATAGTTCTCGCCCCAAGTGAACATAATCATGGAGTAGATGAACAGCGCCAGCAGGAAATTGACCAGCACGCCGCCTGTCATGATGAGCAGACGCTGCCACGCCGGCTTCGCGCGAAACTCCCATGGCTGCTCGGGCTGCTTCATCTGTTCGGTGTCCATGCTCTCGTCTATCATGCCGGCAATCTTGCAATAGCCGCCGAGGGGCAGCCAGCCAAGGCCGTAGGCCGTGTCACTGTTCTTGGGTTTGAACTCGAAAAGATGGAACCAGGGGTCGAAGAAGAGGTAGAATTTCTCTACTCTGACACCAAAGAGCTTGGAGAAGAAGAAGTGGCCTCCTTCGTGGAGGAGCACCAAGAGAGAGATTGAAAGCATGAACTGCAACAACCTGATCAGAAAAACTTCCATAAATGATAATGCTTTGTGATTGGATTCTAATGAATATTTCTTTTAAAGAGGCTTGCGCCTACCGACAGAAGGACGGCGGGCGCAGGCCGTTTCATAACAGTTCGCTTGCGATGCGGCGGGCTTCGGCGTCGGTCCTGACGTAGGTATCGTAGTCGGGAGCGGCCTCGAACGTGGCCCTTTGCATGGTCTGCTCGATGATGTGGGCCATGCCGGGGAAGCTGCAGCGACTCTGTCGGAACGCGGCGTTCACCACTTCGTTGGCCGCATTGAGGACGCAAGGCATGTTTCCGCCCTTGTCGAGCGCCTCATAGGCCAGCGCCAGGCACTTGAACTTGTCGAGGTCGGGCTCGAAGAACTCCAGCGGCTGCCGGAAAAGGTCGAGCCGCCGGCCGTCGAGATGCAAGCGTTGGGGGAAGGAAAAGGCGTATTGGATGGGCAACCGCATGTCGGGCACGCCCAACTGGGCCTTGACGCCGCCGTCGGCAAACTGCACCGCGCTGTGGACGATGCTCTGCGGATGGACCAGCACCTGTATCTTGTCGGCCGGAACGCCGAAGAGCCACCTGGCTTCCATCACCTCGAAGCCCTTGTTCATGAGCGAAGCGGAGTCTATCGTGATCTTTGCGCCCATGTCCCAGGTGGGATGTTGCAGGGCGTCGGCGACCGTTACGGCGGCCAACCGGTCGGCCGTGAACGTGCGGAAAGGACCTCCCGAACAGGTGAGCAGTAGCTTTTCAACCTCATTCATGTCCTCGCCGACGAGGCATTGGAAGATGGCGCTGTGCTCGCTGTCGACCGGAAGGATGGGCGCGTGGTGCTCCATGGCCAGCCGGGTGATGAGTTCGCCGGCCACGACGAGCGTCTCCTTGTTGGCCAGGCATATCTTCTTGCGGGCCTTGATGGCACAGATGGTCGGCGCCAGGCCCGCGTAGCCCACCATGGCGGCCAGCACCATGTCGACCGGACCGGCCTCGACGATTTGCTCCAGGGCTGCCGCGCCGGCGTAGACCTTGATGTCGGACTGGTCGGCGAGCAGTTCCTTCAGCCGCCCGTAATGCGTTTCGTTGGCTATCACCACGGCGGCGGGCTTGAACTCATGGGCCTGCGCGGCGAGCAGCTCCACCCGATTGTTGGCCGTGAGGCAATATACCTCGTACAAGTCGCTGTGCTGTCGGATGACATCGAGTGCCTGCGTGCCAATGCTTCCGGTGGAACCGAGAATGCAAATCTGCTGTTTCATACGTCAATCAAACAATGTATAAATCATTGGTTTCAAAGTTCGAGAATGCCTTCGGGCACACGGACATGAATCCGGTGACGCGTCTTGTCGACCTGCTCGACCAGTTCTTCGGAGGCCGGAACCAAGACTTCGCGGCCGTCGGCCGTCTCTACTTCAAACAAGATGTTGATGGTGGTGTCGTCCACATGCGTTATCGTGCCGACAAGGGTGTCCCGTCGGGCGTCGACCAGAGCGTAACCCACCAGTTCGGCCCACGTGGCTTCGCCCTCGTGGCGGTCGGCCTGCTCGCGTGGGAAGTAGACCTCGCAGCCCGTCAGTTCGCGAGCCTGCGCCTCGGTGTCGATATCCGCAAACTTCACCAGCACCCTTTCGTCGCTGCGAAAGCGGTATTCCTCCATGAAAAAGGGCACGAGAATGCCATCGATCTCCAAGATGAGGCTGTCTGATTCCACGCGGTCGAAGATGTCGTCGGTGCACAACATCCTCACTTCTCCTTTGACACCATGGGGCTTGCCCAGCTTTCCTATCTTATAAACGTCTTCTTTCTTAATCATTCACACGGGTGATTTTGGCGCCCAAGCGGTTGAGCCGCGCCTCGATGTCTTCATAACCACGGTCTATCTGCGCGATGTTGGCGATGCGACTCGTGCCTTCGGCGCTCATGGCGGCGATGAGCAGCGCGATACCCGCACGGATGTCGGGACTCGTCATGCGGCCCGCACGCAGCCTGATGTGGTGGTCGTGGCCCACGACTACGGCCCGATGGGGGTCGCAGAGAATGATCTGCGCGCCCATGTCGATGAGCTTGTCGACAAAGAACAAGCGGCTTTCGAACATCTTCTGATGGATGAGCACCGTGCCACGGGCCTGCGTGGCCACGACAAGGAGCACGGACAACAGGTCGGGGGTCAAGCCCGGCCAAGGCGCATCGGCCAAAGTCATGATGGTGCCGTCGATGAACGAATTGACGACGTAGTGGGGTTGCCGTGGAACGAACAGGTCGTCGCCGGCGACTTCCATGCGAATGCCCAACCGTTGGAACGCTTCGGGGATGATACCGAGGTCTTTCAATGACACGTTCTTGATGGTGACGCCGTCGCCTACCATCGCCGCCATGCCGATGAAGGAGCCTACCTCGATCATGTCGGGCAGCACTTGATGACGTGCTCCGTGCAGGCTTGCGACGCCGACGATGGTCAACAGGTTGCTGCCAATGCCGCTGATGCGGGCGCCCATGGCGTTCAGCAGGTGGCACAGCTGCTGGATGTAAGGCTCGCAGGCCGCGTTGTAGATGGTGGTCGTGCCGTCGGTCAGCACCGCGGCCATGATGATGTTGGCGGTACCGGTGACCGACGCCTCGTCGAGCAGCATGTAGCAGCCGCGCAGCGACTTGCCTTGAATGCGGTAGACGTTGCGCGCTTCGTCCCTTTCAAAGCGGGCACCCAGGTTCTTGAAGCCCAGGAAATGGGTGTCAAGGCGGCGCCGTCCAATCTTGTCGCCGCCGGGTTGCGCCACGGTGGCGGTGCCGAAACGGCCCAAGAGCGGGCCTATCATCAGCACGCTGCCCCGCAACGAGGCGCACTTGCGCACAAACTCCTCGCTGTCGAGGTAGTCCAGGTTGAGCGAATCGGCCACGAAAGCATAGTCGCCATGGGCATGGCGGGTGACCTTCACGCCTATTTCCTTGAGCAAAAGAATGAGATTGTTGACATCCAGGATGTCGGGAATGTTCTGGATTCGCACCTCTTCTGAAGTCAGAAGCGAAGCGCAAATCACCTGCAAGGCCTCGTTCTTGGCGCCTTGAGGAGTGATTTCGCCCTTCAGCCGGCGTCCTCCTTCAATGATAAATGACTCCATCAAGGATTATCTTTTCTTTTTGTTATTCTTCACGACGGGCTCTCTATCGCTTATTTTGTCGAATCTGAAGCGGTTGAGGTCGAGCTGTATCTTGCCGTCGGTAAACCGCGCCAGGTCGGAAACGACCTTTTCGTCATCCGTCGAGCCATGGCTCCAATGGACCAGGTTGCGCTTCATCTGGTTGGCCGTGAGCTTGGCGAGTTCATCCCGCTCCTCTCCGGGCTCCATGGTCTTGAGCCGTTCGAAGATGTCGAACATCATGCTGCCGTAATGGCGCACGGGGATGCGGCTCATGGGATAGGCCATCGGCTCGGGCTTGACGGCTATCTTGGCCGCATGCGACACGTCGACGGGATAGTCGATGTCGAGCTTGAAGTCGCTCATCAACGCCAGATGGTCCCACAACTTCTGCTTGCGGCCGGCGGCTTCGCCGTCCTGTGGGAACATGCGGTCCATGATGTCCACAATCGTCTCTGCGCAACGCTGGCGTTCCTCCTTTGTGGGCAGGGCCACGGCATGGTCCACCATCCTTTGGATTTCACGTCCATACTCGGGCAACACCAGCCTTTCGCGCTGGGTGTTGTAATCTAATCCTTCTATATTCATGAGTGTTTGTCTTCTTTACAAGTGGAGGGAAGCCAGCATGTCCTTTGATTTCTTAGCCACGAAGTCCTTCAAATAGAAGGGAACGAAATAGGCCACGTCCTCAAACTTCTCCTGGGCTATGCGGCGTTCGGCCAGCGGAAACATGTATTTGGCCAGCGGCTGAACGCCTTCCAGCAGGCGGGCGTTGGGATGATCGACGACCTCCATGCACTTGGCAGCACCGTTTCCCATGAAATACACGGGGCCTTTGTCCAGGTATTCCCTATACGTTTCGGCGTCCACCACGTCGGCGTGGATGGGCCGCACCTCTTTGAGCGAACGATCAAAGAGCTGCGCATAGACTTCCATTCGGCGTGCGTCGAGCATCGAACACAGCAAGGCATGCTCCTCCGCGACCTTCTCCTGCAACAGAACGGGCACCGTCATCAGCTCCAAGGTGGGGACGGCAATCAGCTTGACGTCGCGTCCATAGCAGATTCCCTTGGCCATGCTGGCGCCGATTCGCAAGCCCGTGTACGACCCGGGGCCACAGCTGACGGCCACGGCGTCCAACGGTATGGCGTGACTGTCGATGAACGACAGCGCCTCGTCTATGAACTGACCCAGCTTGACCGCATGATTGGGACCGCTATAGTCCTCTTCATTGAAAATACACGCTGCGTCATTGCTCACCGCAACGGAGCAAACATCGGTGCTGGTATCTATGTTCAATATGCACGACATAACTATTAAATCTTCTAAATAACGTGCAAATGTACGCCTTTTCTCGCATTTTTTCTTACTTTTGCAGAAATTTAACGTCAAGCTGAGTATGATACAATCAATGACTGGTTATGGGAAATCCGTCATAACCTTCAAGGAGAAGAAAATCAACGTTGAGATAAAATCCCTAAACAGCAAATCCTTAGACCTTTCAACACGCATCGCACTTCCCTACAGAGAGAAGGAAATGGAGATACGCCAACTAATAGCCAAGACGATGGAAAGGGGCAAAATAGACTTTTCCATCTGGATAGAGAAAGACGCATCGGACGACGCCACTCCCATCAACACTGCCGTCGTAGAGAAATACTATCGGCAGATCAAGGATATTTCAGCAGCTACCGGCATTCCGGAACCTACCGACTGGTTCTACACTTTGTTGCGAATGCCCGACGTTACCATCAAGAACGAAACCGAAGAACTTACCGAAGAGGAGTGGAAAGCTGCCACGACAGCCATCCAGAACGCGCTCGACCACCTGACAGCCTTTCGCAAACAGGAGGGTGAAGCGCTGCAAAGGAAGTTCACGGAGAAGATAGACAACATCGCCAACCTGCTCGCCGGCATCGAACCGTACGAGAAAAGCCGCGTGGAAAAGATACGGCAGAACATCGTCAAGGGCCTGGAGTCGATACCGGAGGTGGACTACGACAAGAACAGACTGGAGCAGGAACTCATCTATTATATAGAGAAGCTCGACATAAGTGAGGAGAAGCAGCGCCTCACCAACCACCTGAAATACTTCCGCGAGACCATGGACGAGGAAGGACATGGCGTCGGCAAGAAGCTGGGATTCATCGCCCAGGAAATGGGACGCGAGATCAACACCACCGGAAGCAAGAGCAACCAGGCTGAAATGCAGAACATCGTGGTGCGGATGAAGGACGAACTGGAACAGATCAAGGAGCAAGTGCTGAATGTGTTGTGAGGGCCTACAACCCACCCCGGCCCTCCCAAAGGGAGGGTGTGCTGTCTGATACTTCGAAATGCTTGAAGATGGCGGGACAGTAGCATTACTTTGATAGGCAGTCTTGTGTATAGCCTTTCGCAATCATCAACATTTTATGAAATATGGATATGAAACGACAGACCGGGCCACTTACCAATTATTATTGGAAAGGGCTAAGTACATGCGCAATCATCCGACAGATGCGGAACGGAAACTCTGGCAACATCTTGCTCACAACCAACTTGGAGTACACTTCAGACGGCAACATCCCGTCTTCGATTATATCCCTGACTTCGTATGCCTTGCCTCGCAACTCATCATCGAGGTAGATGGAGGCTATCATTTGGCAAGTGAACAATGTGAAAAAGACAATCAAAGAACAGCTTGGCTTGAAGCAAAAGGATTTACCGTAATTCGCTTTTCAAATGAGGAAGTACTCAATCAAACCGACAATGTGCTAAATACGATTAAATCAACATTGAAAACTTGTATGGAAAAAGATAATCAAGCGAAACACAACACAGGCAATCTTCCGCTAGATAGTACACCCTCCCTTTGGGAGGGCCGGGGTAGGTTACTCATCTTCTCCGCCCCTTCAGGCTCGGGCAAGAGCACAATCGTGCAGTGGCTCATTGCCAACCACCCCGAACTGAACCTGGCATTCTCCATCAGTTGCACGTCGAGGGCGCCGCGGGGAACCGAGCGCGACGGCGTGGAATACTTCTTCCTGACACCCGAAGCCTTCAAGGAGAAGATACGGAACGACGAGTTTCTCGAATATGAAGAGGTGTATCAAGACCGCTTCTACGGCACGCTCAAGAGCCAGGTGGACAGCCAGACGGCCCGGGGGGAGAACGTCATCTTCGACGTCGACGTGAAAGGTGGCGTCAATATCAAGCAGTTTTACGGCGAACGGGCCTTGAGTATCTTCATCCAACCGCCGTCGGTGGAGGAGCTGCGACGCCGCCTTGTGGGCCGGGCGACCGACGCGCCCGAGGTCATCGAACAGCGGCTGGCCAAGGCCGACTATGAACTGACGTTCGCCGACCGGTTCGATCATGTCGTCGTCAATGACGACCTGGCCAAGGCCGAGCAGGAAACCTACGAAATCATAGCCCGCTTTCTGGGCAAATAAGCCATTCGGATGAGCAGCATCGGAGTCTTCGGAGGTTCGTTCAACCCCATCCACGTCGGCCACATCGCCCTCGCCCGAGAGCTGCTCACGGTGGGCGGACTCGACGAGGTGTGGTTTGTGGTGTCGCCCCAGAACCCACTTAAGCGCAACGCCTTCCTGCTGGAAGACGCCAAACGGCTCGAAATGGTGATGCTGGCACTGCGCGACGAGCCGCAACTGGCAGTCAGCGACATCGAGTTCAGGCTGCCCCGACCGTCCTACATGCTCCATACGCTCCAGGCGTTGACCCTCGCCCATCCGCAACATCGCTTCTCCCTGCTCATCGGCGGCGACAACTGGGCCGCCTTCGACCGCTGGTTCGGCCATCGCGAGATACTCGCCCACTACCCCGTCGTCGTCTATCCGCGCGGCGACTCGCCCATCACAGCCGCCGACCTGCCCACCAACGTCACCCTTGCCGACACCCCGCTCATGGACATCAGCAGCACGCGGATTCGCCAAGCCGTCAGCGAAGGCCGCTCCATCCACGGCCTGGTGCCCGCCGTCATCGAGGCCTTGGTGGTCAAAAACTATCGGTCGGCCACCTCATTGTAAGCTCTTCAAACGGCAGTTCCCCACCCCTGTTTTCCATCGCTTGACGACACCTTTGTCAAAGCTGCCCTTTTGCCTTGCGAAAGAGCCGCTTTTGCTTTGTCAAAGGGCAGCAATTGCAAGCCAAAAGCAGCCCTTTTGCAAGACAACCGCCCATCGTTTCTCATTCCACACTTCACATTTCACATTGTTTCCAGCCCTTTGGGAAAACGAAAAGCACTCCGTCTGAAAAGCATGGCCGTAGAATCGGCGCGCAGCAGCCCGGCGACGTCCATGCCACCGCTTATCCACAGGCGCACGAATAGTTTTCAGCCCATCGCAAGGAATTATCGGGAAAAAAGCATATCTTTGCAAAAAATCACGATTCTGATGAGCTATCTGAAGACTATCGGCAACATACCGGGCTGGCTTTTCCATCCCATTCGGGTGAACGCGCTGTTCTTTCTCACCATGTATCTGCTGGGATGTCTCTGCGCATGGGCCACGCTGCCCGACAACGGCCATGCCCGTCTGTACGAAAACCTGTATCAGGAGCTTTTCCTCGACCTCTATCTCGTCTGCCTCGTGCTGGCGGCCGTCCCGCGGAAGCTGCGCCGATGGGTGCGGCTGGCGGCCTACATTATTCTATATATGGTGGCCCTGGCCGATGTCTATTGCTTCTCGAAGTTCGGTTCCACGCTCAATCCGTCCATCCTCATGCTCATTGGCGAGACCGACAGCCGCGAAGCGGGCGACTTTCTGTCGTCATTGCTCTCATTCGACGTCATCTTCAGCAAGGTGGGATGGATTCTGCTGCTCATCGTCATCAACCTTTTCCTTTATTATCTGCCCCGTTTCAAGCGGCTGACGCTGCCCCGCATACGGCTCCACGGGGCCTTCCGGCAAGCTCCGGGCACGCTCTGCGGTCTGTTGTTGCTGTGGGGCGGCGTGAGCAGTTGGCCCAACAAGACTGCCACCGTCAAGCTGATGAGCGGCAAGACGATAGGGCAGGTGGAGCACACGCTCACCGAGAAGGACCACGCCGTGCTCTACACGCCCGTCAGCCGATTGGTCTTCAGCCTCTACGCCAACTCACTGGCCGCCCGACAGGTCGTCCAGCTCATCAAGGCGGCCGACAAGGTGACGGTGGACTGCTGCTCGTTCCGCTCGCCCAACATCGTGCTGATCATCGGAGAGAGCTACGGCAAGCACCATTCGCAGCAATACGGCTACTTCATGAACACCACCCCACGCCAGGTGGAGCTGGAGAAGAGCGGCCGACTGGTCAAGTTCGGCGACGTCGTCTCGTGCTGGAATCTCACGAGTTTCGTATTCAAGAACGTGCTCTCCACCCACGTCGTGGGCCAGAAAGGGGAATGGTGCGACTATCCTCTCTTCCCCGAACTGTTCAGAAAGGCGGGCTATCAGGTGACATTCCTCACCAACCAGTTCCTCGCCAAAGCCAATCAGGCGGTCTACGACTTCAGCGGCGGCTTCTTTCTCAACAACCCGACGCTGAGCAAAAAGCAATTCGACCTGCGCAACGAAGCGCTCTACACCTTCGACGACGGGCTGCTCCAATGCTACGACCGCTTCCAAAAGGAAGGCCGGATCAAGGCCCACAGCCTCACGATCTTCCATCTGTTGGGCCAGCATGTCAACTACAAGCAGCGCTATCCGCGCGACCGCACCCGCTTCTGGGCGGCCAGCTACGAGGACAAACGGCCCGAACTGACCGACAGGCAGCGCAAGGTGTTGAGCCAATACGACAACGCCTGCCTCTACAACGACTCCATCGTAGACCAGATTGTCAGGCGTTTTGAGCAGAAAGAGGCCATCGTCATCTACATGCCCGACCACGGAGAGGAGTGCTACGAGGGCACGCGGGGCTTCATCTGCCGCAACCACAGCGCGGCCATCGACTACGACCTGGCCCGCTACGAGTTTGAGATTCCGTTCTGGATCTACTGCTCCCCGCGCTACATCCACGCCCATCCCGACGTCTACCAACGGATTCTACAGGCCCGAAACCGGCCTTTCATGACCGACGCCCTGCCCCACCTGCTGCTCTATCTGGCCGGCATCCACTCCCGAGACTACCACGACCGCTACAACGTCATCAGCGACCAATACGACGAAAGACGCCCCCGCATCCTGAAGGGCACCACCGATTATGACAAACTCAGACTGCAATCAACCGCTGCTCAGTAGAACAGAGTGCAACATTCTCCGTGGAATGGCCATCCTGGGCATATTCCTTCACAACTATTGCCACTGGCTCAACCCCATTGTCAAGGAGAACGAGTATCAATATTTCCAGCATAATGCAGACTGGCTGCTGCATGTTCTCGCGGCGCCCGACCAGAACCTGCCCCTCCATCTGCTGTCGTTCTTCGGCCACTACGGCGTCCCCGTCTTCCTCTTCCTCAGCGCCTACGGCCTGGAAATGAAGTATGGCGTCCACCAACAGCCGACAGCCAGCAGCCGACAGCCATCAGCCATCGCCTTCATCGGCCGGCACTATCTGAAGCTTTTCAAGATGATGATCGTCGGTTTCGTCGCTTTTACGATGACAGACTACGTCACCCGCGGCCCACACCACTACGCCCTCCTCGACATCGTGGCCATGTTGGGCATGTTCAACAACCTGCTGCCCAGTCCCGACAAGGTCATCTGGCCCGGCCCGTACTGGTTTTTCGGGCTCATGCTGCAACTCTATGCCGTCTACCGGCTGCTGCTCCACCGCCGTTCGTGGAAAGTGACGGCCCTGCTGATGGCCGTTTGCCTCGTCATCCAGCTGTTCCTCGATCCCGAAGGCGAAGCACTCAACCGCTATCGCTACAATTTCATGGGCGGCATGCTGCCTTTCGGCCTCGGCCTGCTGTATGCCCGCTTCGGCCGCAGGCTGTCCACCCGGGCCTATCTCAACCTTTTCGTGGCGTCGACGGTCCTCACCGTCGCGTGCAGCCTCAACTTTTATGCCTGGACTTTCGTGCCCGTGTTCATCTGCGGCGGCAGCATCGGCCTTGCCAAAGTCGTCACCCGGGTGAGCCGAAAGCCCTTGGGCAGCCATGTGGGCGGCCTCCTCAACTGGCTGGGTGTCATCAGTCCGGCCCTCTTCGTGTGCCACCCCATCACCCGAAAGATATTCATTCCCATCAGCCGGGGCGGCGATGTCTATGCGGGGCTGGCCCTCTACGTCACGGCCAGCCTGCTCCTGGCTGCGATATGGCCGGCGATTATGAAAAGTAAAGCCCCAAAATAACTGATGATTTCCCATTGATCAAAAGACAACACTCCCCATTTCACTCTCCACCCGAAGCCCCATTTCACATTCCACACTTCACATTTCACATTCACAGATATGCGCATCAAGGACATCGAACTCTCCAACATCTCCCGCTATCGTGGCGAACTGATGGGGGCGGCCATGCTCTTCATCATCCTTTTCCATGTGGGACTGCCCCGGAACGACCTCTTTTTCGGCTTGCGGCGCATGGGCAACATCGGTGTCGACATCTTCCTGTTCCTCAGTGGTATAGGCCTGTGGTTCAGCTGGGTCAAGAGTCATGCGCCGAAAGCAGGGCAGGAAGACGCCCCACAGCCCTTTTCGCGCCGCTACCGGGCCTTCCTCAAGCGGCGGTTTCTGCGCATCTATCCCGCCTGGCTCTTCGTCGCCGCGCTCTATTACATCCCCCGTTTTCGTCCCACCACGGCCCTATCATGGCTCGACCTGGTGGGCGACATCACCATCAACTGGGACTTCTGGCTCCACGACGAACTCACTTTCTGGTACATTCCCGCCATCATGATGCTCTATCTGTGGGCACCGCTCTACATGGAACTCATCCGCCGCCACCCCATCTACCGCTGGCTGCCCGTCGTCATGGTCATGTGGTGCATCCTCGTGCAGTGGGTGACGCCCATCCACGACCTTGTGGGCCACATCGAGATATTCTGGAGCCGCATACCCATCTTCTTCATCGGTATCAACATGGGCGAGATGACCCGCCGGAAGACGACCATCGACGGCACAGGGATATGGATGATACTCCTCATGTTTGCCATGTCACTGGCCGCCAGCGTCTTTCTTGAGCAGACAAAGCACGGCCAGTTCCCGCTGTTCATTGAGCGAATGCTATATATACCACTGACAATTACGGCTATTCTCATGTTGAATCGCGTGTTTCGGCGCACCCCCGACTGGTTCAACGCCACCTTCCGCTTCTTCGGCAGCCTAAGTCTGGAGGCCTATCTCATCCACAGTCATTTCGTACTCGACTATCTGCCGCCCCAATGGAGCTACTGGCCCACCTTCCTGGTGTGCGTCGTCTGCACCATACCACTGGCCTGGCTGCTCCACCGACTGGCCGCGTTCACAACCAAACGGCTAACCGACCACGCATGAAACACAATCGAATTTGCTCGAAAAATACATAAAAACAAATGAAACACAACAACGACAACCCGCTGTCCAACAAGCCCTTCAGCCCTTCCGAACAGCACATGAGCACCTGGCAGGGGGCCTTGGCCTTGATACGTCCGCACCAATGGATCAAGAACTTCTTCATCTTCATCCCCATGTTCTTCGGCGGCGGGCTGCTCAACGCGGCCGACATCTACGCCTGCGTGGTCACTTTTCTGGCTTTCAGCTTTGCCGCGTCGTCCATCTACTGCTTCAACGACATCTATGACGTCGACGCCGACAGGCGCCATCCGGCCAAATGCCACCGCCCGATAGCCGCGGGCGTCATCTCCATCAAGGCCGCCTATCTGCTAATGGCAGCCATGTTTACGGCTTCAATGGGCGTTCTCACCTTGTTGCAGCACGACTCTTGGGTGGTGGGAGGCGTCATCTTCTTCTATTGGTGCATGAATCTGAGCTACTGCATCAAGCTCAAACGCTACGCCATTCTCGACGTCTGCATCGTCAGTTTCGGCTTCGTGCTGCGCATCATAGCGGGCGGCGAGGCCACCGACATCGTGCTGAGCCGCTGGATTGTGCTCATGACATTCCTGCTGACGCTGTTCTTGAGCTTTGCCAAAAGGCGTGACGACGTGCTCAGAATGAATGAGACGGGCGAGGCGCCGCGGCAGAATACGAGCCGCTACAGCCTGACTTTCATCAACGAAGCCATCACGATTACGGCCAGCGTGACGCTCGTTTGCTACATCATGTACACGGTAAGCCCCGAGGTTGTGGCCAATTTCCACTCCGATTACTTGTACCTCACCAGCGTATTCGTGCTGCTCGGACTGCTCCGCTACATACAGTTGGCGGTGGTGGACAAGAAGAGCGGTGACCCCACCAAGGTGATTCTGCACGACCGTTTCACACAGTTGATCGTGCTGGGATGGCTCGTATCGTTCCTACTGATCATCTATCTCATCAAATGATGCGCCCCATGCCCGACTCCTCTCCATCCTCCCGACCGACCAAACGCCCTTCCCGCACATGAGAAAGATCATCCTGAGCGACTTCGACGGCACGCTCACGACCTGTGACACGCTGTTGGCCTTCAGCCGTTTTGCCTGCGGCCGCTTCCGAATGGGTGCGGGATTCATCCTGTTCAGTCCCATTCTCATACTGATGAAGCTCCACCTTTATCCCAATTGGAAAGCCAAACAACGGCTCTTCCGTTGGTTTTTCGGCGGCATGCCGCTCGACCGTTTCAATGCGCTTTGCGCCGACTTTGCGGCAAAAAACAGCCATCTGCTGCGCCCGAAAATGGTTCGTCTACTTGCGGAAGCCCGACAGGAGGGAACGGAAGTCATCGTCGTGAGCGCCTCGATAGACAACTGGGTGGCCCCGTTCTTCGACGACGACATCCACGTGGTGGGCACACAGATTGAAACCAAGGACGGAATACTGACCGGCCGCTTCAAGACAAACAACTGCTATGGCCCTGAAAAGGTGAGAAGGGTGGAACTGCTGCTGGACGACGAGCCGAGAAGCGGACTGCGGATAACGGCCTATGGCGACAGCCGGGGCGACCGTGAAATGCTGGCTTACGCCGACGGGGCTTACATAGTGAAGAAAAACGGCGACATAAAAGCCATGAAAGGGTATGAGAAAAGCGCGCCCGAAGCTGGGCGAAACGCATGGAAAGACAACAAGACATACGGTGAAATCATCCGATTCGGCGTCGTGGGCGTCACGGCCACGGCCATCCAATACGGCATTTACCTGCTTTTCCTCCCGCTCTTGGCCTATTTTTTCCCTTCGGCGGCCGACAATCCGCTGGCCACGGCAGCGAATACGATAGGCTATCTGGTCAGTTTCGCCTTCAATTTCGTGGCTTCCACCCACTATACTTTCCATGTGAAAGCCAACGCCCGGCGCGGCGCCGGCTTCGCTTTGAGCCACATAATCAACTATCTGTTGCAGACCTGCTTCCTCAATCTCTTCATCCTGCTGGGCCTGAGCAAGCAGATGGCGATGATTCCGATGTTCTGCGTGTGCGTGCCCGTCAACTTCCTGCTGGTCCGTTTCTTCCTGAAGAGATGACAAAAGCACGTCTTTCGCCGTCCCAAAGCTATGCTTTTGCGTGACAACCGCTGCCCTTTTGTCTGCCCAAAGGGCAGCGATGAGAGCGCAAAAGGGCTGCGGTCACAATACCCTTGTCAAGACATAAGGACGTTTGCTTTTAGACATAAGGACATAAGAGCATGTTTTTTTGTTGTTGTTTTTAAAGACATAAGTACATAAGAACATATTTTCCTTGATGTGTGTATTAGACATAAGTACATAAGAACATATTTACTGCTGGAGTTTAGGGTGAAAGAAAGGGGTCGCAAGCGACCACAGAATCTATTAAAAGCACACTTCGGAAAATATGTCTTTATGTACTTATGTCTAATACACACATCAAGGAAAATATGTTCTTATGTACTTATGTCCTAAAAAACAAAGCACGCCCTGCTTCAAACGGTCTTATGTGGTCGCTTGCGACCGCCAAAATATCACCCAAAGCACAAAAAGAAAAATATGTTCTTATGTACTTATGTCTTTAAAAACACACAAAGAAAAATATGTCCTTATGTACTTATGTCTAAAAACAAACGTACTTATGTCTTAAAACGGCCTTTACTCTGTCCGTTTGTCGGTGAATTTGTAGCCCGCAAACTGCTGGCGGGGGAATGTAAATATGTCGTCGCCGATGTTGCCGCTGTGGAAATTGCTGATCTTGATGGTCGTCCAGAAGAGCGCAACCTTGATTTTCAGGCTCACCGGCGCGTAGGTTCGTCCGTCGATGAGGGCCTTCACATGCTTGATATAGCCCGAGACACCGTCCTTGGCGTCGAGCGTCACCTCGTAATACTGCTTCTGTCCCCTGACATGATAGGTGTAGTTGTCGGGATGGAAGGCGAACTTACTGGCATACTTGTCGCGGTTCGGCGAGTTCGGGTCATGCAGTTCGATGGTCTGTTTCTTCGTGTCCACCTTGTAGAAACTGCGCCCGTCGCACCAGGAAGCATAGCGTTTCTCGATGAACTTCTGCTTCTTGCCCTTATACCAGATCGTTCCTGTCGTCTTGTAGAGGCCTATGATGTTGACATGATAGCTGAGCGTGCAACCTTGCGGGCCGAACACCATGGAATAAGTCTTGTCGAAAATGCGGCGCGCCTGTGCCTCGTTGGCCGACAAAGCCGCAGTGGCCGTCAGGCTGACAGACAGCAATGCCGCCAATAGAATGGTTCTGAAATGTCTCATCTTTTACCTTTGTAGTTTTATTCAGCCTTCTCCAGCGACTGCTGCGCTGCTGCGTTGTCCTGCGCAATGCGCACCTTCCGCTTCGGATTCTCCTCCCCTCCGAACGCTATCAGCTGGCGGGCAGCCGTCACGATGCTCTGCCCCGACGACTGGGTGGTGCGCTTCACGTCGTCGAAAGCGTCCTGCGTCTTGCGCAACTGCTCGTCCACCTTTAGGAAACGCTCGTAAAACAGCTGCACACGGTCGATGACCGTGTTGGCCGTCTTCATGATTTCCTGCTGGTTTTCCACCTGCCGCACCTGCTTCCAGGTCATCTCCAGCACGCGCAACATCATGTAGAGGTTCTGGCTTCCGGCCATGACCACCCCCTTGTCGTAGGCCTCTTTCCACAGCCCCGGCTCACGCGCCAGGGCCAGTTGCAGCGCGCCTTCGCTGAAAACGTACATCATCACGAAGTCGATGCGGTGGCGGCCGTCGCGGATATACTTGCTGTAGTTCTTTCTGGACAGCTCGTTCACGTGGTTGCGAACCGACAGGATGTGGCGTCGCAGGGCGTCCTCGCGTTCCAGGTCGGTGTCGGCGTTGTGGTAGTCCTCGAACGCCTTGAACGACATCTTCGAATCGATGATGACGTCCCGGTTGTCGGGGAAGTGCAGGATGACGTCGGGGATGAGGCGATGGCCGTCCTCCTCGTATATCGTGTTGCCCTGTTCGTCCTTCATCGTGGCCTGCTCTTCAAACTGCAGCCCCTCTTCCAGCCCCATGCTTTCGAGCACCTGCTTCAGCCGAAGCTCGCCGAAGTTGCCCTGTGTCTTGTTTTCGCTGGTCAGCGCGCTGGCCAGTTTGTCGGCCCGCTCGCCCACCTCGCGGGCTTGTTTCAGGTTTTCCTTAATGCTCTGGTCGAGCCGTGTCATCGATTCGTTCTGCTGACGGTCGCTCTTTTCCACAGCTTCCTTCATCTGCCTGATGTTCTCGTGCAGTGGATTGAGTATGGAAGAAAGTTGCTGTTTGTTGTTTTCCGACAGCTCCTCGGCCCGCTCTTTCAGTATCTTCTCCGACGCCGAGTTCATCTGTTCACGTATCAACTTCAGCTGTTGCTCCAGCTGTTCGCGCTGCGCCTGCCGCAAGTCGGCCAACTGCCGCTCGTGGTTCGTCTTCAACTCCTGCTTTTGTGTCTCGAAGTCGGCCCGCAACTCCTCGGTCTGACGAGTACTATCGGCAAGTTTCGACTGCAAGACGTCGCGCTGCGACTGCAACGCCGACAAGGTCTTTTGCCACTTGCTTTGGCACAACAGATAGCCCACGGCCAGGCCGGCCGGCAGACATAGAAGTGAAATCAGTATTTCCATGATGCAATGAAAGGGAGTGTTGAAAAATGAAAAGTCGGTCAGTTCTCCACCACGTCGTGCAAATCGACAAAGTCACCGTGGAGCCTGCGTCGCTGAATGAGCAGTTCGGAGAGTTGCTTCTTGCGCTTCTGGAAGAGCATTCGGCGGAAGAATATGTTCGGAATGGCCAAGCCGATGGCGATGCAGAGCGTCACCAGCGAAGCCATAATGCCGTTGTGCATGGCCACCGTCACCTCGCCCACGACGCCCCGCATGCCGATGAAGGCGAACAAGCAGCGATACATCAACACGCCGGGTATCATCGGGATGACACTCGGGATGGAAAGACAGTGGTGGGGGGTGTGGAACCAGTGCATGGCTTGCGTGGCGATGATGCTCACAAGGGCCGAACCGGCGAGCGAACCGATAATCAGTCCCATGTCCAAACCTATGTTGTCGCTGCTCGGACCCAAGTTGACGAAGTTGCGGGTGCACACGGCAATGATACCGCCGATGGCCACCACGGGCAGCAAACGGCGTGGAATGTTGAAGATCGTGCTGAAACCTACGGCCGAAATGGCTGCGGCCAGCGCGAACTCCCAGTATTCGTGGTGCGGAGTCATGCTCAAGTTGGTCACGAAATTGTTGATTCCGCACACGCCGATGGCGAAGGCAATGCCGAAAGCCATGGCCATCACCATGAGCAAGGTGTTGATGAAGCGGACCAAACCCACCTGAACGTAGCCGTCGAGCATGTCGCTTACAAAGTTGATGATGGGCACCCCGGGCACGATGAACAAAGCGCAGGCCAGCAAGGGGTGCCAGGGTGTCGTCGAAACCATGAACGACGGCAGGGCCGAAGCTATGCCTGCGTCCGTCGAAAGGAAAGAGGTGAGCCAGGCCAGGATGGTCGACAGGAAGGCCGCTATCGCAATGTTGACATAATGGTTGCTGCCTTTGTGGTTGAGAAAGGTGCGGAAGCGCATGCCCAGGATGGCCGCTATCGACGCGTAGAAGAACGCCGTCCAGTCGCAACCGAACTGGATGCAGAAGCCGCCGCAGGCAAATCCCGCCGCCACAGCCACCTGCCAATCGGTGTAATTCCGCTTCTTTCGCTTGATCTGGTTGAGTTCCGCCTCGTACCGATCCAGTGTATAATCCTCCATAATGGCCCTCCACGACAGCTTGCTGACGGCCGCAATGGCGTCCATATTGATACCGTGCCTCTCACAACGTTGGAACTTTACGAACGAATGGTGGTCGTCGCTGAGGTTCACCATGAGCATAGTGTAGTTCACGAAGATGTGGAGATTCTGCTCGGGAAGGCCCAGGAAGGCCGCCGTCCGCTTCATGTTGCGGAGGATGCGGGCCGTGTCGGCCGAGCTTTCCACAAGCAACCGCCCCGTCTTGAGCAGCAAGTCGAGCTTGCGGCGCAGCTCCAGTTCGGCGGGAGTCTGTAGTTCTGTTGACATGAAATTAACCTAATACTAATATTAATATCTGAATCGTGACGATGCGAAGGAACATGGCGAAGGGATAAACGGTGGAATATCCCACGGCTGGAGAGTCGCTTTGGGTCAGTTCGTTGGCATAGGTGAGCGCCGGCGGATTCGTGTTGGCGCCGGCCAGCACGCCGATGAGCGTGAAATAGTTCAGCTTCATGAAGTAGCGGCCGATGAGCGCGCCTGTCAACAGCGGCACGATGGTGAGCAGAACGCCGTAGCCCAACCACGTCAGACCTTCCTGGCTGATGACCGTAGAGAAGAAGTCGCGGCCCGTTCCCAGGCCCACGCAGGCCAGAAAGATGCAGATTCCCACTTCCCTTATCATCAGATTGGCACTGATGGTGGTATAAGTCACGAGGTTGTGCTTGGGCCCCAGCCAGCCAATCAGCAGCGCGACGATGAGCGGTCCGCCCGTCAGTCCGAGCTTCAAGGACTCCGGTATGCCGGGAATGATGATGGGAATGTTGGCCACGATGCAGCCCAAAGCGATTCCAAGGAAGATGGGAATGAGGTTGGGGCTGTTCAATCGGCGCAGCGAATTGCCCATCATCTTCTCCAAATGGCTGATGGCAAGCTCGTTGCCGACCACCGTCACGCGGTCGCCCATTTGCAGATGAAGCCCCGCACTGGCCACAAGGTCGACGCCCGAGCGGTTCACCCGCGTGACGTTCGCGCCGAAATTCGAACGTATTTTCAGTTGGGCAAGGGTCTTGCCGTTAATTTCCGGCTTCGTCACAAGGATGCGGCGCGAAATCAACTCATTGTTGTAGTTCCCCCAGTCCACTTCCGCGGGAACGCCGAGCAGGGCGGTGATGGCCTCGATGTCGTTCGGGCGCGCTATCACCAGCAGCTTGTCGCCCTTGTTCAAGACCGTTTTGCCGTTCACCACCTCGTTGAACTCGCCGGTGGCGACGTGCAATATGCGCGAAACGATGAAGTTGCGGTTCAGCAATTCGTGTACATGCTCTACCGTCTGGCCCTCTATCATCTCATTCTCCACCTCCACGGTGAACGTCCTGACGGTGAGTTCTTCCAGATGGCCCAGCCCCGTGGCGGCCTGGCTGTCCTCCTTCTGCATGTTGAGTCGGAAGAGATAGCGCAGCGCCATGAACGTAAGGATGACGCCGATGACACCCATCGGATAGGTCACGGCGTAGCCCATGGCGATGTCGGGCGAATCGATGTGGTTCAGGTCGCTGTTCGCCTGCTGGGCGGCGCCCAGTCCCGGCGTGTTGGTCACGGCTCCCGAGAGGATTCCGGCCATGGTCGTGATGGGAATGCCGGTCGTGAAATGCAGCACGACGGCCATGGTCACGCCGACCGAAACGACGGCCAGCACCAGCATGTTGAGCGGCAGTCCGCCGCGACGGAACGAGGCGAAAAAGCTGGGACCTACCTGAAGACCGATGGAATAGACGAAGAGAATGAGGCCGAACTCCTTCAGGAAGTGGAGCAAATGCTCATCCAGATTGAAACAGAAATGGCCGAACACCAGACCGATGAACAGCACCCAGGTGAGTCCCAGCGAGATGTTGGCCACCTTGATCTTGCCCAATGCCAGCCCCAAGGATATGACCAACGCCAAGACCATGACGGAATGAGCGACTCCGCCGCCCCACAAGTCGGGGAAACCGATAAACAAATTACGAATCAATTCCATTTTTTTACTTATTATTGAAACAGCCGTGACCTCGGAAGTCACGGCCCGGATGTTACCCGTACATGGCTGCAAGTCCACCTTTGCAGCCGCCATAAAACCTATTTCGACTGCAAAGGTAGCAAGTTTTTCCCATATATTGGGCCAATTGGCGCAATATATGGGCGATGAGGGGCGTGGGATTCAATCGAGCCCCTCAATCAGTCCGTCGACGATGTCGATGCGTTCGGCCTGCGGATGCTTGGGCAGCCCCGGCATGCGCATGATTTCGCCCGCCACGGCGACGATCATCTGCGCGCCGGCGTTGAGCACGAAGTCGCGCACGGTGAACACAAAGTCGCGCGGAACGCCATAGGCCTTGGCGTCGTCGCTGAACGAATACTGCGTCTTGGCGATGCAAACCGGCAGCCGTCCGTAGCCCATGGCCTCGATGTCCTGCATCTGCCGGATGGCGGCGGGCTTGAACACCACCTTCGCCGCGCCGTAGACGCGCTTGGCCACATGGTTCACCTTGGCCTCGATGCTTTCTTCCGTCGCGTACACATATTCTATTTTGCCCGACGGCCGTTCGGCGATTGTCTCCACGGCCAGCCTTGCCAACTCCTCACAACCTTCGCCGCCACGCATGAAAGCGGCGTTGGGAGCGAAGCCGACGCCCATCGCCTCGCAGTGCCGGCGCACCCTTTCCACCTCCTCTTCGGTATCGGTGTTGAACTCATTGAGCGTCACGATGACGGTCTGTCCCATGGCCTGGAGGTTCTGCACGTGCTTGTCGAGGTTGGCCAAGCCGCACGCCAGTTCCCTGTCGCCGTGCGACTCGTCCGCCCCCACGCACATGCCGCCGTGCATTTTCAGTCCGCGCGTGGTGCACACCAGCACGGCCAGCTTGGGTTGCAGCCCCGCCTCGCGGCACTTGATGTCCAGGAACTTCTCCGCGCCCAGGTCGGCGCCGAACCCGGCCTCCGTCACGACATAGTCGCCGAGGCTCATCGCCATCTTCGTTGCGATGATACTGTTGCATCCGTGTGCGATGTTGGCAAACGGTCCGCCATGGATGAAGGCCGGCGTGCCCTCTATCGTCTGCACCAGATTGGGCTGGAGGGCGTCGCGCAGCAGCACCGTGATGGCGCCGGCCACGCCCATGTCCTTCACCGTGAAGGGCTTTCCGTCGATCCGAATGCCCAGCAGTATGTTCTCGATGCGGCGTCGCAGGTCGTCCTCGTCGCGCGCCAGGCACAGAATCGCCATGATTTCGCTGGCCGGCGTGATGTCGAAGCCGCTCTCATCGGTCATTCCGTTGGTCTTGGGGCCCAGCCCCGTCACGACATCCCGCAAGTTGCGGTCGTTCACATCCAGCACGCGCTTGCGCCAATAGACCTCCTTCAGCGCGAAGCCGTCTTCCAAATGCTGGTATCGGTAGTTGTCGAGCAGGGCCGTAATCATGTTGTGTGCCGTGGTGACGGCATGGAAGTCGCCCGTGAAATGCAGGTTGATCTTCTCCATCGGCAGCACCTGCGAATAGCCGCCGCCGCACGCTCCGCCCTTCATTCCGAAGCAAGGGCCCAGGCTCGGCTCGCGCAACGCCAGCACGGAGCTGTGTCCCAACCGGTTCAAGGCCATGGAAAGACCGATGCAAACGGTCGTCTTGCCAATGCCGGCCTTGGTCGGCGACATCGCCGTCACAAGGATAAGGTTGCTTCGTTTCACCTTTTCGGGGTCGACGAGTGTGGTCGGCACCTTGGCAATATACTTGCCGTAAGGCTCCAGGTCATGGGCGTCGACGCCCAATCCGGCGGCCACCTCTGCTATAGGACGCATGTTGCATGCGCGCGCGATTTCAATATCAGATTTCATATAATAACGGATTTATTGAGAATTACTGCCACAAAGATAATGCTTTTTCACCTAAAAACCGCCGTCATCGGCCACAAGATACCTGCTAATGGTGACGCTCCGGCGGCGCAGATTCATCCTTTTTAGGTATTGCAGCGTGTGCCTTTATTTCATAATTTTGCATCCAGAACAGGAATGGAACTTTAATAAGCCATTTTTTTTGAATAGATCATATTAATTTGAATAACGATTGGGACAGGCTGTGAAGTTTGTCCCAATTGTATTGTAGGCCCATTCCTGCGCCACCGTTCATTTCTCTCCACGGGCTATTTCCTCCGCCGCGTAGTAGCCCATGGCCCTGTATCCCTCGGCATTGGGATGCAGCCAGTCGCTCTGATACTCCTTGCGCAACCTGTGATGGTTGGCCGGATCCTGCATGAGTTCGGCGAAATCGATGATTCCGTCCACGTCTTTGCGCCGGCCACGAATCCACTCGTTCACCGTCTCCCGGGCCGCTTCGTGGAAATAACTGTAATAGCCTGCGCCCTCGAAGGGCGTGATGGTGGCCAGAAACACTTTCAAGCCGCGGGCCTTGGCCTTGGCTATCATCTGCCCGTAGGCGGCTATCAGCCTGGCGGCCACCTGCTCGCTGTTGCCTCGGGCGGCCCCGATGTCGTTCACTCCCTCGAAAATCACGACGTGCGTCACGCCGCTCTGCCCCAGAATGTCACGCTCGAAGCGGTCGCGCCCCGGTGTCCCGAAACCGCCGGGAAGCACCACCCGATTGTTGCCTATCCCCAGGTTGAGCACCCCAAGGGTCGTTATCCGGTGCTTCAGGTGCAGCGCCTCGCTCATCATGTCGGGCCAGCGGTTCTGCGCGTTGTCGTTGGAGTTCTTGCCGTCGGTGATCGAATTGCCCAGAATGGCGATGGCCCCGGCCTTCATGTCGTAGACGTCGATGGCGGCGATGTTGAACCAATGTTCCTCACGGAAGGCCTTGCCGAAGTCGCTCTCGGCATTGGTGACGCCCGGCAGGATGTAGGACGTGGTACGCGAGCCCATGTGCACCGTCGGCACGGCGGGAGCCTTGGCATAGTTGATGGTGACGGTCAGCCGCTCCAAGCCGTGGAGTTCAAAGTTCAGCGGGTCGCTCTCGACGCTCTTCCCGGCCGGAATCACCACCTTGTACTGCTTTCCGAATTGCAGATAACGGGCCGTGCGGGGCACAAGTTCGAACGAATCCTTCGACAAGGCGATGTAGACGGAGCGTATCTCGACGGGGGCCGCCCCGTAGAGATTGCTCAGTTTGAGCCGCAATACGCTGCCGCCAATCGACGCTTTCACGATTTGCCGCACCGACCGATTGGTCATGTTGTTGTCATAGGGCATGTAGGACTTCACCACCGGCTGCGGCGCCGTGGCCCAGGTGCCCACCCAGCGGCCCAGCGTGACAGTCTGTTTCTCCTGTGCCGACAGCGGCAGAGCCAGGGCGCAGACGCCCATCAGCAGCCATCGTCTCATCCTTGTCATCTTTCTTGTCTCCATCATCATCTATCATTGTCGTCCGTCGTCCCTCCTCGGCGGCAGGATGACAGATGCAAAGATAGGGAAAAAATGATTTTTGTAAAGATACAGGTGTGAATTTTAACACTTCAGAAAAGCTCCATCCAGCTCGTCCCAAGGCTGCCGAAAGGGCTTTTGCGGGGCCATTCATGCCCCTTCGCGCCCCATCGCAGTGCTTTTGGCGGCCCATCGCTATGCTTTTACAAGCCCAAAGCACAGCTTTCAGGGGCTGAAAAGGCTGCCGAAAGGGCCTGAAAACGGGCTTGGCAAGAAGAAAAAAAGGGCTACCCGGGGCTCCAAGAACAAAAAACTTCTGATTATCAAGCAGTTGCAAAATCGCAAAAAACGGGCTTTTTCGGAGCCGGCGGCTGTTTCGTGGAGAATAACGCAGCCAGCGATGACTTCATGTAAAAATAATTTACCGAGAATTAAAAAACGCCACGAGCTGTTTGTCGGCTCCAAAATAAACCGTACTTTTGTCAGACCTGCGCAGCCGCCGCACCTGCTTTCGCCCAGTGAAACGCCACGAACGAGCGCACGGCTTTTCGACGTCTGCCTTGTTGGATTTACATACTTTTGCCAAGACGATGGTCCTTCGCACGTCGAGAGTCGTCAGATGAGCAAGCCAAATATCTCCCCAATCCGCCGTATATGAGCACGCACGAATCCGACCGCATCCTGCTGGCCGCCCTGAGCCAAGGCGACGAAGAGGCTTTCGACGCCGTCTTCCGCAACTATTACCCCAAGATCAAGTTCTTCGCGACCCGCCTTTGCGGCGACGAAGCCGAAGGGGAGAACATCGCGCAGGACCTTTTCATGCAGCTGTGGATCAGGCGCGACCGGCTGACCGACATCCAACACTTGGAAAACTACATCTACACGATGGCCAAGCGGGCGTCGTTCGAACAGATCCGACGCTCGCTTCTACGCCGGCGCGCCCGCCTCGACACGCCCGCCGAAGCGTCGGACGACGCCCTCGACGACGAACTGCACTGCAAGGAGCTGATGGCACGCATCCGACAGGAGGTGGAGCACATGCCCAAGCAGCGGCGACGCATCTTCCTGATGAGCCGGTACGAGGGACTCACCAACGAACAGATCGCCCAAGAGCTGGGCCTCAGCAAGCGGACGGTGGAGACCCACATCACGCTGGCACTGCAGCAACTGCGCCAATTCATGCCGCTGCTGGAACTGCTGACGCTCGTGCTTGTAATCGGAAGCCGTCACCAATCGTAAGAAACCTTTCCTCTTTATCTTTTATTAACACACCATGGGTTACGTGTAATCCATGGTTCATCCCTCCTATCTATATCAACCGAAGTCCAACACATGGAAATCAAAGAAATCCAACAGCTTGTCCAGGCCTACTTCGACGGCATCTTCCCACCCGAAGGACGGTCGTTGCTGAAACGCTGGCTCATCCTTCCGACCGATGCCGAGCGGAAAGACCACGCCCTCAAGGCCGTCTGGAACAACGCCGAACCCGACGCCACCGACGTCGAAGCAGCCCTGGAGACGTTCCGAAACAACCGCCGAAGCTACGAACGGCAGCGGCAACGACGGCACAGAACGGCCCTGCTGCTCCGCCGGGCAGCCGTCTTGGCCCTTCCATTGCTGGCCGCCGCGGCCGCCTGGAAGCTCTCCGCCGACTATCACGCACAGCCCCGGCTGGCCGAATTTCATGTGGGCGAAGGACGCATCGACAGCCTGACGCTGGCCGACGGCTCCAAGATCATCGTCAACGCGGCCTCCACGCTGCTCTACCCCGCAACCTTCAACCCGCACACGGGCCGCCGCGACGTCTTCCTGACGGGAGAAGCCCACTTCGAAGTGGCCAAGGACGAGCGCCATCCCTTCATCGTCCACGCGGGCAACCTCGACATACGGGTGCTGGGAACCCACTTCAACGTGCGTGCATACGCCGACGACGGCGACATCGTCACCACGCTCGAAGAGGGCAGCGTCAGGCTCTCCGACGACAGCAGGGCCGCCCTCATGAAGCCCGGCGAGCAAATCGCCTATCGACGGGTCGACGGCTTCATGCGACGGAAGCAGGTCAAGGCCGACGATTTCAGGCTGTGGACCCAGGGACGGGTCGACTTTCACGACCAACCGCTGCAGCTGATACTCGAACAAATCGGCACGCTCTATCACGTCACGTTCGACATCGACGACTCCATCGACCTGCGCCAACGCTTCACCATGGACTTCAACCGCAACGAGAACATCGACGAGGTGATGGCCGTCATCAGTCGGCTGGACAACGGTTTCCGATACCACCGACAGGGAAAGACCATCCGGCTCCACGCCAAAAGGAAGACCGCCGCGCCATAGGACGCAGCCTTGACAAACCCATCGACAAGCACATTCCATCAAATACTTTAATTCTAAAACTCATGATGCTTAAATTCAATCATCACCCAAGGGTGCCCGGGCGAAAAGGACAGCTGCTCCTTCTCGGCCTATGCCTCGCGTTCTCCACCCACACGATGGGCCAGAACCAAGTTGTCAACCTACAGAAAACCACCAACAGCGTGCAATCGCTCATCACGGCCATCGAGCGGCAGACCTCGTTGTCCGTCGACTACAGGCAAAGCACGCTCAACCTGGACCGAAAGGTCAAGACCGCTTCTCGCTCGGAGAACCTCTCTTCCCTCCTCGATCAAATGCTCAAGGACACCGATTTGGAATACACCTTGTCGGGACGGCACATCATCATCACCCCAAAACAGGGCCGGGCGAAGGCTCCACAGCAGGCGGGTGTGCCGCAAAAGGTCAAGGGGCAGGTGGTCGACGCAAAGGGTGAGCCGCTCGTCGGCGTCACCGTCAAGGTGAAAGGCACCACCCAGGCCGCCATCACCGACATGAACGGCAACTACACCATCGACGCCCGCCGCGGCGACACCCTGGAGTTCTCCTATGTGGGCTTCACCAACAAGGAGATAAAAGCCGATGGCGGCAAGGGGAATGTGACACTCAGCGAGAGTGCAGAGACGCTCGACCAGGTGATTGTCATCGGCTACGGTACGGTGAGAAAGGCCGACCTGGCCGGTTCGGTGGGCGTAATGGACGGCAAGAAGTTCAGCGACCAGCCTATCACTCGGATTTCCGACGCCTTCCAAGGACGCATTTCGGGCGTGCAGGTGGCCAACAGCGGCGTGCCCGGCGGCACCATCAAGATACGTGTGCGCGGCGCAGGCTCGGTCAACCGCAGCAACGACCCGCTCTATGTCATCGACGGCATCGCCCGAGAAAGCGGCTTACAGGGTATCAATCCCGAAGACGTACAGTCGGTGCAGATACTCAAGGACGCCTCGGCCACGGCCATCTACGGTTCGCGCGGCTCCAACGGCGTGGTGCTCATCACCACCAAGAGCGGGCACGAAGGCCGCACGCAAGTGAGCTTCGACGCACAGATAGGTGTGAGCAATGTGGCCAAACGCTACAAAACGCTGTCGCCCTACGAGTTTGCCACAGCCTACAACGAGGTGCACGCCAACACTTTCGACGGGGCAAGCCTCAACGACTTCAAGAACGGAACAAAGGGAACGGATTGGCAGGACGCCATGTTCCAGACCGGAACGACACGCGACTACAAAGTTGCGCTCAGCAGTGGCAACGCCACCAACCAGTATTACGTCTCGGCCAACTACATGGGACAGACGGGGGCGGTCATCGAAACGAAGAACGAACGCTATCAGGCACGCGTCAACCTCTCGTCCGACATCACGCCATGGCTCAACATCAAGACCGACATCAACGCATCGCACACGAAGACGAAGAACTTCAACTTCGGTGCTTCCACCGAGAACGTACTGTGGAACATGCTCAACTTCTCGCCCGTCACCGACATCCGAGACGCCAATGGCAACTACGTGAAGCGTGACTACTACTGTGCGCTCACGTCGGACAACCCTGTCGCCATGATGAAAGAGAACGAAGGACAGACCCGTCACGACATTTTCACGGGACATGTAGACCTGCGGTTCAACATCATGAAGGGCCTCACGTTCACTACAACCAATGGCGTGGACTACATGGACACGAAGTATTACAACTTCACTTCCAAGAAAGTGGGCGACTCCAACGGCATGTCCAACCGCGACGGACAGCGCATGACACTGCAGACGACCAACAACCTGACCTACAATGGCAGCTGGGGACAACACTCCCTGACGGCGACAGGCGTCTTTGAAGCCACGCGTTCGAAGTATCGCTACATGTATCTGGCGGGTGACAACCTGCTGACCGAGAGCGTGAAGTGGTGGAACGTGGGCCTGGCCCGCAGCCGCAACCAAGACAACGGCTACTCTTCGTGGACACTGCTTTCGTGGGTCGGCCGCGTCATGTACAACTATGCCGACCGCTATCTCGTCACCGGCACGTTCCGTGCGGACGGCTCTTCCAAGTTCTTCAACAACAAATGGGGCTACTTCCCGTCGCTGGCCGTGGCGTGGTCGTTGGGCAACGAGGAGTTCATGAAACGTCAGAACGTCATCCAGGACGCCAAAGTGCGGGTGAGCTATGGCCTTGTGGGCAGCCAGGCCATCGACCCCTACGAAACGCTGGGGCTGATGCGACAGACGGGCTACGCCTTTGGCGGAACCTCCAAATACACCGGTTTCTGGTCGGGGACGAGCGTAGCCACACCCGATCTGACCTGGGAGAAAACGCATCAGTTCAATGTTGGCCTCGACTTCGCCATGCTCAACCGGAGTCTCCGTTTCTCTTTCGACTTCTTCAAGAAGCTCACCAAGGACGGACTTCTCAAGAAATCAATGCCCAACTATGACGGCGGCGGCACCTATTGGGTCAATGCGGCCGAGGTTTCCAACCAAGGATTGGAGTTCTCCATCGACGCGAATGTCGTCAACAGGAGCAGCTTCAACTGGTCAAGTACGCTGACCGGAACTTATCTGAAGAATGAAGTTACGTCGTTGGACAACATCCCCTACGTCACCGGATATACGCCCGCGTCGGGTCTTACCGACGCCGTCACCCGCATCGTAAAGGGCAAACCCATCGGTTCCTTCTATCTTTACAAGTGGACCGGGCTTGACAAAGACGGCCACGACACCTACGCCGACCTCGACAACAGCGGCACCGTGTCGGAAGGCGACCGCTCCATCATCGGCAACGCCAACCCCGATTTCACGCTGGGATGGAACAATCACCTCACTTACAAGAACTGGGAACTCAATGTTTTCTTCACGGGTGCGTTCGGAGCGCAGCGTCTCAACCTGATGAGATACTCGGGAGCGTCGATGAACGGCAAGTCAACCTTCGTCACATTGAAGGAGGCTTACTACGAATCCTTCGGCAAATCTGCCCATCCGCGCTACCCCGCCTTGAACGTGACGGGCAACAACTACCAGGCCGCGTCGACCAAATGGCTTGAAGACGCCGACTATCTGCGGCTCGACAACATCACCCTGGCCTACAACCTGTCGAAGAACATCACGAAGTTTGCCGACCTCCGCATCTCTCTCAGCTGCCAGAATCTGTTCACCCTCACGGGCTACAAGGGCATGGACCCGGCCGGCTTGTCGTTCATGGACTCGTCATTGGGAAGCGTGGATGTCAACGACGGTATCGACATGGGGGCCTATCCGCTCTGCCGAACATTCACTATCGGCGTGAAGATGAACTTCTAATCATTTAACCTTATACTGTTATGAAACTCAGATACATATTCTATAGCGCGCTGACAATGGCCGTAGCGGTCACTTCCTGCAACGATGCGCTCGATGAAAACCCCAAGGGTAAACTCACTCCAGAGACCTTCTTCTCCACCCAGGACGAACTGGACATGGGCACCTATGCCCTCTATCGCAAGGTCTGCGACATGCAGACAAACACCAATCCGATGATGGCGGCCTGGCAAGGGGACGACATCACGACCAATCCGGGCAGCAACAAGCAAGACTTGGCCGACGTGGACGCATTCCATCCGAGCGACGGCAACAAGGGTGCCAAGTGGCTTTGGGAGACTTCCTACAAAGTAATCAAGGCGGCAAACGGTATCGTCAACAATGTCGAAAAGTGCCCGACGACCAAGGAGGAAATCAATATCGCCCTGGGACAGGCCAAGTTCTGGCGGGCACTCAACTACTTCTTCCTGGTCAGAAGGTTCGGTCCTGTTCCGCTGACGCTGAAAGGTGATGTGGACTACAACCGCCCGTTGAGCAGTGTCGAAGCCGTTTACACGCAGATAGTGAGCGACCTGAAGGACTGCGTGGCTACGCTTCCAACCTCCTACAGCACCAAGCCGCGCCACATAGACGGCAACAACGTCTACATCACCAAGCAGGCGGCAGAAGCCACTTTGGCCTCCGTCTATATGGCAATGGCCGGCTGGCCGCTCCATCAAACGGCCTATTACAAGGACGCCGCGGCCATGGCCAAGGGCGTTATTGATGGAGTGAAGAGCGGAAAGTACGAGTATATTCTCGAACCGGAGTACAAACACGTGTATTCCGTCAGCCACAACAACACCAACGAGACCGTCGTCGGTATCAACTACTCGGGTTCTTTCGTCTGGGACGAGGACTCCGAGATGTCCAAGAGCAACCTCTTCGAATCGCTCGGAGGCTGGGGCGACGGCTGGGGAACCATCAAGTTCTGGAAAGATTTCCCCACCGGACCGCGCAAGGACGCCACTTATAATCCCAAGATATTGAAGAACAACGGCCGTAAAGGTGAGACAGAACTCATCGATTGGTGGCAGACCGAGGAGTGTCATCCTATGTTTTGCCTGCTCACGATGGGCGAAGGAAACGGTGATTATGACTACACCAAGCCTGCATCCTACACCTCGACGAACGGTCACCGCCATCGTCTGATCCGCTATTCAGAGGTCTTGCTGTGGTATGCCGAGGCACAAGCACGTGCCGACGGTACACCGAACGCGTTGGCATACGAGTGCGTCAACAAGGTAAGAAGCCGTGCGGGACTGCCCAATCTCACCCCGGGACTCGGCGGCGAGGCCTTTGCCGAAGCCTGTTTCAAGGAACATGGTTGGGAAGTGGCCGGCTATTGGAACGCGCTCGTCACCCGTCGCGACGACCTCATGCGCCTGAACAGGCTGGAACAGACCTTCAACGATCGCGTGAAGAACGAGCCGATAGAGGTGGCTCCGGGCATTTCGGTGAAGGAGACGGTGCTCGTTCCGGCCAATGTGAAGTGGCAGGGAGAGAAGAGTATCTACCTTCCCTACCCCGCGTTCGACGCCGAGTTGAACAAGAATCTGAAGCGATAGCGCATTGAACACTCCATTTCGGGTAGGCTTCCGCAACTCGATGGCGGAAAGCCTACCCTCCTTTTCACAACCAACATTCCGATGAAACACTTCTTCCTGCTACTCTTCCTGCTGGGCATGGCGCCCCCCCTGCCTGCCACCGACCTTCTCATCGAAGCCGAGAGCTTCAAGGATAAGGGTGGATGGCGGGTCGACCAGCAGTTCATGGACATCATGGGGTCGCCCTATCTGCTGGCGCACGGCATGGGAAAGCCCGTGAAGGAGGCCGCCACGTCGTTCCATCTGCCGACGGCCGACACCTATTATATATATGTACGCGCGTATAACTGGACGTCGCCGTGGGTCTCGGGCAAGGGGCCAGGGGGCTTTGCCGTCGCCCTCGACGGCCGGGTCGTCGGCACGGCGGGCCACTATGGTCAGGCGTGGGAGTGGCAACGCGTGGGACAAAGCAGGCTCAAGGCAGGCAACCATCGCCTCGCGCTCCGCGACTTGCAGGGCTTCGACGGCCGTTGCGACGCCGTCTTCCTGACCAACCGCAAGGACTTCATTCCACCGAAAGACGCCGACACCGCTTGGAGAGACGCGCTGAATCCTGTCCAGACGACCACCCGAAACTTCGATTTCGTGGTCGTCGGCGGTGGTGTCGCGGGCATGTGCGCCGCCGCTTCGGCCGCCCGACTGGGCCTGAAAACGGCCTTGGTCAACGACCGCCCCATGTGGGGAGGCTGCAACAGCTCAGACATCCGCGTACACTTGGGCGGCGACATCGAGGTGGGACGCCATCCCAACTTAGGCAAGATGATATGCGAGTTCGGCCCGTCGCGCGAAGGCAACGCCCAACCGGCCCCTTATTATGAAGATGAAAAGAAGGACTCGTTTCTCCGAAGCGAACCCAACATCACCCTATTGCCCAACTATCACGCCGTGGACGTCAGAAAAACAGGGAATAAAATCACCGACATCGTCATACAACACATCGAAGACGGCAGCCGCATCAGGCTGGAAGCACCGCTCTTCGCCGACTGCACGGGCGACGGAACGATAGGCTTCAAGGCCGGGGCCGACTATCGGATGGGCCGCGAAGGCAAGGACGAGTTCTACGAAGAGCACGCGCCCGAACGACCGGACTCCATGACCATGGGGGCTTCCATCCAATGGTATTCCGTCAAGGGCAAGGAAAACTTCCCGCTGTTCGACAACGGCATTGCGCTGAACGACGAGAACTGCGACTTCGTCACACGAGGCGAATGGACCTGGGAGACGGGAATGGACCGCAACCAGATCACCGACGCCGAACAGATACGCGACTACGGACTGATGGCCGTGTACTGCACGTGGAGCTGGCTCAAGAATCATTCGGCCCGAAAGGCCGAATACCGCAACCGAAAACTGGCGTGGGTGGGCTACGTCAGTGGCAAACGAGAGTCGCGCAGGCTGCTCGGCGACTACATCCTGTCCGAGGAGGACATCATGAAGAACGTGCGCCACGAGGACGCCTCCTTCGCCACGACCTGGAGCATAGACCTGCATTATCCCGACTCCGTGAACCAACGGCAGTTTCCGGGCCGCGCCTTCAAGGCCGACACCCGCCATCAGGTGCTCAGCCAGCCCTACGACGTGCCCTACCGATGCCTGTATTCGCGCAACGTCGACAACCTTTTCATGGCGGGACGCGACATCAGTGTCACCCACGTGGCACTGGGAACGACGCGCGTCATGCGCACTTGCGGCATGGCGGGTGAGGTCGTCGGCATGGCGGCCCACCTCTGTCGGAAGCACGGAACGCTGCCCCGGGGCGTCTACCGCCACCACCTGGGCGACCTGAAAGCCCTGATGGCGAAAGGCGCGGGCCGCCCCGACGCCGTGTTCAACCAGGGCTACAACGTCTGGAACCCATGGAGCAGAACCAACAAATAACCTTTTCAAACCGATAAAAGACCACATCTCCCATGCTTAAGAACCTCCTTGCCTGCTGCATCCTCGCCTTCGGGCCGCTTCACGCCCATGCGCAGGCCCTCATCCCGCAGCCTGCCCGGCAGGAAATCCACGCGGGACACCTCGACCTCACGTCCAACATCAAGATTGTCGCACGGCTCCCCAAAGCCGAGAAAAGCCGGCTCACGGCGGTCGCCCGTGAGCTTTTCGAGCAAGCTCCCTCCAACCAACACAAACTCGTCCTCCTGCTGACGGCCGACGGAAAGGCCGCCGACGCCTGGAACGACGCCGCCCTGCAAGGCTATCGGCTGCACGTGGCCAACGACACCATCCGCATCGAAGCCCCCAGCGGCATGGGCGTCTTCTATGGACTGCAGACCCTCGGCCAACTCATCGAGGGCGACCGCATCCCACACACGACAATCGTCGACCGCCCGAAGTACGCCCACCGGGGCTTCATGCTCGACTGCTCGCGCCACTTCTGGTCGGTGGACTTCATCAAGAAGCAGCTCGACGCCATGGCTTTCTTCAAGCTCGACCACTTCCATTTCCACCTGACCGACGGCGGAGGATGGCGTCTGGAGATTGGAAAATATCCCGAACTGACACAAAAGACGGCTTTCCGCAGCCATGCCGACTGGGACGAATGGATTGACAACGGCCGCCGGTTTTGCGGCCCAAGCGACGCCGGCGCATACGGCGGCTACTATTCGCAAGCGCAAATCAGGGACATCGTGGCCTACGCGGGGGAGCGATACATCACCGTCATCCCCGAAATCGAAATGCCGGGCCACAGCAACGAGGTGCTCCACGCCTATCCCGAACTGTCGTGTACGGGCCAGGGCGACGGCTTCGACCTGTGTGTGGGCAACCCGAAGACCTTCACCTTCCTGACCGACGTGCTGCGAGAGGTGATGCAACTCTTCCCTTCGCGCTACATCCACGTGGGCGGCGACGAGGCCACCATGCGCTTCTGGAAGAAATGTCCGAAGTGCATGGGACTCTACAAGGCCCACCACATGACCGACACCGCGCAGATACAGAGCCACCTGATGGCCCGCGTCGACAGTTTCCTGACCGCCCACGGGCGCAAAATGCTGGGCTGGGACGAGATTCTCGACGGCAACAGGCTCTCGCCGGGGGCCACCGTCATGTCGTGGCGGGGCGAGAAAGGGGGCGTTGAAGCTGCCCGACTGGGCCACCATGCCATCATGTCGCCGTCCAAAAAGTGCTATCTCGACAAGTATCAGACCGACCCGTCGACCCAGCCGAAGGCCATCGGCGGCTATACGCCCCTGGACTCCGTCTACGCCTACGACCCCATGCCGGCCGCCTTGGCGGGCACGCCCGAGGGCGCGCTCATCGACGGAATACAGGGCAATCTGTGGACGGAATACGTGGGAACGGAGTCTTATGCCGAATACATGACCTATCCGCGGCTGCTGGCCATCGCCGAACGGGGCTGGGGAACGACCACCGCCTACGGGCATTTCAGGCGGCGCGTCGCGGCCATGGCCAAGAAAATGCGGGCCAAGGGCTACACCGTCTTCGACGTGGAACAGGCCGGGAAGCCTTTCGACTTCACGGTTCTGCAATGGAATATATGGCAGGAAGGCACGATGATCAAGGGCGGTTTCGACGCCATCGTGGAGGAACTGGCCCGCCTGAAGCCTGATTTCGTCACGCTGAGTGAAGTCCGCAACTACCACGACACGAACTTCACGGCCCGCCTCGTGCAGGCTTTGAAGAAGAAAAACGTCACTTACCACTCGTTCCTCTCCTACGACACGGGCGTGCTGAGCCGTCATCCCATCGTCGATTCCGTGGTGGTGTTCCCGCTCAACAAGGACCATGGCACGATCCACAAGCTGAAAGTGAACGTCAACGGACGCGCCATTGCCGTCTACACAGGCCACCTGGACTATCTGGACTGCGCCTACTACAACGTGCGGGGCTACGACGGCACCAACTGGAAGGAGACCACCCGCCCGTCGTCGGTGGACGAACTGCTCAAACTGAACAGGCTTTCATGGCGCGACGACGCGACAAGGGTGTTCCTCAACGAGGCCCGCCACGACCTGGCCGAGGGCACGGTCGTCATCTTCGGCGGCGACTTCAACGAGCCGTCCCACCTCGACTGGACGGAGGCCACGGCCCAACGCTACGACCATCATGGCTTCGTCGTGCCCTGGACGGTGTCGAAGATGATGGAACAGGCCGGTTTCAAGGACACTTATCGGGAGCTTTATCCCAATCCCGTGACCCATCCGGGCTTCACCTACCCGTGCTACAACCCGCTGGCCGACATCAAACTGCTCACCTGGGCGCCCAAGGCCGACGAGCGTGAACGCATCGACTACGTGTATTACCAGGGCAAGGGCCTGCAAGCCACAGGCATTCAGATCTTCGGCCCCGCCGCTTCGGTGTGCCGGCTGAAGCCCGTCGAGGACGCCGAGGCCGATCCGAAGCTGGCACCCATGGGCATTTGGCCCACCGACCACAAGGGGCTGCTCGTGCGTTTCAGGCTCTCTCGATGAGCCGACGCCGTCCCGCTACAACCGCAAACGCCGCCAGACACAGCGAGGCAGCCGCCTCCAAAGGGCCGTGAAGAGCCGCCAACGCCAGTCGATGACGACCACATGGCGGCGACGCACGACGGCCTTGACGATTGTGCGGGCCACGGCGGCCGTGTCGAGCAGCATGGGATAGTGCATGGAGCCTGTCAACAGCGGCGTGTCGACGAAGCCCGGACGGATGTCGGTGAACCCGATTCGCAGTCCCTGCCTGTGGGCCAGCTGCTCCAGAGCCTGCAAGTAAGTGGACTGCATGGCCTTGGTGGCGCTGTAGGCCGCCGCGGGGCCGAGCCCTTTCGTGCCCGCTACCGAGGTGATACAGGCGATGTGCCCGCCACCTTGACGTGCCATGCGGCGGTAGGCCACGCCCACCATCCGCGTGAAACCCACGCCGTTGGTCGCCAGCGTGGCCATCTCGATGTCGGGTTCCAGCCCGCGGTTCTGCTTGCCTATGCCCGACGCGTGGAAATAGAGGTCTACGTGCCCCATCGTCTCGAAGAGTTGTTCCAGCTGTTGGGCAGCCTCGGCGTCGGTCACGTCGACGCGTGCCACGCTCACCCGCCCGGGAGCCATGGCCCGCAAGGCCTCAAGCGGTTCCTGGCGGCGGGCCGCCAACGCCACCGTCCATCCCTTCTCGATCAACAATCGGGCCACCTCGCGGCCGATACCGCTGCTGGCCCCCATGACAATAGCTTGATTCATACGCATAACAATTGAGGATTTCAGTAAACACACAATACTTGTTACAATGCCCGAGCGCAGCCTGACTTATACAAAGGCAGTGCCAGCGAGCGGCATGAGAACTTGTTCTCAAATGCCCGAGCGCAGCCTGCTTTATACAAAGATAGCGCAAACCTCCCAAAAGTCCAACAACGGGGTGGAAACGGCCGCAGGAATAAGCATACAAATTAATTGCAATCGCTTGATATACAACTACTTTCGCAACGAAACCGTTTAACGTTATTTATACTAAATCTGCCATTTTACCTTACTTTAGGTATTGACACGTATTGAAATAATGCCTATATTTGCAGTGAATTTATCAGGTTACTAATTTTAGGAGGACACGATTATGAAACAGAAGGAATCTTTATTACCGCAAATCCTACAGGATTTCACTCGTGAAAGAACGGATGACGACACCCAACTTTACATCCTTGAGACAGATGTTTGGTTCAACTAAAGCATGGTTCATTTGAAGATTAAATAAATGAAAACCCCTTTTGAGGCCCGGCTGCGACGACAGCCGGGCCTCTTTCGTGTGCGTTTGTCTTTCAACCCCATCGCCTTCTCGATTTCAAAGCTGTCTGGACAAGGCCGAAGAACTGCAATACGTTCCGCTGCCGGTCGACGGCCAAATCGACCGCATCACGATAGAGGCGGGATATGGCTACAGAGGATTCGCCGAATTGTTCTTCTACCAGTAGGCCAGCAGCCCGCCCTTCGACCTGAACGACAACGTCCCGACCGGCAGTCTGCCAGTCGGGACGTTTTGTATGATGACCTGTGGGGTGGCGGTTGCTACTTGTTCAGCTTCCAGGTGACGCCGTCCTTGGTGTCTTTCACCTCAAAACCGGCGGCGGAGAGGGCGTCGCGTATCTGGTCGCTCACGGCCCAGTTCTTCTCGGCCTTGGCCTTGGCGCGCAGTTCGAGCACCATGTCGACCACCTTGCCGTAGGCTTCCTCGCGCCGTTCGTTGTTGTCGGCCTGTTCGCCGCGCAGTCCCAGCAGGTCGCAGACGAAGAGCCGCATCGTCTCGGACAGCTCTTTCAGGCAGTCGGCACATATCCGCGCCTTGTGGTCGAGCAGCGTGTTGACGACGTGGCAGGCCTCGAAGAGGTAGCTGATGACCTGTTGGGTCTGGAAATCGTCGTTCATCGCGTCGTAGCAACGCTGCCGAAGCTCCCTGACGAACTGCTCCGTCGCGTCGTCGCACGTGTCCGACACAGGCACGCGGGCCAAGTCTTCCAGCCCGTTCATCAAGCGTTCCAGCCCCTTCTCGCTCGCTTTGAGGGCGTCGTTGGAGAAGTCCACGGTGCTGCGATAGTGGGCGGAGAGAATGAAGAAGCGGATGGTCATGGCGCTGTAGGCCTGTTCCAGACTGGCATGGCTGCCTGTGAAGAACTGTTCCAGCGTGATGAAGTTGCCCAACGACTTGCCCATCTTCTGGCCGTTGATGGTGATCATGTTGTTGTGCATCCAGTAACGCACCATCTGGTCGCCCTGACTTGCCACGGCCTGGGCTATCTCGCACTCGTGATGGGGGAACACCAAGTCCATTCCTCCGCCGTGGATGTCGAAGTGGTCGCCCAGGTATTTGCGGCCCATGGCGGTGCATTCGCAGTGCCAACCGGGGAAACCTGTGCTCCAAGGGCTGGGCCAGCGCATGATATGTTCGGGCTGGGCTTTCTTCCAAAGGGCGAAGTCGGCCTGGTTGCGCTTCTCTCCTATGCCGGCCAGCGAGCGGCTTTCGTTGATGATGTTCTCCAGATTGCGGCCCGAAAGAATGCCGTATCGGTGGTCTTTGTTGTATTTTTCGATGTCGAAATACACGCTGCCGTTGCTCTCGTAGGCATATCCGTTGGCCAGAATCTGCTTCACCAGCTCCTCCTGCTCGATGATATGGCCCGTAGCCTGCGGCTCGATGGAGGGCGGAAGCACGTTGAGCGCGTCCATGGCCTGGTGGTAACGGTTGGTGTAATGCTGGGCGATTTCCATCGGTTCGAGCTGCTCCAAGCGTGCCTTCTTCTCTATCTTGTCGTCTCCCTCGTCGGCGTCGTGCTCCAAATGGCCCACGTCGGTGATGTTGCGCACGTAGCGCACCTTGTAGCCCAGGTGCTTCAGATAGCGGAAAAGGATGTCGAACGTGATGGCGGGACGGGCGTGTCCCAGGTGCGGGTCGCCGTAGACGGTGGGTCCGCAGACGTACATGCCCACGTTGGGCGCGTGCAACGGCACGAATTTCTCCTTACGACGACTGAGCGTGTTGTAGATCAGCAATGTCTGTTCCATAAGCGGATGATTGGTAATGATGTGCAAAGGTAATGGAAATATGATGAAAATCAAAGCGCGAAAGTCCTAAACCACGGCCTTGCGGGCTATTCCGCGGCGGCGGTGAGCAACAACCGGCGGGCAAACTCCCAGATGACGATGCCTGCCGTGACGCTGACGTTGAGGCTGTGCTTGGTTCCGAACTGCGGAATCTCCAGGCAACCGTCGCTCATGTCGACCACGCTTTGCTTCACGCCCCTCACTTCGTTGCCGAAGATGATGGCTGTTGGGATGGCGGACGGCGGGCGGCGGGCGGCGAGGGCTGGCCGGTCGGTTTGCAAGAGCTGGCCTTTCGGCGTGTCGAAAGGCAGCGGTTGGGCGGTGAAAGATGGGTCTTTCGGCGTGTCGAAAGGCTGCTTTTGCGTGGTGAAAGCTGGCTGATGGGAAACCAGTTGCAGGTCTTGCAGTTTCGTGGAACCTTGCACTTGCTCGATGCTATACACGAAACAGCCGTCACGATGCAGCTGTTCGACAGCCTCTTCGGTGGTCGCGAAGTAGCGCCAGTCCACGCTGTCCTCGCCTCCAAGGGCCGTCTTGTGAATCTCGGGATGGGGCGGTGTGGCCGTGATTCCGCAGAGATAGACGGCCTCCACGCGAAAGGCGTCGGCCGTGCGGAACACGCTGCCCACGTTGTAAAGGCTCCGCACGTCGTCGAGAACGACGATGAGCGGCAGCTTCCGGGCTTCCTTGAACGCCTCGACGGAAAGCCGGTTCATCTCGATGGTCTTGAGTTTGCGCATCATGATTTGGCTGAATACACCAGCGCATAGGCCTTGATGCGCTTCACCATGGCCAATAAGCCATTGCTACGGGTGGGCGACAGATGGTCGCGAAGGCCGATGCGGTCGATGAAATAGAGGTCGGCGGCGAGGATTTCCTGCGGCATGTGCCCGCTGATGACACGGATGAGAAGCGCGATAATGCCCTTCACAATGAGCGCGTCGCTCTCCGCCGTGAACCTCAGACGGCCCTCGACAAGGTCGCACTGCACCCAGACACGGCTCTGACAGCCGTCAATCAAGTTCTGTTCAGTTTTGTATTTGTCGTCCAAAGGCGCCAGGTCGTTCCCCAAGTCGATGAGCATTTGGTACTTGTCCATCCAATCCTCGAAGTCCTCAAACTCCTCGATGACTTCGTCCTGTAGTTCGTTGATCGTTTTCATCATGCTGCAAAAATAACACAATCTATCCGAACTGCCAAGGCAACGGGATTGAAACTTCCGCCGCAAAGGGGCATGAAGCTACATCTTCACGAACTTCACAGGCTGGCGTATCACCACTTTCTTCAACTTGGGATACTGCTTTTCGTAGAAACGGCCTACGCTGCGCTCCAGTCCGAGCTGCGGACTGACGCTCATGTTCTCCACCGGTTCTTCCACGTCATGGTCGAACAGGGTGAGCTGAAAGACGTCGGTGGCGTCCTGAACAGCCTTGTTCCATACGACGGCGTACTTCTCCAGCACCTTGTCCGCCTTGTCGTAGATGTACAGGCGATAGGCTTTGGCCGGCACGTATGCCCGCATCCTGATGACATAGCGCAACCCGGCGAAGCGTTCCTGCGCATCCTTGACGATGGCCAGCGAGTCGTCGTGGCCCACGCCCTTGACCGTACAGCGCACTTCGTCGCCCGTCGTGATGACGGTTCTCGCAATCCACGCGTTTTCAAAATCAGTCACGACGACCACGAATGCGGCCGACTGGCCTTTGGCGTCGGTCACGGTGATGCGGGCCGAACCCTCCTTGACGCCCTGCACCACGACCTGCTTCGGCTGGTCGTTGACGCAACGCGCCGTGGCCACGCGCTCGTCCGACGACACGGCTGTAATACTGCCCGACGCGCCCTGCACGTTGACGCTGCCGCCTTCGGTGGTGTACACCTTGAGCGTGTTGCCTTCCAGCCTCACCTGCTTGCCTGTCAGGATGTCACCAATCACTTCGTCCTGTGTGAAAAACAGCCTTTCGTCGTCGCTGCATGCTGTCAGCAGCAGCCCACCGGCCAACGCCAGCATGGAAAAAAGAAAATGAATTCGTTTCATGAGAGATCCCTCCGTTTTATACTTGTTTTCTACTTGACAAACGACGTAACGTCGGAAATCTTGCAGCAACATCCGCGATATTTTCATCCCGTATGAGGATGATAAAGTGAAAAGACCTATATTTTAATAAGGTGTAATAGCCGTAAAGTCATCGCTGAATAGAAAAAACATCCTCATAAATGAGGATAAATTAGCCTTTGTGCTGCATTTTCATAGCCGTTCCTTTCCTTCAAAATCGCAACAGATGGGTATTGCATACCAGTAGTATCCCCACTAACTTTGCAGAAGATTATCATAAATAAAACTAAAACATTTTACACAAATGAAAATCAAAGATAGTTTTTTGCCTTTATTGCTTCTCTTCTGTGTTTTGGACTTCACCTCTTGCAGTGACAACGATGGCCCCGGTTACAGTGCTTCGGCCCTGAAAAATGCCGAGTTGATGACCATTCTGAAGTCGAAGGGCTACACTTTCGACCAGGAAGGCAAGCTGGAACTCAACGACTTGGCCAACAACACCACGTCGCTCGACCTTAGCGGTACCAAGATAGCCGACTTCACAGGCCTTGACATCCTGCCCAACCTGAAAGAAGTGAAGCTTTCGAACAACGGCTATGGTCCTTCGTTCGACTTCGCGAAGTTGCCCGCACAGATAACGGGCGTTGATCTCACAGGCAATGAGATTTTTGACTACGCGAATCTGATTGATGTGAAAGTGGAAGAGAACGGTGATGAAACCATCATGGACCGCCATTCACTCACAAAATTGTATTTGCCAGCCGAAGCAAAGTATGACATGAAAACGCTCGTGCGCTTCTACCGTCAGCATAAAAACGACGTAGATGCGGGGAAACTCGACATGAAGATGGCTGACGCAAAGGGCAACCTACAGGCTTACAACACGCTTCGCGAGATTCCGGACGCGTTCCTTTTGGCCTATTTCAAGGAGACCTTCCCCAGTATCATGGCCTCAGATGGAAAGCATGTAGACCTCTCCAAACGATTGGACAACAAGGATAAGACGGCGGATTTTCAGATTTATGTAGAAAAAGCAAAAGACCCTCACCCAAAATCGGTAGAAGGCGTGCAATATATCTTGTCTAATCCTTATTGGGAAGGGAATAATTTTATGCTGAATATTCCTGAGAAAGTGGAACTCCCTTATTTGGAAATAGCTGACAAGTTACAGCAGTTGTTCCTCTTGAGGGTTGATGTTACTCATGGTATCAACTTTGAAGGAGCCAAGAGTCTATGCCGTGTAATGCTGCAAAGTGTTGCGAAGATGTCGGAGGTGGATTTGTCGAAGAGTTCCTTATTTGGACAAAGAGGGGCTTCTACGGAATTGTCGGAGATGGGAGGAACGATCATCGCCTTGGTCGACTGCCCCGATCTGACGACGGTGACATTCCCTCAAAAAGAAGTATTGCGGGCTGCTCAAATGGAGTTTGTGCAACTGCCCAAACTCTCCTCCATCGACCTGCTGCACTTTACGGGAGTTGGTACATTGGATTTAGGTAACCTAAATGCAGCGTGCAAACTGACTTATCCCGCTGCATTGAAAGAGTGGTTCGACTATGGAGGCTATGTGCCGAACGACCAATTGCATACGGATTTTGCCTGTACGGAAGACGTGTTCAACCATCAGGAAACCAAGGACTTCATCAAGAAGTTTTATAAAGAAAGTACTCCTAAGCGTTTGCATTGTTCAAGTCAATATCTGTATGCCCACAATAGTGGCTTAAATATCCGAGGTATCAGTTGGAAACGTTCGACGTATTTAGATTTAATCAAATAATAAATATTGTAATATGAAAGCAACTCAGATATTTCTTTGCGGTCTTTTTGCCGCTGTCCTGGGACTCACGTCTTGCAGCAGCGACAATAATCTGGAGGAGAAAGACCCCAACGTGGAATATGTGAACGAGGCCAAGAATATTCTCAATGGCGACATTGTGTTGTCGACCAAGGCTACTATGAACGGCGTCGACAAGACCTTGTTGCCCAACGGTTGCCCGACGAAGTTCAGTTTCGAATGGGAAAAGGATAGCATGCAGCTGTCGCTCAAGGGATTCACCGTGGGCAACATGCCGCTGATTGTCTATTTCTCATGCAAATGTAAGTTCATGCAGCTCAACTCCTGGGAGAAAAACGAATACAAAGGGGAAGGCTGGGTGAAGTTCAAGGGAAAGGACGGCAACGTGACGGGCGACCCGAAAGACAACTCGGGCGTGCAGAAAGGCAGCGGTGCCGGCGTGGACGGCTATCTGAACGTGAAGACGAAAGAAATCATCTTCATCGTGAACTACAACATGATGAACGTGCGGTCGGAATGCTTCCTGCAGACCATCGACAGGAACCGCATCAACAACTATGCGGCGGAATTCGCACAATATGAGAAAGACTTGGCTGCCTACAAGAAGGAGCACGGACTGTAGAGTTTACCAACACAACAATTACAAAAGGGAACGGTAGCCTGGAGTTGGCTTCCGTCTCCCTTTCTTGTTTTGATATGAAAATTCAGCGAACGTACATTATCCTCCTGTTCCTTTGCCTATTTTCGATGACGACTTGGGCGAAGCGACAAGTAAAGTTTCAGGTGAATGAACAGGGAACACGACAACCGGTGGTCGGGGCGACCGTCCGAGTGGCTGTCGGTCAGGACATGGCTAACGCGGTCCTTGCCATTACCAATGCCGACGGACAGGCGACGATTGATGTCGACAACGTGAAAACAGCCCACTATCAAGTTGAGGCCACGGGCTTTGCCACGGTGAGAGGCAGTTTGGATGTTGCCGTCAGCGAAGTGAAGGTGACTCTGCGTGAGGACGTCATGCAGCTAAGCGGCGTCGTGGTGACCGGTTCGCGCACCGAACGACCGGTCAAGTTGTCGCCCATTACGACACAGGTGCTGGGCGGAAAGGCTTTGGTGGACGCGGGCTACAGCGACTTGCAGCACGCCCTTCAGCAGGAGACGCCGGGCATGAATATACAGAAAGTGGGCTTCGGCAATGAAATCTCCATGCAGGGACTCGATGCACGCCACGTGCTCTTCCTGCAAGACGGCGAGCGCATGACGGGTGATATGGCGGGCAATCTCGACTATGAACGCTTCAATCTGCACGCCATCGATCGTGTGGAAATCGTGAAGGGGGCCAGCAGTACGCTCTATGGAAGCCGTGCTTCGGGCGCCGTCATCAACCTGATTTCAAAGAAGACCGTGAAGCCGCTCGACATACAGGCCGGCATGCGGTGGGCGCAGATGAACGAACGCAACTACAAGAATCCGTCGCCAAAAGACTTTCTGCACATGTTTGAGAAGAACAGCGACCGTCCCAACTTGCAGGCATGGGTATCGGCAGGCTTCAAGCAAGGTGCCTTCACTTCGCAGACGGACGTGTGGTACAGCGAGAGCGACGCCTTCTACATGTACCAGTCGGACCATGACAAAAAGGTCTACACGAAAGAGGCCAACCCGTTTCTGCCCCACGACATCACGCTGACGGGCGTGGCGGCCCGTTCGCCCATGGGCATAGAGGGCACGGAACATGTTTCTGCGGCCCAGAAGCTGTATTTTGAACCGAACAAGAAACTGTCGGTACAGGCCTATGGTTCGATGTTCTTCATGAACTCGTATGACTTGATACAAGATATGACTTTCTCGCAGAGCCGTGACTTCATGGCCGGCCTGAAAGCACGCTACGACGTGGGTAACTGGTTTACGGTGAACTTGAGCCTGCACAGCGACTTCTACGACCGCTTCAAACGTCACGAGCGGCTGGATGAACGCAAGAAGGTGTACAAGAGTCGCATCCTGGAACCACGGCTGACGCTGACAAGCGACTATTTTAAGGGGCACAGCATGATTCTCGGCATAGAACATACCAGCGACGACCTGACGAGCGACCGTTTCGTAAACCGCAGGATGACTACCCGGTCGCTGCACGAAACGGAGTATTTCATGCAGGATGAATGGACTGCCAACGACCATTGGATGGTGTCGACAGGTGTGCGGACCAACTTTTCCAAGGCTTTCGGCTTCATGTGGATGCCCAAGATAGCCTTCAAGTACTCCCCCGACAGCCATTGGGCCATCCGTGCCAATTACTCCATGGGCTATCGTGCGCCCAGTATCAAGGAGCTCTTCTTCAACTGGGACCACTTGGGAATGTTCCAAATCAAGGGAAACGAAGAATTGAAACCTGAGAAGAACAATTACTTCTCTATAGGAACGGAATACAGCAACGACCACTTCTTCATCAATGTGAACACCTACGGAAACTTCTTTCGTAAGAAGATAGAAGGCGTATGGCATATCTACGACATGCAGTACAACTTTGAATATACGAACCTGAGCAGCCAACGCATGCTGGGTGTCGAGGCGATTGTCAAATGGCACTTGGCCGATTGCCTGACGCTCAACGGCACCTACAGCTACGTGAACCTGAGCAAACAGAACGGCGTACAGGTGAACACGACCTCTCCGCATGCCGCAACAGGAAGCGTCGACTACACGCTCAACAAGAAAAACTATCGTCTGAAGACCATTTTCAGCGCATCGCTCATGGGTGAAAAGATGTTCGACGTGCAGGACCGGGTCTGGGTGGAAGAGGAAAAGAAGAGCTACGACGCCTACTTCCGCTGTACACTGCCGACCTACGTTCTGTGCAATCTGGCCGTGGTGCAGACATTATATAATAAGGTGAAAGTGACGGTGGGGGTGGACAACCTCTTCAACTATGTGCCCCACACACTGGGTTCGGGTATCACGATGTTCAACGTGCCAGCCACCTGCGGTGCCAAGGGTTATGTGCAACTGGAATTCTTGGTAGAGGATATTGTGAAAGCGTTAAAAAGAAAGAAATGAAACATCAACTGTCAACGATTTTACTAACTTTGTCTCTGGCATTGGCGTCATGCGTCAGTTATGAAGCCGAACCGTTTACGGGAAAAGTGTTGCCGCGTGTTACGGGCTATACGACGGGTATCACCAACGATTGGCTGTATATCAATCTGCGGACGGGACAGATTTTCAATCTCAACAAGCCCAACGGTGATATTGCCGAGGGTGACCAGAAAGAGCGATTGGACTGGGACATTGCCTTTTGCGGATATAGGATGAGGACGAACAGCGGCACGTCGGGCAAGGGCCAAGGCGGTGCCGCCGATTTGGGATATGGCCAGTATGAGACGTGGCAGACTGCCTCACAGCTGCCGACCGACTTGCAATGGACAGTGGACGACCACAGCGTGTATGTCACCATGTCGCAGAACGACTGGAACAAATACCTGATTGCCAACAAGCTGGACTTCAATCAAAATCCCTGGTTCGACCCGAACAAAGGACCCGCAACGACACAGACCGACGCCAATCCTGTTTTAGCAAAGGCGATGACATTCACCGGACCGCCTCCTGTCTATACACCTTCATTCCACACATACGTCGTGAGAACGGCAGATGGGCAGCGGTATTTCAAGCTACAGATTATTAGTTGGTATAAGGCCGACATAGAGATAGGCGATACGGGCGGACAAATGAGTTATTATTGTGATGAATTGAAATAAGACAATGGAAACGAAAATCGAAAAGAATCATTGGGGAAAGACCATCGCGTCTTTCCTCCTCGTGTTGTTTGCCATGCCGCTGGGGCATGCGTTGATGATCGTCATGGAAAAATTCATGAGCGAAGGGGCGATGCACGTCGCAGGTTTCATACTGGGACTGGCAGGACTGGTCATGGTCATCGCGGGCGTATTCGTCAAGGGCGACACACGGCAGACGCTGTGGGGACTGTTCGGAGGCTTGCTCTTCTGGACGGGCTGGGTGGAATTTCTTTTCCTCTATTATGCCCGTCGCTACGGCGTGCAGCCCGAAATAGAGCATGGCGTAGTCGTGACCAAGCCCGAATATCTCATCCTACCGGCTTCGTTCGGCATGTGGATGATGACGATGGTCATGTATATCTTCAGTACGAAAAACGGATGCGACTTCATCACGTGGATACAGAAGGTATGCTTCAAGGACAAGCGGCGCATCATCGTCACCCAACCCATGACGCGCCACACGAGCATCGTCACCTTCATGGAAATCAACATGATTCTTTGGGCGATGTACTTGTTGCTGATGTTCTGCTACGACAAGAATTTCCTCGGCGACCATCATCCCATTACCTTCCTGGTAGGGCTGGGTTGCTTCGTGGGAGCCATCTTCATGTTCAAGCGCGAACTGAAGATCGCCGCGTGGGGGGCCAACATCCGCATGGCCATCGCCACCGTCATCATATTCTGGACGCCCGTGGAGATATTGGGCCGGATGAATTTCTTCCAAGAGTTTTGGGTGGAACCCGACAAGTATGTCTTCCAGATGGTTTCCATCCTGGTGGCGTTCGTGGCTTTAGGCGCCTATCTGTGGAAAAAGGGCACTGTCAGGAAGTCGGACAGATGACCCGCGGTCACCGCGCTTCTCATATTCTTAAGACGAGACGATAGATGAAAAAGGCTGTTTGGCGCAAGCATCACAAGTGGTTCGGACTGGTGCTGGGATTCTTCATTGTCATGTTTTCCCTGTCGGGATTGGTGCTCAACCATCCTTCCGTCTTTTCGGGAGTCAACGTCAGCCGGTCGGTTTTGCCGTCGGACTATCTGTACGACCATTGGAACCGGGGACTGCTGCGGGGCACCATCGGGTGGCAGGGACGCGTACTGGCCTACGGGAACAGCGGAATCTGGCAGACCGACAGCACCGCCTCGTCGTTCGCAGACTTCAACCAAGGGCTGCCCGAAGGGGCTGACTTCCGTCAGATTCGCGGAATGTCGGTTACGCCTTCGGGCGTTCTCTTTGCGCTCGGGCAATATGGATTGTACCGTCTGCATGCCGGCAAGGGCTGGCGTGAAGTGCCGTTGCCCCGTCAAGAGGAAAAGCTGAGCGACATCACCATGCGTGGCGACAGCCTTGTGGTCACGGGACGGTCGCACGTGTATCTTTCCATACCGCCATACAGGAGCTTTAGACAGTTGACTTTGCCGCAGGCGGAAGGCGACGACGGCAAGGTGTCGCTCTTCCGCACCATCTGGCTTCTGCACAGTGGCAAACTCTTCGGCACTGTGGGGGTACTTGTTGTCGACAGTGTTGCTGTCATTCTCATCTTCCTCACACTTACGGGAATCGTCTACTGGCTCGTTCCGCGTGGCGGCAACGGGCGGTTGCGGCGACTCGTGCGACGTTTCTCCACATGGCACGACCGCACGGGTCGGCTGACCATAGTCTTGACGTTGCTCCTCTGCGTCACAGGTTGGTTCCTGCGACCACCCGCGCTGATAGCCATTGCCTCGGGCAAAATCCCTCCCCTACCTTTTTCGACGATGGACAGTGACAATCCATGGCACGACAAGTTGCGCACCCTCCGCTACGACGAGGCGGCGGGCGACTGGCTTCTTTACTCGTCAAACGGTTTTTATTCCTTGAAGAATCTCCATGCACGGCCAAAGGCGGTGGGCGTCCAGCCGCCGGTGAGTGTCATGGGAATCAACGTGGAGGAGAAAGACAAGGACGACAGTTGGCTTATCGGCTCGTTCAACGGTATGTACAAATGGGACAGGAGCAACCATACGGTGACCGATTACTATACCGGCCGACCGGCGAAGCCGATTACAGGGAGGCCCGTGGGAACGCATGTCGTGGCCGGCTACAGTGCGGATTTCGGCACAGCCGGCGTCGTCGTCGACTACAACCACGGTACCGCCGCTTTCCCCATGCCTCAATGGATGGCCGCGCTGCCCATGTCGCTGCGCAACGTCTGCATAGAGATACACACGGGACGCATCTATACCTTCCTGGGCGCAGGAAGCATTTTCTACATCTTCCTGATGGGCATCGCCGTTTTCTGGTGCATCTGGACCGGATGGAAGATACAAGGTCGGAAGCGACACGGCTCCGCTTGAATGCCGCCGCCGAAGTAATGCCAAGCCTTCAGCCCGCTGCTCGCACCGAATCTCCCACTGCCTGTTGCGCAAACACGGCCCTTTCAGCCGCTGAAAGCTATCCTTTCAGCCGCCGAAAGGGCCGCTTTTACAAGTTGACCGTGCCTCTTTTGCAAAACGGGAAGCCCCCTTTTGCAGCGTGAGGGCTCATCACGTGTTCAGATACTTCTGCACGCGGGCATGGAGCAGCACGTAGTGGGCCTTGGTTTCGGGCGTCCGCGTCGTGGCGATACGCTCTTCGAGCAGTTGTTTCAGCTTCAGCGCGTAGTGGAAAACGTATTCCGCCGTGCGGTCGACCGTGGCCATCCACATCGTTTCGGGTTCGCCATAGCCGCTGCCGAAACCCAGGAACGACTCGTCCGCATGCGCGTCGTGGAGGCCGCGAACCTTTCCCACCTGCTTGACCTCGTCCACATTGGCCTTGAGTTTCTCCACATATACCTTCTGCAAGGCGATGTCGTCTTCGTCCAACGCCTCGTTTCTGGCGATGGTTTTGGCCCAAACGTTCCGGTAGACGTCGTCGCAATACTCCAAAGGAGAGTAGGATGTGGAGTCCAGATAGAAGCTCAATGCCAACCTCGGCGTGGCGGAGAGGGCCATTTCCTGTATGCCGGAAGCCAGCGTCTTGTAGGGATGGCTGGCCAACTGCGGCAACCGGTTCTCGATTTCGGCCACGCCCCGCTTGCCGAAGCGCCGCGCCTCGTCGAGCATCCACAAGGCGGCGGCCCGCTGTCGGTCCTTGGGCACCACCCGATAGCGCGGCAGGCCCGACGTCTCCGTCGTCTGATAAAGGCGTATGCCGCTCACGTTGGCATAGACATTGCGCACGTAGCCGTAGGCCTGCGACACCATCTGCCGGTAGAGTTCCGCCTTCCTCGCTCCGTCGCCGTCGGGTATCCACGCGTCGAAGTGGCCGAGAATGTAGTTCAGGTTCTGCAATCCATAGTCGCTTGCCTTGAGCGGATCGTCTCCCAAGTCCTCTTCGATGGCCGTGGGGTCGTATCTGAAGCCCGACTGTTGCAGCCCATAGCGGTACATCGGGTCGCCGGCGTGGGCGTCGATGAGCTGCCGCAGCGGCCTGACATCATCCTTATAGCCCTTGGAACGCGGGAAAACACGATACGCCCACTCCAAGGCATAGTAGTCATAGACGCCCAGGGACGGCGGCGTCAACGCCACTCCCCGGTCAGAAGGCTGTGCCACATAGTTGAAGCGGGCATAGTCCATGATGGAAGGCGTGGTGCCGTACTGCCGCGTGAAGGTGGCGGAGCGCAGCGAGTCGGTGGGGAAGGCGGCAGAAGCCGCCATGTTGTGCATGAAGCCCAGCGTGTGTCCAATCTCATGCGCGATGATGTATTCGAGGGTCGACGCCACGATACTGTCGGGCATGGAGGCCGTTCGGGCGGCCGGGTCGAGCTGCGCCGTCTGCACAAAACGCCAGTTGTCGATGGTGTTGATGACGTCGTTGTAGACCAAGACGGTGGCCGTCACGATCTCGCCCGTCCGCGGGTCGACCCACGAAGGCCCCATGGCATTCTCCACGGACACGGGCTGCAACTTCAGCAGACAGCTGTAGAAATAAAGCTCGGACTTGTCGGCAAGGTTGATGTCGACGTTCGGGGCGAGGTTCAATCCTGGCGTTCCGAAGCCCGGCGTGGCCCCTTCCGCGCCGTCGGTCAAGACCGAACGCCCGCCCGAAGCGCCCGAAGCGCCGCTGCCCGTGGCTTTCGAGACGGCGGACTGCGCATAATTGACGAATGTCCGCTGCAAAACGCGCTCTCCCTGTGAAGGTGCGCGAAGCTGTTCGGCACTCGCAAACAACACCTTGTACACGTCGTCGAAGTATTCTTTCTGCGTATAGCCGCCCGGAGCGAGGAAGGAAGACACTGCCACACGGGTGCGGGCGGCGAGAAGGTCGTAAGCCATGAACTCAAGCGTCTGGTCGTAATAGCTCACCGCCATGAAGCCTTTGCGCTCGAAGGAGCGGTCGGCGTGCCTGGTGAAGTTGACGGCCTGTTGCAGGCTCCATTGCAAGGAGCGTCGCTGCAAGTCCTTGCCCACCACCTGATAGCGGGGCGTGCCCGACGAAACCTTCATGTCGTTGAGATGGATTCCGCCCACGTTGGCGAGCACCTGCTTGTAGAGTGCGTAGTGCGTTTGCGCTATGCTCAAATAGAGTTTGTCCTTGATGCGGCTGTCCTCGTCGTTCTTGAACCTGTGCGACAGTCCGCTTTGAACCGCCCGCAGATTGCGAATGGCCAGGTTGGCGGACGCGATGGCGTCGTTGCCCAGTGCGCCGGCTTGCACCCGCGGGTCCCATTGGGCGTTGCGACCGGCGTAAAATCTGAGGCGTGGATTCTTGACTTTGCCGTCGACAAAAGCCTCCAATGTCTTTTTCTCTTCGTCGATCGACACGCGGTCGGGGTCGAAATAGCGATAATTCCAGTCGATGGTGAAGTGGTCGTACATGCCCAGTGCCGTCGGTGCCAGGGCCACGCCACGGTCGGAAGGCTGCGCGACGTAGTTGTAGTGCACGTCGTCCATCACGGAAGGGGCAAGCCCCATGGTGGATGTGAAGCGTGCGTTGCGGAGCGAGTCGGTAGGGTAAGTGGAGGAAGCGCCGGGGTTTTCAAGAAGTCCCAGCATGCGTCCAGCCTCTCTCGTTACCAACATCGAAAGGCCTTCGGCGAACTTTTCGGCCGACAGGCGGTTGGAGCGGACCGACGGGTCGACTGCGGCCGTCTCCACGAAACGCCACTTGTGGAGCAAAGTCTCCACGTTGGAGTAGATGAACATGGAAGCGTTCATGATTTCTCCCGTGTTGGGATTGAAGCGGACGTCGCTCGTCGGTTCGGCCGAAGAGCCGTTCGGAATGTAGCGGATGCAAGAATACCGAATGTTGTCGGGGTCGAAACCGGCCTGCTTCTGCGGGAAATCGACCACCTCAAGCGCGTGTCTGAAGCCAATTCGCTCGAACGCCTTGTTCCAACGAAGAATCCCTTCGCGAATGGGTTGCTTCCATGTTTCGGGGAAAGCGTCGTCCAGATAGAAGCGGATGGGGGCGACAGGTTCGGACAATCTGCCCTTGGCGTAGGCCTTCTTGTCCTTCGGGATGAGGTTCCAGCGGTGTGAATAATAGATTTGCCGGCTCTTCGTTCCCTCTTGCGGAATGCCCAACCTGACCGAGAAATCAACCCCGACGCGCGAGTCCATGATACGGGGACGCATCATGCTCTGCGGCAAGAGCGTCACACTATAGTTCACACCGACCGTCGTCGGCCGCTCTCCACCGATGGGCATGGACATCAACGACGTGGATATTGTGTACGTGAAGTCGTCGTAAACGGTCAGGTTCGTATCGAAACTCTTGATACCCCTGATGAATGAAAGCTCAGGTTTCGGTGTCGCCTTCAACGTGTAATTGCCGCTGTGCGTGGGCATGACGGGCAGCAAGTTGGTAGGTTTGCCCAGCAGGGAAGTGACCTCAAAGACCACCCCCCTCTCCTCAAACCGCATTTGAAGGCCGTTCTTATATCATTCTCCTACCGTTCAAGCCAGGGCGTATATAAAGCTCCCTGTACGCCCGAAACGCCCGTGTATAAAGGACTTCACGCATACCAACAAAAAAAGGCCACACGCGTAAACGTGCAGCCCTATGTGTGTAAACCTTTCGCCAGCCTCATGTAAACGAAAAGCCCTTCGATGTAAACCAAAATTAAACCAATGTAAACGTTTCGTTTTGTGGAGTCTCAACCATCAAACTACGCATAACTCTTTGTAAACTAACGACTTTACCAACTTTTCAGCCCTCCATCATCCTATACACTTCGTTCTGTGCCCCATAATGTCGAGCAGCAAGTTGTCGGTGTTCTTGACATAATAGTCTGCCGAGAGGTCGAGCCTGCCACGGAAAGCGGTGAAATCGACACCGACGTTCGTGCTTAGGGTGCGTTCCCATTTCAAGTCGGGGTTGCCGATGGTCATCGGTACGGCACCGGTGCCCTTGCCGTAATTGTACGTGCTGTTATAGCTGTAAGTGGTCAGCGCCTGATAGGGGTTGAAATTGATATTGCCCAGATATCCTATGCTGGCACGAAGCTTCAGCAACTGGATAGGCAGGCCCTTCATGAACTTCTCATTGTGCAGGTTCCATCCTCCACCTGCGCTCCAGAACGGTGCAAAACGGCTGTTCCTGCCGAACTTCGACGAACCTTCATAGCGATAAATCAGATCGAGAAAATACTTGTTGTCCCATATCGTGTTGGCATTGACGAAGAATCCCACGCCGGTCGAGCGTGTGTCGGAGCCTGTCGGACGTCCCGTCAGGTCGTAAGAGGTGGCAAATCCCGGATGACCGAGCTTGTCGGAATAGAATCCGATTGACTTATACCCGGCCGCGTCGACAGAAGACGACTCGATGCTGCTGCCGCCCCATAGCCGTCAGGAAGAGCTTCTTCATGAAATAGCTGTTGTATGACAACATCACCTTGCCCTGATAAGTGGTGGTGTTCACCCATTCGTCCGTCAACGAACCGCGTTGGTCGGACGACTTGGAGCGGATTTCATTGTAAGAGAAAGGAGAAACGAAACGGCGCGTGTCCTGCTTGCTGCGATTGATGGAGAAGTCGCCGTCCAGACGGAACTTCTCTCCCATCCATACCTGCACGTTGGTCGTATTGAGGAAGTCGAAGGTGTTGCGCTTGCCGTAACTTCCCAAGGACGCCTCGTAAAGGGGATTGGCAAGATCGTGATAGAAAGATTTCCTCAGTTCCCCCTCGGCGTCGTAAGGATTCTCGTAAGGGTTCTGCCTCACCCACGTCACGAAGTCGCCGTAAGGAGAATCATTGCTGGTGATGGAGGAAATGGTAGCCGTATTGGACACGAAGAACTTGCCCGAGACGTTGTACGACAATTTAAAATTGGTGGAAAGACGGGTGCGGTCGGAGCCTTTCATCACGCCCGCATCCTTGCCGTAGCGCACACCCAGGTTGTATTTGGCCCGCTCGTCGCCACCGTCTATGCTCAAGCTGTGCGCCTGCGAGACGGCGTTGCGAAGGGGCTTTGACAACCATCGGTATCGACGCCGTTCTGCACTTCGTTGAACAACCACGCGTATTCCCTGTCCAAGGCGTATTGCCGCGAAGGGTCGCTGTCGCTGAACAAGCCTGCCAAGCGTTCATACTCCAACTTCTGACCGGCATTGAGCAAATGGTAGTCGTGCAAATCGGGCGTAGACAATCGGAGAGTTCCGCTGTAATTGAGTTTCAGTTTGCCGCCTTTCAAAGCCTTGGTGGTAATCACGATGACGCCTGCCGAAGCCTTGGCGCCATACAAGGCCGAAGCCGAAGCGTCCTTCAGCACCGTCACCGACTCGATGTCGTTCATATCCATATCGTAGACATACTCCGCAGAAACCTGCGAACCGTCTACCACAAACACGGGCATGTTGGCCTGGCCCTCGAAAGTGGCGCGGCCACGGATGTTGATGTCGGCCAACTTATTGGGGTCGGAACCCCGACAGATTGTCCTCCAGGATGACCATGCCGGGAACGAAGGAAGACAAGCTTTGCAAGACGTTCTTAGTGCCCATGTTCAACAGTTGCTCGCGGTTTACCGCCACCTGCGCACCCGTAAACGAGTTCTTGTTCTTCGTTACATAGCCCGTCACCAGCTTTGTCACCGAGCGATAGCCTATCGACGAAACGGTGATACGGGCTTCTTTCTTGTCGGTCTGTATCTGATAATCGCCATTGATGTCGGTCACATATCCGCCGTTGACGCCTTCCACGCGGATGATGGCACCAATCAAGGGCTCGCCGTGCTCGTCGGTCACCTGACCGTAAATGCCGGTCTTGCGCTGCGCAGGCTCTTTTCGGGCCAACTTCAGCGTATCGCCCTCCATGCTGTAGGCCAGCGGCAACTGGTTGCTCAACGTCAGGAGCAAACTCGACAACGACTGCTCGCGCACATCGAAGGTGACTCCCCGGAAGGTTTTCACGTTGTCATTATCATACGAAATGGTCAGTCCTGTTTGTCTGGCGACTTCCATTGCAAACTCTTCAACGGTGGCATTGCGCAGCGAAAGGGTTACTTTCGCCTCGTTTTGCCCCTGGGCATGCAACAAAAGAGACAAAGGACCATAGCACAGAATGTTCAAAAAGAGAACAATCCAAATGCGTTGAATGAATTGAATCTTCTACATCTTTCTCTTAATTATGGAGATTTTTATTGAATACAATCCGTCTCATGCGAAAAAGCACTACCCGCCTCTTCTCAAACGAGACCTCTTGCGTACGAATGAATACAATCTTTTTGTAAGTCAAATCCGTTTAGTCGTCTAGTATCTTGCACCTATTTTGAAATAGGTGGGCGCAAAATTATAAAAGAAATGCGACAATTCATGCTCTTTTATCCATAAAAAATGAAAAAAACTATCATTCTTTAGATAAATCAACGCTGGCTTGGGACAAGCCTTCTGTCGACAAACTCTTTCTGAAGGATAAGGAAAGACATAGCCCGGCAGGGCTTATTTACTTTTCAATAACAACACAAACTGATTGTCAAACAAGCTCTTGAGAACTTGTATATTCACCAACCATCATCTATAAAACCACCTTTGGCCTCAGCTTACACAGTCAAAACTGTTATTATCCTTTTTTCATTGCTACATGGTCATCGTGCTTTGCGCTGACAACTGCTTGGCGGTTGGCCTTTTATAGGGGCTTGATTGCCCGCTGCATGCGCCACGCTGCCCAGGCGTCGTTGGCGGTTGGCCCGGCCAAAGGGTGGCAATTAAACTGAAAAAGTTATCCTTTCAGCGGATGAAAAGAGTGCTTTCATCCGCTGAAAGGATAACTTTGACATACTGAAAAGGCTGCTTTCGGAAGCCTGTTTCAGCCTATGAACAGCGCAGTATCTGGCCCGGTCTGATGCGGGTGGACTTCGTGATGCGGTTCAACTCGCAGAGGCGGTCGACCGAAATGCCGCGTTTCTTGGCGATGGTGGCCAGCGATTCGCCGGCCTTCGCCTTGTAGTAGACGATTTCCTCGGCGGCGTTCTCCTTCTCGACATAGTCTCCGCGCACCATCTCTTGCGTATAACCGCCGTTTCCTATCTTGCCGCGCACGCGGGAGGCAAGCTCCGACTCCTCGTCATAAGTGCGTGCGTTGTAGACGTAGTAGTCGCCCGTCACGTCCTGATTGCGGAAGTCGAACATCAGCGCAGGGTTGAGGGCCATGCCGCAAAGGCGCGTCTCGAAGTGGAGATGGGAGCCTGTGCTCCGGCCCGTATTGCCGCCGAGGCCGATAGGTTCGCCCGCCCTGACGACCTGGTTTTCGGCCACCAGCTGGGCCGAAAGGTGGCCGTAGATGGTCTCCAGGCCGTTCGGATGGCGGATGACGATGTATTTTCCGTAGCCGGCGGCCTCATATTTCACGATTCTCACCTTGCCGCTGAACGCCGCGCGTATGGTGTCGCCGATATAGACCTTGATGTCGAGCCCCTTGTGCTGGCGTCCCCAGCGCGCGCCGAAGTTGCTTGTGACAACTCGACTCGTGGTGGGCATGCAGAAATGGCGTAGGCTAATCTTGAAGGAATCGGGCACATTGGCGATGCGATGCGCGTATTTGTTGTTGAAATCCTCGTAGAGTTGGGCGGCGGGCGACTCCATTTCCTCGCGTGCCGTGAGCGACTTGAAGATCAAGGTGTCGACGGCCTTCATCTTTCTGTCGACCGGAGCCTGGCGGGCCAGCAGGTCTTGCGCGGCCACGGGCAGTGTCGTCAAGGCAAAGAGGGTCGCTATGGCCATTCTCCGAATATGCTTCTTTAAATCCATTTTCTATTATTTAGGTTTAAGTCAAAGTGTGGAACGAGGTAGGAAATCCACGTGCCGCCATCCGCGGGAAGACAAATGAAATGGCAAATGCCATTTGAAAACCGCTTCATTTTCGATGAACGACTTCGCAAAGATAGCAAAAAACTGAGGAAGTTGTAGCCCTGTTAACAGTTTTTATTGGCTTTTTAACAATCAACCGATTGATTATAGGACAGTTATAGGGGCTTTATACAAACGGGGAGACTACGAAATGGCCGCCCAATTGACGTTAGTTTTTCTTAACTCTTTGAGCCGGTTCCACAGCATTGCGTTTTGGTTCTTTTCACAATTGGGGTCGTCGTCGATGATTTTCCGGGCTTCGTCGCGCGCCATCTGCACCAGTTGGCCGTCGCGGGCGATGTCGGCAATTTTCAGGTCGAAGGCGATTCCGCTCTGCTGGGTGCCCTCCAGGTCGCCCGGACCACGGAGTTTCAGGTCGGCTTCGGCAATGCGGAAGCCGTCGTTGGTGTCGCACATGATGTCGATGCGCTTGCGGGTGTCCTCCGTCAGCTGGTGGTTCGTCACCAGGATGCAGTACGACTGCTTGGCGCCGCGGCCCACCCGTCCGCGCAACTGGTGCAATTGCGACAGTCCGAACCGCTGGGCGTCGAGGATGACCATGACGGACGCGTTGGGAACGTTGACCCCCACTTCTATCACCGTCGTGGCGACGAGTATCTGGGTATGGCCGCTGACGAACCGTTGCATCTCCGCTTCCTTCTCGGCGCTCTTCATCCGGCCGTGCACCTTGCTGATGTTGAACTCCGGAAACACCTGGAGCAGCGCCTCGTAGCCGTCCTCCAGGTTCTTCAAATCACTCTTTTCGCTCTCCTTGATGAGCGGGAATACGATGTAGACCTGGCGCCCTTGATGGATCTGTTGCCTGATTCCGGCGTACAGACTCGTCGTTTGGTCGTCATATTTGTGGATGGTCTGGATGGGTTTGCGGCCCGGCGGCAGTTCGTCGATGACGCTTACGTCCAGGTCTCCATAGATGGTCATGGCCAAGGTGCGGGGTATCGGCGTGGCGGTCATGACCAGTATGTGGGGCGGATTCTCGCTCTTGGCCCACAGGCGGGCACGCTGGGCCACGCCGAAGCGGTGCTGTTCGTCGACGACGGCCAGCCCCAGGCGCGCGAACTGCACCGTCTCCTCAATCACTGCATGGGTTCCGACGAGTATTTGCACGTCGCCCGCGGCCAGTCCGTCCAGCACGGCCTTGCGCCGCTTGCCTTTCACGACGCCCGTGAGCAGCTCCACGCGGATGGGGAGGCCCTTCAGAAACGCCTGGATGGTGGCGAGGTGCTGCTCGGCGAGTATCTCCGTCGGGGCCATCATGCAGGCCTGGAAGCCGTTGTCGATGGCGATGAGCATGCTCATGAGGGCCACCAGCGTCTTGCCCGAGCCCACGTCGCCTTGCAAAAGGCGGTTCATCTGCCGGCCGCTGTTCATGTCCGACCGTATCTCGTGCATCACCCGCTTCTGCGCCCGGGTCAGTTCGAACGGCAGGTTGTGGGCGTAGAAGTCGTGGAAAGCCTTGCCCACGTGCGCAAAGCAGTAGCCCCTGTACTTGCGGCGGTGATCGCTCGCGTACCTTAATATATTGAGTTGAACGTAGAAAAGCTCCTCGAACTTGAGGCGCACCTGTGCCCGTTGCAGGTCGTCGAGGCTCTTGGGATAGTGAATCAGGCGCATGGCCTGCTCCCGGGAGATGAGGTGCAGCGGCGTGGTGATGAACGGCGGCAAGGTCTCGCCGATGGCGTTTTCGGGCAACTTGCCCACGAGGGTCTTCGTCAGCTTCTCGATGGCGCGGCTGGTCATGCCGTGGTTCTTCATCTTCTCGGTCGTATTGTAATACGGCTGCATGCCCATCTCGTTGAGCTGGAGGTCTTCCGCCTTCTCCATCTCGGGATGGGCGAACTGATAACGGCCGCCGTAGACGGTCGGTTTGCCGAAGACGATGTACTCCACGCCCACCTGGCAGCTCTTGTAGACATACTGCGCGCCCCGGAACCACACCAGGTCGACCACGCCATGGCCGTCGGAGAAGTGGGCCACCACGCGCTTCTTGCGGGGCGAAGTGGTGAATTCCTCGAAGCTGAGAATCTTTCCCTTGATTTGCACGAAGGGCATTTGGCCGTTCAACTCGTCGATGTGATAGATCTTGCTGCGGTCTACATATTTATAAGGGTAGGTCTCCAGCAGGTCACGCCACGAGTTCACGCCCAGCTCATTGGCCAGCAGCGTCTTCTTCTTCGGCCCTACGCCGGGAAGATACATGATGTCTTGGTCGAGGATGGAGGACATGTCGGGTGGTGGATGATGGATGTTGGATGACGAGGGGTGTCAGGTTGTGGGATGGCGGAGCAACGCTTCGGCGACAATGAGGTCGAAGGGGGTCGTCACCTTGATGTTTTCGCGGTTTCCTTCGACCATGGCTACCTGGCAACCCAGCGCTTCTACGACCGAAGCGTCGTCCGTGAACGACTCCCGAAAGGGCTGTCTGAAGGCCCGGCGGGCCAGGGCGACGTCGAAGACCTGGGGCGTCTGCACGACACGATAGTCGCTACGCAGCACGTTCTTGCCGCCGCCCAGCCTGTCGACATAGCGCAACGTGTCGGTCACGGGCAGCACGGGAATGGCCGCATAGGCGTCTTCGGCCGCGTCGAAGCACCTCTCTATCGTGTCAATCGACACGAAAGGACGCACGCCGTCGTGGATTCCCACCAGCCCATCGGCGTCCTCGAGGATGGCGTCCAGCCCGTTTCGAGACGACTCAAAGCGCGTGGCGCCGCCGTCGACGACCGTGTGCGCGATGTCGAAATGGTGGTCGCGGCAGAGTTGCCGCCAGTAGGCTTGCTGGCTTTCGGGCAGCACCAGGATGATGTTCATGGCCCCGTCGTAGGCGTGGAAACGCTCGATGGTGCGCATCAGGATAGGTCTGCCGCCCACGGGGAGGAACTGCTTGGGCACGTCGGCCCCCATACGCAGCCCCTGGCCGCCCGCTACAATGATGACATGGTTCATCGCCTACTCCGCTTCGTTCATCAGATGGGCGTACTGCATGCCCTTCTCCAACTCCCGCACCCGTGCTTCGTCGACGAAATAGCGCAGGATGCGATAGGCGTAGGGCAGTGTGGCGGCCGGTCCTTCGCCCGTGATGACGTTGCCGTCTTCCTGAAACAACGCGCCCGTATAGGTGGTCGAAGCGTTGAAATGCTTCTCGAAGCCCGGGCTGCAGGTGGCTTTCCGCCCGTCGAGAATGCCGCAACCGGCCAGCACCATGGGCGCGGCACAGATGGCGCCGATGCGCTTTCCGGCCGCGTTCTGCCGCTTCAAGGCCTCGCGCACGCCCTCGTGTTCGTTCAGGTTGACGCTCCCGGGCAGCCCACCGGGCAGCAGCAGCATGTCGGCATCGCGCAAGTCGGCGTCCTCGAACTTGATGTCGGCCTTGATGGTGACGCCGTGTGACGACTCCACGAACTCGCTTCCTGTCACGCTGACGGTCTTGATGTCGACGCCGCCGCGGCGCAGGATGTCCACCGGAGCCAAGCCTTCGATCTCTTCGAAGCCGTTGGCTACAAATTCATACACTTTTGCCATAATTTAATAGTTGGTTGATGGAATTGTCATTAAAAAGCAGTATTTTTGCTCATGCAAATATACGAAATGTTTGCTATATTGCCGTCACATGGCAATAAAAGAATTATAAACCATCGTTTTTATGTCACGACAACGACAGAGTTTTGCCATCATCGGCAACGAGTGCAGGCGTCAGGAGTCGCAGTCCTACGTCGAACGGATGGTCGAGTATCTCGAAGCGCACGGGGCCACGGCGGTTGTCGAGCCGGAAAGCCTCGACGGCGTCGACTATGTCATCTCGATGGGCGGCGACGGCACGTTCCTGAAGGCCGCCAGCCGTGTGGGCGCGCTCCAGACGCCCATCATCGGCGTCAACATGGGCCGTCTGGGATTCCTGGCCGACGTGCTGCCGAGCGAGATAGCGCACACGCTCGACAAGGTGTTCGAGCAGGATTATGACATCGAAGACCACACCGTCATCGAACTGTCGTCCGACGGCGAGCCCGTCCAGAGCAGTCCGTTCGCCCTCAACGACATCGCCGTGTTGAAGCGCGACTCGGCTTCCATGATCTCCATCCGCACCTATGTAAACGGCGATTTCCTCGTCACGTACCAGGCCGACGGCCTGATTGTAGCCACACCGACGGGCTCCACGGCCTACAGCCTGAGCAACGGCGGCCCCATCATCGTGCCCCAGAGCGGCAGTCTCTGCATCACGCCCGTGGCACCGCACAGCCTGAACATCCGTCCCATCGTCATCAACGACACCAGCGAGATTGTACTTGAAGTGGAATCGCGCAGCCACAACTTCCTCGTCGCCATCGACGGACGCAGCGAAAGGATGGCCGAAGGCGTCAGGTTGACCGTGCGCAAGGCCCCCTATGTGGTCAGAATCGTGAAACAGAAGAACCGCCGTTATTTCTCCACCCTGCACGAAAAGCTGATGTGGGGAGCCGACACCCGCCAGTAGTCCCGGGCCTTCTTGCCGCCGGCAGGCCGTGGGCGAAATCCCAATTGCATGAACATCTCGCGTTATCTCTCCATCCCCCGTTCCAAATACGACTCCAAAGCCATCATGAAGTGGCTTTGGCGCATTCTGCGCGGCCATCGGCTGCAACTCTTTCTCAACGCGCTCATCGGCCTGGCGTCGGTCGCCACGAGCCTCCTTCAGGTGTGGGCGGTGAAGCATGCCATAGACGTTGCGTCGCATGTGCTGCCCGGCAACGTCTATGCCGCGGTCGCCTTGATGGGCGTTCTGGTGCTGGCCGACTTCCTGTTGAACATCGCTTCGGTCTGGGTGAAGAACCTTTTGGGAATCAAGGCACAGAACCGCATGCAGCAACGCATGCTCGACCGCCTGCTCCGCGGCCGATGGCACGGCAAGGAATCGCACCATTCGGCCGACATACTGAACCGCCTCGAACTCGACGTGGTGAACGTCATCACCTTCATTACCGAAACGATTCCCTCCACACTGTCCACCCTTGTGCTGTTCGCGGGGGCCTTCTTCTACCTTTTCCTCATGGACAGGACGCTGGCGTTGCTCATCGTCATGATGATACCCGTGTTCATGTTGGTCAGCAAACTCTACATCGGGAGGATGCGGCAGCTCACCCGCCGGGTGCGCGACTGCGACAGCAAGGTGCAGAAGGTGCTGCAGGAGACCGTGCAGAACCGCATGCTCATCAAGACGATGGAGAGCGATGCCACGATGGTCGACCGATTGGGCGACACGCAGGACGAGCTCCGCCACCACGTGGTTCGCCGCACCTTGTTCAGCGTTTTCAGCAATCTGGTCCTGGGACTGGGCTTCGCCGGCAGCTATCTGCTGGCCTTCTTGTGGGCCGCCGTGCGCATGTCGGCCCACACATTGAGCTTCGGCGGCATGACCGCCTTCCTGCAACTGGTCAACCGCATACAGACGCCGGCCCGCAACCTGACCAAGCTCGTGCCTGCCATCGTCAGCGTTTTCACGGCGGCCGAGCGACTGATGGAACTGGAGGAGAACCCTTTGGAAGAACAGGGGGAGCCCATCCAGATGGGCACGCCGTGCGGAGTGCGCTTCAGCGAGGTGGGCTACGCCTACACCCAGGTCGACGGCAAGGTCATCGACCGCCTCTCCTTCGACTTCAAACCCGGCTCGTGCACGGCCGTGTTGGGCGAGACCGGCAGCGGAAAGACGACCCTCGTGCGCCTCATCCTGGCCCTGCTGGCCCCGCAACAAGGCTCCATCGAAATCTACACCGACGGCAAGACCGCCCGTCACCACTCATCACCTGTCACCCAACACCTGACTCCCCGCCACCGCTGCAACCTGGTCTACGTGCCCCAGGGCAACACTTTGCTCAGCGGAACCATCCGCGAAAACCTCAGATTGGGCAAGCTCGACGCCACTGAAGACGAAATGATGGACGTGCTGCACCAGAGCTGCGCCGACTTCGTGAGCCAGCTGCCCGACGGCCTCGACACGCAATGCGCCGAGAAGGGCGGCGGACTGAGCGAGGGACAGGCCCAGCGCATCGCCATCGCCCGCGCCCTCTTGCGCGACCGGCCCATCATGCTCTTCGACGAAGCCACGAGCGCCCTCGACCCTGAAACGGAGCGGCAGCTGCTGCAAAGCATTCTCTCGGGCCGCGACCGCACCATCATCTTCATCACCCACCGCCCCGCCGTCATCGACTATTGCGACCAGGTGCTGCGCATAGACAAGACATAGGGGGGTGTGAGGGTGTGGTGGAACAATACAAGCTCGGCCCCACCGACACTGCCCGTTCATCCGCCGTTTCCCAACCGCGGTGAACCTGTTTTCCAAAAGCAGCCCTTTTGGCTTGCAAAAGGGCTGCTTTTAGCGTGTAAAAGGACTGCTTTTGGCGGGCAAAAGGGCTGCTTTTGCAAAACGGTCGGCCCACGAAGGCAAAACGGGCGTGCCGCGGCGAAAATTCCACGGTCTGCAACTTTCCACGCCATCGCTGCGTCTATACAGCAACGTTACATTCCAAAACGTATATGATACACCTGAAAGATATCAACAAAACCTATCAAGGCGCCCAGCCTTTGCACGTGCTCAAGGGCATTGACCTCGACATCGGGGAGGGTGAATTTGTGTCCATCATGGGCGCGTCGGGCTCCGGCAAGTCCACACTCTTGAACATATTGGGCATTCTCGACAACTACGACAGCGGCGAATACGTGCTCGACGACACGCTCATCAAGGGCCTCAGCGAGCGTAGGGCGGCCGAGTATCGCAACCGAATGATAGGCTTCATCTTCCAAAGTTTCAACCTCATCGGCTTCAAGACGGCCGTGGAGAACGTCGAACTGCCGCTCTTCTACCAGGGCGTCAGCCGCCGCAAGCGCCGCCGAATGGCCCTCGACTACCTCGAACGGCTGGAGCTTCTGCCCTGGGCCGAGCACTATCCCAATGAGATGAGTGGCGGCCAGAAGCAGCGGGTGGCCATCGCCCGCGCCCTCATCACGCAGCCCCGCGTCATTCTGGCCGATGAACCTACGGGCGCGTTGGACAGCAAGACATCGATGGAGGTGATGCGACTGCTAAAGCAACTCAATGCCGAGGAGCACAAGACCATTGTTGTGGTGACACACGAGAGCGGTGTGGCCAACGAAACCGATAAGATCATACACATCAAGGACGGCCTGATAGGCCGCATAGAGGAGAACCTCGACCATCATGCAGGGCCCTTTGGCATGGACGGCGTGATGAAATGACGGGAAGAAAACAAAGCAACAAGAACCTATGAGAGATGTGATAGCCGAGATATGGTCGACGGCCAAGCGCAACAAACTGCGCACGGCACTCACCGGTTTTGCCGTGGCATGGGGTATTTTTATGCTGATTTTCCTGTTGGGTGCCGGCAACGGGCTTATCAATGCCACCATGGAGAACAACGGCCGCTTCATGGACAACTCCATGTCGGTGTACGGCGGCAGGACGTCGAAGCCTTTTGAAGGACTGAAGGAAGGGCGTTGGCTGACGTTGAACGACAAGGATTTCGAGACGACCACGTCACGCTTCGCCTCGAATGTGGACGAGATGGGGGCCAGCATATCGCAAAACAGCGTGACCATCGCCTACCGCGGAAACTATACGAGCACGTCGCTCAACGGCGTATATCCCAACGAAGCCGCCATCTACAAGCTGGAAATGCGCCATGGCCGCTTCATCAACCGGATCGACAACGAGCAGTCGCGCAAGGTGCTGGTCATCAATGAAGACCAGGCCAAGGAGCTCACCAACGGCGACATCGCCGCCCTGGTGGGGCGATATGTCGATGTCGGGGCCTTCGGATTCCAGATTGTGGGAATCAGCAAGAGCAACAAGAGCGGCTTCAACAGTGCGGCCTACACGGCATTCAACACCGTTCGCGGCATCTACGGCCGTGGCGACAAGGCCGACGAACTGCATTTCTCCTTCCACGGACTCGACACGGAGGAGGCCAACAAGGCCTTCGAGAAGCGTTATCGGGCCAGTCTGAACCGCAACCACCGGGCCGCGCCCGACGACGAAGAGGCGATATGGCTGCACAACCGCTTCACGCAAGCCTTGCAGATGGACACCGGTATCGGCATTGTCCGCACCGCCTTGTGGATCATCGGACTCTTCACGCTGCTCAGCGGCATTGTGGGCGTGTCCAACATCATGCTCATCACCGTGAAGGAGCGCACCCGCGAGTTCGGCATTCGCAAGGCCATCGGGGCCAAGCCGTGGTCCATCCTGAAGCTCATCATCGTCGAGAGCGTCATCATCACCACCTTCTTCGGCTACATCGGCATGCTGGCCGGCATTGCCGCCAACGCCTACATAGACGCCACCATCGGCCACATGCAGGTGGACTCGGGCGTGTTCACAGCCACGATGTTCGTCAATCCCACGGTGGGTGTCGGCGTCTGCGTCGAGGCTACGCTGGTCATGGTGCTCGCCGGCACGTTCGCCGGCCTCATCCCGGCCCGCAAGGCGGCCCGCATACGGCCCATCGAGGCGCTGAGGGCCGAATGACCATTTGCTTTTTCCATTGATTATGAAGATAGACATCGACACATACAAGGAGATTCTCGACACGCTGACGCGCAACAAGAGCCGCTCTTTCCTGACAGGCTTCGGCGTGTTCTGGGGCGTTTTCATGCTGGTGGGCCTCATCGGGGGCGGCCGCGGCCTGAAGGAGTTGCTCTCGAAGAACTTCGAAGGCTTCGCCACCAACTCCGCCATCGTCTTCGCGCAGCCCACGACCAAGCCTTTCGCGGGCTTCCGGAAGGGCCGCCAGTGGACCATGGAGTACAAGGACGTGGCCCGTCTGCAAGCGCAGGTGCCTGAACTGGACGTTGTCTCGCCGGTGTTGAGCAGCTGGGGCGGCAGCGTCGTCTTCTCCGACAAGAAGGCGCAGTGCTCCGTCAAGGGGCTGTTGCCCGACTATGCCAGGGTGGAGGAGCCCAAACTCTACTACGGCCGCTACCTGAACGAGATGGACATGCAGCAGCGTCGCAAGGTGTGCGTGCTGGGAAAGAAAGTCTACAAGACGTTGTTTCCCGGCGGCGGCGACCCCTGCGGACAGCTGGTGCGCATCGACTCCATCTACTACAGCGTGGTGGGCGTGGACTACAACACGGGAAACATGAGTATCAACGGCCGTGCCGAGGAGAGCGTCACCATCCCCTTGACGCTCATGCAGCAAGCCTACAACTACGGAAACAGAGTCCATCTCATTTGCGTCACGGCCAAACCGGGCGTCACGATGAGCTCGATCACGCAACGGATGCGCGACGTCATCGCCCGCAGTCACCACATCGACCCGACCGACGAGAAAGCGGTCACCGTGTTCAACACCGAGGTGATGTTCGGCATGGTGGACAGTTTGTTCTCCGGAGTCAACTTCCTGATATGGCTGGTGGGTATCGGCACGCTGCTGGCCGGGGCCATCGGCGTGTCCAACATCATGATGGTGACGGTGCGGGAGCGCACCACCGAGATCGGAATACGCCGCGCCATCGGCGCTACACCACGCAACATACTGGGCCAAATCGTCAGCGAGAGCATCATCCTGACGGCCGTCGCAGGCATGAGCGGCATTCTCTTCGCCGTCATCATCCTGCAACTGGCCGAGATGGCGAACACCACCGACGGCATTGTCGCTTCGCATTTCCAGATAGGTTTCTGGACGGCTGTCGGCGCGGTGGCCCTCTTGAGCGCCCTCGGCGTGCTGGCCGGACTGGCTCCCGCAGCCCGGGCGATGAGTATCAAGCCTGTCGACGCCATGCGAGACGAGTAGCGGAAGCGTGCGGAAAGAATCGAAAATCAAGTAATACGCATAACGAATATGAAGAAGTATCTTAAGTTTATTGTCGCGGGCGTCATCGCCTTGGTGTTCATCGGGACGTTCGTCTTCCTGTGGATGCAGAGCCGACCGAAGACCGTAGAGTATGAAGTGTGCACGCCGAAGGTGATGGACTTGCGCAAGACCACCATCGTGACGGGCAAGATAGAGCCTCGCAACGAGGTGAACGTGAAGCCCCAGATCAGCGGTATCATCACGGAAATCATGAAAGAGGCCGGCCAGATGGTGCAGGCGGGTGAGATTATCGCCAAGGTGAAGGTGATTCCCGACATGGGACAGCTGAGCAACGCCCAGGCCAGGGTGCGTCTGGCACAGATCAACTTGAAGCAGGCCGAGACCAACTACCAGCGCGAGAAGGCGCTGTTCGACAAGGGATTGGTCAGCGCCGACGAGTTCGACAAGGTGCGTCAGGCCTACAACCAGGCCCGCGAAGAGCGGCAGGCGGCGGACGACAACCTGGAAGTGGTGCGCGACGGCGTGTCGAGCGGCAACGCCAACACCAGTTCCACGCTCATCCGGTCGACCATCAGCGGGCTGATTCTCGACGTTCCGGTGAAGGTGGGCAACACGGTGATTCTCAGCAACACGTTCAACGACGGCACCACCATCGCCACTGTGGCCAACATGAACGACCTCATCTTCCGTGGAAACATCGACGAGACCGAGGTGGGAAGCCTCGTTGCGGGCATGCCGATGAAGATAACAATCGGCGCGTTGCAGAACGAAAAGCTCCAAGCCAGCCTGGAATACATCTCGCCGAAGGCCGTGGAGAGTAATGGCGCCAACCAGTTTGAACTGAAGGCGGCCATCACCGGACTGGGCACGACGCGCATCCGGTCGGGCTACAGCGCGAATGCCGAGATCGTATTGGCCGAGGCCAAGGGCGTGATGACGGTGCCCGAGAGCTGCATCGAGTTCGTAGGCAACGACACGTTCGTCTACGTTGTCAAGGGCGACGCGCAGCAACCGGTCTATCAGCGGCGGCAGGTGAGCGTGGGCTTGAGCGACGGTATCAACATCGAAATCAAGAAAGGCCTCACACGGAAAGACTCCGTGAGAGGCCCGAAGAAGGTGGCCGACAAGGACGGACAGTAGCGACAGACCCGAGAAACGGGCCTGAACACTTAGCGGCTGACCGCCACTTTCCTGCCGTCGTGGATGTAAATGCCCGGCGGCAGTGGCTTTTCCACCCGCTGCCCCCGCAGATTGTACCAGTTGTCGTCGTGTGAAGATTTGGATTCGGTGACGGAACGGATTCCCGTCGTTATCGTCTTGAATCTATATTTGCCATTGGAGTCGATGGAAGGGCCGATGGTGAGGAACGTCGTCGTGCGGATGTTGTCGATGTCGACGGTCTGGGGAGCGCCCGACCCCACGCTGAATACGAAGTTGACACAGTCGGTCGGGCTGTTGATGCGGAAGGTTTTGACAAACCATTGCTTGCCGTCGACCGTCTCCTTGACCGTCACCTTGTCGCCCGGCCACGTGTTCTTGGCCGGCCCGTGGCTGCCGTCACCGCCCCAAGTCCAGAAGTTCATGCCGGCGGTGGCTGCCGTCCAGGCGGCTCCGGCCTCATCGGCACGCACGTAGACCTTGATGTCGTAGGCGTCGAAACGGCTGATTTGGTAGTCGCGTTGGCACACGCCCGTCACCACGCCGCCGACCAGCAATCCCACCGTCAGCGTGCAGTTGTCGGTCAGCGTGAGGCTCGTGCCGCCCGAAACCTGCGTTCCATGGGTGGCCGTGGGCGTCGAACCATCGGTCGTATAGACCAGTCTGGCACCCGAACGGGCCGTCACCGCACTCAACAAGACCTTCACCTCGTTCTGATATTCGCCCGAAGCACGGTCGATGAAGGCCGTTTCGGCGTCGTTGCTCAGGTAGTAGGCGTAGTGATAACCCTGCAACACCTTGGTGAACTGTGCCCCGTCGGGCGCGTAGTTCTCAGTGGAACCGATGACGGCGATGAGCTTTCTCCGTCCCGTCGACTGCACTGCGACATGGTTTCGGCTGCTGTTGAGGAGGAAGGCGTAGTCGCTCGTGTTGGTGATTCCAGCCATTTTGCGCACGTCAATCATCGCTTTGATGTCCTGTTTGCAGGCCAACCAGTGCTTGAAGAACACGCAAGGCGTGCCCGGCATGGCCAGCATGTAGGCGTTGGCGGCCAGCGTGTCGGCGCCGATGGGGTCCTGGCCTTCGCCGTTGGAGCGTTTTTCGGTGTCGTGGTTTTCGACGAACGTCACGGAATAGCGTCGGTAATCAGCGTCATGCACCAGGTTGTCCGAGCTGTTCAGCTTGGTCCAGTTCCTCTCGCGGATGGCGTCGCGCACGTTGTAGCGGAACGGGAAGTCGAAGGCCGCGCTCTTCCTGCCCGTCGCGGCAATCCAGTTCTTGACCCTATAGAGGCCGTCCCAGCATTCGCCGACGGAATATTCCACGCCCGCCGCGTCGTTGTAGTCGGCTACGTGTGCGCCGGCGAAGCCCTTCACCATATCATATCGGAACCCCACGTAGCCCATTTCCTTGAGCAGGAATTGCTCGTAGGCCTTCACGACAGCCTTCACGTTGGCGCTGTTGTGGTCCAGGTCGCGCATACCGGGCCAGTCCTCGCCGTCATCCCTGTGCGCGCCGAGCGTGACGCCGTCCTTCTTTGCCTGTTCGGCCGTCACGTAACCGGCGTTCCGGCTGTCGTCGTCGGCCGTGATGTCGGTGGTCTTCAGCTGGTAAGCCGTGCCGTTGTAGGTCTCCAGGGGGAACTCCCACCAGCCCTTAGTGTTGTGGTGGTTGACGACGATGTCGGCCATCGTGCCCAGTCCTTTGGCCTTGAACGTGGCGATCATGCGCTTCAGTTCGGCCGCCGTACCGAAGCTGCTGTTCTGGTCGAAGTAGCAGTAGGGGTCGTAACCCATGGAAGTTGCGTTGAGACATCGGCCACTTTGCGGCACCCAGATGAGCGAGAAGTAGCGGCTCAGTTCGTCGGCTTGGCTCTCAAGTGCCGTCCATTTGCTGTCGGCAAACGAGTCCCAGTAGAATCCTTGCAGCATGACGCCGCCATAACCGGCCGGCCATCCCTGCGACTGCGCGGCGAGTTGAAGGCTCACGAGGAGTGCCGTGAGCATGGAGAAAAGCTTTTTCATCGTGATTGTTTGGCTGAGATAATATGCTGCAAAAATAACCATTTCCCACCAACCGGCCCCCGCTTGATTTGCGTCAAGCGTCCTTTTGCCTGCGCAAACGATTGCATTTGCCGGCATTCCATCGGCCATGCGCTTTTTCAAGCAGCCGTTTTGCACTGTAAACATTATTTCTTACCTTTGCGGCAAAGTTCTTCATGAACATCAACAGAACAACAATGACTCAAAAAAAACAACAAAACAGGCGCATGCCTGCCGGTAATCCACTCCAGCCCCTTCGTTCCTTATCCCGCACGTTCGTGCTTGCGCTGCTTGCCCTGGCAGCCTTCTCTTCGCTTTCGGCCAAGCGGGTGACGCCGCAAAAGGCCCACGACATCGCGCTGAAATACGTGCAACCAGACCGTCATCGGCCCTCCGTTACACGCTCAAAGGGCAGCTTTGAGACGGCAATGGAGCCTTTCTACGTCTTCAACGACACGCGGGGCAAGGGCTTCGTCGTGGTCGCCGGCGACGACGCCATGGGCGAAGTGCTCGCCTACAGCGACACGGGCCGGCTGGACACGCTGAACGCCAACCCGGGCGCAAGGTTGCTGTTGCAGGCCTACCGCGAGCGTTTCGCGCAGCTGCAACAGCACCCCGAGACGGCAAAACCGAGCACACGGGCCGTCCCCACGTACAAAGCGGTGGCGCCGTTGCTGTCGTGCAAGTGGAATCAGGACTATCCCTACAACAAGAAAACGGGCTATCGCTACACCGGTTGTGTGGCCACGGCGATGGCGCAGATGATGTATTTCCATAAATGGCCCACCCGAGGAAAAGGTGAGAACACTTATATCGTTTCGTACGACAACAGGACTTTACATGCCGATTTCAGCAAATCGCGCTATGACTGGGCACACATGAAAGATTGGTATGACAATCGTCACCACTATACCGATGGGGAAGCGGACGCCGTCGCTCTGCTGATGAGCGATGTGGGCATTGCTGCCAACATGCAATATACCCCCTCTTCGAGCGGCGCTTACGACAACGCAGCCGAACGTGCCTTGCAAAACAACTTCGATTACACTACCGCCCTTGTGACAAGAGCTGACGAGGGCACGGCGGGCTTCACCGAAATTGTGCGGCAGGAACTGCTCAACGGTTTTCCCGTATATCTCTCCGGATTTTACAGTCTGGAAGGAAGCGGACATGCATGGGTGACCGACGGTCTGAACGACAAGGGACTTTTCCACATGAATTTCGGATGGGGAGGACAAAGCGATGGCTACTTCTCGCTCACCGCAACAGATGTCGCACAAAGCGGAAGCGAATTTGGCGGACGGCCATTGTCCTTCAAATTCAGGCTCACCGCTATCCTTGCCCACCCCAACAAGGCCGATGCGAAACCCATAGACCCATCTCTTTTGCCCGACAGTCCTAAACTCAAGTTCAACTTAGGCGGCAGTCTGCGCTTACCCGAAGGCCACGCCAAGACCTTCGCTACTACAACGATTCTTCCTGCGGAGATGTGTGAATTTGTCAACAAAGGCAAGGATTTCAGAGGCGATATCGGTGTCGGCATCTTCGATATGGAAGGCAAACTGCTGAAAATATGCCCATCTGACGACCACGCCACAGGAGGTTTCACGCAACGGATGTACGCCAACTACGACAATGGCGCCATGAAAACCGACTATCTTATCAACGTTCCGCAAAAGATAAAGGTTGATGTTTCAGGACTTACCGACGGCTATTACCAGCTTCTTCCCATTTGTGTTCCGAAGAAAAATGACGGTAAATGGGGCGAATGGACACGCATGAAACTGGCTCCACGCATGGAAATAGAAATCAAAAACAAGATGGTACGCGTATCGGAAGAAGGCTTCTTCGAGGCTGGTTTTCAACTTTCCGAACATCCATCGAAGACGAATTTCAAGCCCGGAGACGAAGAAAAGGTATATTTCGCCGTCAGAAATAAAGGTGGGTTGGAGCGCACTTGCTACGCCAAACTACAGTTGCTGGGCGCGAACGATCAGGTTATGCTGGAAGTTCGGCAAGAGAATAAAACGGAGTTGACAGGGTTCGACGTCACCCTGTTGCCTCTTACCATCAAGATTCCCGCAGATTTCGCGGAAGGACGCTACCGCACCAAACTGGAATTGATTTACGCCAATGGCAACGGCATTGACGATTCCGAGGCCGAACGACATACGGTTGCCAAGGTGCACGGCAATGACGAAACGCTCTTCGACATCTCGTCACAGGCCACCCGCATAGAGAATACACCGACAACCGACTTCCGTCTGACCATCGATGGCAATACATTGACCGTACAGGGCAAGGCTTTGCAATGGATAAAGATCTTCGACCAGACAGGACGACTGCTCAAGCAGGCCGCAGCCACGAGCAAGCACAGTGCCGTTCTTTCGCTCAGCGGCCTTCCACAAGGCGTTTATCTCATGCAGGCAGCCGATGGCGGACATGTCTACGCCCGTCGTTTCCTGAAGCGATAAATCCACCTCCGACTTTTGATCACAATCATATAAAAAGGCGCCCCCTGACCTATCAGTGGGCGCCTTTTGTGTGATGACACGTAAGACGTTACTTACTCATGCTATAAGGGCGGGCGTCTTGAGCCGTGGCGCGTTGCTTATTGGGCACTGCCGACAGGTCGAAGCGGAGGGCCGCGCCCCGCAACAGGTCGGTATGCGTCAGATAAGTCTTGTCGTATTCCGCGCCGTTGACCGTCAGGCGGTTGATATAACGATTAGCCGGCGAGTTGTTGTCAGCGTCGATGGTCACCGTTTTTCCATTCTCCAAATGCAGCGTCACATGCTTGAAATAGGGTGTTCCCACCACATACTGGTCGCTACCGGGGCATACAGGATAGAATCCCATGGCCGAGAACACATACCACGCCGACGTCTGCCCGTTGTCCTCGTCGCCGCAATAACCATCGGGATGGGGCGTATAGAGGCGATCCATCACCTCGCGCAGCCAGTACTGGGCTTTCCAAGGCTGCCCGCTGTAGTTGTAAAGGTAAATCATGTGCTGGATAGGTTGGTTGCCATGAGCGTAGTTTCCCATGTTCATAATCTGCATTTCGCGTATCTCATGAATCACGCCCCCATAGTAACTATCGTCGAAAACCGGCGGAACGACGAACACGGAGTCCATCATTCGGTTGAAAGTAGCGTCGCCACCCATCAGATGAATCAGTCCCTGCGGATCATGAAACACGCACCACGTCCAGTGCCAAGCATTGCCCTCGGTGAAGGCATCGCCCCATTTGAAGGGACTGAAGGGGCTTTGGAAGCTGCCGTCCTTGTTGCGTCCACGCATCAGATTGACTGTTTTGTCAAACACGTTACGATAGTTCTGTGCCCGCTTAGCAAAAGGCTCCAGTTCCTTTCTCGACTTTCCGAGTGCCTTACCGAATTGATAAATGCACCAATCATCGTAAGCATACTCGAGCGTTCGGGCCACATTTTCATTGATATTCACGTCGTAGGGCACGTAGCCCAACTTATTATAGTATTCATATCCCTTACGTCCCGTGCTGCTAACGGTAGGATGTACGGCATTGGCACCATGCTTCACGGCCTCCCACAAGGTTTCGGTGTCGGGCGTGCGAATCCCTTTCAGATAGGCGTCGGCCACGATCGAGGCCGAATTATTGCCCACCATGCAACCGCGATGGCCCGGACTGGCCCACTCAGGAAGGAACCCGCTCTCCCTGTAAGCGTTGGCCAAACCCTGCTGCATCTTGGCGTTCATCGACGGATAAACCAGATTGAGGAAGGGGAACAGGCAGCGGAAGGTGTCCCAGAAGCCTGTATCAGTAAACATATAGCCCGGCAACACCTTACCGTTATAGGGACTATAATGAACAGGATTGCCGTCTTTGTCGATTTCGTAGAAGCTTCGTGGGAAGAGCACCGACCGATAGAAGCAGCTGTAGAACGTACGCAGATGGTCAATATTGTCGTCTTTCACCTCGATACGGCTCAACACCTCGTTCCAACGATGGCGCCCTTGCGCCACGATTTCATCGAAACCGCTGTTGCCCAGCTCCTTTAGGTTCTGTTCGGCCTGCGCGTAACTGATGAACGACGAGGCCACCCGGGCGTGCACGGTTTCGCCCCGACGGGTCTTAAAGCCGATAATGGCCCCGGCATGCTCGTCCCGCAGTTCGGTCGTTCCTTTCTGTACGCCCTTTGGATTGGCTGTGGCGGTAAAGTCGAAAGGCTTGTCAAAGACAATGACAAAGTAGTTTTTGAAACCTTCGGGCACACCTCCGTTGTTGTAAGTGTTGTAACCTACAATCTTGTTTTCCGAAGGAATAATCTTCACATACGACCCTTTCATATAGGCGTCGACCACCACCTTGGCGGCATCCGTCTGCGGAAAGGTGAAACGAAAGATGGCCGCGCGCTCCGTCGGTGCCACTTCGGTCACGATATCATAGTCGGCCAGATACACCCTATAATAATAAGGTGTCGCCTTTTCGGCCTTATGCGAGAACCAACTGGCCCGCTTTTCCTCGTCAAAGACGGCCTTTCCGGTGATGGGCATGAGCGAAAACGTGCCGTAGTCGTTAATCCACGGACTCGGCTGATGGGTCTGCTTGAAGCCCCGCAGCTTATCGGCGCCATAGGTATAGGTCCATCCGTCGCCGTTCTTGCCGGTCTGCGGCACCCAGAAGTTCATGCCCCAAGGCAGGGCAATGGCAGGATAGGTGTTGCCGGTAGACAGCGAATGCTTCGACTCGGTGCCCACAAGCGTGCTTACGTAGTCGACGGGTTGCGCGCCAGACTGGGCCAAAGCGGCCGCAGCGAGGCAGAGCAACACTGCCGAAACCAGGATTTTTTTCATAAAGATGTAAGTTTTTAGGTTGATTCACTTAGGTTGTCACGCGTCGCGGCTCGATGACGGCCCGCCACATGGCCGCAAGCAAAATTACGGATTTTATCCGTCGGCTGCAAATAATAGGCCGATAATACGTAACTTTGCGCCCATGAATCCATATATCAAGCAATATCCCGACCTCATGGCGGGCAAAAAGATCATGTATGTGCATGGTTTTCTTTCGTCGGCGGCCAGCGGCACCGTCAAGATGTTGCGTGAACTCATGCCCCAAGCCACCCTCGTGGCCGACGACATCCCCGTGCATCCCGCCGAAGCCATGGCCTTTCTGCGCGCCATGGCCGACCGCGAGCGGCCCGACCTCGTCATCGGCACGTCGATGGGCGGCATGATGACCGAAATGCTGACGGGCTACGACCGCATTCTGGTGAACCCGGCATTCGAGATGGGCGACACGATGAGCGGCATGACAGGCCGCCAGGAGTTTCAGAACCCACGCAAGGACGGGGTTCAGGAACTGATGGTGAACAAGAGTCTCATCAAGGAATACAAGGACATCACGCAACAGTGCTTCGCCCAAGTGACGCCCGAGGAGCGGCAACGGGTCTACGGCCTTTTCGGCGACAACGACCCGGTGGTCCACACTTTCGACCTTTTCCGCGCCCACTACCCCAACGCCATCCGCTTCCACGGCGAACATCGGCTCGTCGACAAGGTGGCCGTGCACTATCTGGTGCCGGTGATTCGCTGGATCGACGACCGGCAGAACCGGACCGAAAGGCCCGTCGTCTACATCGACTTCGCATGCCTGCACGACGCCTACGGCCACCCCACGAGCAGCATGCACAAGGCTTATGAACTGCTGTTGGAGCACTACGACGTCTACATCGTGGCCCCGGCGCCCACCAACGACCACGCGTCGCTCGCCAAGGTGCAGGAGTGGTGCGAGGAATACTTGTCGGCGCCGGCCCATGACCACGTGCTCTTCGCCAACCGCAAGGCCTTGCTCTACGGCGATTACTTCATCGACCCCGCGCCGGCGGCCGACTTCATGGGCACCGCCATAGCCTATGGCAGCGACAGTTTCAAGACTTGGGAGGACATCATCACGTTCTTCGAGCGGCTCGGAGGGCAGTGATGGTCGGGTGATGACGGAATGGGATGAAGGTGGCAGATGGTGAAGGCAGGTGTCTAAAGCTGGCCTTGCCTGGCCGATTCGACCCTTTCGACCGGTCTTACTTGGTTTTTGGGCAAAAAAAAATCGCAGGAACCCACGTCCCTCCGACCAACATTGGTGGGGCCGCCTTTCGGCACCACCATTCTAAAAACCAATCTTATACCTAATAACTAAAAACCTAAAACTAAAACATGAACAATTGCGTTTCCTTCAACAACAATCTTTGATTACCTTAACCAATAACCTATATCCTGATTCCAAACAATCTATTGAATTACCTTAACTAAACCTATGTTTCGTTTCCCTTGACAATCTTTTCTTTACCTTAAACCAATCCTATCCTGTTGTCGGTTATCTGAACAATCTTTTATTACCTTAACCAAACCTATTGGCCTTGATCCTTTATAACAATCTCTATTCTTTACCTTAAGAGTAACTAACCCTTGTTGTTCTTTTGACGTTGCAAAGGTAATCATCATTCGGCCATCATGCAATAAAAACACTTCGTTTTCATCCAAAAACCTTGTTATTCTTGACGTAAATCAAGCGTTGTGTGCGCACACAACAGCCCAATCACCCTTGAAAGGAGGTGGAATTTGAAGTTGAAATGTGCAGTGTGCAGTGTGAAATGATGGGCGGCTGTCTTGCAAGAGGGCTGCTTTGGCACGCTAAAAGGGCCGCTTTTAGCGCGTAAAAGCTTTGCTTTTAAAAGCTGAAAAGGCAGCTTCTGCATTTCAGCCGCCCATCATTTCACACTGCACACTGCACATTTCACATTTCAAAAGCAGCCATTTCAAACGTTTTTCGTATATTTGTGGCTGTGAAATAATCACTGAATCATTCATCGAAACAAATTTCAACGTCAATCCCCAATCAGCAACATGAGAAAAACCGTACTGCTGGCATTGATGGCCTGTGCCGCCAATGCGCTTGCCACGCCGCAAACCGGCGTCGAACCGACCTACACCGAATGGCACGACCTGCAGGTGAACGAGGTCAACCGCTTCCCGCTTCACACTTCGTTCTTCGCCTTTGAGAACGAAGCCATGGCCCGACGGGGCGACAAGACGGCTTCGGCCAACTACCTGTCGCTGCACGGCGCCTGGAAATTCAACTGGGTGAAAGACGCCGACCGGCGCCCCACCGACTTCCATCGAGCCGACTATGACGACTCCACTTGGAAGACCTTGCAGCTTCCGGGCATTTGGGAACTCAACGGATATGGCGACCCCGTCTACGTGAACGTGGGCTACGCGTGGCTGCACCACTTCAAGAACAACCCGCCACAAGTGCCCGTCGAGAACAACCACGTGGGCACCTACCGCCGCCACATCGACCTTCCCGCCGACTGGAACGGCAAGCAGGTCATCGCCCACTTCGGCTCGGTGACGTCCAACATCTACCTTTATGTCAACGGACAGTACGTCGGCTACACGGAAGACAGCAAGGTGGCGGCCGAGTTCGACATCACGAAATACGTGAAGCCGGGCCGCAACCTCATCGCCTTCCAGTCGTTCCGATGGTGCGACGGCTCCTACAGTGAGGACCAAGACTTCTGGCGGTTGTCGGGCGTGGCACGCGAAAGCTATCTCTATGCACGCAATCCGAACATCCATATAGAGAACGTTCGCATCGTGCCCGACCTGAAAAACGACTACAAGGACGGCGAGGTGGCCATCCACGTGACGGCCAAGGGCAACCCCATCGCCGAGTTCTCACTCTACAACGCCGCCGGCGTGAAGCTTCTCAACAGCACGCTCGACTTCAGAAAGAACCACGTGGGCTCGGCACACTACACCCTGCGCAACGTGAAAGCATGGACGGCGGAGACACCTTATCTATATAAGGCCGTCGTCACGCTCAAGGACCGCAAGGGCAACGTCGTGGAATCGACCACCCAGAACGTCGGTTTCCGCAAGGTGGAGATTCGCGGCGCGCAGCTGTTGGTCAACGGCAAGCCCGTCCTCATCAAGGGAGCCAACCGCCACGAGATGGATCCCGACGGCGGATATGTGGTCAACCGCGAGCGCATGGTGCAGGACATCAAGATCATGAAGCGGCTCAACATCAACGCCGTGCGCACCTGTCACTACCCCGACGACCCACAGTGGTACGACCTCTGCGACGAATATGGCCTCTACGTGGTGGCCGAAGCCAACCAGGAATGCCACGGACTGGGCTACGGCGACGATTCGGAAGCCAAGAAACCGCAGTTCGCCAAGCAGATCATGGAGCGCAACCAGCACAATGTGGAGGCGCATTTCAACCACCCGAGTATCATCACTTGGAGCCTCGGCAACGAGACGGTGGACGGTCCGAACTTCGTGGCGGCCTACGATTGGGTGAAGGCCGCCGACCCAAGCAGGCCCGTGCAGTGGGAAATGGGCAAGAAGAAGCCCCACACCGACATCGTATGCCCGATGTACAGGTCGCCCGAGGAGAGCGAAGCCTACGCCAAGAGCGACGCGCCCGAAGACCAACGGCCCTTCATCCAGTGCGAATACAACCACACGATGGGCAACTCCAGCGGCGGACTGCAGGACTACTGGCGGCTCATCCGCAAATATCCGAAGCTGCAAGGGGGCTTCATCTGGGACTTCGTCGATCAGGCCCTGCACCGCAAACCGGGCAAACTGATGAGCCTGAAGGTCGACGAACACACGCCCTACAGCCAGCTGCTGGGCATTGAATACTGCTATGGAGGCGACTACAACACCTACGACGGCTCGGACAACAACTTCAACTGCAACGGCATTATCGGCCCCGATCGCCAGCTGAATCCCCACGCCTACGAGGTGGCCTACCAGTATCAGGACATCTGGGTGACGCCCGTCGACCTGAAGAAAGGCGTCGTCGAGGTCTACAACGAGTATTTCTTCCGCAACCTGAGCAACTACAAGCTCGTGTGGAACGTGCTCGCCGACGGCAAGAGCGTGCAACAGGGCGAGGTCGGCGACCTGACGGTGGCGCCGCAGGAGAAGGCCCGGCTGACGCTGCCCATCCGCGACGTCGACGCCAACGAGGTGCTGCTCAACGTGCGTTTCGTGACCAAGACGGCCGAACCGCTCGTCGAAGCCGGACAGACGGTGGCCTACGAGCAGCTGACGCTGAAGGCTTTCACGCCCGAAAAGGCCACCGACGCCGACGGCAAGGTGAAGATTGTCGACAAGAAGAAGGACGCCGAGCTGCTGCTGACGGCCGGCGGCATGACCGTGGCGTTCAACCGTACGAGCGGTCTCATGACGCGCTACGAGGTGGACGGCCGCAACTACATCGCCGAAGGCGGCTCGCTGCGTCCCAACTTCTGGCGTGCGGCCACCGACAACGACATGGGTGCGGGCTTCGCCAAGCGCTTCAAGGTGTGGAACAACCCCGAGATGAAACTCCTGTCGCTCACCGCTGAGACGCGCAAGGAGGGCAAGGCTGCGCCGGCCGAGGTGACGGCTGTCTACGACATGCCTGTGGTGGGCGCGCAACAGACGCTCCGCTACCGCGTCGACGCCAGTGGGAAAGTCAACGTGAGCCAGTTGTTGGAGCCTAAGGCCGGTGCCAAGGCGCCCGATATGTACCGCTTCGGCATGGTGATGGACATGCCCTACCGGATGGACCGCACCACGTTCTACGGCCGCGGGCCCATCGAGAACTACGCAGACCGCAAGGCTTCGCAGCTCGTCGGCGTCTACAGCAGCACGGCAGACGACATGTTCTATCCCTACATACGCCCGCAGGAGACGGGTACTTTCAGCGACCTGCGCTACTGGCGGCAGGCCGACGGCGAAGGCAACGGCCTGCAAGTGACCGCCGACCAGCTGTTCTCGGCCAGCGCGCTGCACTACAACATCGCCGACTTGGACGACGGTGAGGCCAAGGAGCAGCGTCACAGCCACCAGATTCCCAAGAGCCGCTACACCGTTCTCTGCATAGACGGCGCGCAATACGGCCTCGGCGGTCAGGACAGTTGGGGCGCATGGCCTTTCGAGCAGTATCGCCTGCACTTCGGAAAGAAGGCCTTCAGCTTCACGATGGCACCCCTTAGATAAGGCCAAAGCCGTCTCCCGACCGACGACCGACGCGTCTTTTTAGATTTCATCTGACTGCCCCCGCGCCCGATACGACTGTACCGGACGCGGGGGCACAGCGTGTTTCCACCACCCATGTCAAGCCCCTTTCTCGCTTTCTCCCACCAACTATTGGGCCACATAGCTTCTTTTCATTATATTTGCAGGCAAATCATTTTTCAACCGTTATGCACAAATCCCTCCTACTGCTGTTCATCAGCCTTTCATCCTTGAACTTCGCCGTGGCGAAACCACAGGATTCCGTCGCGCAAAGCCTTCGGGGCGACGCCAAACAGAAGAAACCACTGACCCACGCGGTCTACGACGACTGGCAAACGGTCGACAAGCCGAAACTCTCCACGCACGGACGCTACGCCGCCTGGGAAGTGAATCCCCAGCAAGGGGACGGCATGCTCCGGCTGCGCGACGCCTCCGGACGCCTGATGACGCTGCCCCGGGGCCACCAGTTGCAGTTCACCGACGACGAACGGTTTGCCGTGACCCTCGTGAAACCTACCTACGCGCAGACCCGACAGGCCAAAATCAAGAAAAAGAAGAAGGACGACATGCCGCTCGACTCGCTGGTCGTGATTCGTCTGAACGACTTCACGACACGGATGTTTCCAAGGGTGAAGTCGTTCGACATGGCCCGACACAACAACAAGGTGGTGGCTTTCGCGCTGGGAAAGGACGACAAGGGCAAGGAAAAGAAGAAGGAAAAGAAGGACGCGGCCACCGACATGATGGTGTATTTCTTCGCCGACGACGACACGCTGCGCCTGCCCCACGCCGACAGTTACGCGATGGCCAACCACGGCCGACGGCTGGCCTACGTGGAAAAGACCGACAAGCACAAGTGCGTCATGAAGGTCGTGGACCTCGACCGTCGGCAGACGGTGGCCGTCAACGACACGACCGCCTACCTCTCGCGCCCCTCTTTCAGTTGGCAGGGTGACAAAATGCTGTTCCTGGCTTCGGCCGACACGGCCAAGACGGGCAGCAAGCACTGTGCCATCCATGAATACAAGGTGGGCGGAAAGCCACGCACGCTGCTGCCCACGGACTACAGCGACGGTCTCGACAAGGGCTGGGGTGTCACCGAAAACAGCGCGCCTTTCTATTCACGGGACGGCAGACAGACCTTTGCGGGCATACAACCTTACGTGAATCCCGACGATACGACGAAGTATGACTTTGAAACGGCCGAGCCAAACATCTGGCGTTACGACGCCGACGAGCTGCCGCCCATGCTCAAGGCACGCATGGCCGACAACCGGAAGCAGACGATTCTCTGCGCTGTCGTGGGCGGACGGCTGGTTCAGTTGGGCCGTTCGATGTACGACCGTGTGCGGCTGGCCGACCGTGGCAACGCTTCCTACGCGCTGTCGACCGACCACACGGCGGGCAAACTGGCCGAACAGTGGGACTTCCAAGGCCGTGTGCAGCTTTCGTTGGTCGACACCCGTGACGGCAGTCGCACGCCGATAGCCGACACGCAGCTCGAAAACGCCATCATCTCGCCCGACGGCAACCATGTGGCATGGTTCGATTTGCGGCAGCGGCAATGGCTGGCGTGGAGCCGGAAAGACCGTCAGACCCGCAATCTCACGGCCCGGCTGAAGACGGCCTTCCATGATGAGGACGAAGACCATCCCATGTTGCCCGCGCCCTACGACCGCGCTTATTTCACCACTGACAGCCGCCAGCTGCTCGTGGCTGACCGCTACGACGTCCATCTCCTGTCGGTCGACGGCAAGGACAGCCGCTGCCTGACCCGCGGAACGGGTCGGCGCGACAGCCTTCAGTATCGTTATGTCAACCTGCCACGTCCCGACGACATCGAGGGAGTGGACTTGAAACGACCCATCTGGCTGCAAATGTTCAACTATCGGGACAAGACGCAGGGCTACGCCACGACCGACTTGCGGGCCAACCTGCACGTCGTCGACGCAGGGCCTCACAGCTATGGCGCGCTCACTACAGCCGATTCGGCCCCGGTATGCCTATATAGGAAAGGTGACTTCGCCCACCCGATGGACCTCTACATGCGCACTGACACGACGCTCCGATTGTCTTTCATCAACCCTCAGCAGCAGGATTACCTCTGGGGCACGGCCGAACTCCATCGCTGGAAGGCCTTCGACGGCACGCCACTCGACGGCCTTCTCTACAAGCCCGAGGGCTTCGACCCCAGCAAGAAGTACCCCGTGATGATCTATTTCTACGAGCGGCGCAGCGAAAGCCTCTACACCTACTACTCGCCGGCCCCCAGCCGCTCGATCGTCAACATACCGTATTTCGTGAGCAACGGCTATGTGGTGTTCGTTCCGGACATCGTCTACCGCCCCGGACATCCCGGAGAGTCGGCCTACAACTGCATCGTGAGCGGTGCCGAGTCGTTGACGAAACTGCCGTGGGTCGACGCCGCCCACATGGCCATCCAGGGACAGAGCTGGGGCGGCTATCAGGTGGCCTACCTCGTGACCCGCACCAACATGTTTGCCGCTGCAGGCGCGGGCGCTCCCGTCAGCAATATGACGAGTGCCTACGGCGGTATTCGCTGGGAATCGGGCATGAGTCGCCAGTTCCAATACGAGCAGACGCAGAGCCGCATCGGGCAAGACCTGTGGAAAGGATACGACCTTTACGTCGAGAACTCACCCCTCTTCGGCATTCCGAAGATACAGACGCCGTTGCTCATCACCCACAACAACGCCGACGGAGCGGTGCCCTACTACCAGGGTATCGAGATGTTCATGGGCATGCGGAGGCTCGGCAAACCGGTGTGGCTCATCGAATACGACAAGGAAGCCCACAACCTGCGGGAACGAAAGAACGCCAAAGACCTGAGCCAACGCCTCTCCGACTTCTTCGACCATTATCTGAAAGGCGCGCCCATGCCCGATTGGATGAAGCCCGACACACCTTACATCATCAACGGTAAGGAAATAAAAAGGAAATGAAGTGTGGAATGTGAAATGTGAAGTATGAAATGAGAAGTGTGGAATGTGGAGTGTGAAATGAGGAATGTGGCAATGTGGAATGAAAAACTTCACACTTCACATTTCACACTTCACACTTCACATTATCATCTGATGAACAACAGTTCCCTATACTTGGGCAACGTCCAGAGTTCATCGGCCACGATGAGTTCCAACTTGTCTATCTGATAGCGCACCCTGTCCATCTTCGGAATCACCGTGTCGTGGTAGGCGACGGCCTTCTCGCGCTCGTTCTGAATCCTGTTGGCCACTTTGCGGGCGTCGACAAGCTCCTCTATGCCCGTCTCTATCAGCTGGGTGCGCTCCGCAATCTCACGGATGATCTTCACGTTGCGGGCCGTCAGGGCCTTGCCCTCTTCCCTTCCGAAGACATTGAACATGCCTTCCACGTTCTTGGCCAGCCTGCTTTGGTAGTGCGTGGCCACTGGAATGATGTGGTTCATGCTCAAGTCGCCCATCACGCGGGCCTCTATCTGAATCTTCTTGGTGTACGTTTCCCACTTCACCTCGTTGCGGGCTTCCAGTTCACTGCGGCTCATGACGTTCATCTTCTCGAACATCCGGATGGTCTCGGGGTCGAGATAGCGGTCGAAACAGAGCGGGCACGAAGCCTCGCAGTCGAGTCCGCGGCGGGCGGCCTCGGCTTTCCACTCGTCGCTGTAGCCGTTTCCGTCGAAGCGGATGAGGCGGCAACGACGGATGTCCTCACGAATCACGTCGATGATGGCGCTCGTCTGGTCTTCGCCGCCGGATATCAGCGCGTCCACCCGCTGCTTGAAGTCAGTCAGGGCCTCGGCCACGGCCGTGTTGAGCACGATGAGCGCGCTGGCACAGTTGGCCTCCGAGCCCACGGCGCGGAACTCGAAGCGGTTGCCCGTGAAGGCGAACGGACTCGTCCGGTTGCGGTCGGTGTTGTCAATCATCAGTTCCGGAATCTCCGGAATGTCGAGTTTCATGCCCTTCTTGCCCACGACGTTGAAGAGTTCGTCCTTGTCCGCCTTCTCGATATGGTCGAGCAAGTCGGTCAACTGTCGGCCCAGGAACGACGAGATGATGGCCGGCGGCGCCTCGTTGGCCCCCAGTCGGTGGGCGTTCGTGGCGCTCATGATCGACGCTTTGAGCAGTCCGTTGTGCCTGTAGACGCCCATCAGCGTCTCGACGATGAAGACAACGAAGCGCAGGTTGTCCTCGGGTGTCTTGCCGGCAGCGTGCAACAACACGCCCGTATCGGTGACAAGACTCCAGTTGTTGTGCTTGCCCGAGCCGTTGATACCGTCGAACGGCTTCTCATGGAGCAACACCCGGAAGCCGTGTTTGTGGGCCACCTTCTTCATCAAGCTCATCAACAGCATGTTGTGGTCGACCGCCAGGTTGCATTCCTCGTAGATGGGAGCCAGCTCAAACTGCCCCGGCGCCACCTCGTTGTGGCGCGTCTTGCAGGGAATGCCCAGTTCCAGGGCCTGCGTCTCCAGGTCTTTCATGAAGGCCTGGACGCGTTCCGGGATGGTGCCGAAGTAGTGGTCGTCCATCTGTTGGTTCTTGGCCGAGTCGTGCCCCATGAGCGTCCGTCCCGTCAACATGAGGTCGGGACGCGCCGAGTAGAGGCTTTCGTCCACCAGGAAATACTCCTGTTCCCAGCCCAGGTTGGTCTGCACCTTCTTCACTTTCCTGTCGAAATAACGGCAGACGGCCGTTGCCGCCTCGCCGACGGCATGCAGCGACTTCAGCAGCGGGGCCTTGTAGTCGAGCGCTTCGCCCGTGTAGGAGATGAAGATGGTGGGTATGCAGAGCGTGTCGTCGATGATGAAGACGGGCGATGTGGGGTCCCAGGCCGAGTAGCCGCGGGCCTCGAAGGTGTTACGAATGCCGCCGTTGGGGAAGCTCGACGCGTCGGGTTCCTGCTGAACGAGCAGCTTTCCCGAGAACTCCTCTATCATTCCACCCTTCCCGTCGTGCTCGACGAAGGCGTCATGCTTCTCCGCCGTGCCCTCCGTCAGGGGCTGGAACCAGTGCGTGTAGTGCGTCACGCCGTGCTCCTCGGCCCACCGCTTCATGCCGGCGGCCACGGCGTCGGCGATGCTCCGGTCGAGCCGGCAGCCGTTGTCGATGACGTCTATCAGTTTGTTGTAGACCTCCACCGACAGATATCGGTACATTTTCGGGCGGTTGAACACATACTTGGCAAAGTATTCGGACGGCCGTTCCTTGGGGGCGGGCACCTCCAGGGGACGCTTGCGGAACGCTTCGGCTACGACTTCAAATCTCAAGTTCGACATGATGATGATGTTTTTGATTTACTAAAGTGGCGGTTTCGCTGGCAAAAATACGAAAGAAGAGCGGCCCGAAGGCCGAAAACAAAAGAAACTCCCACGGCAGGTGAGAGCTTCTCGCTGTATTCTTTTACCAGAACTTGTTATATTTCTCGCTGTATTCGAAGCCGGCCGCGGCCAACTTCTTTTCCAAATCGCGTCGGTTCACGTCCATGTCATCACACAAGGCGTCGAGCGAACGATAGTCGTCGCGCAGCAACATGTTGACGGCACTGAACAAAATCATCGGATCGTTAGGTAACTTATCCATTATTTTCCTTCTGTTTTAAAACGATTGCAAAGTTACTTGAAATCAACGGCTTGACGAAGGAATTTAAATATTTTTCATATAAAAAGATGATTCTGTTTCGATTATCCCCCATTTCCTTTTGATTTATCTCCCAATTGAACTACCTTTGCACCGCTGACAAGTTATATCCCAATGAGCAAGAAGCAGATTCTTCTGATCAACGACATGGCCGGTTACGGCAAGGTGGCCACGGCCGCCATGCTCCCCATCCTCTCTTATTTCGGCCATCCCACCTACAACCTGCCGACGGCGTTGGTTTCCAACACGCTGGACTACGGCAAGTTCAACATCCTCGACACCACAGAATACATCAAAGGCGTGTTTCCCGTCTGGAAACAGCTGGGCTTTTCGTTCGACGCCATCGCCACCGGCTTCATCGTTTCCGAGCTTCAGGCCGGCATCATCGCCCGCTATTGCAAGCAGGAGGCCGCCAAGGGCACCGTCGTCTACGTGGACCCCATCATGGGCGACGAAGGAAAGCTCTACAACGGCGTCACGCCGGCCACCATCCACTCGATGCGCGAAATGCTCGGCGTGGCCCACCTGTGCTATCCCAACTACACGGAGGCCTGCTATCTGACCGACCGCCCCTACCGACCGGAGGGCGTCGGCCGCGACGAAGCCGAGAGCCTGCTGCGCCATCTGCGCAAGCTCGGCTCCAAGTCGGCCCTCATCACCAGCATACCGGTCGACGGGCAGCCATCGGTCGTGGGCTACAACCACGAAGACGACGGCTTCTTCCAACTCACCTATGACGAGATTCCCGTGCATTTCCCGGGCACGGGCGACATCTTTTCGGCTGTGCTCATCGGCCACCTGCTCGACGGCGGGCCGCTGCCGGCCAGCACCCGCAAGGCCATGGACGCCGTCTATACGTTCATCAGCCTCAACAAGGACAACGAAGACAAGAACCGAGGCATTCCGTTGGAGCAGCACCTCGACATACTGAAACGATAATTCCACGGCCGACACGGAGCCTACGGGCTTCGACGGCCGTTTTCCGTAACCCTATCTCCTCATCTATGTGGCTCGAATCCTTATTCAGCATCCATTCAGCCGTGCAGGCCGTAGCGGTCCTGTCGGCCGTCTGCACCCTGGGACTTGCCCTCGGCAAGCTCCACTATAAGGGCATATCGCTCGGCATTGCCTTTGTTTTCTTCATCGGAATCATAGGCGGTCACTACGGTTTCACGCTCGACCGCGACGTCCTTCTCTTCGCCGAGAGCTTCGGACTGTCCATGTTCGTCTACGCACTCGGCCTCTATGTAGGCCCCAACTTCTTCGGTTCGCTGCGCCACGAGGGCATTCAGCTCAACCTGTGGGGGCTGGGCGTCATCCTCACGGGCACGCTCATGGCCATCTTTCTGTGCTATGTCTTCCCGGTGAACGTGGCCGACATGGTGGGCATTCTCTGCGGGGCGACCACCAACACGCCTGCTTTGGGTGCCGCACAGCAGGCCTTGGAGCAGATGGGACTGCCGAGTGGACGCGCCGCTCTGGGCTGCGCCGTCACCTATCCGCTGGGCGTCGTGGGCGTCATCCTGGCCATGGTGGTCATGCGCAAGCTCTTCGTGAAGCCCATCGACCTGCACCCCCACTCGCCGACGGACGAAGACCACACCTATGTGGGCCAGTTCGTGGCGGTCAATCCGGCCCTGGCGGGCAAGACGCTCGCCGCCATCTCGCTCATGACCCACCGCCACTTCATCATCAGCCGCGTGTGGCGCAACGGCCAGGTCATCGTGCCCCACGCCACCACCGCGCTGCAAGTGGGCGACAACCTGCTCGTGGTGACCAACAAGGACGAAGTGCCAGCCATGGAAATCCTGTTCGGACAGAAGGTGGAAAAGGACTGGAACCGCGACCAGATAGACTGGAACGCCATCGACTCGAAGGTCGAAAGCCGGGTCATCGTCATGACAAAGACCCAGCTCAACGGCAAGAGGCTCGACCAGTTGCAGCTCCGCAGCACCTACGGCGTCAACGTGAGCCGCGTCACCCGCGGCGACATCAAGCTGCTGGCCACCGACAATCTGCGGCTGCAATACGGCGACCGCCTGACCATCGTGGGCCCGCCGGCCGACATCGACCATGTGGAGGCCTTCCTGGGCAACGCCGTGCAGACGCTGAACGAGCCCAACCTGGGCGCCATCTTCTTCGGAATGCTGCTCGGCGTGGCCGTCGGCACCATCCCCATCGACATCCCTGGCATGACGGCCCCCGTGCGCCTGGGCATTGCCGGCGGCCCCATCATCATGGGAATCGTCATCGGCGCGCTCGGCCCCCGCGTGCATTTCATCTCCTACATGACCCGCAGCGCGGGCCTCATGCTGCGCAAGCTGGGCCTGTCGCTCTATCTGGCGTGTCTCGGAATCGACGCCGGCGGCCAGTTCTTCGAGACTGTCGTGCGCCCCGAAGGCCTGATGTGGGTGGGCATAGGCTTCGTGCTGACGGTGGTGCCGGTGCTCATCGTGGGCTGCATCGCGCTGCGATTGCACAAGTTCGACTTCGGAACCATCTGCGGAATCCTTTGCGGCAGCATGGCCAACCCCATGGCCCTGACCTATGCCAACGACACGATAGAGGGCGACACGCCGTCCGTCAGCTACGCCACCGTCTATCCGCTGGGCATGTTCATCCGCGTGGTCATCGCCCAAGTGCTGGTCATGTTTCTGGCATAGCTGAACCACTGCATTCCAAAAGGGCTGCTTTTGCGTCGCAAAAGCAGCCCTTTGACTTTCCAACGGCAGCCCTTTCAGCCGCCAAAAGCTGTGCTTTGAGGTTCCAACGGCAGCCCTTTCAGCCGACAAAAGCAGTGCTTCCGGAAGGCCGGGGCACAGCCGTTGCAATCATATAATGTAGTTTTCTGTGTTGATCTCGGGCATGGCGCCTTTCTGGGTGCACACGTAGGCGCTCACCTTGACGGCCCGCTTGTGAGCTTGCTCGATGGTCTTGCCCTCCAGGATGGCCGCCGTGAAGCTGCCGGTGAACGAGTCTCCGGCGCCAACGGTGTCGGCCACTTCGACCTTCGGCGTGTCGACGAAGCTCTTCTTCTTGGGCGCGAAGACGTAACTGCCGTTCACGCCGCAGGTGAGCACGAGCATTTTGAGGTTGTACTTGCCCAGGATGAGCCAGCACTTGTTCTCTATGTCGAGGCCGGGATAGCCGAAGAGGCGGCCGATGGTGACGAGTTCCTCGTCGTTTATCTTGAGGATGTCGCAGGCATTGAGCGAGTCGCAGATGACCTCCTTCGTATAGAAGTTCTGTCGGAGGTTGATGTCGAAGATCTTGAGGCAGTCCTCGGGCGTGGCCGCCAGGAACTTCTGGATGGTCTCCCGCGACACGGTGTTGCGCTGGGCGAGCGACCCGAAGCACACGGCGCGGGCGTGGCGGGCCACGTTTTCCAGCTCGGGCGTGAACGGAATGTTGTCCCATGCCACGTCGGTCTTGATGTCGTAGGTGGGCACTCCTTCGTCGTCGAGCGTCACCTGCACCGTTCCCGTGGGATAGTCGACCGTCGGCATGATGTAGTGGAGTTTCTTTTGGTCGAACTCCTTGCGTGCCTGGTCGCCCAACATGTCGTTGCCCAGGGCGCTGACGGCCATGGCGTCGAAGCCGAACTGGCTGGCGTGATAGGCGAAGTTGGCGGGGGCGCCGCCCAGTTTGGAGCCTTCGGGCAGACAGTCGAACAGCGCTTCGCCCAAGCCCACTACGTATCTCTTTTGTTCTTTCTTGGTCATGACGTTTACTTTTTTACCTTTTTCACGTTTTTACTCTTTTACTTTTTTTACCTTTTTACCTTTCCGATGTAGCTGAACAGGTAGGCCACGCCGGCCGCCATCACGACGACGGCGCCACTCTGGCCCACGGCGTCGCCGGCCAAGCCCATCAGCAATGGGAAGACCGTGCCGCCGAAGAGTCCCATGATCATCAGTCCGCTCACCTCGTTCTTCTTCTCGGGCACAGCCTGGAGGGCTTCGCTGAAGACGATGGAGAAGACATTGCTGTTGCCGTAGCCCACCAGGGCGATGGCAACGTAGAGCGTCAGTTTGGATTCACCGAAGTACATGCCCGCCATACTCAACGCCATCATCGCTACGCTGATGACGAAGAAGGTGCGGTTTCTCATCACCCGCAGGAAGAAACTGCCCGTCAGGCAGCCCAAGGTGCGGAAGATGAAGTAGAGGGAAGTGGCGAATCCGGCCTCGTTTAGTGTCATCCCGAGGCGTTCTATCAGAAGTTTTGGAGCAGTCGTATTGGTTCCCACGTCGATTCCCACATGGCACATGATGCCCAGGAACGACAGCAGGACGATGGGTTTGGCCAGCAGTCGGAAGCAGGCGACATACTCGCCGAACACCGAAACATGGCCGGTCAGGACGTCTTTCTCCTCTTCTATGGCCGTAGAGGAGAGCAGGAGCGTGGCCACAATGCCGACGACCATGTAGATGGGGAACAGCACCCGCCAGCCGAGGCCGAACGCCGGTATCGTGGCCGTGGCCCCCCACATGGCGATGTAGGGTGCCATGAACGAGGCGATGGCCTTGACAAACTGGCCGAAGGTGAGCGTCGAGGCCAGGTTGCCGCCCTTGATGACGGTGCTCACCAGCGGGTTGAGCGACGTCTGCATGAGCGCGTTGCCGATTCCCAGTAGGGAGAAGCTCACCAACATCACGCCGAAGCTCTCGCCGAAGATGGGCAACAGCAGGGAGACGAGGGTGACGATGAGCGACAACAACACCGTCTTCTTGCGGCCGATGCGGTTCATCAGCACGCCCGTGGGCACCGAAAAGATGAGGAACCAGAAGAAGACGAGCGAGGGAAAGAGGTTGGCCGTGGTGTCGTTCAGGTGCAGGTCGGCCTTCACATAGTTGGAGGCGATACCCACCAAGTCGACGAATCCCATCGCGAAAAAGCAGAGCATGACGGGAATCAACGCCATTTTGTTTGATTTACTCATTATATTTAGGTTTTGATTTCTTGTGAACCGGCTTTGCGAATCGACCTTGTCATCGGGCGGCGGAGGCTTGCCGGAATTGTGGTTTCTTGGGTTTTACGACTGCAAAATTAGCATTTGGCGGCATAAAGCCATTGTTGAAATCGTTCATTTGATTGCAAAAATGTTACATGAAACATTTTTACTACACAAAAGAACGATTCCCGCAAGGCTGCCGAAACTTCATTTCAGGTTGTAGACGGTGCAGCGGGCCTTGCCTTTCAGGGTCACTTTCGTATAGGGTTCGCTTGGGAATACAAGGTTGGTCATGGCCACCTTACCCTCGGCGTCAATCGCTTCGATGCTGCACTTATCGATAAACACCCGCAGCTGACCGAGCTTTCCGAGCGTGGGAGCAGTGGTAACACAGGGGAAAGCGTCGCTGAATTGCACGTCGCCGCTCTTTGTGCGATCCATCGAAAGGGTCTGGCGGTCGGCGTCATAGGTCAGGACAAGCTGCTCGCCCCGTGCGTTCGACAGGGTCACGGTGGCCGAATGGCGGAAGTCTACCACCAGTTCGCAGGCCGATGTCAGCGCTTTGCCCTTCTTGCCACGCAACGTCAGCAGTTCTTTCGATGGCGTTGAACTCAGGAAAGTGTCGCCTTTATACTCAAACAGTCCCAAATCACGCGGCACGGCGTTGGCCGAACGATATTGCGTTGTGGGCACTTGGTTGGCATATTGCCAGTTGCTCATCCACGCCAAGGCCACCCGTCGGCCGTCGGGAGCGTTGTCGAAGCTGACCGCCGCATAATGATCTTTGCCGTAATCCATCCACTTGGTCACCTCGGGTTTCGTATCGCAGACGAAGCGATGACCATCAAAATGCCCCGTAAAGTACTGCGTGGCCGAACCGCCAAAGGGCCCACCGGGATTGATATTGCACAATAACACCCACTTATCTTGGCCTGCCGACGTTGCGTTTTTGACAGGAAGCCTGAACAAGTCGGGGCATTCCCACACGCCACCATGGTTGCCGTATTCGTGGCCGAAGCTGCTTTCATACTTCCATTGCTTCAGGTTCGCCGACGAATAGATCTGCATTTCCTGCCCGGCGGCCAGTATCAGGTACCACCGACCATACTCTTCGCTCCAGAACATGTGCGGATCGCGGAAGTCGGGAAGGGTCGACGTGATGACCGGATTGCCACTGTACTTCTGAAAGGTCTTGCCTCCGTCGGTGCTGTAAGCCAGACTTTGCGTCTGATTAGCCCCCGCGCTGGTATACATCGCTACGATAGCACCGGCGCCGAAGCCCGCCGTGTTGTTGTGGTCTACCACCGACGAACCGCTGAAAATCGTCCCCAGCGCGTCCGGTTCTATGGCTTCACCCTCATTTTGCCAGTGAATGAGGTCGCGGGATGTAGAGTGTCCCCACGTCATGTTCTCCCATGTAGAGCCGTAAGGATTGTACTGGAAGTACAGATGCCACACGCCGTCCTTGTAGAACATACCATTGGGGTCGTTCATCCAGCCGTAAGCGGGCGTGTGATGATAGGCGGGACGGAAGCGTTCGCGGTTACTTGCGTCGAAGGTATCGGCCGTTTTGAGCAGCTTCCACACCGCGAAATCGTTGATATTACCCGTCGAACGGCGGTTGCCGGAGAAGATAATATCGAGCAGGAGAGGCTCTCCCTGAAGGTCTTTTAGGTCTACCGGCACCATATAATCTTTCTTATCAAGCGCCAACCGACAGTTAAATTCCTTCACAACGGTGTGCCCTTTGATGACGCGCACACGTGCGTTCTCCTCCTTTTCCTCCACGGGCAGCAATAGGTAACGTGCGGACGTCTGCAAACGATAGATAGCATGGGTGTCACTGAGCGCGTTCATACTACCGATAGCGGTCTGTGCGCCGGCTGTCAGGCCCGTCATGAGACAGGCCACGGACAGCAATATTTTCTTCAAACTTATCATACGATATTTGGTTTTAAGGTTTTTAACGACCGTTCTTATTGATAACCATTGTTCTGGGTGTACAATCCCGGAATGTAATAAAGCTGATTGTAGGGCACGGGGAAGAACTCGTTCTTGTCAGGCGTGAACCGCGCGTCCTTGTAATACTGCGCGAACTTCGTGCCATCGTATTCACTGTTCACCTCTGTTTTGAAATATCGGTTCAGCGTTTCCGAAGCAATGCCCCACCGGCGCAGGTCAAAGAAGCGCTCATGTTCCATCGCCAGCTCCAGACGGCGCTCCCAACGCAGACACTTACGGGCCGTATCCTTGTCTTGGAAGTAGCTATCGGGATAGAGCGCAATCTCACATTGGTCGGCCGCATAGGCGATATGCTTGTTCACGGAGTTAGCGGCACGCTGCCGGATGGCGTTGATTATCGTCTTGGCGTCGGCCAATCGTCCGGTTTCGATGAGCGCTTCCGCACGCATGAGCATAACATCGGTGTAACGGAACATGTATTCGTTCATGGCGAAAGCCTGCCAGGGATTGTTGTAGGTCTCACCCTTGCTGCGCTGCGGCACTTCTTTCAAAGACGTGTAGTAGCCATACGCGCTTGGGTTGCGCGAGTTGTCCTTCGTCAGGGTGTATTCTTTCTCATACTTATAGGGGAACGTCGGCATGCCCACCGTGTGGAACAAGCGCGGATCCCACTTCTGTGTGTTAGGCTGACCGTTGACCGGATGAGCCGGTGTTTTGTCGAAATCGTCAAACTCGGGCAGTCCATTGCGGGTCTTGAAAGCGTCTACTAAGTTCTGCGAAGGCTTGTGAAAGTCCCATCCGCACGACCATATTCCCCAGCAACCGTTCAGCGTATTCGACCAGTTGCCACGTCCGAAGGTGGTATTATCGTCCTTATAGTCGGAGCATTGGATAGAGAATATCGACTCCTTGCTGTTCTTATATTCGGGCAGGAATATGTCGCCGTAGTCCTCCAAATAGCCGTAGCGCGACTTACTCACGACATCCGTGTAGTCAACAACCTTCTGCATGTAGTCCGCTTTGATGTGGCTGATGCCCGTTGTCTTCTCATAACCGTCGCCCCAAGCCAATTGCAGGTAGCATTTGGCTAAGTAAGAAGCCGCCGCAATCTTGTTGATTCGACCGCCTTCCTTCTGTATTTCGGGCAAAACGTCATACGCTACCTTGAAATCGGCGATGATTTTGTCGAACAACTGCTCGTAGGTAAACGCGTCGTTGTGGGTCTGCTCCTGCGCGTTGGTCTTGAAAACCTCCTCGTCAATCCAAGGAATCTTGCGGAAAACGGTGATGAGCTTATAATAGAAGTGTGCACGGAGGAACTTCACCTCAGCTATGCGCTCCCGTGTTGTGGCCTCGCCCAGCTTATCATTGCCGTTTTTTTCGAGCGACACCAGCGCACGATTGCAGCGCGACACGGCCGCATAGAGCCGATACCACAGCTCGTCAAGCGGGCCGATGGTCGACGTCAGGTTTGTCCAAACCTCAAAAGGATGATAGTCGGTGTCGTTAACGCCCGAACCACCTTTCAGGCAATCGTCGGAAGTAACGTCGCCGTAGGGCCACAGATTGAACGGAAACTGATACCAGCAGTCGCCTAACATGGCGTAAGCACTGTTGACCATGCTCTCCGGATCGGAGAAAGCCTTGTCTTCATCGACCACGGCCGTGGGCTTATAATCCAGAAAATCATTGCAGCTTGTCAGTGTAAGACTACCTGCGAGGGCCAAAATGGCAATATATATCTTTTTCATTTTGCTTATCGTTTATGTATTATTTAAAAACCAACTTGAAGGCCGAATGATACGGAAGTAGGAATAGGATAACTCCAGTTGGGGTTTTCGGGATCGGAACAGGTAAGACTGCTGCTCTTGAGGGTCAGCAGATTCTGGCCCGATATGTACACACGTGCCGTGGCAACCCGCAGTTTCGACAGAACGGATGTCGGGATGTTGTAGCCCAACTGCAAGGTACGCAGTTTCAGATAAGAGCCATTCTCCACGTAATAAGACGAGGCACGTCCTTCGTCGGCGGTGTTATTGGTTGTCAGGGCCGGAATGGTCGAGCTTGTATTACCTGTCGTCCACGCGCCCAACATGCGGTTACCCTTATTGGAACCTGGGTCGGTGATACTCCAGAAATCGGTCTGGAACTTCTGATTATTATAGACATCCTGATTGTATACGCCCTGCCAGAACATCGTCAAGTCGAAGTTTTTGTAGTTCAAAACGGCATTCAGACCATAAGAGAAGGCCGGAACGGGATCGAAAATCCATGTTTGGTCGGCCGAGGTTATCTTTTGGTCGCCGTCCAGATCCTTATATTTCAAGCCACCCACGCGGGCGTTGTCCTGACCCGACGCGGCCACTTCTTCCTTCGACTGATACAATCCGTCTGCCACATAGCCCACGATGGAGCCGTATGACTTGCGCGACTGAACGAGATTTTCCTTTGTGGTATGCGCGTAAGAGCCGGTCGTCGACGCGGGCAGACTGGTCACTCTGTTGCGGAAGAAATCAAGACTGCCGTTGAAATCAACGCCTAACCCATTGGCAAAAGTCTTACGATAGCCCACGGCGAACTCCATACCCCAGTTGCGGAGCGAAGGGCCGTTCGACCAAGATGCGCCACCTTCGCCCATCGCGCCTAAGTAAGCGGGATTGATCAGCATATCGTCCACGTCCTTGATATAGGCATCGACATTACCATAGAGCGAACCGCCGAAGAACATATAGTCGATACCGGCGTTGTATTGCGTTGCCGTTTCCCACTTCAAGTTAGGATTGGCCGTCTGCGTAGCTCTGTAACCGGAGGGGAAAGTGCCCGAACCGGCCAGACGAAGGTCGTAAGCGGTAGAGGTAACACGGTCGAGTCCGTAGTCACGGGTGTAGAGTCCGAACTGCGCGTTGTTGTCGATGGCCTGATTACCGGTCTTACCCCAAGAGAGTCGGAGCTTCAAATCGTCGAGCCATTTCTGCTGCAACAACTGTGAAAGACGGAAACCGAGCGAGGCTGCGGGGAACGTTCCCCAACGGTGATTGGCACCGAAGCGCGACGAACCATCATGACGAATGGTAAACGAAGCCAGCAAAAGGTCTTTGAAATTATAGTCTACCTTACCGAAGAAAGAGGCCAACCGATAGCCCACCTTCGCACCGGAATTGCGCATCGTGCCCGTGGCGGCATTGGGCCACATGTAGTCCGTGTCCTCCAAAGCGTAGTCTTCGGAGTAAGCACTGAAGTCTACGACGCTTTGCTTATTGATTTCGGAACCCGCGAGCAAGGAGAAGTTATGTTCGTTTAAGAGCGTAAAGTTATAGTTCAAGGTATTCGACCACGTGTAGTTTACGTTGTTGGTCTGGCCCAAAGTGGTCTTGGCCATGTTGTTCTTCACCACGTCCGACGTGAACGTATGGGTGAGGGCGTTAATAAAAGAGGTCGTGAAGTCGATACCGAAGTTAGAGCGGAAGAGCAAGCCCTTGATGGGTTTGATGTCGACAAAGGCATTGCCGAAGAGTCGCCAGAAATCTAAATGGTTGTCCTTGTTGTGATATTCCTCGCGCACGGGATTCTGGCGGTCGCTCATACCACCCACCGGACCACCGAAAGTAACACCATCTTCTTCGTAAACGGGCACGATAGGCGCCATCTTCAAGGCGTTTTCCATCGGCGCTACGTCCACTTGCTTGGTGTAGGTAACGGTGAAATTCTCACCCACACTGACCATCTTATTAATATGATAGGTAGCGTTCATACGTGCCGACAGGTTTTCAAAGTTGGTATACTTCAATATACCGTCATTCTTCTTGTAGCCCAGCGAGAACATCGCGGAGTGCTTCTCGTTGGCATGCGAAAGAGAAACGTTGTAATTACGGGCAAAACCGGTGCGCGAAATCTCGTCTACCCAGTCGGTATCGGAGAAGCGCATGGTCTTCTTGCTATTGATGAAACCATCGTAGCGACCATTAATCGTATAATTCACGTATTTCGACAGGGCCGGATTCCACACGCTGATGGCGGTTCCGTTGGCCGCGTTGATGTTGATTCCGTAGTTCTGAGCGTAGGTCACGGGGTCGACGCCGTCGTTAAGGGCGGCCTGCACCATGGCCGTAACATATTCACGGGTGTTGCTGAGCTTCATCTTGGACTGCGCGGTATAGAACTGCGCCGTCAGGTTGGTAGAGAAATCGACCTTTACCTTATCCCCTTTCTTGCCTTGTTTGGTGGTAATGATGATTACACCATTGGCCGCACGGCTACCGTAGATAGAGGCCGAAGCAGCGTCCTTGAGCACCTGCATGCTCTCAATATCGCTGGCATTGAGCGAGTTGAGGGCCGAGTTGGTTGGCACGCCGTCAACAATATAGAGTGGATCCTGCGACGTATTGAACGAACCGATACCACGAATACGCACCGTACCCGTGCCACTGGGCGAACCATTGGCAGTAATATTCATGCCCGGAACCTTGCCTTGCAGTGCACGCATGGGGTCGGCATCGGGCGAAGTCTTCAGCGCGTCGGTCTTCACGACGGCCACCGAACCGGTCAGGTCGGCCTTGCGCTGAGTCTGATAGCCCGTTACGACTACCTCGTTCAATTCTTTCGCGTTTTCTTTCAGCTGTACACGCATGTTCGCTTCGGCTTTCTGCTCCAGCGTAGCATAGCCAATATAGGTGAAAACGAGGACAGCGCCCTGCTTCACTTTCAGCTTGAAATGACCATCAAGATCGGTTACGGCGCCATTGGTCGTACCCTTCTCCATTACCGTAGCACCGATGATAGGCTCATTGGCCCCATCAACAACGGTACCACCAATCTCTACTTGCGCATAAATTAATGTGCAACAGAACATGAGTAGCATGCTCGTCAGAATTCTTTTTAGATTGTCCATTCGCTTTTTACTATTAGGTTGATACTTTCTTCTCGGGTTTTCAGGATTCTGCGGCAAAGTTAAATGAAAGCCATCGCAGCTCTTGCCACAAATCGTTCATAGGCTGAAACGATTGTTGCATGCAACATTTGTGATTGCAAATGAACGGAATTTGCTAATGGAAGGGCAGCGCGCAGGGGCGGAGGACGAGGCGGCTGATTGCGACAATGCCGCAATCCACACGCAACGACAAGCAACAGGAAGCAAGCGGAGGGCAGAACGGCGAAGAACAAGTGCCCCCAGGTCAAAATGCGGGGCTGCCATGACGTTGGTGTGGCGGGCGATATCATCGCCCGAAAACCAGCTGTCCATCGCCCGAAAGCCCGCCGGCAATTGCAAAGAAAAGCCAAAAAGCGGCGGCGGCAGGCCAAAAAAACACAAAATAACGGCAAAAACCGGCGGCGCTCCTTGCTTTTTTGTCGTCCTTTTGCTATCTTGCTTTCGCTTTCAAACACCGCCACCATGGAAAAGCCCAAGCTTGTTTCCGGCCCTCCCTCGTCTTCTGAAACCGCCGCTTCCCATCCGTCCCCCAACGAAATCGCAGGGGCCGTCGCGTCGGCACTGCGCGAGAAGGCCCTGGCGAAGCTGGAACGGGCCCGCCCCTACCAGGCCCCGACGAGACCGTCGATGAAGCGTCGCTGCGACTACAACGACTACACGGCCCCTAAAATCTACATGGTCACGCTGATGGTGGAGGGCCGCAGGCCGCTCTTCGGCACGCTCTCGGGCGACCCGCACATCCCTTACGCCACGCAAGAAAGGGCCCGGCTCATCGTATCACAGGCCGAGCATCACAACGAGCGGACAGCCTTCAGCCGCAACAAGTGCCTGGAACTCAACGAAATGGCCCGACTGCTCTGTCAGGACAGCCCTCCGCCTTTCCAAGAAGCCCCCTTTTAGCTGGCAAAAGCTGTGCTTTGATCTGGCCAAAGGCCCCCTTTCGCTGCCCAAAAGCAGCCCTCTCACAATCCTTTTTTACCTTTTTACCCTTTTACTTTTTTACCTTTAAAAGACAAAAGCAGCCCTTTTACTTTTTCATCTTTTTACCCTTTTACTTTTTTACCTTTGCAATACCCCCCAACCATATGAAAATACCCCATCTGCAACCATTGATTCCACTTCTTGCGGCACTGCTGTTGTCGTGCTCGGGCGGCAGCAGGAAATACGAAATCGGCGTGTCGCAATGCTCCGAAGACATCTGGCGCGACAAGTTCAACCAGGAATTGCGCACCGGCGCCTATGCCTATAACGACGTGACGCTGCACTTTGCCTCGGCCGACGATTCCGACATGCGCCAGATAGAACAGATAAACCGGTTCGTCAACCGCGGCGTCGACCTCATCATCGTGGCCCCCAACCAGACCAACACCATCACGCCAGCCATCGAAAACGCCTACCGCCACCACATTCCCGTCATCGTCTACGACCGCAAGTCGGGCACCAGCCACTACTCGGCATACATCGGCGCCGACAACAGAGAGGTGGGACGGCAGATGGGCCACTACATCGCCACGCGGCTGAAGGGCCACGGACGCGTGGTCGAAGTGATGGGGCTGCGCGGGTCTTCGCCCGCCATCGAACGCCACGAGGGCTTCATGGAGGCGCTCAAGGCCCATCCGGGCATACAGGTGGCCGCCACGCTGCAAGGCGACTGGACCGGCGCTTCGGCCGAACGGGCCATGCGCCGCTTCCTGAAGCAGGACAAGGGCCGCATCGACTTCGTCTTCGGGCAGAACGACCGCATGGCCATGGGCGCCCGCGACGCCATTCTGGCCCACGACAGGCAAGCCACGACCCGCTTCTGCGGCGTCGACGCCCTGCCCACGGGCGACAGCGGACTCGAACAGGTGCGCGACGGGCTGCTCGAAGCGTCCTACATCTACCCCACCCGCGGCGACGAGGTGATGGAACTGGCCATGAACATACTGACCGGCCGGCCCTATGAGCGCGAGAAGAAACTGAAGTCGGCCCTCGTCACCCGCGAAAACGCCAACGTGCTGCTGCTCCAGGCCGAGGAGGTGGCACGGCAAAGCAACGACCTGAAACGCCTGCACGACAAGACCAACGACTATCTCAGCCGCTACAACACGCAGCGGTGGATGCTCATGATGGCCGTCGTCATCCTCATTCTGCTCGTGGCGGCCATCTTCATGACCTACCGCTACTACTACGAACGCATGCGCATCAACGAGGAACGCGAACGGATGCAGGGCCGACAGCTCGACTTCTTCACCAACGTGAGCCACGAGATACGCACTCCCCTGACGCTCATCGCCGACCCCATCAACCATATCGTGGAGCGGGGAAGGCTGAAAGACCACGACCTCGACACGCTTCGGTCGACAGCCCGCAACGCCAACGAACTGATGAAGCTGGTGAGCGACATCCTCGACTTCAAGAAAATAGAATTCGACACGGCAGGAAACCGCATCGACAAGCAGGACAACATTTCGGACAAAAACGTGCCTGAATGCGCCGAAACGACTGCCGACGCGACGGAGTCGGAGCCTGACGGCGGCCGCGAGACGCTGCTCGTCGTCGACGACAACACCGACATCCGCCACTATCTGCGCACGGTGCTCCGCGAACGGTTCCACATCGTCGAGGCCGCCGATGGACAGGAGGGACTGCAAAAGGCCCGCGAGCACGTGCCGGCCCTCATCATTTCAGACATCATGATGCCCGTGATGAGCGGACTGGAACTATGCCGACACGTGAAGGCCGACACCGCCACGAGCCACATTCCCATCATCCTGCTGACGGCCAAGAGCGAGGACTCGCAGGTGGCCGAGGGCTACAAGAGCGGCGCCGACTCGTATATCACCAAGCCTTTCAGCTCGGCCGTGCTCATGGCACGCATCGACAACATCATGCAAAGCCGCGACCGCATGCGACGCCTCTATGCCCGACAGACGGTGAGCAGCAACGGCGACGCGACGGAGCCGCCGACGACAGCCAGGAACGACGACCTGGCACGGCCGTCGGCCCGCGACCAGGAGTTCATCGCACGTCTGCACGACGTCATCCAGCGCCACATGGTGGAGAGCGAGTTCAGCGTCGAGGTGATGGGAAGCGAAGTGGGACTGAGCCGCGTGCAGCTCTATCGCAAGGTGAAGGCCCTCACGGGTCTGTCGCCGGTGGAGCTGTTGCGCAAGTCGCGCCTTGTCAAGGCCGACCAACTGCTGCGCTCCAAGGACATGAACATATCGGAAGTGGCCTACGCCGTGGGCTTCACGTCGCCCAGCTACTTCTCGAAATGCTTCAAGGACGAGTTCGGCATGCAGCCGGTGGAAGCCTTCAGAAAGTGAGAAGGCGGAACTATTGCCGCCAAATGCCTTGCTTTTCGCCTATCTCCCGAATCAGTTCGGCGAAGACGCGGTTGGCCTTCATGAGCTGTTCGTTGCCCGTAATAATCATCTGTTTGCGTGCCCGGGTGAGGGCCACGTTGAGCTTTCGGTCGATGACATGCCCGTTTTCCTCGAAGCAATTGCCCGTCAGGAAATCGAGCTGGTAGTGTTGTTGGATGGTGAAGGAATAGATGATGACGTCGCGCTGCGACCCTTGGTAGCGTTCCACCGTGTCGATGCTGACGCGTTCGAGGGCCGGAATGCCGAGCGTCTCCACGCGTTTGCGAATCATGGCTATCTGGTTGCGGTAGGGAACGATGACGCCCACCGTCTTGTCGGGGTCGAACCGGGAGCCATAGAAGCGATGGATGCGGCGCAACACGTCGGCCACGATGGCCGCCTCCGCGGTGTTCACCTTGTCCGACAGCGCGGGTTCGTGGCAGAAAGCCGAGGGGATGTAGACCATACGCCGCCGCTTGAGCAGGTCGTCGAAGGCGTCGAGGGGGGGCGCGGCATAGCCGAGACTGTCCTCCCGCTGGTGAGGCAGGGGCACGGGGTGCAGCTTTTCCGCGCTGTAGAACATGCGGTTGGGGAACGCGGCGACATCGGGGTGCATGCGACCCTGGCGCCGCAACACGCCCACAAAGCGGCTGCGGCCGGCCCGACGCTCCAGGCGGAGCAGACGTTCGAAGAGCGACTGCCGGCAGTTGTCCAGCCCGATGGCGCGCAACGACGGCTCCGTGACGGCCGACACGGCCTCGTCCTGCTGCACCACGGCGGGCAGTTGCTTGTGGTCTCCGACGAGAATGAACTTGCCGCAGTGGGTCAACAGTCCCACGATGTTCGGCTCCAAGATCTGGCTGGCCTCATCGACCATGGCCACGGCGAAGCGTTTCAGGCTGAAAAGATACGACTTGCTTTGCAGCGTACTCGTCGTTCCCACGATGACATGGGTGTGCAACAGCCGCTGACGGACGGCGTCCAGGCGGGGCGTGGCTTCGACAATGGCCCCCAGCAGATGGTCGCGGTAGCGCGCGTCGCAGGTGTATTCGTTGCCGATGCGGATGTAGTCGATGGCATTGTCGGTCAGCATGCCGCACAGTTCGTCCACGGCGCGGTTGGTATAGGCCATCAGCAGAATGCCCTCGTCGGCCGGTTTCACGGCCAGGGCTTCCCTGACGAGAAATTGCAGGGCCATGCTGGTCTTGCCGGTGCCGGGCGGTCCCACGAGCAGAAAGTAGTCGCGGGCCTGCCGGGCCTTCAGCACGACGTCGTCGTAGCTGGGATGATAGGCCGTCGTCAGCCCTGCGGTGGTGTCCACTTCCGGCTCTCTCTGCCCCAGCAGGAGCTGCCGGCAACGGCTGTCGGCCGTCATCAGCTGGTGCAACGAGCGAATGGCGGCCGTGGTGCCGACGTCGCTTCCGCCGTGTTCGATGGCGTAGTGGTCGGCCTGTCGGTGCAGGTTGAGTCCGTTGATGAGCTTCAGTTGGAGGCGGTCGGTGCGTATGTCGACGAGCGTTCCCTTATACAACGGCGCCTCACGAACGTCGGGCTGCGCGCCATCCGCGTAGCCATAGAAGTACACAAGGTCGCCCAGTCGGAAGTTGGGGAGGAAGTCTTCGCCCTGATCGGGCACGCGCAGCATAATCAAATCCACGCCGCTGAAGTCGCTGCTGCGCTCCGCCGACACGATGGTCAGCCCCGTATAGATGTTTCCGGTCTCCCGTTTTTCGGCCAAAGGCATGTTCCACAGGTCGGCCACGGCATTGCCCACGCCCTCCTGTTGGCCCACTTTCGCGGCCAACTGTTCGCGATAGACAAAGGTCATCATGCGGCAGAAATAGGCGCGTTCCACGTCCGTCAGCCGCTGCAAGGGCTGGGTGACGGCCTGCAGTCGGGGCAGAACGTAGCGTTGGAAGAAAGGTGTGGCGACTTGTTTCTCGTTGAGCGTGGCCGGCGTAAGGCTGTCGAGCACGCGTCCGAAGCCATGGAGCGCAAAGTCGAACTCCCCGAAGACGACGGCGTTGCGCAGGCGGATGGCCTCCCGAAACAGCTTTTGATAGAAATTGACGACCACCAATCCGCCGGGCAGCGGGTATTTGGAATAGAGCAACCGGATGTCGGTCTGGTGGTTGCCTACGTGGAAATTCTGGCGCAACACGCCGTAGTAGAGCAGCAACTGCACGTAGTGGTCTTCCTTCTGATACGACCCGTACTCGTTGGGAAGGTTGCGCTGGATGTTGAAGTTCTTGCCCGCTTTCTGCTCCACGAGCAGCTTCATGTCGGCCGTCATGAGGTCGACGCGGCCTTGCAGGCCCAGTTGCTCGCACACGAAGGACGGTTCCAAGAGAACTTGACGGCGGTCGTAGGTGAACGCCGTGCGGGGTTTGAACACCGTCGAACTGAACTCGCCGAATAGTTCGGCCACAATCTGCCGGATGTTCTGGGTCTGCGAGAGTGCCGCCGCCTTGAATTGCTCGTCCCGATTGAGGTCTTCACAGGTGCAGAACTCCAGCGCTTTCTCCCTGAAGTTCTTCTTGAAGGTCTCTTTCCACTCATAACGACCCTCTCCGTTGATGATGTCGTCGAGTGCCTTGCCTGCAAAGTCACCCACCAGGATGGCCTGGCTGTTGGCCGCCGGGGCCATGCGGTTGACGGTATAGGCCAACGGATGGTGGCCATAGTCGGTGAAGCAGCGGGCGATACTGCTGATATCGACCAGGAAATCAGGCTCCACGACGATGAGCTGGGCCGAGGCCCGTGCCCGACGGGACTGCGACAGCGTGGGTGCCGACACGTCAATCAGGTTGAGTTGCATGCCGGGCCGCAACATATCAATAAGGTATAGCTGGTCATCGGCCAGGCTCACGGCCACCTCCCTCTCGTCGGCGTCCTGGTCGATGGTGGCGGTGAAGCCGTCGGCGTCGGTTTCCCGCACGATGCAACGCACGCAACGATAGTCCACGGGCTGCAGATTCTCGTGCGGCCGGTCGGTGTGGGGAATGCGGCCGACGATCTCCCGCGGCACATCCACGCCGAGAACGGTCGAGATGAACAGGGCCAGCGCACGGCTGTTGTAGCGCAGGTCATCCGCCGTGGGTCGTCCGGGGCGGTTGGTTTCACGGCGCATGCGCTGGATGGCGATGGCGTCGGCCATGCCCACATGGTGCTTCTTGCAGAGAAAGTCCACTTGCGAGAAGAGGTTGCCGAAGGCCAGATTGCTCCCCGCCAGCCCCTCGTGACACACCTGCACCAGCGTTTCGTGCATCAACTTGTTGGCCATGGCCCCGTCGGTCATGCCCAGTATCTGCGCCACCCGACCGAAAAGCTCGGCCGCTATCTTGTCCGTATCGTTCATATCGCCGCAAAGATAGCCGTTTTTCACGGAGCGACAAAAGGTAAAAAGGTAAAAAGGTAAAAAAGTAAAAAGGCCATTGGAAAGGTAAAAAGCAGGAATATGAAGTGTGAAATGACGTGTCGATGAAATATAAAAGCTGCCCTTTCACCTCCTTAAAAGGCAGCTTTTAGCGTGTGAAAAGGCAGCTTTGATTTTCCCAAAGAACCACGTTTGAAAAGTAAAGGATAAAAAGAGAAAAGAGAAGAGTGTAAAGTAAACTGTGTCAGGTCGGTTCATAGGAGCATGGCCATGGTGCACTGCGCACTACCGCCTTGGCGGTTGCAGGCACCCCACCCTAAAGCAACAAGGTATGACTATTCCAAATCAAGGCCACCTGCCATGCGGTTGTTGGTGTTGTGCCCACAGCCATCTTACATTGCGCGTCAAAGCCCATGAAGCCAGCTATATAAATAAGACCAACCGCCCTGGCGGTTGCAGGCGGAGTACAAGCGGTAGCATGCGCAATGCGCCATGATTATGTCCCTATTCGTCGATTGGATATAAGGAATGCAGCATGACTATGTCCCCATAAACCGATTGAGTATCAAGAAATGCCTGTAGCAGGCAGCGTAAGAGGTGAAGCCGGAGGCTTCATCGCTCGATAACCCCTGGTCATCTCTGCGAAGCGGAGTGACCAGGGGATAGAAGACCAGGCGGAAATCGACCCTGGAAGGGTCGCCCAAAGACAGCCGTGATGATGGTGGTCGACCCCTCCTGGGTCGACGGATGGATGGCTGCCTCGCTCCCTTCCGCCCACTCCGGCCCGTGCCGGGCACGACGCCGTGCGTGCCATCGGGCACCGCCCGAATCCGTCCATGCAATCACCGCCTTGCAAAAGCGGCCTTTCGGGCTTGCGGAAGGGCCGCTTTCACCGCCCAAAAGGACTGCTTTCAGAAACCAAAAGCTGCCCTTCTGCAAGCCGAAAGGGCAGCGGTGGCAAACCAAAGGACAGCGAGCGGCAAGACGCCCCCGCCCCTTCTGCCGCAGCCGACGGCAAAAGGGGCGGGGAAAAGGCCGCGGCCCTGTCGCCGTCCAACGTCACCGTCTGCTGTCCGTTCTGATGGAAGGTCAGTTCGGTCGTGGCCAGGTAGTCGCCGAAGGCCTTCACGATCTCGCGGCAGCCGTTGAGCGTCGTCGTGGGGCGGCCCTCGGCGTGGTTGACGACCTTGGCGTCCTCGGTGAAGAGCAGCCCTTGCAGTTCCACCTCCTTGGTGTCTGCCAGCGTGGAGAACGTGTCCACCACGTTCTTGATGGCCATGCGGTCTTCAATCGCTTCGATGCGCTGCTCCAGTGTCTTTTCGTTGATGTTCTGTCCGTTCATTGTCGCAAAATTGAATGCCGTCATGAGGGCGGCGATGAATAATGTTCTTTTCATTTGTCTCTCGTTTGAATTTCTGCCGCAAAGGTACGGCCTCCGCCCGAAAGACGGGTTATCGCTTTTGCCCGAAAAGCTATCCATACTGCGCAAGCCGCCTGCCGAGTCGCCCGACCTGCCTTTTTGGGGAATCGCAAGCCCGCTTTCACGGCGAACATGCAGCCCTTTTGCAACGCCCAAGACCATCGACCGATTTCCTTAACAAAAGCAAAAGTCCACAGGTTTGTGGTCCACAAAGTTGTGAACTCAATGCTTTTCCAATAATTTTGCATCAAAAGGAGACGCAAATCATGGACAAACCTTTTGTTTACGGCATGTCCGTCGAGGGCGGCAACTTCACCGACAGGGCCAAGGAAACGACGCGGTTTTTGAAAAATGGTTCGCCAAGGAGTTCATGTAGGCCCCATGACGACATGACGGCGGCACGGGAGCCACCCACCGCTCAAGACATTGTTTTTCATATAAGCAAGACAGTAATGACAAAAAGCACAAACACAATTTTGAAAGGAATACGGCACGTCCTTGACACGGGCATGCTGATGTATGAAATGCGGACGCTGCTGCTCGTCCTGCTGCTCTCCACGACGATGGCCGCCGCACTTGCCGCCTCCGTCGACGAGCTGCAGGCACGCCGGAAGGCGGCACGGTTCCTCGCCTCCAAGGGTGTTGGCATGCCCAAAACGGCAAAGACGACGCGCGCCGGCGTCTCCGTAAACGCAGCCGTCCCCTTCGGACAGCCGGAAGGCACGCCCTTCTACGTCTTCAACGGCGACCACGGCTTCGCTATCATCTCGGGCGACGACCGCACGGCACCCGTTTTGGGCTACTCCACCACATCCACCTTCACGTGGGACGAGGCTCCCGACAACCTCAAGTCATGGTTGCGGGGATATGCCGACCAGATAACGGCGCTGCGCAACGTCGACGCCCAATCGGCCGCAAACATCGCTTCGCCCGGCGAAGGCATTGCTTCAAAGCCGAAGATAGAATCGATGACCACCGCCAAGTGGGACCAGAACACGCCTTACAACAGGCATTGCCCGAAGTCGCCGACGGGTGGCGGGCAGACGGTGACGGGCTGCGTGGCCACGGCCATGGCCGAATTGCTCTACTATCATTGGCAAAAGACACCCGATGATGGTCAAGGAGACGCAGGCTGCCATGCCGGCGTATGACACGGACACGCCGTGGCCGGGCAACCGGCTGATCCATGTGGACGGCATAGCCCAAAACAGCGTGATAAACTGGGCCGACATGCTGCCAACTTATAGTCAGGGAACATACACCGACGCACAGGCGGAAGCCGTGGCCAAGCTCATGCAATATTGCGGCGTGTCGGTCTACATGGATTACGCCAGCGGCGCGTCGGGCGCCAACGCCTTCCACGTGCCCAACGCGCTGATCAAGTATTTCGGTTTCGACCATGCCACGCGCATCATCGACCACGAAGACTTCTCGGTGAACGAATGGAACCGGGTCATCTACAATGAATTGGCCGAAGGTCGACCCGTGTTCTACAGCGGCGAGGCAGGGGGACTGAACGGCCACGCCTTCGTCATCGACGGATATGCCGGCAACAACTACTTCCGGGTGAACTGGGGATGGAGCGGAGCAGGCAACGACGGTGCCTATCTGCTCTCCATCCTCGAACCGAACGCCAGCGGCACGGGCGCGGGAAACGCGAAAGGCGGCTACAACCAGCTCATGCGCGCCGTGATTGGGGCCAAGCCTGCTACCGCAGGAAGCCCCAGAACAAGGAGTCCAATATCATAGTGCAGAACTTCAAGGTGGACGAAGGCCAGCTCAGTGCCAACTTTGTCAACGGACTGGATGTAGAACAAAAAGCGGAATTGGGTTTCGCCTATCGCAAAGCGGATGGAGAATTGCAGCTGGTTGCCGCCACGGCAAGCACGAAAATGGCCCCTCCCAGGAAGCTGTACTACTCGCCCTACACCCTCAAGTGCCCCGTCACGTCGCTGTCCGACGGCACCTACAAGGTAGTACCCGTGGCCCGCACGCAGCCTGAAAACAAGTGGCAGAGCGTGTGGTCGGCCGAAAATATGCCGAGGCGACCGTCAAAAGCGGACGGGTGGTCGGCTATACCATCAAGCCGACGCCGTCCGTCGAACTGTCGGAGCTGGCTGCCGGCGACATCGCCTTGACCGGATTTGCGCTCCAGGTGTCGTTCAAGGCGAAGGGAACAGGCCCCGACGGACTTGCGCAAAGCCTCTACATGTTCGTCTCAACGACGACGGAGAAAGGCTACTGGAAGACCAGCCAACTGGTCATTGTGGGCAACGGAGAGACGAAAGACATCAAGATGACGTGGACACCCAAGGACGTCGGCACCTACACGATATGGATATGCGCCGACAGAGAGGGCCAACAGGTCGTCGGAGAGCTGACCGACATCAATGTGCGGAAGGGCTGCGGCAGTACCAACACAGGCTTACTCAAATTTGACACGCTCATGGGAGTCAGCGTAAACAACACGCTGAAGAAGCATTCGGTCGACGAAGACGGCCGGCTGATTACCCTTGTCGGCACAAAGGACTTCTATGGCTCGTTCACGGTGAAGATCAATCGGGGACTCAGCTCAATGGTGTCGACTGCACTATACAAGTACAACACTGAAACAAAGAAGTACATATTCCATAAGAGTGGAGAGTCAGGCTGGCTGGCGGCCGAAGCCGGCGCGCAATACAACGGGCACATATCCTTCCCCGGACTTGCCGAGGGCACCTATCTGTTTGTCGTGGGACTGGGACTAAGTAAGGAGGAACAGCCTCTTGAGAATACAAACAAGCTCTACTGGTACAACGACGCCTACTGCTTCACCATCAGCGAGGCCACGGCCATCGACACGCCGAGGGCAAATCGTGGCGACACCGTCTCCATCCACACCCTGCGGGGGACGAAGGTGGCCACCGTGAAGCGCAGCGAAGTCGACCGTTTCCTGCAATCGCTGCCCCACGGCATATACGTCGTCGACGGAAAGAAGGTCGCACGATAGACGGCGGCGACATCCAACATGCCCGAAAGCAATGGCACCGGCCAGCTTTCGGGCATGAAAGGTTAAAATGGGAGGTGGAGAAGCAGGCTTTTTCTACATTCTTTTCAATACATCGAACTGTTCAACAGGCCGCAACACGTCGTGCACCTTGGCCTCCCACGCCTTCACTTCGACAGAGAGCGTGGCCTTGATGTCGCGCGACGACGCGCCGACGCGCAGCTGATACTGGCCGGCAGCCACCTTCCAGGCCGAAGCATCGGCATCGAACGAAGCCAGGTCGGCCGTCTTCACGGCCAGCGTCAGCGTCTCGGCTTCACCCGGTTTCAGACTCTTGGTCTTGGCAAAAGCCTTGAGTTCCTGCGCAGGTTTGTCGCATTGCCTGCTGTCGGGAGCCGCCACATAAAGTTCAACGACCTCCTTGCCCTCTGCCTTTCCCACGTTCTTCACGCTCACCGTCACGCTGATGACGTCGTCCTTGACGTCCACCTTTGCGTCGGCATAGTCGAACTTCGTATAGCTGAGCCCATAACCGAAGGGATAGGACACCTCTTTTCCGAAGCTGTCGAAATAGCGGTAACCCACATAGATGTCCTCTTCATAGTTGGTATAGTCCACGTCTTTCTCGCCATTGCCGGCCTTTCCTTGATTTGTCAAGTTGAGATCGGGCGTCTTGTCGATGGGGAAGTTGCGGGAAGAATAGGCGTCGGTGAAGTTCACGGGCCACGTCATGGTGAGCTTGCCCGACGGCGAAGCCTTGCCACCGATGACATCCGCCACCGAGTTTCCACCCTCCTGGCCGGCTTGCCATGCACAGAGGATGGCGTCGGGCATGTCCTTCCAGGAAGCCGTTTCGATGACACCACCGACATTGAGCAGCACGATGACCTTCTTGCCGACCTTGTGATAGGCTTCGCAAACCTGTGAAATGAGTTGCTTTTCCTCTTTGGACAGATTGAAATCGGCCACCTTGCGGTCGATGAACTCCCCGCTGATGCGGCCCAAAGTGATGACGGCCACGTCCGAAAGCCGCGCCTGCCGGTCGAGTTGCGCGGCCTCGAAGTTCATTTCCACGGGTCGGGGCGTCGGCAGAAACATGGCCAGCATGGCCGCTTTCTTGCTTTTCTTCACCGCAGCTTCCAGCTTCGCCTTCGCTTCCGCCTGCCGTTGGGCGACATACCGGGTGTATTGCTGCTGCAAATCGGCATTCACCTGATAGCCCGCAGCCTTCAAACCATCGAGCAATGACACCACGTAGGCATGGTTGACGTTGCCCGAGCCGGTGCCACCCGCAATGAAGTCATAGCTTGTGCAACCGTAAAGCGCCACCTTGGTGTCGGACGCCTTGGTGGCTATCGGCAAGGTGTTGGCCTCATTTTTCAGCAGCACCATGCCTTCGGTCGCGCTCTGTCGCGTCACGGCGGCATGTGCCTTGAGGTCGGGTTTGTTGCTGTATTTGTAGCCTTGATAGCGCGGTGTCTTCTCGATGAGGCTCAGAATGCGGGCGACATTGCGGTCGAGGTCGGCTTCTTTCAGCCTTCCACTCTTCACGCCGTCGACAATCGACGTGAACTGCTCGGCCTTGCCGGGCTGCAACATGTCGTTGCCGGCCCACATCTGCGCAGCTCCGTCCTTGCCGCCGAACCAGTCGGTCATGACCGTTCCTTCATATCCCCACTCGTCGCGCAGGATGGTGGTGAGCAAGTCTTTGCTTTCCGACGTGTAGACACCATTGATTTTGTTGTACGAAGACATGACCGTCCAGGGCTGCGCGTCCTTCACCGCAATCTCGAAAGGCTTGAGATAAATCTCCCGGATGGCACGTTGCGAGACGCGTGCGTCGGTATTCATGCGGTTGGTTTCCTGATTGTTGAAGGCAAAGTGCTTGATACTGGTGCCCACGCCGTTGCTCTGAATGCCGCGGATATAGGCTGCAGCGGTCTTTCCGGCCACCACGGGATCCTCACTGTAGTACTCGAAGTTGCGGCCGTTGAGTGGGTTGCGATGGATGTTGACGGCAGGAGCCAGCAACACGTCGACGCCATATTCCTTCACTTCCGCGCCCATCGCCTTGCCCACTTCCTCAACGAGTTGCTGGTTCCAGGTGGAGGCCAGCAGCGTGCCGATGGGGAAATGCGTGCAGAAGTAGCTGGCTTTGTCATCCTTGCGGTGGGCGTCGATGCGCAGCCCGGCGGGCCCGTCAGCCAGCACAATGGCCGGTATGCCGAGCGAATCGAGCGGATAGGTGGTGCCGGCGGCACCCGGAACAAGCGCCTTGGTGGCACCGATGACGGCATTGTCGCCGCTCATTCCGGCCATGCCCGTGCCGATAACGAAGTGGGCTTTGTCCTCCAGCGACAGTTTCCGGAGCACGTCTTGTTGGTCTATGGTTCTGCCTTGGGGCGCGCACGACACGACAAGCGACGCGGCCAAAGCAACGGGAAATAGTTTTTTTGCTTTCATTGGTTGTTTCATTTAACAGAAAATCAGTTGCCCATCACTCAACGCCGAAGGAGATGGAGTTTGACGGTGGGCTTCATCACATTGTCTACTTTGGTCTTCATTCCGTCGACCTTGACCGACAAGGTCTTCTCCACATGGCTGGAAGAAGAGGCCAGCATGAACCGGTAAGTCCCTGCGTCGACCACCCATGCCGAAGCTTTCTCATTGAAAGAAGCCAGGTCGCGCGCCTCCACCATGAGTTCCACGGTCTCGCGTTGGCCAGGTTGGAGCAGCTCGGTCTTGGCATAATCCTTCAACTCCTTGGACGGTTTGTTGAGCAGTTTGCCCTTGGGCGCGACCACAAAAAGCTCCACCACGTTCCTGCCCGCCCTGCTTCCGGTATTCACGACGTCGACCGTCACGACATATTCAGCACCCTTTCGCGTCATCTTGGCGTTCTCATAAGCAAACGTGGTGTAGCTCAGGCCGTAGCCGAAGGGATAACTCACGGGCTTATTGAAGCTGTCGAAATAGCGATAACCCACATAGATGTCCTCGTCATAGTCGGTGAAATCGATGTTGGCCTTGGGCTCCCGCTTGGCACTCTGCTTGTCGCCACCCCACATATACATCGTTGCCAAGTCCTTCGTATCTTTCACATCAGAAGGGAAATTGCGGTCGGAAGCGGCGTCGCCATACTTGTTTTGGAAAGTGACCGGCAAGCGGCCCGACGGATTCACTTGGCCCGAGAGCACGTCGGCAATGCTGTTGCCCACCTGTTCGCCGCTCTGCCAAGTGCAGACAATGGCGTCGACAAGGTTCTTCCAGGAAGCGGTTTCGACCGGACTGCACACGTTGAGCAGCACGACGACTTTCTTTCCTGCCTGTCGATAGCCCTCACTCACCTGCTTGATCATGGTCTGTTCCTTCTCATACAGGTTGAATTCATCCTGCGTGCGGTCGGCCGCCTCACCGCTCTTGCGCCCTATCGTTATTACGGCCACGTCGGTATTGGCCGCCGTCTCGGCCACTTGGCGGTCGGTCATGTCCATCTCTTCAGCCCTGTTGAGCGGCCGGAGTGAGAATGGCGGAAGGCCGTTGGGATAAAGACGTTTCTGCTCTGCGGCGACATGTTGCTTGTATTGGTCGAGCAACGGCTTGTAGACGTTCATGCCGGCGTTGCGCAGCCCCTCCACCAGCGACACGGTGTAGCGACCCACCATCGTGCCGCCGAAGCCCGTTCCGCCGGGAATTATCTCATAACTGGTGCAGCCGAAGAGCGCCACCCGACTGCCCGGAGCCAAAGGAAGCGTAGCTTTGTTTTCGAGCAACACCATGCCTTCCGCTCCAATGACACGATCGTCAAGAGCATGCTGTTTGAGATCGGGTTCGTTGGAATAGGGATATTCCGCGAAGCTATGGCTCTTGACAACGAACTGCAACACGCGTCTTACGTTACGGTCGAGCACTTCCATGGGCAGTCTGCCGCTCTTGGCGTCTTCCATCAGCTGATTGAATTGGCGTTCCTGGCCAGGTTGCAGCATGTCGTTGCCGGCCAACATCGAGAGCGTGGCGTCCTTGCCGGCATTCCAATCGGACACAACAAGCCCGTCGAACCCCCACTCCTTGCGCAGAATCGTTTCAGTCAGGTCGACATCTTCGCATGTGGCTTTGCCGTTAATGCTGTTGTAGGCCGTCATCACCGTCCAGGGATTGCCTATCCGCACGGCCAGTTCGAATCCTCGGAGATACAGTTCGCGCAGCGCACGCTGGCTCACCCTGCTGTCATTGGCATTGCGGTTGGTCTCCTGGCTGTTGGCTGCGAAGTGCTTGACGCAGGCCGCCGTGCCCTCGCTTTGTATGCCTTTCACATAGTAGGCGGCCATCGTTCCCGACAAGTAGGGGTCTTCCGAATAGTATTCATGGTTGCGCCCGCACAGAACGTTGCGCATCAGGTTCATGCTGGGGGCCAGAATCCAGTCCAACCCATATTCTTTCGTCTCGTTGCCGATACCCTTTCCCACGGTGAAAGCTGCCTTCTTGTCCCATGTCGAGGCCAGCGCGATGCTCGTCATGTAATCTGTACAGAAGTAGTCGCGGCTGTCGAAGTCGCGATGCGCGCTCATGCGAAGGCCTTGGTTGCTGTCGGCGCAATACGTAGAAGGTATGCCCAGACGGGGGATGGCGTAGCTGCTGCCGGCCGTTCCGGGGAACTTCACGTCACGGCCGAAGCCCATTCCGCACCCCAGAACCAAATGGCACTTCTCTTCGAGAGTCATTTCCCTCACCACTTGGTCGATGTTGTCGGGGCGCAAGCGGGTCTGTGCCACTGCCGTTGCGCCGTGGCCAAACAACAGGGCCACAGCGCAGATCATCATATCACTTAACTTCATCTTGAAAATTCTGCACGATTACTTGAACAACAGAGGCGCAAACTCACTCAAATAGATGCGCCAGTTGCGCCAGATATGTCCTCCATCGCTCTCCAGATAGGTGTATTTGTAAGCCTTGGAGTCCAGATAGTCGCGCAGCGCCGTGTTGTTCTTGTAGAGGAAATCGGTCTTCCCAATACCTATCCAGAACAGCTTCGGGTGCTTGCCGAACAGCCGGTCGATTTTCTGATTACGGTTTTCATAGATGGATTGGACGCCTCCCTGCCGGCCCTGGTCCACCGCCGCGGAGAAAAGACCTACGTAATCGAAGGTGTCGGGATTGTTGATGGAGATGAACAAGGAGTGGAAGCCACCCATCGACAAGCCTGCAATGGCGCGGTGGGCCTTGTCTTTCCGCACGCGATAGGTGCGCTCCACAAACTTGATTACGTCGGGGAAAGCCTGCTCGAAGCAGCCGTCCATCGTCTTGGGCAACATCATGGAAGGCACCTTGAAGCCTTCCGACGTTTCGCCCGGACATGCTTCCTGCGAGATGTTGCCATTGGTCATGACCACAATCATGGGCTTGGCTTTGCCCTGCGCAATGAGATTGTCCATGATTTGGGCAGCCCGGCCCAGTTCGCTCCAGGCATTCTCGTCGCCACCGATACCATGCAGCAGGTAAAGCACGGGATAGTCCTCCTTGCTTGCCTCGTAACCTGCGGGCGTATAGACCGTGCAGCGGCGGGTCAGACCGGCCGTCGGGCTGTCATACCACACCTTCGATACGGTGCCGTGGGGCACCTTGCTCACCTGATAAAGGCCGTCCTTGCCGCCACCTATCATGAAAACATTGAACACACTCGTGATGTCTCGGATGGAATAGACGTTCAAGGGATCGGTCACTTTCACGCCATCTACTATTATATTATAGGTGTAGAGCTCGGGAGCGAGGGCCTCCGAAGTGAACGACCACACCCCTTTGTCGTCCTTGGTCAGGTCTGCCACGCCCGGAGCGTCGTACTCTCCCATCGGCGTCTTCACCTTCTGTGTCGGCAGAAAGTCGCCCGTCACCTGCACCTTCCGGGCCTCCGGGGCCATCATTCGGAAAGTGACGCTGTTGTCTTGGTTCACTTCTGGAGACACCAACGGGTTCTGTCCCCACGTAAGCGCTTGCTGCGCATGGCCGGCCAGTGTCAAAACGGCCAGCATTACGGCTAAGATGATTCTTTTCATTCGCATTTATTTAAAATAGTTTCCTAATCGTTTCATGAACTTCGGGTAGCATTCTTTCCAGAAATTCCAGTCGTGCATGCCCGCCCGCTCGATGTAAGTGTAATTTGAAAGGCCCATCGTCTGCATGCCTTTGCCGAACGGTGCGGCCATGGCATAGACCGTTGCGTCTTCCGTCCCCACCTCGATGGTGATGTCGGGATAGTCATTTGTCTTGAGATTCTTCATCTCATCCTTCAGATTCGTCTTGCCGTTTCCCGTCGCCGGGCTCATGGCATAGGCGCAGCAGAACAGCTCATGGTGCTTGAAAGCATAGAGCAACGTGCCGAATCCGCCCATCGACAAGCCGCCGACGGCACGGGAATTGCGGTCGGTCTTCACGCTATAGGCCTTCTCCACGGCAGGCATCAGTTCCTGAAAGAAGTAGTCTTCATACTTCATAGCTTCCTGAACACCGTTGCTGTAGAAGCTTTGGAGCGCGTCGGGCATGACGACAATCATCTTGCCGACCGTGCCGTCGTCGACGGCTTTGGTGGTCAATGCGGCCAAGTTGCCCTTGTCGAGCCACGCGTTGTTGTCGTCGCCGTAGCCATGAAGCATGTAGAGTACCGGATATTTCTTGTCCGCAGTGTAACCCTCGGGCAAATATATGGAATATTTCATTTCCCTATTACAGTATGTACTCTTTATTTTGAGGTCGCGCAACAGGGTTCCCTTCGCCTCCAAGAGCTCTGCATAGCTGATGTTGAACGGCACGGGCGTCTGGATTTCGGCACCGGTGGCGTCGAGAACCTTTGTGTTTTTGGAGCTGATGGAGTAGAGTGTACGGCCTTCGACGTCCTTGGCGACGGCCAAAGTGACGTCTCCTGCCGCGAGATACTGCTTGTTTCCTTTGGCGTCGGCAATATAGGAGCCACCCGCTACATTATATTGCGGAACGACATAGCCGTTCCCACACAGGCCCGCAGCGGCCGGACTACCCTGAATCTTGTACGTTCCTACCAGTTCGGATGGTTTCAGCTTCTCCTTGGCCACCAGCTCGAACAAGCCGGCCGGCTTGCCTTCGGGGTCACTGAAGGTGACGACATACTTTGTAATACCTGGGATGACGGTCTGTTGGTAGGTCGTCATGTCCATCACCGTGACGGGTTGTGTCTGTACACTCATCATGCAACCGCTGGCTTCGGGGTCGTCCTGGCCCACGACAAAGGGCAGCGTCCCCTGGTAACTCACGTGATACGACTTGCCGTCGGCCGTCTTCACCAATCCGTTCAGGAAGTAGACGCTGTCCACTTGGTTCACGTCGAGGTCGCCTCCGGCTATGGCCGCACCGTTCACCGTGCCCGAATAAGTGTTGGCGGACGAGACTTCGGCCACCGGCGTAAAGCTTCCGCCGGACAAAACCCATTCCTTGCTGCCCAGACGCAATGTCATGGCCTGGTTGTCTGCTCCCGAAAGAGTGATGTTCAGAGCCTTGACGCCCTTGCGAAGCTTATCGGTCGGAGCCACGGCAGCCTTGGTGAAGGCACACTGTCCTACTTCGCTGAACCGTCCTTCCAAATCGCTGACCGCGCTTTCCGTGCATCCTGCGGTGCAAAGGAGCACACACAATGCGAACAAATACTTTATCGTTTTCATGATTCTGTTAGCTTTTTAAATGAGATTACCAATTCGGATTCTGCTTCATGTTGGGGTTCAGGTTGATCTCCTTCAATGGAATGGGCAGCAACTTGTTGCGTTCCTTGAAGCCGTAAGACTCGTTCTTATAGTTCCATTCCACACCCGTGGTCGTGAAAGAAGGTATCTCCTTGCCCTGTCGGCCCAGCATCTTCTCGCCATCCCCCCAGCGCACAAGGTCCTGATAGCGCACGCCTTCCAGGCAAAGTTCCAGCCGCTTCTCGGTCTTGATGGCCTCAAGCGTCACGTCGGAGAGCTGCGGCAGCTTGGCACGCTTGCGTATCTGGTTCACATATTCCAATGCTTTCGCCTTGTTGCCGGCCTGCAGATGGGCCTCGGCAGCGAGCAACAGCACTTCGGCGTAGCGCATCACGCGGTTGTCGGTGTACTGCATGGTCTGGAAAGCGGGGAAGTTGATGATCAGGTCGCTCTGCAATATGCGGTTCTTCCAGAAGAAGTAGCCTTCATTGCCGGGCAGGAACACGCCTGCCTTTAGCGTTATGCCATACGCTTTCATCTGCTCATACGTGCGCATCGTGCTCTTCAGCCGATATCCGTCCTTGCCTTCGGCGGCCACGAAAGCGTCGTAGAGCGACTTGCGGGGTGAGCAGAAGCCGTATGTCCCTTGGGCAATCTCGGCCGCGGCCTGGCCGCTATACTGCAAATGGTCGGTGCGCCAGCCCTGCATGATGTAGGTCATCGACATGAACGTGTTGGCCTGCTTCGGGTCGTTGCGGCTCTGCCATTCAATCATCGACTCGCAGTTGTTGTTGTTCACCGCATGTTGCATCATGTCGTATTCGCCCGTGAAGAGCGCATACTTGCCCGAGGTGATGACTTTCTCCAGTTCGGCGGCCCCTTCCTTGTACTTTCCTTGGAACACGTATGCCTTTCCCAGCAGGGCTTCGGCCAGCTCCCGGGTCACCCGAATGGTCGTTTCCCGGTCGTCGGCGTCCTTCTTCGACGGCAGCGCGTCGGCGTTGATGGCCTCAGTCAGGTCTTTTTCGATGAACGCCCACATCTCTTCAGGCTTGGAATTGCCCGGCCGATACTCGCTCGGAGCAAGCAGATGGTCGACGATGGGGGCCGTTCCCCAGAGGCTGACGAGCTCAAAGTCGGCCCATGCACGATAGAACTTGGCCTCTGCTATGCAGCGTTTCTTCTCGGGGGTGTCGCCTTTCACCTGGTCGACAATCAAGTTGGCTTGGTAGATAATGCCATACATGCTCTGGTAATAGCCGGCAACCGAGCCGTCGTCCGTGCCGAAAGTATATTCATTGAGCTTCTCCAATCCGGCGTTGTCGCCCCGCGAACCGCCGCCGGCCCACACGTCGTCAGAGAGGCAATTCTTCATGAAGAACCAGTTGAAGTAGCTGCCTTTCAATGCAACATACAAACTGGCGAGGGCTTCCTTGGCTTCTTGGTCGGTCTTGTAGAAGTCCGACTGTCCACCCATGTTGCCATGCTTCGCGATATCCAGCCGGTCTTCGCAACTTGACAGGCCACCGGCCAGCAGCACGGACGCCATGGCGATATATAAGAATGACTTTTTCATATTGAGTGATTGATTAAAATTCGATGTTGAAACCTAATACCAACTTCTTCGACAGGGGGTAGGCACCCTTGTCTATGCCCATGCCCGACGTGGCGTTGGTCGACGCTTCGGGGTCGAAACCTTTATATTTAGTGAATGTAAAGAAGTCGTCGAGCGACACGTAGAGGCGCACGTTGTTGAGCGCGGCCCGCCGGACGAGGGCCTTCGGCAAGGTGTAGCCCAGCTGTATCTGCTTGATCTTGAAGTAGGAGCCGTCGAACACCATCGCATCTGACACCGCATACTTGTCCATGTCGGCCGCGCCGGCCTTCGGTTGGGTGGCATTTGTGTGGTCGGGAGTCCATCGGTCGGTGTAGAAAAAGTCCTTCAGTTTGTTGCTGGCAGCGTAGTCCGGGCGGTTCACACAGTTGAAAATCCTGTTGCCGTGTGAGCCTGTACCGAAGACGGTAAGGTCGAATCCCTTCCAGGCGGCGGTCAAAGTGAGTCCATAGGTGTAGTCGGGGATGGCGTCACCGATGTCCGTCAGGTCGCCATCATTCACCGTTCCACTGCCATCGAGGTCGGCAAATGTGGGGTTGCCGGTCTGCGGATCGATGCCTGTGAACCGATAACCGCGGTAGTAATAGACCGGATATCCCTGTTCGAAATAGGTGATTGTATAGGTGTGGAAGGTAGAGCCGGGCAGCCGGGTGATGGACGGGTCGATGTAGGTCACCTTGTTGGTGAGGGTCGCCAGATTGGCTTTCACGCTGTAGTTGAAGTCCTTCACGTGGTCGCGCCAGCCGATTTCGAACTCCAGTCCCTTGTTGCTGACGTTGCCGGCGTTGATGGGCGACGTGGCGCCGCCGATTTCCAACGAGGGCGTCGTGCCGCTGACGAGCAGGTCCTTGGTCTTTTTCACGAAGTAGTCGACGCTGAAATTGAGCCGGCTGTTGAAGAGATAGGTGTCCAGACCGATGTCGGTCTGCTCCGAAGTCTCCCACTTCAGGTCGGGATTGCCCATCGTCGAGGGCTTCACGGCATTGGTGTAGTCGAGGCCGCTGCCGAAGGGATAGAAGCCGCCCTGCGCCATGTCGGTGCTGTAGGAGTAGCCGCCGAGGGCCGCCAGACTGCCGTTCTGTCCCCAGCTGACACGCAGCTTCAGGCTGTTGACAGCGTTGCGGAGCGGCTCGAAGAACCTTTCCTCAGAGACGGTCCAGCCCAACGAGGCGGCGGGGAAGTAGCCCCAGCGGGTCGTCGTGGGCAACTTGGAGAGGTCGGCGGCGTCGGCACGCAGCGAGAACTGCGCGAAATACTTGTTGGCGTAGTTGTAGCCCAGGCGGCCGAAGTACGACAACTTGGCCGAACGGCTCTTCTCGCCACCCGTTCCCTTGGTGGCCGAGGTGGAGGCGTAGTTCAAATAGTAGAACAGCGGGTCGTTCTTCTTGATGGCGTCTTCGTTGTTGGCGCTGAGACTGCCGCTGGTATAGTCGTTCGTAGCCTCCTGATAGGACATGCCCACCATGCCCGTGACGGTGTGAAGGCCCATCCGCCTCATGTAGTTGGCGAAGTTTTCCCACTGATAGTAGATGCTGGTGGAGTTCTGCCCGTTGAGACTTACATAGTCGTTGCCTTGCACGGCATTGCCATAAAAAGGCAGGGAGACGGAGCTCTGGCGGCCGCCGCTCAGGCGATAACCGAAGCGGGAGGTGAGCGTAAGGCCCTTGACGGGCGTGAAGTCGGCATAGATGGAGCCGTTCACATTGAAGCCGCTGTTGCGCGAAAGGCCATTGTCGCGCATGATCATCGGGTGCGTCTGCTCGCCGGCATAGAACTTGGAAATGCCATAGTAGCCACCTTCGGCGTCGGTCATGAGCTTCTTTCCCTGTGCCAAAGCGTAGCGCATGTGGTAAGGCAGGGCGTTGGGGGCATAGGTGTAAGGCGTCAGCGGGTCGAGCACCATGACCGAAGTGAGCAGCGAACCATACTCGTTGTTGCTCGAAACGGAGCGCACATTGTACTTCTCTATCTGGTTGGTGGTGCCCACGGTCAGCCATTTCTTCACCTTGTATTCCGAGTTGATGGTGGCTGTCAGGCGGCGATAGACGTCGGCATTGCCCTTCACAATGCCATTATTATCAAGATAGGTGAGGCTCAGATAGTAGTTGCCGCGCTCGCTTCCGCCCTCGAACGCGATGTTGTGCTTCATCATCTTGCTGCTCCCGAAGGTGCGGTCTATCCAGTCGGTGTTGGTCTTGCCGTCCCAGTTCTTCAGCAAGTAGTCCTTCGTGAATGTCTTTCCTTCGCTCATATATTGGATGTATTCCTCGGCATTCAACATCTTCGGCGTGCGTGCGATGGACTGTCCGGCAAACTGGAAGTCGTAACGGATGCGGCCTTCGCCCACCTTTCCCTTCTTCGTCGTTATCAAAACGACGCCGTTTCCGGCCTCTGCGCCATAGATGGCGGCACTCGCCGCGTCCTTCAGAATCTCCATTGAGGCGATGTCGTTGGGGTCGATGCCGCTGATGTCGCCCAACCGCACGCCGTCAACGACGTACAAAGGTTCGGAACCTACGTTGGAGGAGAAGCCGCGGATGCGCACCGTGGGCGAGGCTCCGGGGGCCGAAGAGGCGGAGATGATCTGCACGCCGGCGGTCTTGCCTTGCAGCGCCGACTTGGCATTGGTGATGGTGCGGTTCTCCATATCGGCCGCCTTCACCTGCGAGATGGCCCCCGTCACGTCGCTCTTCTTCTGCACGCCGTAACCGACGACGACCACATCTTCCAGCGTTTTGGAATCTTCCTTCAATACAATCCTAAGGTCTGTGCCCGCCTTCACTTCCTGCGTGGCGTAACCGATGTAGGAAATGACGAGCGTGGAGCCCTTGTGCGCCTTGAATTTAAACGTGCCGCCGAGGTCTGTCACAGTGCCATTGCAGGTGCCTTTCTCGACGACACTCACGCCGATCATCGGCTCTCGCGAACCGTCGACCACCTTTCCGGCCACACTGACCAGCTCCTGCGCCCATGACGGCAGGCTGACCAGCGCAAAAAAAACAAAGGTTAGATACCTGATAGATTTGATTTTTTTCATGTTGATGGTTTTAGTTTGACAACTGCGGCAAAGTTACTGCATCCCGCCGCCACGCCCTTGCTCACAAATTCTTTTCTGTTTCATTTTTGTTCAACGTGCCTTTCACGGTTGTTCAAAAGTTTTAGAATGCGTGCAAGGCGGCCCATGACTCCGCCGGAGTGGGTCGGTTCCAAAACAAACGCAGCCCTTTTGCACGGGCAAAGGGCTGCTTTTGGATTGCCAAAGGGCTGCTTTGAGCCGCTGAAAGCATGCTGATGAAAACGCAACGGACAAGCGGTGACAAATCGCCGGAGCGGTCATTTGTATTCGCTCGGGGCTACGCCGAACTGGCGCTTGAAGGCCGTGGAGAAGTAGGAAAGCGAACTGAAGCCCGTCATGTCGGATATTTCCGAGACGTTGCAGGTGCCCTCGCGCAGCAATTCAGCCGCCCGGTTGAGCTTGTAGGTGCGGAAGAAAGCCGCCGGTTTCTCGCCCGTCAGCCCCTTCATCTTGTAATAGAACTTGGTGCGCGACATGTGCAACATCTCCGTAACGCGCGTGATGTCGATGTCGGCATTGGAGAGTTCCGACTCCATCACCTCGTACAGCTCCTTCATGAAACGCTGGTCCTGCGGCGCCAACACCTTCTCTACGGCTGCATCGGTCTGTGTCGACTGGTTCAACAGGGCGTGTATCTTCTTCCTGTTTTGCAGCTGCGAGTTGACCAAAGCCAGCAGCAGCTTGGGTTCGAAAGGCTTGGTGATGTAGGCATCGGCCCCCGTGTTGAGCCCCGCAATCTGGTCTTCGACCGTCGTTTTGGCCGTGACGAGCACCACGGGGATGTGGCACAGCTGGGCGTCGGCTTTGATTCGCCGGCAGAACTCGTAGCCGTCCATGCCCGGCATGACCACGTCGCTCAGCACGATGTTGGGGTTTTCCTCGCCCAAAGCCTTGAAAGCGCTCTCTGCATCGAAGCGATAGATGACGCGATAATGGGGCGACAGCAGCGTCTGAAGATAGTTCACCACGTCCGCGTCATCATCGACCACCAGTATCAGCGGCTTTTCCTCGTCCGCATCGCCGCCTGCCACCGGCTGCCGCACGCCGATGGGGTAACGTTTCTCCTGCACTTCGAGCTGCGCTTCGCGCTCTTCCTCGGTGTACATCCGGTCGCCCACGGGCAGCAACAGCGTGAAGACGGCGCCCTGCCCGTTGTCGCGGTTGCCTGCCGTCAGGCTGCCATGGTGCAGCCGGGCCAGCTTGCGGGCGTAGTAGAGGCCTATGCCGGTGCCCCAGTTGAGCGTCCCCGCCGCCTGGTCGTTGAGCTGATAGAAGCGTCGGAAGATGTTTTCGAGTTCGCCGGAGGGAATGCCCTTGCCCGTATCGGCCACGACAATCTTCACAAAACCGTCGTCCACGTCGAGCGTCACGTCGATTCGACCTCCGCTGGGAGTGAACTTCATCGCGTTGGAGAGCAGGTTGCTCACGATCTTGTCGAGCTTGTCGGCGTCCACCCACGTGAGCAGGCAGTCGTCAAGACCATGCTTCTGCATGTCGATTCCCTTCTCGTGGGCGTTGAAAAGGAAGATGTCGCAGATTCGGTTCATCAACGCCGTGACGTCCATCCGCCTGACATTGAGCTTCAAGGTGTCCTGGTCGAGCTTGCTGAAGTCCATCACCTGGTTGACCAGCCTCAGCATGCGCTGAATGCTGTGCTGCACGATGAGCAGCAGATGGCGGTCGTTTCCTTTCAGGTCGGCGCTCTCGCCGAGCATGCTGACAGGCCCGGCAATCATCGTCAGCGGTGTGCGGAACTCATGGGAGATGTTGGCAAAGAAGCTCATGTTCATCTTGTTGACCCGCTGTTCCTGCTCCTTCTCCATCTTTTCGCGCTCCACGGCCCGCTTGTCGGCGGCGATGCGGCGGCGTATCCTGACCGTAAAGTACAGCGCGACAGCCGCCACGACGATGTAGACGAGCCACGCCCACCACGAGTTGAGCGGCGTGGGAGCCACGTAGATTTCGATGGCATTCTCGGAAATGGGCTTCTCCCGGTCGTTGTTGGCCACTTTCACGCGGAACGTGTAATGGCCGGCGGGCAGGTTGGCGTAGGACGCCTCGTGGCTCGTTCCGGCGTCGTTCCAGTAGCAGTCTATGCCTTCGAGCTTGTAGAAATAATGTACACGCTCGAACTCGCTGTAGTCTATGGCCGCGTAGGATATGGAAAAGCTGTTCTGGTCGTGCCGCAGGCGAATCTCGGGATTGTTGTCCATGCTCTTGTCGATACACTCGTCGGCGTAGGCGTGCACCTGTTGGTTGTGCACCTTCAGCGTCTCGAACACCAAAGGCAGGTTGCGGCGGGTGGTGATGTCGATGGGATTGAAGGTGGTGATACCGTGGGTTCCACCGAAGACGAGCGTTCCGTCGGCCAGACGGCAGACCGCACGGTCGTAGAACTGGTTGCCGCCAATGCCGTCGGAGACATAGAACTGCGTCACTTTGCCGACGGTGCGGTCGTATTTGTTGAGCCCGTACATCGTACTGACCCACAGATTGCCCTGGTTGTCCTCGATGATGGCCGACACGTCGGAGCACGACATGCCGCCGATGGCGTCGAGCTTGCGGGTGCGGGGATTGTAGCGCAGCAGGCCGTTGCTGTCGGTTCCTATCCAGACAAGCCCGCCCATGTCCTGATACAGGTCGGTGGGGATGAACGCCGGGCGGCGCATGCAGCTTTTCATCTCCTCCCTGCTGATGGGAAAGTCGGCGACGGTCATGGCGTCGGGACGAATGACCTTGACGTTGTCCATGAAGCTCGCCACGAGCACACGGCCGTCCTTCAGCGACAACAGGCTGGGCGAGAACGAGACGGCGCCGACATCCAGCCGCTCGAAAGCGCCGCTACGGGGGGCGTAGCGTGTGACTTGATTGCCCAGACCGGTGCTCCACACGTCGCCGTGGCGGTCTTGTGTCATGTCGAGTTGCAGTCCGCCGGGATATTGGCGCACCACGCAGAGCGTGCCGCCGTCGACCTTGCACTGCAGCACCCCTTTGCCAGTGGTGACCCAAAGGCCGCCCTGGCGGTCGACAAACAGGAAGTAGGGGCCGGCGGCACGCAGTTCGGGAAGGGCCACGGGGGCCGCTTTCTTGGACTGGATGTCGTAATGGACGAGCCCGCTGTGCTTCGCCAGCACCCACAGGTGCCGCTGCCGGTCGGTGGCCAGCGACAGAACGGGCTGCTGACCGATGTAGTCGTGCAGATGACTGTTGTTGTTGAAGAGCTTGTGGTCGCGATAGTTGATGATGTATCCTTCATCCGTGGAGCCCATCCAGATGTTGTTGCGGGAGTCACGGAACAGACAGGTGGGCCAGAACTTGTCGGCTTTCACGGGGAAATCGGGGCGGTCGGGAGCGGTCAGCGTGTTTCTCCTTATATTATATAGATACATCTTGCCCGCCCCGGTCGATATCAGAATGCTGACCGCGTCGTAGGGGTGGATGCAGAGCGGACGGCTTTTGGCGATGTCGGCGTTGGCCTGCAACACGTCGGGCAGCGGCTCCAGCCGACGGGTGCGGGTGTTGTAGCAGGCCATTCCCGAACGCAGACAAAGCCAGAGCCTGCCGCCGGCGTCCAGATAATGGATGTTGGAGTCGGAACTGTAGAACGGCAACGCCTCGAAAGCCATCTGCCGGAAGCTGCCGTCGAAGCCGTAGAGCCCCTTTTCGGTGGTGACCCAAAGGCAATCGCTCCGGTCTATGACGAGCCTCATGAAGCTTCCCCGCGTCAGGTCGGCGTCGATGGCCGGCTCGAAACGCTCTCTTGCGGCGTCGTAGACCATCACGCCGCCCGAATTGCATACGAAAATGCGCCCGCGACTGTCCTGCGCCAGATTGTTGCAGTTGCCGGTTTCGCGCACGAAAGGCACACGGACGAAGTTGTCCTGGTCGGTTCGGCGGCACACGCCGTTGAGGCTGGCGGCCCACAAGCGGTCCTGACGGTCGACAAGGATGTCGCGAATCTGGTTGTCGGGCAGCCCCGTGCTGTCGTCGTTGCAGAAGTATTGCTGGTACTGGTGGCCGTCAAACTTGTTGAGTCCTCGGAAAGTGGCGATCCAGACGTGGCCTTTGCCGTCTTCGGCAAAGGCGTTGACATGATGGTTGGAGATGGTTTCGGTTATCAGCGGATTGCGTTTCACCTCCCTGTCGCCCTGTTGTGACGGGCCCTGACAGGCGCACAACAATGTTGAGAGACAAACGAAAAACAGATGACGGTGAAGCTTGTGGGAAGGGATTTTCATGTTGTGATGTATTATCAAGGCCCAAAGTTAAGCAATATTTCGAGCAATCCGCTTGCCGAAAAACATGTTTTGAACACAGAGACAAAACTTTATACGCCTGCAAAAGCACGGATGAATGAAAACAAAAGCGAAAAGAATGCAGGCGCATCCCGTGTTCGCCTAATCACACTAACTTTGCGAAAAGGAAACCAAACATCCATCTCTATCTTATGAAAACAAAACGAATCGTTGCGGCCTTGGCCGCGTTGGCGTGCCTGCACGCCTGTGGCCATCTCACGAAAGAAGGACGAACGGCCGCGGAAAACACAAGTGAAGTCGTTGCAGACTCGACCACCATCGTCGCCAAAGTGAAGCAAGGCGAGATAGCGGGCTACCAAACGATGGGCGTCAACGTGTTCAAGGGCGTGCCCTACGCCAAGGCCGAACGCTTCATGCCCCCCACGGCACCCGACAGTTGGACGGGCGTGCGCAGTTGCAGAGCCTACGGCCCCACGTGTCCGCAGGTCGTCCGCACGGGATGGCAAAGCGACGAGGCGGCCTTCGCCTTCAACTGGGACGACGGACACGCCGGAGAAGACTGTCTGCGGCTGAACATCTGGACGCGCGGGCTGGCCGACAACAAGAAACGGGCGGTCATGGTATGGCTTCACGGCGGTGGTTTTGCCGCCGGTTCGGGACAGGAACTGCCCGCATACGACGGCACGAACCTCGCACGGAAGGGCGACGTGGTCGTCGTGACGGTCAACCATCGGCTCAATGTGTTGGGATTTCTGGACTTGTCGGCCTTCGGCGAGAAGTACGGAAAGTCGGGAAATGCCGGCATGCTCGACCTTGTGGAGGCGTTGCGGTGGATCAAGGAGAATGTGGAAAGCTTCGGCGGCGACCCCGACAACGTGACGATTTTCGGGCAGTCGGGCGGCGGCGGCAAAGTGTCGACGCTGCTGGCGACACCGGCCGCCAAGGGATTGTTCCACAAGGCCATCATCGAAAGCGGCTCACAACTCAAGTGCATGGAGCAGCAATACACCCGCAGAATCGGAGCGAACGTGGCGAAAAGACTGGGACTCAACGCCTCCAACATCGACCGCATTGCCGAAATGCCCTACGAAAAGCTGCTCGCCGCAGGAGAAGAGGCCATCAAAGAGGAGAAGGCCGAGGCCTTGAAAGCAGGCTGGAACGGCTTCATCTTCGGCTGGGGGCCTGTCGTCGACGGCGACTTCCTGCCGCAACATCCTTTCTCCCCCGCCGCTCCGGCACAGAGCAAGGACATTCCGCTCATCATAGGAACGACGCTGAACGAGTTCTGTGCCAGCGCTTATGTGCCGGCATTGCGCAACTTGTCGGAAGAGGCTGTCATGCAGCAGGTGAAGCAACGCTACGGAAACTTCGCCGACGACTACCTGAAGGCATTTGCAGAGGCCTATCCCGACCATAAGCCCAACGACCTGTTGGACGTCGACCTCACGTTCCGGCCGATGGCGATGGAGCAGGCCCGGCTGAAGGAAGCGCAGCATGGAGCACCCGTCTACATGTATCTCTTCACGTGGCAGTCGCCCGCCATGAACGGAATCTGGCGTTCCATCCATTGCATGGAGATTCCGTTCGTCTTCGACAACACCGCTTTGCAGGGCGGCATGACCGGCAACGGCCCGCAGGCACGGGCCTTGGCCCAAACCATGAGCCAGGCCTGGATCAACTTTGCCAAGACCGGAAAGCCCACGGCCGGCGGCCTTCCCGCTTGGGAAGCCTACACCGCCGCCAATGGCGCGACCCTCCTGTTTGACAACACCTGCAAAATGCGCTACAACCACGACGCCAAACTCGTCAAGATTGCGCGCCAATGTCCGCAGAAGCCCTTGTGAATCATGGGCGGCGGTTCCACGCACACACCCTGTTTCGCATCGAAGGCCGCATGAGAGCCACACGGTTCCGTTGCGAACGCTACCTCTTCATCTTGGCCCTGCGGGCATATTCGAAGAGGCGCGGAGGCAGATGGCAGTAGCCCGAGGGGTTCTTGTCGAGATAGTCCTGATGGTATTCCTCGGCCGCATAGAAGTTCTTGAGCGGCTCCACCTCCACGACGATCGGCTCCGCATGCTTCCGCTGCTGCGCCTCCATGACGCGGCGAATCGCCGGCAGGTCGGCTTTGTCGGTGTAATAGACGCCCGTTCGGTACTGCGTTCCTTGGTCGTGGCCTTGCCGGTTGAGCGCGGTGGGGTCGATGGCCATGAAGTAGAGGTCGAGCAGAAAGTCGAGACTGACGACAGACGGGTCGTAGCTGACGCGCACAGTCTCGGCAAACCGGGTCCGGCCGGTGCACACTTCCTCGTAGGTGGGGCTCTGCGTCACGCCGTTGGCATAGCCCACTTCGGTGGACGCGACGCCTTCCACCTGCTTGAAGTAGTGCTCCGTGCCCCAGAAGCACCCTCCGGCCAAATAGATTTCCTTCATAGTAGTATGTTGTTGGGTCAATAATTCCAGGTAGGCTCCGTAGCCCTCGGCCTCCATCCGCTCCCGGGGGACGAAGCGGAGGGCCGCGCTGTTGATGCAGTAGCGCAGTCCGCCACGCGCCGTCAGGCCGTCGGGGAAGACATGTCCCAGGTGGGCGCCCCCCACGCGGCTGCGCACTTCAGTGCGCACCATGCCGTGGGAGTGGTCGGCGCGGGCCTCGACGAGTCGGCCGTCGATGGGCTTGGAGAAGGCCGGCCAGCCGCAGCCCGAGTCGTATTTGTCGGTGGAGGCGAAGAGCGGCTGCCCCGTGGTGACGTCAACGTAAATGCCCGGCCTGAACTCATGGTCGTAGGCATTGCTGAAAGGGCGTTCGGTGGCGGCATGCTGCGTCACCTCATACTGTTCGGGCGTGAGCATTTGGCGCAGACGAGCCTCATCGGGCTTCGTGTAGCGGTTGGTGTCTTTGATTTCCATTGTCGAGGAATTGTCCCGGCCCATGCCCGTCTGTCCGTTCGACCGACAGGCCTGCAACAGCAGAATCATGAGCCAGAATGTTGTGTAAACGTACTTCATAGGGGTTGTCGTGTCGGTCAAAGGTACGCAATAATCTTTGTTTCCGCACGCCGTTTGACATTTTTTGGGCCGGCGATAATACATCTTAACGGATGGTGGACAGGCTTTGGAAAGGTAAAAAAGTAAAAAGGTAAAAGGGTAAAAGGACTTGGGAAAGGTAAAAAAGTAAAAAGACAAAAGGGTAAAAGGGCAAAAAAACGCGATGATTATGCAGCGATTATCAATTTTAATCCTACCTTTGCCATCACATCCCCTATTTGGGGGCGGGGAGACAGCTCGACCTTGGCGTCATCCCCATCCATCGGCTGCGGGCCGCGGATCGATGGTTAAAGATTACAAAAAAGCACAGGGGCCGCTTACCCGAACACGGCCCGACAACGTAATAGTAATAAACGCATCATCATTTACAATCGAGAATACAATCAGTATGAAGAAAGCAATGACCCTAGCCTTGATGTTCGTCACCGTCATCCTGGCTCACGCGCAAATGGGCAACCAGCGGTTGAATCCCGTCACGTTCACTTCACAGCTCAAAACCGATGGCAGCGCCAACGCCGAAATCGTCTTCTCGGGCAAGATCCAGGCCGGTTGGCACATCTATTCCACCAATATTCCCGACGGTGGGCCCACCTCGGCCACGTTCAACGTGGGCAAGCTCGAGGGCGTCGAACTGGTCGGCAAGCTGACACCGCGCGGCAAGGAAATCTCGACACACGACCCGCTCTTCGACATGCAGCTGCGCTACTTTGAAGGCAGCGTGCAGTTTGTGCAGAAAATCAAGTTCACGAAACCCGATTACAAGATAGAAGGCTACCTGGAATACGGTGCCTGCAACGACCAGAACTGCATGCCGCCGACGGCCGTCGACTTCAACAAGAGCGGCAAGTCGCCCGCCGTCGCCGAAGGCAAAGCGGGCAAGGGCGCAAAGGCCGCCACGGAGGCTGCGGCAACGGCCGACAACGCCACGGCGACAACAGCCGAGACGGCAGCCGCTGCCGAACAGGAGGGCGAAGCCCTGGCCGCGCAGCGTGCCGACAGCCTTGCCCAAGCCGACTCGGCGGCCGCTTCCGTGCTCTCCGACGCGGACAAGGACGCCCTTTGGCAGCCCGTCGTCAAGCAGTTGCAGCAACTGGGCGGCAGCAACGACCTGTCCAGCCACGGCCTTTTCTACATTTTCTTCATGGGACTCGTCGGCGGTCTGCTGGCCCTCGTCATGCCCTGCATCTGGCCCATCATCCCCATGACGGTGAGTTTCTTCCTCAAACGCGCCAAAGACGACAAGAGAAAGGGAATCAGAGACGCCGTCACCTACGGTATCAGCATTATCGTCATCTACCTCGGACTGGGCCTTCTGGTGACTGCCATCTTCGGTCCGAGCACGCTCAACGCCCTCTCCACCAACGCCGTCTTCAACGTTTTCATCTTCCTTTTGCTCGTGATTTTCGCGGTAAGCTTCTTCGGTTGGTTTGAAATCAAGCTGCCCGACAGCTGGGCCAACGCCGTAGATTCCAAGGCCGGCAATGCGACGGGGCTGCTGTCCATCTTCCTGATGGCCTTCACCCTGGTGCTGGTGAGCTTCTCCTGCACGGCCCCCATCATCGGCTTGCTGCTCGTCGAGACCGTCACCTCGGGCAACTGGGTGGGTCCGGCGGTCGGAATGTTCGGCTTCGCCTTGGCGTTGGCCGTGCCCTTCACGCTCTTCGCCATGTTCCCCACGCTGATGAAGAAGAGTCCCAAGAGCGGTTCGTGGATGAATCAGATCAAGGTTGTCCTCGGCTTCGTCGAACTGGCATTCTCCCTGAAGTTCCTGAGCGTGGCCGACCTGGCCTACGGCTGGCACCTGATGGACCGCGAAGTGTTCCTCAGCCTGTGGATCGTCATCTTCCTGGCATTGGGCTGCTACCTCATCGGATGGCTCAAGTTCCGGACCGACGAGATTGGCGGCGACCTGCGGAAGCCCATGCCCGTGCCGGCCATCATGCTGGGATTGTGCTCCCTGGCCTTCACCGTCTACATGATACCGGGCCTCTGGGGCGCGCCCTGCAAGGCCGTCAGCGCCTTCGCCCCGCCCATCAACACCCAGGACTTCAACCTCAACACCAAGACCGTGGAGGCCAAATACACCAACTACGAGGCCGGCATGGCCGCCGCCAAGACACTGGGCAAACCGGTGCTGATAGACTTCACGGGCTTCGGTTGCGTCAACTGCCGCAAGATGGAGGCCGCCGTCTGGACCGACCCGCAGGTGGCCGACAAGCTGACGAAGGACTACGTGCTCATCTCGCTCTTCGTGGATGACAAGACACCGCTGCCTGAGCAGATCAAGGTCATGGACAACGGACAGCAGCGAACACTGCGCACCGTGGGCGACAAATGGAGCTACTTGCAGAGCCATAAGTTCGGTGCCAACGCGCAACCGTTCTACGTTGCCGTCGACAACGCGGGCAACCCACTGACGGCAAGCCATTCCTATAAGGAGGATGTGGCCGACTATCTCGACTTCCTCAACAAGGGATTGGACGCCTACAAGGCCAACTGACCATCCACAACACACCACATGCCATGATTGATTCAACGACGAAAGAAAGCATTCTCGCCCTCATCAAGAGGGAGGTCGTGCCCGCCGTAGGCTGCACAGAGCCTATGGCGGTGGCCCTCTGCACCGCCAGAGCACGCGAAAACCTGGGCTGCCGCCCCGAGAAAATCACCGTTTTGCTGAGCGCCAATATACTCAAGAACGCCATGGGCGTGGGCATTCCAGGCACGGGAATGATCGGGCTGCCCATCGCCGTCGCCCTGGGCGCGCTCATCGGCAAGTCGGAATACCAGCTGGAGGTCATCAAAGACCTCACGCCCGAAGCCTTGGAGGAGGGCAAAAGCTATATCGCCGACAACCGCATCGATATCAAACTGAAGGAGAATATCACAGAAAAGCTCTATGTGGAAGTGACCTGCGAGGCGGCCGAAGCACGCTCGACGGCCGTCATCGCCTGTGGACACACGAGCTTCGTGTATGAGGAACGCGACGGGAAAGTGCTGCTCGACAAGCGCAAAAGCACAGGCGGCACAGAGCGTGAGGCCGAGACCAAGCTCGACATGAAGACCGTATGGGACTTCGCGCTCACCACACCGGTGAACGACCTGCGCTTCATCCTGCAAACGAAAGAATACAACCTGAAAGCTGCCGAAGAAAGCATGAAGGGCAACTACGGCCACTGCTTGGGCAAAACGATGGAACGCCCCCTCAGCCACGGAATATTCGGCAACAGCATATTCTCGCACATCATCGCCAAGACGGCGTCGGCCTGCGACGCCCGCATGGGCGGCGCCATGATTCCGGTGATGAGCAACAGCGGCTCCGGAAACCAGGGAATATGCGCCACAAACCCCGTGGCGGTGTATGCGACGGAGAACGAAAACACGGAGGAAGAACTCGTCCGGGCGCTCACACTCAGCCATCTGACGGCCATCTACATCAAGCAGAGTCTCGGCAAACTGTCCGCGCTCTGCGGTTGTGTGGTGGCCAGTATCGGCAGCAGCTGCGGTATCACCTATCTGATGGGCGGCGACTACACGCGTGTCTGCCATGCCGTGAAGAACATGATAGCCAACCTCACCGGCATGATTTGCGACGGTGCCAAGCCCAGCTGTGCCCTGAAGATTTCATCGGGCGTCAGCACGGCTCTCCTCTCCGCCCTTCTTTCCATGGAAGGAAAGCACGTGACGGCGGCCGAGGGTATCATCGACGAAGACGTAGACCGCTCCATTCAAAACCTGACGAGTATCGGCAAGGAGGCCATGTGCTCCACCGACGACATGGTTTTGAACATCATGACGAATAAACAGTGCAGGGATTGACGCGTAGGGAGCAGCCTTCTATTCCCTACTCGTCACCGGATTGCGCAATCCTTTCATGCCAACAAGAAACGCTTTGGCAGAACCGAATTTCAGAAACATGTCCAAACGGACGGGCACATGGTTGTCGTCGTCCGTCACGTAGAAGTCGACAATGCGCTTATAGTTGCCGTCATCCAGTTCCATATAGGACAGATGCAGCGTGCGATACTTGACGCCGTTGTCGGCTTTGATTGTCTTCTTGCCGTTGTAGACCAGCCTTGCGGGCGTACGCCCGTTGCCGTCGGCAATCGGGAAGTTGACCACGTTGCCCCGCTTCCACCCTTCGGGGTTGAAGGAGCGGGCCCGCAGGAAGATACTCATCATGTCGTAGATGCAATCATTGTACGTGTGCTTCTCCCAGGAGTGCGTTCCATCGCGGTGCTGGCGGTGCTGGCGCACGTGGCAGTTGCCGTTGGGATAGCTGTAGAAGATTTCGTCCACGGTGTAGCGGCTGCCTTCGAGGGCCCCCTTGCGGTAGTAGAGCGGGGCCAGGTCCAGTGAATTGTAGCACAGCAGCGTGTCGCGCAGCACAAACAGTTCGTCCACCCTGCTGTTGCCGCGGGTCGTCAGGCTGGTCCGGAAAGCCGGTTTGCCGCCATACTGGCTCTGGACGGTGGAGATGGAAGCCGTTCCCGCCTTCACCCACACGAACTTCCAGTTGTAATATAGGTTGTAGGAAAGAAATTCACCGGAGTTGAACGCTGTGTTGCGGAACGTGCACTGGGCTGCCGCCGGCAACGCGGCCAGCAGCAACAAGGCCAATATAAGTCTACGCGTTTGTTTCATTTTCATCTTTTTTTCATGCCGTCATCCTGACGTCTACATATTCTTCTTGACATATTCTATACCCATCTGGGCGGCCCGACGGGCGTTTCGGTTAGCGATTCGCTGCCGTCGGTCGGTCTTCTGCTTCACCAGTTTGCCCGGTTTCTGCTCATACAGCCTTTTGGCCGTAGGGTTCCACGTCTCGGTGATGTCCCATTTGGCCTTGACATTGAACTTGTCGGGATGGTAATAGACCTCTTCGGGCTGGCGGTCTTCGTCGAAGTCGCCCGTGTCCCAACGTCCGTTGCGGTTCTCGTCCACAATCAGACGCATGTAATACTCGCCTTCCCGCAGATAGAAGAACTCCGCCTGGCCGTCGTCCGTCGGCGTCGTCTTCACCACTTTGCCCGAGCCGTCAAGCAGCTGCACCAGCAAATGCTTGCCCGGCAGGCCCGCAACGGTCATCAGAAGCGTGCCGTACTTGTCGTTGCCGTTCACCTTGAAGCCCGTCTTGTAGGGTTTGGAAACGGCACCATACATGTCGGTGAAGGCCAGGCTGTCGAGCTCCAGACTGTATTCTATGTCGGGGCGCCACTCCGCCCGCATCACCAACGCGCGGGCATATTGCAGCGAGTCGGCCCGTGTCAGGCTGTCGCCTTGCAGCAATGGGCGCACGAGTTCGTAATGGGCGCGGTACCACAGCGAGTCGTGCTTGGCGTAGAGGTGTATCAAAGCCGTATCGACGCGCGCCAAAGGCACGTCGGAACGGAACGACAAGTTGCGGTCGGGATCCAACTGCGACGGCACATCCATCGTCAACGCCAGTGGCTTGGGCGGCATGACGCTGTCGTAAGGCTCCCCGCGCTTCTTCTTTTTCTCCTCTCCTTTCTGCCATTTCTCAAATTCCTTTTGGGCCGCTTTCAGCCTTCGGGCGTAGGGTTGCTTTGACAGGAGTTCGAGCGTGTCGACCTGTTCCACGAGCCGGCCCATGCTGTCGGTCATGAGATAGGACATCTGTAGCCGCAACGTGTCCTGATTCACCAGTGCCGTGTCGCGCAGCCAGTAGGTCAGCGTGTCCTTCCGGGCCGACGATTCCATGACGAAGGCGTCGCGCTCGTCGAAGTTAAGCCCCTTGATGACGGGCAGCCGGTCGTTGCCATAGCTGAAAAAGATACTGAAATGATTGGCTTCGGGGCGCTCGCTCTTCACCAGGAAGCGGTCGGTCACAATGGCGTTGAAGGCCCGGAGCGTGATGTCGTCGGGCAGAAAGCGGGTGTAGGGCACCCTGTCGATCGAATGGATGTGCAGCGAGTCGGTCCAGAGCGTGTCCTGACGGATGTCGGGTTTGGAACTGGGCACGACGACATCGTGGTTGAAAGCCACCATTTCGCTCTTCTGGCTGAACATGTAATTGCCGTCGGCGTCCTGCAAGGCATAGCAGCGGTAAGACCCCGGGGCCACTCCCTTGATGACAAAACGGCCTCGGCTGTCGGTACGGCTCACGCGCAGCATGGGCAACTTGTGGAAAGCGCTGTCGGCCAGGTTGGCATACAGTCCGACGAGAATACCCTTCACGGGTTCCAGGTCTTCGGCATTGACCACGTAGCCGGACACTTCCATCGTGTCGATATGGTCGCCGGTGGAGAAGCTGTAGGTGTAGTTGCCCAGCGGGTTGCCCTCGTTGTTGTCGGAAATGGCGTCGCTGAAGTCGATGGTATAAGTGGTGTTGGCCTTCAGCGAGTCCAGCAGTTTCACCTCGATGAACCTGCCCGTCGCCTTGATTTCGGGCATTTCGAGTTGCGGCGGCGACACGATGACGTTCTCCGTGGCATTCTCTATCTTGATGAACTCGTCGAAAGCAATCTTCACTTTCTTCACCGTCACGTTCATGGCGCGGTCGGCCGGCGTGGCGCCCACCACCCTCGGCGGCGTCTCGTCATACCAACCGCCGTCGGGGTTGCCCATGCGGGCACAGCCCATGAGCGTCAGCAGGGCGAGCAAAACGATGTAGTGGAATTTCTTCATATACGTTCCTGTTCGTTGAGTTGCAAGAGTTCTTCCATATTCTTGCGGCTGTTGCTCAGCCGGGGCACCTTGTGCTGGCCTCCCAGCTTGCCGTTCAGCTTCAGCCAGTCGTTGAAGAGACCTTCACGGGCCTTGACGATCTCCAGCGGTTGGAGCGTGATGTCGTGGAAACGCTTGGCCTCGTAGTCACTGTTGACCTCCTGGAGCTTCCTGTCCAGCAGTTCGCCGAAGCGCTGAAGGTCGGCGGGGGCCTTCGAGAACTCGATGAGCCACTGGTGCCTGCACTTGCCATGGCTGTCCATGAACACGGGCGCGGCCGTGTATTCGCTCACCTCGGCGCCGGTCTCCCGGCAGGCGTAGGCCAGCCCTTGCTCGGCATTCTCCATGATGAGTTCCTCTCCGAAGGCATTGATGAAGTACTTGGTGCGGCCCGTGATGATGAATTTATAGGGGTCTTTGCTCGTGAAACGCACGGTGTCGCCGATGAGATAGCGCCACAAGCCGCACGACGTGGTGATGACCAGGGCATAGTTGCGGCCCACTTCGACGCCCTCCAGCGGAACGACCGTCGGCTTCTCGCGCTCGAACTCGTCCATCGGGATGAATTCATAGAACACGTCGTAGTCGGTCATGAGCAGCATGGACGCGTCGGAGGGGTCGTCCTGAATGCCGAAGAAGCCTTCGCTGGCGTTGTAGGTCTCCATGTAACGCATCGACGGGCGCGTGATGATTTTCTCATACTGTGGTCGGTAGGGCGTGAAGGCTATGCCGCCGTGGAAGAACACTTCCAGATTGGGCCACACTTCTTCGATGTGCTGCTTGCCCGAAAGATCCAACACCCGCACCAGCACGCTCAACATCCATGACGGCACGCCGCTGACGTTGGTCACGTTCTTGTTCAGGCACTCCTCGGCGATGCGGTCGCGCTTCACCTCGAAGTCGCTCAGCAGGGCCGTCCGCTTCGTGGGGACGCGCACCAGATTGACCAACGGGTTGACATTCTCTATCAGAATGGCGCTCAAGTCGCCGACCAGTGAGTTGGATATATTATAATTGGGAGAATGGCTTCCGCCCAAAATGAGTCCCTTGCCGTCGAAGAGTCGGCTGTCGGGATGGTTGCGCAGATAGGCTGCCACCACGTCGAAGCCGCCTGCATAATGGATGTGGTGCAGCCCTTCGTGCGACACTGGGATGAACTTGCTCTTGTCGTTGGTGGTGCCGGACGACTTGGCAAACCACCTCACGGTGCCCGGCCACAGCACGTCGGCTTCGCCATGGCGCATGCGGTCGATGTCTTGCTTCAGCTCTTCGTAGGTGTTGACAGGCACGTTTCGCGCAAAATCCTCATACGACAACGTGTTGCCCAGCAGGTGATTGCGGCCGTATTCCGAGGCACCGCCCCGCTCCATGAGCCGGCGCAGCACATCGCGCTGCATGTCGACAGCCTCTCCTTGATAGCGTTCCAAGGCCTTCTGGCGTGGCAAAAACAGTTTTCCTACTATTTTAGTTAAGCTCATGCTTACCTTAATCTTTAGTCGTTTGAGATGCAAAAGTAGCCCAAACTTTTGTAAACGGGAAATTATTTACCCATTTTTAATACCAGACATGAGGACAGAAAGGCCTCAACACATTTTCAGACAGGCTGTTTGCAAGACATAAAGACAATGGAACACATTCGTCAGTTGCTTGCTTTTTAGAAGTGTTGGTGAAGGAGCAAAGAGTATCTATCAGCGTTTCAAGAAAGTTGTACGCTATACAGTCGGCCATGAAGTGATGTTGAAAGATTCCCCTTGCAAAAGAGTTGTGTGCAAGGTAGATGACCAGGTGTTACGTAAAGATGTACTTTCTATGGACGAAATCCAATCACTGATTCAATGTCATTATGAGAATGAGAATCCGAATGTTAGTAATGTAAAGTCGGGAGTTTATTTAAATTTACTGATTTTCAGTATTTACAACAAAGAAAGAGGCACCCATACCTCTAAAACATAAAACTGAATCCTTTCTTTTGCGAATCTTTAAACCTTTCAATCTCCAAAGAAAGCGATTTCTTCAACTGTCCTGCCATAAACAACAAGAACGGTTGATTGGTTTCTTCGTCCCGACATTGGCGCAGGGAAAGAATATATTCCTCTCTATCCTCTTTGAATATCTTGGCGGGAAAAAGATGATGGCAAAATTGGATGTAATTCATTAGCAATCGAGCCGTTCTACCGTTGCCATCCACCCACGGATGTATGGTTGCTAAATTAAGGTGGGCATTAAAACTCAATTCATACTGTTCCCAAAATGTTCCCACGTTCTTTTGCTTCGCTTGCAGTAGGACGCAAAGTTCATCTACCCTGGCAGGAACTTTCAGATAGCTCATATAAGAATGTCCGCCAACACCTGCCGTAACCCCACACAAACGGAAATCCCCTTTTGAAGAATCGAAAGAGCCACCCATCACACTGTGTGTACTGCCTGTAGTATGCATCAACATTGCATTCAATCTTTTCAAAAAAGCAGGAGTTATCGGTACAAGACGGTCAGATTCAGCTTTAGCAAATTCGTACGCTTGCTTTAAATCTTCATTCATCAGATGATGTACAAGCGGTTTTCCTTTCGCTGTCACTCCCTCGTCAAAGAGAAGCTGTGTATCAAGCTCGGTCAATGTGGAGCCTTCTATGGCTGTGGAATGGGTAATGAGAGAATAAAGGTAGTACTTGTCATAGTCCACCGATTCACTGATACCAAGTTGCTGAAACTTCTGGTATAACTGTTCTATCTCTTGCCAAACACAATGCTCCATTGTTTTTTTATTTAATAGGCTTTATTTCTTTTCAAAGGTAGTATATTTACCATGTTTGGCCAAAGGAAATAATGACTTCCTGCTACTTTTTTGCACGTGTGGGGAAAAATCAAACAAAAGAAAAAGCTAAGTATTGATTAGTCAATCACTTAGCTTTCGTCCTCGTACCCAGACCCGGGATCGAACCGGGATGGATTGCTCCACTGGTGTTTGAGACCAGCGCGTCTACCGATTCCGCCATCTGGGCCGCATGGCGTCTTGAAGAAGACGGGTGCAAAGGTAAAGGAAAATTCTGAAACGGCAAACTTTATTTTGTTTTTTTTCCTCAATTCATGAAAACGTCCTATAAATAATACTAATCGCTTTGACGTGTCGGGATAATTGCATATTTTCGTGGCAGATATCAACGAAACCTAAGAACCTATTTATGGAATTGGCCCTTGAAAACAACTTCTGTATCATCTTGGCAGGCGGCAAGGGACGCAGGCTGTGGCCATGCAGCAGGGAGACGCGCCCCAAACAATTCATCGACTTTTTCGGCACCGGGCGGACGCAGTTGCAGCAGACTTTCGACCGGTTTTGCAAGATACTTCCCAAAGAAAACATCTTCATCAATACGAACGCGGCCTACGAAGGGCTGGTCAGGGAGCAGCTGCCGGAGGTGGCGGCCGACCACATCATGGCCGAACCTATCTACCGCAACACGGCGCCGAGCGTGGCCTGGGCCGCACACCGGATAGCGAAGACAAAACCGAAAGCCAACATCATCGTCAGCCCTTCCGACCAGGCGGTGTTCAACGAGGAATCGTTCAGGCAGAACATCATGGACGGACTGGCGTTCGTCACGCGCAACAACATGCTGCTCACACTGGGCGTGAAGCCCACCCGCCCTGAACCGGGCTACGGCTACATACAAATGGGCGACAACATCGACCGAGACGACGTCTACAAGGTAAGGTCGTTCACCGAGAAACCCGACCGGGAGTTTGCCAAAATCTTCATGGAGAGCGACGAATTTCTGTGGAACACGGGGCTTTTCCTGAGCAACATCCACTGCATGGGCATGTGCATGTACAAGTTTCTGCCTGTCGTTTTGCGCACGCTCGACCAAGACAACCCCAACGCCAGCTTTGAGGAAGAGAACGCATTCGTGCAGGAACACTTCCCCTCCTACCCCAACATCTCGCTCGACCACGGCCTGTTGGAAAAGACCGACAAGGCATGTGTCATGAAATGCGACTTCGGGTGGGCCGACCTGGGCACGTGGCACAGCATATTCGAGGCCATGCAGCGCAGCGACGAAGACAACGTGGTCATCAACTCCGACGTCATCATGGACGACGCACGCAACAACATCGTCAAACTGCCCGAAGGACGGCTGGCCGTCATCAACGGACTGGACGGCTACATCATCGCCGAGGAAGACAACGTGCTGCTCATCTGCAAGAAGGAGGACTCCTCGTCGCTCGTCAGGAAATACGTCAACGAAGTGCAACTGAAAAAGGGCGACAAATACATATAGGCCTTTTCACCATCAAAATCACACATTCAACGCTTGCGGAGGGGTGACCTTTGCAAGCTAAAAAGGTCGCTGCTGTGCTTCCAGAGTCCATCGACGCGCCACCCAAAATCAAGATTTGTTGTCACAGGGGTGGCAAAGAGGGTTGATGGCAACGCCCTTCTCGTCACCGTTGGAGACCTCCACGTCCCCACGGCCGACTTTGTGGTAAAGTTTTCCTGGATGAAGAAAAACAGAAAAGACCTTACGCACACATTGAAGGGATGGAAACAGCAAATAGGACAGAACGATTGCATGGAAAAGCGAAAGGCAAATCACTCCGAAAGAACGATGAAAACAACTTGGCCATAGGAAGATGGCCATGGACTGCTGCGGATGCAACTGCGTCATGGAGTACTGCGGATGCAAACGTGTCATGGAGTATTGTGCCAACTACCGCGCAGCGGTCGGTCTTTTTGTAGGACAGGGTTGTGAACGCAGCGAGCTACCCTGCCTAAGCTTTGGAAGTGAGGGAGCTAGGCCGAAGGTCTTGGTCTGTTTCCCTTTGAACCATGGCTCTTTGCGGGGGAAAGCTCGTTTAAAATCAAGACGCATGCCAATCATATCGCCCTTGTCGCTCGTACCTCTACATGCTTCAAAAGCTAATGGCAATCAGGACAATCACCCGCCAAGCACGGCAACAATCACCACAAACGTAAAAAAGACCAAGGTCTTCGGCCTAGTTCCTCTCCGCCACGTGCCATGACCATTATACAATGGTCGCTTTGGGATGAAGACTTGCGTTTCAAATCCCAAAGAACTGACCGATTTGGGATGAAGACCTGCGTTTCAAATCCCAAAGAACTGACCGATTTGGGATGAAGACTTGTGCTTCACATCTCAACGAACTGACCGATTTGGGATGAAGACTTGCGTTTCAAATCCCAAACGACTGACCGCTTTGGAATTAAAGATTTGTATTTTAAATCCTAAATGACCACTTTGCGTTTAACATAAAAAGCACAAAATGGATGAAAATTACCTGTTTTGGATAACTTTCTACAGCTTATTTTTATTAACTTTGCCAATCCCTTTCGAGTTGTTTTCATGTAAACGACTGATTGTTTGAGTGTTATATGAAAACTGACGCAAGGTGAGAGATAGAGAAGTGTCATAAAATGGAAAACTTATAGCTGACATACGATGAAGATAATAAAACGCAATGGCGCGGCGGAAGCTTACGACAACAGGAAGATTGCCGTAGCCATCGGCAAGAGTTTCGGCAGCACGGGCAAGGCAGTTTCCGACAAGGAGATGGCCGAAATGGTGGCCGAGGTGGAGCAGTTCGTCACCGACAATCCGGCCCTGCGCACGGTGGAGGACATCCAGAACCAAGTGGAGAAACGCCTCATGGCCCACGGCTACTACGAGGAGGCCAAGAACTACATCCTCTTTCGCTTCCAGCGGAACGAGCAACGCAAGGCCGTCAACGAGATGGCAGCCGCCGTCGGCGACAGCGGACTGGGCGAAGTGTTGCACGAAGTGGCCCGCGAATACCGAGAACGGGCCTACAGCATGGTCGCGCTGCATGAGAAGTTCGCGAGTTTCTGCAAGTCGGACATGACCGCCAAGGAGGCTTTCGACGCGCTCATCAAGGCGGCCGTGGAACTGACGACGCCCGAGGCGCCGGCCTGGGAGATGATTTCCGCGCGCGTACTTTCTTATTATGCGGCACGCAAGGTGGGCGCGCTGGAGGAAGAATTGGGCATTGCCGGCTTCTACGACAAACTGAAATACATGACGACGGAGGGTCTCTACGGCGACTATATCCTGGCCAACTACACGGAAGATGAAATCAACGAGGCTGCGACGCTGATGCGCCCCGAGCGCGACAAGCTGCTGAACTATTCCGGTCTCGACTTGCTCCTGAAGCGATATGTCATCAAGACCTACGCGGGCAAGGCCTTGGAACGCGTGCAGGAGATGTTTCTCGGTATCGCGCTCCACCTGGCCATGCCCGAGAAAAAGGACTGCCGGCTGATGTGGGTGGGGCGCATCTACGACCTGTTGAGCCGCCTGGAGGTGACCATGGCGACGCCGACGCTCTCCAACGCCCGCAAGCCCAACCACCAACTGTCGAGTTGCTTCATCGACACCGTGCCCGACAGCCTGGACGGTATCTACCGCAGTCTGGACAACTTCTCGCAGGTGAGCAAATTCGGGGGTGGCATGGGCATGTATTTCGGCAAGGTGCGGGCCACGGGTGGCAGCATTCGTGGCTTCAAAGGGGTGGCCGGCGGTGTCGTCAGATGGATGAGGCTGGTGAACGACACGGCCGTGGCCGTAGACCAGTTGGGCATGCGCCAGGGTGCCGTGGCCGTCTATCTGGACGTGTGGCACAAGGACTTGCCCGAGTTTCTGCAGCTCCGCACGAACAACGGCGACGACCGCATGAAGGCGCACGACATCTTTCCGGCCGTGTGCTACCCCGACCTCTTCTGGCGAATGGCCGCGGAAGACCTCAACCAGAACTGGTATCTCTTCTGTCCGAATGAGATCATGCGCCTGAAAGGCTATTGCCTGGAGGATTGCTACGGCGAGGAGTGGGAGCGGAAATACCTCGACTGCGTGCGCGACCGACGCCTTTCGCGCCGTGTCATCAGCGTGAAGGACATCGTGAGGCTGGTGCTTCGCTCGGCCGTCGAGACGGGAACGCCGTTTACCTTCAACCGCGACACGGTGAACCGGGCCAACCCCAACGGGCACAAAGGCATGATCTATTGCTCCAATCTCTGCACGGAAATCGCCCAAAACATGGCTCCCATCGAGAGTGTTTCCAAGACCGTGGAGACGAAGGACGGCGATACGGTGGTGGTGACGACCACCCGTCCGGGCGAGTTCGTGGTCTGCAACCTGGCCAGTCTGTCGCTCGGCCGACTGCCGTTGGAGGACGAGGAGCAGATGAAGGAGAAGGTGGCCACGGTGGTCCGTGCGCTGGACAACGTCATCACGCTCAACTTCTACCCCGTCCCCTACGCCCGCATCACCAACCAACGCTACCGTTCCATCGGCCTCGGGGTCAGCGGCTACCACCATGCCCTGGCCAAACGTCACATCAAATGGGAAAGCGAGGAACACCTGGCGTTTGTGGACAAGGTGTTTGAAACCATCAACCGGGCCGCCATCCTGGCCAGTTCGGAGCTGGCGAATGAGAAGGGCAGCTACCCGTTCTTCGACGGCAGCGACTGGCAGACGGGTGCCTACTTCGACAAGCGCGGCTATACGGGCGCGGCGTGGCAGGCCGTGCGCGACGTGGTTGCCCGTCAGGGCATGCGCAACGCCTATCTCCTGGCCGTGGCGCCGACGAGCAGCACAAGCATCATCGCCGGCACGACGGCGGGTCTGGACCCCATCATGAAGCGCTTCTTCCTCGAAGAGAAGAAGGGCAGCATGTTGCCGCGGGTGGCTCCGGAACTGTCGGACGCCACATATTGGATGTACAAGGGCGCCTATCTGATCGACCAGAAATGGAGCGTGCGGGCGTCGGGCGTGCGCCAACGCCACATCGACCAGGCGCAGAGCATGAACCTCTATATCACCAACGACTTTACGATGAGGCAGGTGCTCGACCTCTATCTCCTGGCTTGGAGGTGCGGCGTGAAGACCATCTACTACGTGCGAAGCAAGTCGTTGGAGGTGGAGGAGTGCGAGAGTTGCTCGTCGTGACAAGGGAGTCGCTTGAGAGGGGAGTGGAAGGAAGCTGTTCGGGAGAGGGGTGAAACTCCAAATCGGTCTTTGAAAAGAGTTATGGTGAACCGTGCAAACGGCCGCCATGTAGTAGTGCACAGTACGGGCGGTAGCATGTGCAATGCCATGACCATGTACCAATGAATCGATTTGGGATAAAAAGACCAAGGCCTTCGGCCTAGATGTCTCTGTCACGTGTCAGGCAGGGTAGCTCGCTGTGCTCGCAACGCTGCCCTTCAAAAGGACCAACCGCTATGCGGTAGCTGGGGCGTATGGAGTTCCGTCTTGACTCCCCAGTGAGCGGAGCGAGTGACAACTCCCTTTGACTCCTTAACTCCTAACAAGCAACTCTCAAACAAGAGAGACTAACATCTTGACTCCCCGGTGAGCAGAGCGAGTGATAACTCCCTTTGGCTCCTTAACTCCTAACAATAACAAATAAACAAAACAATGGAAAATCAACTGAAAAGGAATACGCTTTTCAATCCGTCGGGCGACATAGACCTGCGCTTGAGAAGGATGATTGGTGGCAACACGACCAACCTGAACGACTTCAACAACATGAAGTATGCCTGGGTGAGCGACTGGTATCGGCAGGCAATGAACAACTTCTGGATTCCCGAAGAAATCAACTTATCGCAGGATTTTAAGGACTATCCGCGACTGGACAGGGCCGAACGCACGGCCTACGACAAGATATTGAGCTTCCTGGTCTTCCTCGACTCACTGCAAAGCAACAACCTGCCCGCCGTGAGCGAGTATATCACGGCCAACGAGGTGAACCTCTGCCTGCACATCCAGGCTTTCCAGGAGTGTGTGCACAGCCAAAGCTACAGCTATATGCTCGACACCATCTGCAGTCCCGAGGAGCGGAACGACATCCTCTATCAGTGGAAGACCGACGAACACCTGCTCCGCCGCAACCAGTTCATCGGCGACTGCTACAACGAGTTCCACGAACGGCGCGATAAGTTCAGCCTGATGAAGACGCTCATCGCCAACTTCATCCTCGAAGGCGTCTACTTCTACAGTGGCTTCATGTTCTTCTACAACCTCAGCCGCAACGGCAAGATGTCGGGTTCGGCGCAGGAAATACGCTACATCAACCGTGACGAAAACACCCATCTGTGGCTCTTCCGCAGCATCATCCTGGAGCTGAAGAAGGAGGAACCCGAGATGTTCACGCCCGAAAAGGTGAAGGTCTACGAGGAGATGATGCGCGAGGGCGTGCGCCAGGAGATAGCCTGGGGACAATATGTCATAGGCGACGACGTGCAGGGACTCAACCGGCAGATGGTGTCCGACTACATCCACTACCTGGGCAACCTGCGTTGGTCGGGTCTCGGCTTCGGTTTCCTGTATGAAGACAACCGCAAGGAACCGGAAAACATGAAGTGGGTGAGCCAGTATTCCAACGCGAACATGGTGAAGACCGACTTCTTCGAGGCCAAGAGCACGGCCTACGCCAAGAGCACGGCGTTGATAGACGACCTGTAGGAAGGGCCGTCAGTCCGCCTGTCGATGGAGGATTTCGGTCAGTTCGCGCATACCTTGGCTGGCCCCCTGCCGTATGAAGTGGATGTTCCGGCTGCCGTTGGTCGCCACGGGTTCGGGGTCTATCAGATAGACGGGGACGTCCGGGCGCGTATATCGCAAGAGTCCGGCGGCCGGATAGACGTTGAGCGAGGTGCCGATGATGACGAAGATGTCGGCATTCTGCACCGCTTGCGCGGCTGGTTCAATCATGGGTACGCTCTCGCCGAAGAACACGATGTAGGGGCGGAGCAGCGAACCGTCGGCCGCCAGGGTGCCCGGTGCCACCTGGCAATCGGCTTCGGGTAGGTCGACGACGTACTTGGGGTCGTAGGGGTCGCGGCTGGAGCAGACCTTGGAAAGCTCTCCGTGCAGATGGATGACGTGCTTCGAGCCGGCCCGCTCGTGCAGGTTGTCCACATTCTGCGTGACGACCGTCACGTCGAAGCGGTCCTGCAGGGCGGCCACGAGCCGATGGCCTTCGTTGGGCAAGGCCCGATAGAGCTTTTGGCGCAGCGTGTTGTAGAAGTTGTTGACGAGCGTCGGGTCGGCTTCCCAGCCTTCGTGTGAAGCCACTTGCTCGACGGGGAAGTTCTCCCAGAGGCCGTCCGCGCCCCGGAAAGTCTTGAAACCACTCTCCACGGACATGCCGGCTCCGGTGAGGAAAACAAGCTTTTGCATAATCGGAAGTATTAACGTAGACAAAAATAAGATTTTTCCGTGACACTCCAAGAGCAGCTATGCCTAAAATAGATTAATTTATTTTGCGCAATACAAGATTTCGACTATCTTTGCACCGTTTTAAAACATGATTTTTTTAGATAACCGATTTTAAATCAAAAACAAAGCAATAATTCTTATGGATAAACTCAGTTACGCTTTAGGCCTTGGCATTGGCCGACAGCTGTCGCAGATGGGTGCCGCGGAAATCGTGGCGGAAGACTTCGCGCAGGCCATCAAGGATGTGCTCGCGGGCGCGGAACTCAAGGTGTCTGACGGCGAAGCGCAAACCATCGTCAATAAATTCTTCGAGGAAAAGCAGAACGCGCAGGCGAAATCGGCCAAGGCCGAGGGCGAGAACTTCCTGGCCGAGAATGCCAAGAAGGACGGTGTCGTCGTGTTGCCCAGCGGCTTGCAGTACCAGGTCTTGAAGGAAGGGACGGGCAAGCAGCCCAAGGCCACCGACCAGGTGGAGTGCCACTATGAGGGAACGCTCATCAACGGGCAGGTCTTCGACAGCTCCTACCAGCGCGGACAGACCGCAACGTTCGGCCTGAACCAGGTCATCGCCGGTTGGACGGAAGGCGTTCAGCTGATGAAGGAGGGCGCCAAGTATCGCTTCTTCATCCCCTACAACCTGGCTTACGGCGAGCGTGGTGCAGGCCAGAGCATTCCTCCCTACGCGGCACTCGTGTTCGACGTGGAACTCGTCGCCGTGAAATGACGCATACATTATTATATATATACAGACAAATGAAAAAACTTGCAATCGTAGCCGTCATGGCTATCGCTGCCGGAGCGTTCACTTCGTGCGGCAATTCCACCCCCAAGGCTGACCTCAAGAACGACGTAGACTCGATGAGTTATGCCATGGGCTATTCACAGACTCAAGGTCTGAAGGAATATCTCGTAGGTCGTATGCAGATTGACACGACCTATATGGACGAGTTCATCAAGGGATTGAATGTTGGCGCTTCGGCCGGTGACGACAAGAAAAAGGCCGCCTACTACGCCGGAATCCAGATCGGCCAGCAGATTTCCAACCAAATGATCAAGGGAATCAACACGGAAGTGTTCGGAGGAGACTCCACCAAGAGCATTTCCCTGAAGAACTTCCTCGCCGGTTTCGCCGCGGGAACCACGGGAAAAGGCTCTGTCAAGATGACGATGGAGGAAGCCATGAAGATCGCGCAGACCAAGATGACGCAGATCAAGGCCAAGAGCATGGAGGAACAGTACGGTGGCAACAAGACTGCCGGCGAGAAGTTCCTGAAGGAAAATGCCAAGAAGGCGGGCGTGAAGACGATGAAGTCGGGCTTGCAGTACAAGGTTGTCAAGGTGGGCAACGGCTCCATGCCGAAAGACACCTCGACCGTTGTGGTGAACTATGAAGGCAAAACCATCGACGGAAAGGTCTTTGACAGTTCCTACAAGAACAAGCAGCCGGCCACCATGCGTGTAAACCAGGTGATTCCGGGCTTCACCGAAGCCCTGATGCACATGCCTGCCGGCTCTGTCTGGGAAGTTTACATCCCGCAGAATCTGGCTTACGGCGAGCGTGAAGCAGGTCCGATCAAGCCTTATTCCACGCTGATTTTCAAGATAGAGTTGCTTGAGGTGAAGTAACAACCCGAGCTGACATGAAGAAAATAGCACTATTCCTTGCGTTGTTCCTGGCTTGCGGACAGCTTGTCCTGCTGGCCAAGGACGACAAGAAGGCGAAGCCGGCGAAGAAGGAGCAGTCCTTGAAGCTCGTGACCAAGGCCGACACGTTGAGCTATGCGGCTGGAATGACGATGACCAACGGCCTCCGTCCGTTCCTGGAACAGCAGCTCAAAGTCGACACCAACTACATGGCGGCGTTCAACAGAGGCTTTGCCGAGGCCCGTGTCAAGCTGGGCGACAAGGAGTTCGACGCCTACTTGGCCGGCTTGCGCATCGCGCAGATGATCGTTCCGCAGGTGGAAAAGATGTCGAAAGACCTGCATGAGGCTTCCGTCGACTTGAATACACACATCTTCGACGAAGCTTTCCTGACCGCCGCGGCGGGCAATCCCACGCTGTTGCAGAAGGACTCGGCCGACAAAATGTTCCGTTCGGCCATCGAAGCGGCCGCCGAAGCCGCCTCCGCCGCCTACAAGAAGCGCAACGAACAATGGCTGAAGGACAATGCCGCGAAGGCCGGTGTGAAGACGACTGCCAGCGGATTGCAGTACAAGGTGGTGACGACCGGCAACGGTCCGACGCCGAAAGCGACCGACCGGGTGACCGTGAAGTATGCCGGAAAGACCATCGACGGCGTCGAATTCGACAGCAGTTACAAGCGCAATCCGCAGACGACGACCTTCGGTTGCGGTGAGGTGATCAAGGGATGGACCGAAGCCTTGACGATGATGCCAGTCGGAAGCAAGTGGGAAATCTACATTCCACAGGGCCTGGCTTACGGCGATCGTCCGGCCGGACAGATCAAACCATACTCCACCTTGATATTTACGGTGGAGCTGGTGGCCATCGAGATGCCCGCAGAAAAAAGCAAATAAACATCACTTCGATAATTGACAAAATGCGTGGAAAACGAAAGTTTTTCGCGCATTTTGTTGTTTATATCATTTATAATCTCTATTTTTGCTTCGTTGGTTTCATCTTCCGCATAAATCATCAATCATTTTTATACATGGACAAGATCGACAGTCTGGACAAGAAAATCCTAAGCATACTCTCAAAGAACGCACGTATCCCCTTCAAGGACGTGGCTGCGGAATGCGGCGTGTCGCGCGCGGCCATCCACCAACGGGTGCAACATCTCGTGGAAGGGGGCATCGTCACGGGCAGCGGATTCCACATCAATCCCAAGAGTCTGGGCTATTCCACCTGCACTTACGTAGGGTTGAACCTGGAGCGGGGCAGCATGTATAAGGATGTGGTGGAGCGTCTGGACCAGATTCCCGAAGTGGTGGAATGTCATTTCACGACCGGCCCCTACACCATGCTCGTGAAACTCTACGCCAAGGACAATGAGCAGCTGATGAATCTGCTCAACGGCCAGTTGCAGGAAATCCCCGGCGTGGTGAGCACCGAGACCCTCATTTCGCTGGAACAAAGTATCAAACGCGAGGTTCCGGTGTTGATTGCAGAAAAATAAAGCTTTATGACAGCCCTCCGTTCGTGGGCCTTTTTATGGAAACATTCGATTTAGCGTCGCATTTGAGTTCCGTTTACGCGACATACCCAGAGGCCGATCGTCGTCCGATCATTGGCCTTACCGCCAATTACAGTGACATGGACATTACGCTGCGCGACTGCTACTACAAGCAGGTGGTGGCTGCCGGCGGCGTCCCCGTGGTGCTGCCTCCCGTCGCCGACACGGCCGTTGTCATCAATACGCTGGACCGGTTGGACGGTCTCATCTTCACCGGAGGGGCCGACTACAATCCTTTGTGGGGCGGCGAGCAGCCCGAGCGTGCGTTGGGCAATGTCAATAAGGAACGTGATTTGGCCGAGTTGCTGACCGTGGGGCTGGCCTACAACCGCCAGATTCCCATGCTGGGCATTTGCCGGGGCATGCAGACGCTGGCCTTGGCGTTGGGCGGAAAACTGACACAAGATATTTATTCGACCGATTCCGAACAAGGGAAAGTCCCCCATCGCATCAAGCATAGCCAGGATGCGGCACGCAATGAGGCTACGCACACGGTCGCGTTGGAAGCCGGCAGCATACTGGCCGAACTCTATCAGACCGACCGGCTCTTTGTCAACTCCTTCCACCACCAGGCCGTCGCCGACTGCGGGAAACGTTTCAAGGCGACGGCACAGGCCCCGGATGGCATTGTCGAGGCCATGGAAAGCCGCGAATTCAAGGATATAATGGGCGTGCAATGGCACCCGGAGTGGCTCGAAGAGGACGGACTCAAGCTGTTTGCGTGGCTCGTTCGCAGGGCGAAGGACTTTGCGGAGGCCAAGGATCTGCACCGTCGCGTGCTGACCCTCGACACACATTGCGACACGCCGATGTTCTTTCCGCAGGGCGTTGAGTTCGGTCATCGCGACCCCCGCATCCTCTACGACCTGCACAAGATGGCCGACGGACGACAGGACGCCGTCACGATGGTGGCCTACTTGCCGCAACCGCAGACAGACGAAACCTTCTCCTCCAAGCTCGACCTGCAAGGAATCGCCACGCACAACCCTTTGCTGGCACAGAAATACATGACAAAGGGCGAAGGGGGACGGCTTGAAACAACCCCTGCCGCCTATACGAATCTCATCTTCGACAAGATAGAGGAGATTGTCAACGCCCATCCTCATGCTATAGCTATCGCACGGACGCCCCAGGATTTGTATGACAACAAGCGCAACCAACGCAAGAGTATCATGCTCGGTATCGAGAACGGGTTGGCCATCGAGGATGACCTGGACAATCTCGAACGCTTCAAGCGACGTGGCGTCGTCTACATGACGCTGTGCCACAACGGCGACAACGCTATCTGCGACAGTGCCCGCGGCAGCCATACGCATGGCGGCGTGAGCCTCTTCGGCGAGCAGGTGATACGGGAAATGAACCGCCTGGGCATGATGGTCGACCTGAGCCATGGCGGCGAAAAGAGTTTTTATGACGCCTTGGATATCAGCGACAAGCCCATCGTTTGCAGCCATAGCAACGCAAAGGCGTTGTGCGACGTGCCCCGCAATCTGACCGACGACCAGCTGCGGGCCCTTGCCCGGAAGGGAGGCGTGGCCCATGTCACGCTGTATCACGGCTTTCTGCGGCAGAATGGCGAGGCCACCATCCACGACGTGCTGGCCCATCTGGAGCATTTCATCCGGGTGATGGGTGTCGATCATGTGGGAATCGGCAGCGACTTCGACGGCGACGGCGGCATTCGCGGCTTGGCCGACAGCTCCGAACTGATACAATTCACCATCCGGCTGTTGCGGCGACGCTACAACGAGGACGACATCCGCAGGATATGGGGCGGCAACTGGCTGCGCGTGATGGAACAAGTACAGAACGTATAAAACAAGAAAACGGTAATGAAGAACTCTATGAAGACAATATTGGCACTCGCGGCGGCAGGCCTTCTGGGCGGCGGCGCTTATTTCTATAACGCGTCGAAGGCCGAGACGGCGATGGTGGAAGAGGCGGAAGAGGTGGAGAAGGTGAAGCCGGTAGGCCCTGTTTTCAATGCCGACAGCGCCTTCGCCTTCACGCAGGCGCAGTGCGACTTCGGCTTTCGCGACATGAATTCGGCCGGCCACGACCGTTGCGGCGACTGGATTGTCAGTCGCTTCAAGGCTTTCGGCTGCAAGACCACGAGCCAAAAGATGGATTTGAAGGGCTATGACGGCACCCTGTTGAGGTGCCATAACATCATGGCCAGCTACAATCCGGCCGCCACTACCCGCATCTTGCTCTGCGCCCACTGGGACAGCCGGCCCTGGGCGGACAACGACCCCGACTCCGCCAATTGGCGGAAGCCCATCTTGGCGGCCAACGACGCAGCCAGCGGCGTGGCTGTCATGCTGGAACTGGCCCGCCTGCTCCATACCGACGCTCAGCGGCTGCCGGCCAATCTGGGTGTCGACTTCGTCTGTTTCGACGCCGAAGACTGGGGGACGCCGCAGTGGGCGTCGGTCGCCGATGACGGAAACTCGTGGGCTTTGGGCTCGCAATACTGGAGTGCCCACCTGCCCGAAGGCTACGAAGCCCGCTACGGCATTCTGCTCGACATGGTCGGCGGCGTGGGCGCCAAGTTCCATCGGGAGCAGCTGTCGATGCAATACGCACCGGAGATTGTCAGGAAGGTGTGGCGCGCGGCCCGACAGGCCGGCTACGGCAGCTTCTTCCCCAACAGCGACGGCGGCGCCGTCACCGACGACCACGTTGCCGTGAACCAGGTGGCCCGCATTCCGACCATCGACATCATCCCCTATTATCCCGATTGCGCCCAAAGCAGCTTCGGACCGACGTGGCATACCTTGGCCGACAACATGGACAACATCGACAAGAACACGCTCAAGGCCGTGGGTCAGACGCTTGTGCAGGTGCTGTTTACCGAGCGGTAAAATTCAAGTGATTTATTTTGGAGTTAGCGCTTTTTGCGCTAACTTTGCATCATCAATAACCGAATTAAACTTCCCCTATGAATATTGAAAGTCAAATTAGCGGTTCTGTTATCGCTTCGATAAAAGAACTCTATGGCCAAGATGTGCCTTCCGACATGGCGCAACTTCAGAAAACGCGCAGCGATTTTGAAGGCAATCTGACCTTGGTGGTGTTCCCTTTCCTGAAGATTTCAAAGAAACGGCCGGAAGAAACGGCCCAGGAAATCGGCCAATATCTGGTCGAAAACTGCAAGGCCGTGGCCACGTTCAATGTCGTGAAGGGCTTTCTGAACCTCACGGTGGCCGACGCGGCCTGGGTGGAGCTGCTCAGCGACATCAACGCCGACGAACTTTATGGCGAGAAAAGGGCCGTTGCCGACGCGCCGCTGGTGATGGTCGAGTACAGTTCGCCCAACACCAACAAGCCGCTTCACCTGGGACACGTCCGCAACAACCTGCTCGGCTGGTCGCTGGCGCAAATCATGGAGGCCAACGGCAACAAGGTGGTGAAGACCAATATCGTGAACGATCGCGGCATTCACATCTGCAAGAGCATGCTGGCCTGGCTGAAATGGGGCGACGGAATCACACCCGAGCAGGCCGGAAAGAAGGGCGACCATCTCATCGGCGACTTCTATGTGGCTTTCGACAAGCACTACAAGGCCGAATGTGAGGCCTTGAAGGCGCAGTACATGAGTGAGGGGATGGACGAGGAAGCGGCTTCCGAGAAGGCCAAGAGCGAAGCTCCGCTCATGAAGGAAGCCCGTGAAATGCTCGTGAAATGGGAACGGAACGACCCCGAAGTGCGTGCTTTGTGGAAGAAGATGAACGACTGGGTGTATGCCGGTTTCGATGAAACCTACAAGGCATTGGGCGTCGGTTTCGACAAGATATATTACGAATCAGAGACATACCTCGAGGGAAAGAAGAAGGTGGAGGAGGGTCTCGACAAGGGACTCTTCTACCGGAAGGATGACAACAGTGTATGGGCAGACCTTTCCAACGAAGGTCTGGACCAGAAACTGTTGCTCCGTTCTGACGGCACCTCGGTGTATATGACACAGGATATCGGCACGGCCGAGATGCGTTTCAACGACTTCCCCATCGACAAGATGATTTATGTGGTGGGCAACGAGCAGAACTATCACTTCCAGGTGTTGTCGCTGCTGCTCGACCGCCTAGGTTTCAAGTGGGGCAAGGAGCTGGTTCACTTCTCCTACGGCATGGTGGAACTGCCCAACGGCAAGATGAAGAGCCGCGAGGGTACGGTGGTGGACGCCGACGAACTCATCGCGACGATGATAGACGACGCGCGCCGGACGAGCGACGAACTGGGCAAGTTCAAGGACATGACCGAAGACGAGAAGCGGGAGATAGCCCGCATCGTGGGTCTCGGCGCGCTGAAATACTTCATTCTGAAGGTGGACGCCCGCAAGAACATGCTCTTCAATCCAGCCGAGAGTATCGACTTCAACGGCAATACCGGGCCTTTCATCCAGTACACATACGCCCGCATCCGCAGTATCATGCGCAAGGCGGCCGCCGACAACATCGCTTTGCCCACGGCTTTGCCGACCGACACGCGGCTCAACGCCAAGGAAATAGAGTTGATTCAGAAGGTCAGCGAGTTCGGCGCGGCTGTCGAACAGGCCGGCATGGACTACAGTCCGAGCGGCATAGCCAACTACTGTTACGAACTGACCAAGCTGTTCAACCAGTTCTATCACGACTATAGCATTCTCAATGCCGACAGCCGTGAAGAGAAAGTGGCACGCCTCGTGCTGGCACGGAACGTGGCCAAGACCATCAAGAACGGCATGGCCCTGCTCGGTATCGAAGTTCCTGAACGTATGTAATACACGAAGCCTCCCCCTTGCCCCCTCCGGAAGGAGGGGGAAATATATCGGCAATCATACCACACATGAGCGAGCGCAAAGATGAGTTTGTTTACGAAACGGCGGAACCTGCTTCCTATCATTTGTTGAAGCAGCTTGCCCAGGAAAACAAACTCTTCATGACCGACGCCGAACAAGCGCTTTGGCACATGCTCAAGGGGAATGGCATTGGCCATAAGTTCAGGCGGCAACAAATCATTGGCGATTACATTGCCGACTTCGTCAACCTTCATTATAAACTCGTAGTCGAGGTAGACGGCAAATATCATTTCAAGGGTGAACAACCCGTCAGAGACGAGCTTCGCACGGCCGACCTGAACCGAATGGGCTACACGGTTGTCCGCTTTACCAACGAAGAGGTGCTTGGCAATATCAATAAAGTGGCTTGGCAGCTCAAAGACATTATCCGACACATGGAAATCTCATATCCCAAGAAGCCAGAGACAACTGCCGGCAAAACATCCCATACACTTTCGCAGCCGACAGCCGCCGGCCCTGTCGCCGCTCCCTCTCCCCTTGAAGAGGGCTGGGGAGAGGCCGTCCTCCGCAATGCCTGGGCCGTGGACGCGGCCTGCTCGGGCAATCCCGGACCGATGGAATATCAGGCCATCGACTTGCAGACGGGCGAGCGGGTGTTCCACTTCGGGCCGATGCAAGGCACCAACAACATCGGCGAGTTTCTGGCCATTGTCCATGCGCTGGCCCTCCTGGAGAAGCAGGGAATGCACGACAAGGTGATCTATTCCGACAGTTACAACGCCATCCTGTGGGTCAACAAGAAGCAGTGCAAGACCAAGTTGGCGCGCAACGCGCAGACCGAGCCGGTCTTCCAGATCATCGCCCGCGCCGAAGCATGGCTCCGCACGCATCCTCTCCGCACGCCCATCATCAAATGGGAGACGAAGAAGTGGGGCGAGGTGCCGGCCGATTTCGGGCGGAAAAGCCGATAGTCGGCCGTCACCTGCGCCTTTTCTTCATCCCCCTGTGCCGTTCAGCGGGGCGGCCGTGGCCCCTTAGCGGGGCATGGTGATGGGGAACAGCGGATTGTCGACATGCTCCCGCTTGATGATTTCCACCATCTTTCTTACGATGTCGGGGTGCCGGTCGGCGATGTCGTTATCCTCATGCAGGTCGACTGACAAATCATAGAGGCGGGGGGTTCCTTTCACTACAATCAGTTTCCAGTCTCCCATCCTCACACCGATTTGGTCGGTCTCGGCAAATTCCCAATAAAGATACTCATGCCGTTGCTGCGCCTCGTTCTTGCCCAAGAGCGTCGGGGCGAAGGAGACGCCGTCGAAGTGGTCGACGGGCAGGGCCTTGTTGGCATACTTGCGCACATAGTTCTTCACGCCCGTCAGCTCGCAGAAAGTTGGCATCAAGTCGTAGAAGGCCACTTGCAGGTCGTTCACCGTGCCGGCCGCAATCCGTCCCGGCCAACGGGCGATGAACGGTATTCTGATTCCACCCTCGTAGCACTGCCGTTTCAGTCCGCGCAGCTTGCCGTCGCGGCCGAAGAACGTCGGGTCGGCGCCTCCCTCTTCGTGCGGGCCGTTGTCGCTGGTGAAGATGACCAGCGTGTTGTCGGCTAGTCCTTTCTCTTCGAGCTTCGCCATGATTTGTCCTACATACGCGTCGAGGCGCGTTATCATGGCCGCGAACTGCGCGTGCGTGTGCTCCACGGCGTTGTAGCGCGAGTTTTCCTGGCCTCCCCACGTCCTGTCCGTAAAGAACTTCTTCTTATATGCCTCCACCAGCGAGTCGTCCGGCTGGACCAGTTCGGCGTGGGGCAGCGTGTAGGTGAACACTCCGAAGAAAGGTTTGCGCCCGTCCTGGGCGTCCAGCCATTGCAGGGCACGCCTGTGAATGAGGTCGGCCGAATAGGCCGTGCGCTTGCGATAGTCCTTTCCGAACATCGGATGGGCGATATTGTCGTCCAGCACCACGCGGCTGACAGCCGTGTCGCCGCGTGTCCGGCTGTATTCGTTCAGGAAGTTGGGATAATACAGATGTGCCTGAAACTGACAGATGTAGCCGAAGAACTCGTCCACGCCCCGCTTGTCGGGCGTCGACACCGAGCCTTCGTAGCCGCCGGCCCACTTGCCGAACATGCCCGTCCTGTAGCCGTTGTCCTTCATGATTTCGGGCAGGATGACGTGCCTGGGGTCATACGGATGTTGGCCCACCACACTGTAATCCCGGTTTCGTCCATAGAAAACGGGCTTGCTGTCGGCCCAGTATTCCTTGTTGCCACGCACCTCCGTGTGGCCCGAATGCTGTCCTGTCATCATGCAGGCCCGCGACGGCGCGCTCACCGGCGCGCCGGCATAAGCCTGCGTGAAGCGCATGCCATCGCGGGCCATGCGGTCTATGTTCGGCGTACTGATGTATGGCTGACCATAGCATCCCAGGTCGCCATATCCCATGTCGTCGCACATGATGTAGATGATGTTGGGCCTGGCCGACTTGGCCGGCTTGGCCATCATAGACGGAGCGGCGGCCAATGCCGCCGCTCCTGCTATCCATATAGAAGTCTTCTGTTGCATGTCGTCATTCTCCAAGACCGAACAGTTCGTTGTATCCGGGGTTTTGCGTCAGCTTCCGGTTCAGGACGATCTGGCTCGTCGGCACCATCCTCAAATAGTAGGTGTCCAGCCAGCCGCCTTGCGTCAGCGGACTTTCGTAAGTATAGATCCAACCACTGCCCACGCTGTTGTTCTCCGCGGTCGCCTTGCCGGTGCTCTTGATTTGGTCGTAGTCGACGAACTGTCCCGTATAGGCATTGTTCTTGGGCGCGTAGATGTTGTTTTTGGCCGTCGTCCAGAGGCCGCAAGGCTGGCGGTTGACATAGTAAGCCGCCTTGGCCCAGCGTCGAATGTCGTAGAAAGCGAAGCCTTCGCCAAACAATTCTATTTGGCGTTCACGCCGAATCTCCCACAAAACAGGGTCGACATTGTAGTTTCCGAATTTGCCGCCCTTGCCCGTCCACCAGGGCGCGTTGCCCTTGTCGCGTGCGGGGTCGAAGTTTTCGTTGATGTCGGCCACCGTCATCTTCCCCACGCCCGAGCGTTCGCGCAACTTGTTGATGGTCATATCGGCCACCGTCTGGCTGAACTGGTTGAGTTCCCATGCGGCTTCGGCATAGTTGAGCAGCACTTCCTCTATCTTGAAGATGGGCTTGTCGGCCGTGCAGAAGGCTGAAGAACCGGTGGAGAACTCCCACATGTCGTAGTTCTTCCAGAAGTAGTAGCCGGTCCGGCAGCGCATGTAGGGCACGCGCGAGTCGGTCGTCAGGTTGGGGCTGACCGGTGTCAGCGACGCGCCCCAGTTCTGTCCGGGACACCGCTTCATGCCTTCGCCTCCGGCTGCGCCGCCCCGCACGCACTTCACGTTGGCGCCCATGTGGTCGATGTAGTATCTGTACTTGGCTTCCTCCTCAGCCGTCACGACATGTCCTTGGTTGTTGTTGCCTGCCTTGAGGAACTTCCATGTCCTGAACGTGTTCACGTTGTCGGGCATCTTGTTGTTCGGCGCCACCACATAAGGCGGCTGTATGTTGTGATACAGGCGCGGGTCGCGGTCGGCGAAGGTGTCCCACATGTCCTTTCCCTTGCCACCCTTGTAGCCCGAGGCCGCGTTTGCGATGGGCAGGCCGTTCTTCATCAGGAACATGTCCACCGTGTATTGGGGAACGTCGGCGGCATTGGCCGCAATGTGCTCGAAGTCGTTGTAGCGGTTCATCAGCATGTTGTCGACAAACTCCTTGCAGAGGATGACACCGGGCTTTCCCTTCAGGCTCTCCGTCGTCCACATCTCTCCGTAGCCGGTGGCCGGATTTTGCGTATCCACGCCTTTGTAGAGGGTGGGATAGGCGTCCATCAGTTCCTTCGACACCGTCATGCACTTCTGCAAGTACTTCTCATACGGCTCGTTCAGGCCGTGATACTTGGCCCAGGTGCCTTCGCGGAGCAGAAACCGCGACAGCGCGGCCTTGACGGCGTTGGCCGTTATGGTGTTGTCGCCATCGTTGAATTTGCCGATGTGCGCGGCGGCATACTCCAGGCGTGCCACAATGCTGTCGGCCACTTCGGCGCGTGGCGTGCGCGGGCCGTAAGTCGCTTCGTCGTTCTCACCAATCACCTTGTCAATCCAGGGCACGTCGCCGAAGCGGTCGATCAGCTCCATGTACCAGAAGGCCGAGAAGAAGAAGCCCACCGAACGCCAATGGGCGGCTTGTTCGGGCGTGAGCGCTCCGTCGTTCAGGTGGCTGAGCATGATGTTGATGCGGCGGATATAGCCGAAGTTCCATCCGCCACCATCCGACGTGGCCGTTATCGTTTCGTAGGCGTAAGGGTTGCGGCTGTTGTCGCGGTGCGTCACCAATCCGCCATACCAGTCGCCGTAGAACTGAGCGTTCAGGTAGCTATTGTTGATGCTGGTCATGATGGTCGTGTTGGTGAACATTTCATAACACGGGTTCATGAAAGCCTTGAAGTTGTCATACTCCTTGAAGGCGTTGCCCTCGGTCAAGTCAGTTACAGGGTACTTCTCCAGGAAGTCGTCGTTGCAAGCCGTCAGGGTCAATGCGCCTGCAAGCAGCGCTATCATTACTTTTTTCATGTGAATCTACTCATTAGGTTAGAAAGTGATACTTGCACCCACTGATATGGTGCGATAATAGGGATAACCCCACGAAATGCCGTTGCTCAGCGCGTTGGCAGTGCTCGAAGCCGCCGACCCTTCGGGGTCGTAGCCTTTCGGCAGGTGGCTGAATGTGGCCAGGTTCTCTATGCTGACATACATCTTCGCGTCCTGAACGAACGTCTTCTTCATCCATGTCTTGGGGAAAGTGTAAGAGAGTGTCACATTCTTGATGCGCAGATAGGCGGCGTTCTGCAGGTACTTGTCGCTCACCCGGGTGTTGGAGCCTACGTTGTTGCCCTGTCCGTAGATGCGGAAGAGCTTGCTGTTGGGGTTCACGGGCACCATGTAGTCGCTGCTTTCAGGGTCGTAGCTCTTGGCGGTCCAGTAGTCCGTCTGGTTGTAGTAGAGCGGTTGGAACACGGCGTCGCCCGCGCCCACGCCGGCAAAGGGGAAGAGTGCTGAGCCGCCGAGCCAATAGTCGCGCTTGCCGACGCCTTGGAGCAGCACGTCGAGGCTGAATCCCTTGTAGGAGGCGCCCAGGCTGGCACCGAACTGATAGCGGGCCGCGTCGTTGCCGATGACCTTTCGGTCGCCGGGGTTGTTGACGGTGTTTTCACCCGAGTTGATGATGCCGTCCTGTTTCAAGTCCTTGAACTTCATGTCGCCCGGCTGCGGGTTGAAGCCGTTGATCTTGGCGACGCCTTCCTTCAGCGTCCATGTGTGGTGCTTGGCCGCTTCGGCGTCGAAGTCGTCGAGCGAGTAGTAGCCGTCGGACACGTAGCCCCAGATTTCGCCAATCTTCCTGCCCACGTAGTAGTCGTTGAGCAGTCCCGACTCGTTGTTGTATTTGGTGATTTCGGCCTGGCTGTCGTAGATGTTGAAGCCCAGGCGATAGCTGAAGTCGCCAATCTTGTCGCGCCATGCGAGGCTCAGTTCCCAGCCCTTGTTCTTCATGTCGGCCACGTTCTGCAAGGGTGCGTCTGTTCCCACTACGTCGGGAATCTCGATGCCTGCGGCCAACATGCCCGTCGTCTTGCGGTTGTACCAGTCGAAGGTGGCCGTCAGGCGGTTGTTGAAGGCGTACAGGTCAAAGCCCACGTTGAACGTCGTCACCTTCTCCCACGTGAAGTTGCTGCTCACCAGGCCGGGAGAAGTGATGTAGGTGGTCTTTCCGCCGCCGTCGAGCAGGTAGGTGCCGCTGCTGTTGACGCTCATCGTCGGGGTGAACTGATAGGGGCTGATACGCTGGTTGCCCACCGAGCCGTAGGACAGGCGCAGCTTGAAGTCGTCGAGCCAGCTGCGCGACCATTCCATGAAGGCCTCCTGACCCAGTCGCCAGCCCACGCTCACCGAGGGGAAGAAGCCGAACCGGTGGTCTTTGGGGAACTTCGAGGAACCGTCGTAGCGGCCGTTCAGCTCCAGGAGGTAGCGGTCGGCGAAGGCATAGTTCAACCGTGCGAATCCGCTGCGGATGGTATATTCGGAATATCTGTCGACGATGGTCTTCTCACCGGTGCCTCCCGCGAAGGAAGGTACGCTCGGGACGGCCTGCGCCAGCACGTTGCCGTAGAAGTAGCGGTAGTAGGATTTCTCCTGGTTGAAGCCCACCATCGCCTTGAAGGCATGCTGTCCCCAGGTGTGTTCATAGTTGGAGAAGATGTTCAGGGCGTTGTATTTCGTCGTGGCGTCGGACATGCGGTAGTAGTCCTGGCCCTTTTCGGTGGAATACTTGGCGGCCAGCTGCACGTCGGCGAAGCGAAATCGGCTCGTGTAGAAGTTGTAGTGTTCGTCGGTGCGGTTGTAGGTGTACTCTCCCGTCACGGTCCATCCGGGCAGCGGCTTCAGTATGGAGCGCAGCAACACGCGTGGAACGGAGGTCTCGGTCTGCGCCACGGGGGCGTAGGTGAGCATGTTCAGCGGAGTCTGCGAGGGCAGGTCTTCCTCGATTCCGAGCACTTCGCCGGGGATTTTGCCCTCCGGATAGTAGTTGACGAGGCGCGTGGAGTAGAAGCCGTTCATGTTTCCGATGTTCTGCGGGCTCTGTCGGGTGGAGTTGGTGTAGATGAGCGTGGCCTCCTGGGTGAACCATTTCAGCACGTCGGCCGAGATGAAGCCGCTCACGGTCTTGCGGCGGTACATGTCCTTGTCGGTCACCAGCGGTCCGTTCTCACGGCTCAGGCTTCCCGAAAGGCGATAGCGGATCTTGTCGCTGCCGCCCGACACGGTGAGGTTGTGGTTGTTGATGGATCCCGTCGACAGGATGTTCTTGGCCAGGTTCTTCTCCGACAGCCAGTAGACGCGCCCGTCGGTGTCTTTGAATATGCCGTCGCCGACGGTGTTGAGCGACGAGGGATCCTGCTGATACTGCGTCAGATAGTCGCGCCACTTGGCCACGTCGCCGTTGCCGGCCCAGTAGGAGTTGGAATATCCGGCCTCCAGATAGGCGTCCAGATACTGCTTCAGCGAAGCCTGCTCCAGGTTGTTGAGCGACCGTTCCCAGCCCACGCTGAAATTGTAGTTGGCCGTGAAGCGCTCGTTGGACTTCGGATGCTTCAGTGTCACGAGCACCACGCCGCCTGCCGCACGTGCTCCGTAGATGGCCTGGCTGGCCGCGTCCTTCAATACCGTGACGCTTTCGATGTCTTCGGGGTTGAGCGTGCTGATGTCACCCTCGACGTTGTCGATGAGCACGAGGGGCGAACCGCCGTTGATGGACAAGGTTCCGCGCACGTTCAGCGACTTGGCGAAGCCGGGGCCGGAGCCTCCGCCGATGGTCAGGCCTGGCATGGCGCCCTGCAGGGCGGCCGCGGCGTTCACGACGGGGCGGTCGCCCAGCACGTCGTCCATCTTCACCTGTGCCACCGAACCGGTCAGGTTGGCTTTCTTCTGCGTGCCGTAGCCCACGACCACCACCTCGTCGATGGACTCGACGTTGCTGCTGAGCGTGACGGTCATGCCCTGCTTGGCGCTGACGGTCTTGTCGGCAAAGCCGATGTAGGAGATGGTGAGCGTGCTGCCCACCGGCGCGTCGAGCGTGAAATGGCCGTCGAGGTCGGTGATCGTGCCGTTCTGGGTGCCTTGCTGCTTGATGGTCGCGCCGATGACGGGCTCACCGTGCTCGTCAAGAACCTTGCCCGACACCTTCTTCGCGCCTGCTTGCTGGGGCGCGGGGTGGGCCGCCTGGCGGGTGATGACGATGGACTTGTCCGAAACGAGTTCGTAGCGGAGGTTGAAGTCGGGCAGCACCTGCGTGAGGATGGAGGCCACCGTCACGTTCTGGCGGTTGAGCGACACGCGGCGCGTAGTGCTCACGATGTCGGTCTGATAGGAGAAATGAAGATTGGTTTGCTTCTCAATCGCGCTGAAAAGCGATTGCAACGTAACGTTTTTGACGTTGATGCTCACTTTCTGAGTCTGCGCGTTCACGACGGAAGCGACGAGAAGACAGAAAAGAACTGTCAGAAAACGGCATGTAGACGAAAGGCTTCGTTTCATGTAAAGATAGGTTTTAGTTAATAATATAAGGTAGGAATGAACGCTCATTCTGCAAGTAAGACCGAGCGACGTTCGAAAAGTACCATGCTTTTTTTATGTTCCACAGCATGTACCGATGGCCTTCGACCGTCCTTCCGGCCATCTTTCGGCCCACATGCGCGGGCTTTTCGTTTCCCCGTCTCTTGTCGCGTGCCTTGCCGAAGCTGCCCTTCGGCGTTGCCAAAGCACAGCTTTCAGCGGCTGAAAGCAGTGCTTTGGGAATGTGAAAGCAGCCCTTTGAGAATGTGGAAGCGGCCCTTTGAGGAGGTCAAAGGCCTGCTTTTGTATTTAAGACATAGCCACATGTTCCGCCAACGACTTTAAGACATAAGGACATAAGGACATAAGGACATGTTTCCTTGTTTTGGTTTTAAAGACATAAGGACATAAAGACATGTTTTTTCGAGCAGCAAGGACAAAGACATAAGGGCCGCAAGCGGCCAAGAAAGACATGGGAGTTTCTCTTCTGCCCCCTCGAAGAATTATCAATATAAGACGAAGGAAGCCAACAGCAGTACAATCACAACTGAAAGACCTACCCCGACCCTCCCAAAGGGAGGGAGAACTGACAAATGAATAAGGATGGAAGCCAACAACACAATCACAATGAGCGTGTAAAGTAAACTGTGTCAGGTCGGTGCATAGGAGATAGCCATGGTGCAGGCGGTTGCATGCGCACTGCACCATGATTATGTCCCTATTCGCCGATTGGATATAAAGAATACACCATGGCTATGTCCCCATGAACCGATTGGGTGTCAACAAATGCCTGTCGCAGGCAGCGCAGGCAGTGAAGCCGGAGGCTTCATCGCTCGATAACCCCTGGTCATCTCTGCGAAGCGGAGTGACCAGGGGATAGAAGACCAAGCGGAAATCGACCCTGGAAGGGTCGCCCAGAGATAGTCGTGATGATGGTGGGCGACCCCTCCAGGGTCGACGGATGGGTGGCGGGCACACCTCCCCCGGTCATCCAGCGGCATGACCGGGGGTTACGGAGAGGTGAAGCCGCCGGCTTCAACCCCGCAGGAAAGCCTCGGGGTCAGTCATGTGAGCCTACTCGCCAGCCATCAAGGGGCAGCCGGTGGCAACCATGGCTAACATATCGCCCTTGTGCTTATGCCTCCGCATGCTTCAAAAGTCAATTGGCAATTCCGACGGCTCACCCGTTATATCCAAAAACATCCACCACAAACGTAAAAAAGACCAAGACCTTCGACCTAGCTTTCTCTGTCACTGGCCAGACAGGGTAGCTCACTGCGCTCGCAACCCTGTCCTATAAAAGGACCAACCGCCAAGGCGGTAGTGCGCAGTGCACCATGGCTATGTCCCTATGCACCGACCTGACACAGTTTGCTTTACACGCTCGTTGTGATTGTGTTGTTGGCTTCCATCATCATTCATTCGTCAGCTCTCCCTCCTTTGGGAGGGTCGGGGTAGGTCTTTCTTCCCCTTCCCTGATCAGCGCCAGCAGGTGCTCGACGGCCACCTCCTGCTGTATGTTCTTCTCTACACACACCTGTCCGCGGTAGAGGCTGACCCTGTTGACGCCCGCGCCCACGTAGCCGTAGTCGGCGTCGGCCATCTCGCCGGGGCCGTTCACGATGCAACCCATGATTCCGATCTTCAGCCCTTTCATGTCCTTGGTGGCCTCGCGAATCCTGGCGATGGTCTCCCGAAGGTCGTAGAGGGTGCGTCCGCAGCCCGGACAGGAGATGTATTCGGTCTTACTGACGCGCAGCCGGGCGGCCTGCAGAATGCCGAAGGCCGTGTCGACGACGGTCTCCTGCGGGATGTCGCCGTCGTTCAGCAGCCACAATCCGTCGGTGAGTCCGTCGATCATCAAGGCCCCCATGTCGGCGGCGGCTTCGAGTTGGAAGTCGCTCTTCTCCGCTTTGGCGTGGCGATACATCTGCGCGAAGACCACGGGATTGAAGAGTCCGGCGTTCATCAGCTCGTGAACCAGCGCGCGCTGGTCGCCCAACCGGTTCTGGTGGTTGCTGACACAAACCACCACCACCTCGGGATGGAGACGCAGACAGGCCTGGTATTCCTCGACAGGCGCGCCGAACTTGAGCACCAGAAACTTCACTTCGGCCTTGGCCATGCCGATGAACGGGATGGCGTTGGTGGGGAAGACGGGGGCCAGCCGACCCTCGGCCACCAGCGGCGACCCGGCCTTTTGCAAGGCGATGTACTTGTCGTAATCCACCAGATACTTCTGTGCGGTTTCCAACTTCTCGGGCAACCGGCCGCCCACATACAGGTAGTCGGCCGACTGTCGGTCTGCGCCGACGACGGTGGCACCCTGCTCCTGCGACAGCGAAGCGATGACCACAGGCACGTTGCTGCCGCCAATGCCGGCCACGGCACGCGTCTTGCGCCGTTGCGGATGCAGCCAGTCGAAGTCCTTCGAGGCCGTTGCGGGAACCACCAGATGGCCTGCGTGGGCGCCGATGTAGTCCACCAGGTGGCGTGCCACGGGTATCTCGGCCGCCGGCTCTTCGCTCAGGCTCACCCGAACCGTGTCGCCAATGCCGTCGGCGAGCAGCGCGCCAATGCCCACGGCACTCTTGATGCGGCCGTCTTCGCCCTCGCCCGCCTCCGTCACGCCCAGGTGGAGCGGATAGTGCATGTCCTCCCGGTCCATCGCGGCCGTCAACATGCGCACCGACTGCACCATGACCACCGTGTTGGAAGCCTTCACCGAGATGACCACATCGTTGAAATCCTCCCGCTTGCAGATGCGGAGAAACTCCATGCAGCTCTCCACTATGCCCGCCGGCGTGTCGCCGTAGCGGTTGCGGATGCGGTCGGAGAGCGACCCGTGGTTCACGCCGATGCGCACGGCCGTGTGGTTTTCCTTGCATATCCGCAGGAAGGGGACGAAGCGGTCTTCTATCTTCTTCAGTTCCTGCGCGTACTCCTCGTCCGTATATTCCTGCTTGATGAAGCGGCGGGCGGGGTCTACATAGTTGCCTGGATTGACACGAACCTTCTCCGCGAAGCGTGCGGCCACGTCGGCCACGTTGGGGTTGAAGTGGACGTCGGCCACCAAAGGCGTGTCATATCCGTCGGCCCTGAGCCGCGCGTTGATGTGCTCCAGGTTCTCCGCCTCCCTGGTTCCTTGTGTCGTCAGCCGCACGAGTTCGCCGCCGGCCTTGATGATTTCCTCGGCCTGCGCCACGCAGGCGTCGGTGTCGTTGGTGTTGGTGGTGGTCATGCTCTGCACCCGGATGGGATTGTCGGCACCCATATCAATGGCACCGACATGCACGACCGTCGTGGCGCGACGCTGGAAATTGAACAGATCCGTCATGCTTTACACCTTATACTTATAGTTGATTTGGGCCAGTTCCTTGTTTGCCTTCTCTATCTTCGCGCCCAGTCCGGCCTTCCAGGCGTCCACTTTGGCCGCCACGTCGTCGTCGGTCAAGGCGATCATCTGGGCCGCGAGGATGGCCGCGTTCTGTGCTCCGTTGACGCCGACGGTGGCCACCGGTATGCCGGGAGGCATTTGGATGATGGACAACATGGCGTCGAGACCGTCGAGCATGCCCTTGATGGGTACGCCGATGACGGGCAACGGCGTCGAGGCGGCTATCACGCCGGGCAGCGCGGCAGCCATTCCGGCCGCTGCAATGATGACTTTCACGCCGCGGGCCTTGGCTCCCTTGGCGAAAGCCTCCACCGCGTCGGGCGTGCGATGGGCCGAAAGGGCGTTCACTTCGAAAGGAATTTCGTTGTCGTCGAGCCACTTGCAGGCCTTTTCCATGACGGGCAGGTCACTCGTACTGCCCATGATAATACTTACTAATGGTTTCATATCGGTTGTGTTTGTTGTTTACAAGAGTATCGTGAAGAACGCCACGGCCATTCCCATGCCGAAGCCTACCACCACCTGGGGCAGCGAATGCTGCCGCAGAATCATGCGGCTGGTGCCCACGGCGCCCGCAAGCACCATCACCAGGCAGAACCACCACATGGGATTGAAGGCGAATATCATCGAGAAAGCCATCAAGGCGCCGGCCACACCGCCGATGGCTGCCGTGTGCGTCGACACCTTCCACCAGATGTTGATGAAGGCGCAGGCCACCTGGATGAGCAGCGCCGCCACGAGAATGCTGCCCATGAAGTGGGGCATGTGGAAGGTTTTCATGAGATAGACGCACAGGAAGTAGCACAGAATGGAGATGACGTAGGGCACCATGCGCCGCTCGCGCAGGCCCAGTTCGATGAGCGACCAGCCCTGCGAATTGCGGTAGAAGCGGATGAGCAGGGTGGGGAGCAGCGACGTGAACACGTAGACCAGCGCCAGAACGGTGAACTTGTAGGACATGGGAAGCATGCTCAGATAACTGAAGACGAACAGCGCCACGAGGCCCACCATGGGTAGATAGAACGGATTGAATACCATGCTGACGGCTCTGGCCGCCACGATGATGTCTTTTTCTTTGATCACTTTGCGATTGATTATGTTCTTTTTCCTTTCTTTGGAATTGTTTCCCGTCCGTCAGTCCTTGCGCAGGCGTGCGATGGGAATGCCCATCTGCTCGCGGTACTTGGCCACCGTGCGCCTTGCCACGGGGTAGCCCAGCTTCTTCATCTCGCGCGCCAGGGCCTCGTCGCTCAGCGGCCGCGCCGCGTCTTCCTTGCCGATCATCTCCTTCAGGGCCAGTTTGATTTTGCGGGTGGACGTCTCCTCGCCACTGCCCGTGTCGTAGCCGTCGGTGAAGAAGAAGCGCAGGGGGAACGTTCCCCATCGTGTCTGCACGTATTTCACATTGCTCACGCGGCTGATGGTCGAGATGTCGAGTCCTGTCTTCTCGGCGATGTCTTTCAGAATCATAGGTTTCAGGTCGGCTTCGTCACCGTCGGTGAAGAACCGGTGCTGCCATGCGATGATGGCCTTCATGGTCACGTACATCGTGTGGCGGCGCTGTCGGATGGCGTCGATGAAGTTTCGCGCCTTGTCCACCTTGTCGCGGGCGTAAACGAAGGCCTCCCTGTCCTGCCGGTTCAGCTTTTCCTTGCGCTCCTTGTAGTCGTCCACCAGCTTCGTGAACGAGGACGAGACAGTCAGGTCGGGCAGTCCGCCGTTGTTCATAGAGAAAGTCACGGTGCCGTCGTCGGCCGTGTCGACGATGAAGTCGGGCGTTATCTGTTGCAGGCTGCGGCCGACGGTCTCGCCCATGGCGGCCCCCGGCTTCGGGTTGAGCCGCTTGATTTCCTCCTTCAGGGCCTCCACGGTGGCGTCGGTCAGCTGCAGTTGTTCCTGAATGCGTCCCCACCGCTTGCGCGTGAAGTCGTCGAAGCAGTTGGCGATGACGTCGCGCATGAGGCTTGTCAGCCGTCCGGATTGTCCTTTTTCCTTTTCTTCGTCGCGCATGCGGTCGATTTGCAGCAGCAGACATTCCTGCAAGGAGCGTGCGCCAATGCCCGCGGGGTCGAACGTCTGGAGCTTCCGGAGCACCTCTTCGATGGTCGCCACGCTCACGTCGATGTTCTGGTAGATGGCCAGTTCGTCGCAAATCGTGTCGAGATCCTTGCGCAGCAGCCCGTCGTCGTCCAGGCTTCCGATGATATATTCCATGATGTGCTCCTTCTGGGGCGTCAGCTCCAGTTCGCCCATCTGCTCCTTCAACTTGTCGTAGAACGACACCGTGTCGCCGTAGACGATTTCCTCGTAGTCGGCGTTCTGCCGCTGGTTCCAGTGTGTGTCGGGCATTTGGTCGTCGTAGCCGATACTCTCCAGCGCGTCGTCGAGGGCGTCCTGGCGTTCCTCGCGCTCGTTCTCCGCCTCGAAACCTTCGGGTTCGTCGCCCGCCACGCTGCCGTCGTCGCGCAGGTCGGGCATGTCATCCTCCCCCTCGTCGGCCTTTTCCAGTGCGGGATTGTCGTCGAGCTGGGCGTTCACGTTCTCCTCCAATTCGTTGATGGGCATTTCGAGCAGGTGAACCACCAGCATTTGCTGCTGCGAAAGGCGTTGCAGCTGCGCCAGTTTCTGCTCTTGGATCTGTATGAGTTTCTGTGCCATGCGTTCCGTTATTTGAAATAATCCTTCAGTTGGGCCGCCAGTGCCGCCAGCGTTTCGGGGTTGTCGTTGCCATAGCGTTGCCAGATGTCGCGGCAGGCGGGCAGCAATGGGTCGGCCGCAAGGTCGCCGCGGTTGAGATAAGGGTCGCAGAATTGAAACACCTCCATCACGTTGACGATGAGCGCGGCGGGTATTTTCAGCAGCCGGGCCTCCTCTTGTATCTCCGAAGTGCCCGCAACCATCGTCAGGGGCGTGAGCCGGAAGTAGAGGTCGAGGATGCGGATGAGCATGACGGGGGTGAGCAGTGGTTGCCGCGGGAGTGGCTTGAAGTCCTTTTCAAACGTCTCGTGGATGTCCACTCCCTCATAGAATCCGTCGGCATTGCCGTAGCCTTTCATCCGCCTCACGCGCTTGGCCTCGCGGCTGAGGCGGCTGTGGTGGTCGGCATAGGTGTCCCAAAGCAGTTGCATGCTGGGCGTGTCCTTTCTGCGGATGCGGAAAAGCTGCTGGTAGATATATACGGGCTCAATGTGAAGCTCAAGACTCAAGTCGATCAAAGGTTTGGAATATAAAGCCTTGACGCCTACCGGTTTTTTCATATAGAGTTGCATCAGCAAAATCCAATACTCCTCTTGCCATAAAGAAAGTGTAACCATCATGAGAATGAGATACGTTTGATGCAAAGATAGTGCAAGTGAGCGCAGAGAGAGTTTGCTCTCAATCTGCCGAGCGCCGCCTATCTTATGCAAAGATACGCCAAATGCGTGATATTCCAAAGCGAAAGCACCACTTTTGTGGAGAGGAAAAAGGGAAATTACCGTAATCTACGGACAGGGGAATCCCGTCAGCAAGACCTTCGACGGCAAGCTCGGCCTATGGCGAAGTCCCTTCTGACGCCGGGCATTCATCGACAGGAAGATAAAAAACCGACAATGATGGTTGGTTTTTGTCAAATAATGCTATCTTTGCAGCATTAAATGTTTATTGAATGAAAGATATATGTTGTATAGGGCATGTCACGCGCGATAGAATCGTGACGCCGGAAAAGACCGTCTACATGCCCGGTGGAACTGCATACTACATGGCCTACGGGATGAATCAGCTGCCTCCGAAGGTTTCGTTCCAGTTGTTGACGAAGGTGGGAGAGGACCAGCGCGGTGAAATCGACAAGATGCGGCAGGCCGGCATCGACGTGGTGTGCCACGACAGCGCGCATACCGTGTTTTTCGAGAATCGCTACGGGCGCAACTCCGACCGCCGCACGCAGCGTGTCTTGGCCAAGGCCGACCCCTTTACGATGGATGAATTGGCGCCGTTGCAGGCCCGCGTCTTTCATTTGGGTTCGCTGCTGACCGACGATTTCTCGCCCGAGGTGGTGGCGTCGCTGGCCGAGCGGGGACGCGTTTCCATCGACGTGCAGGGCTTTCTGCGTGAGGTGAGGGGCGAAAGCGTGCGTCCCGTCAACTGGAAACACAAGCATGAAATCCTGCATTACACCCATATGCTGAAACTGAACGAGCACGAAATGGTGGCCATCGGCGGCAGTCGAGACCCGCGCGAACTGTCGCGCGAACTGGCAGCGATGGGTGTCCGCGAAGTCATCATTACGCTGGGCAGCTACGGTTCGTTCATCTATGCGGGTGACAAGTTCTACCAGATTCCCGCCTACAAGCCGTCGGCACGCACCGACGCCACCGGTTGCGGCGACACGTTCTCCACCGGTTATCTCTACATGCGCCTGCAAGGGGCCGACTGTATGGAAGCCGGCAAGTTCGCCGCGGCCATGTGTACCCTCAAGCTGGAGCACAACGGCCCATTCGACGGTACGATGGAAGACATCGAACGCGTGGCGGGGCAGTCCTTCCGGTAGCCTTTCGCGACCGGAAACTACGACGGCATTCGTCTTGACGCGACGTGGAGATTCCGGCGGCATGCGCCGCATCGCAGCGTCGGACGTTTTCCGTCGTTTGCGTTGTCGTCTTCTGACTTTCCGTTTGCAATGTGCACATATTCAGGGCACAAGGACGTGAAAATCTGCAACGTGTGCAGTTCCGCGATTCCTTTGCATGCGCATGGTGCGCCTCGTCGTACATCTCGGCAGAGGGTGGCGATGGTGGCGTCAAGTGCATGGCCGGCACGCTTGAAGCGTAACGTTCATATTTGTATTTTTGTTTGTGGTTATTCAAATATGCAAGAGTAGCCGCGTTTTTTGGCTATCATGCAAGGGTATCAGCATTCTTTTGCTGTCATGCAAGAGTAGCCGCGTTTTTTGGCCATATTGTCACTTGAAATGTCGGATGTCCCCAATTTGTTGCAAAATATTTGGTCAGTTGCTTCAAATGTCGTATCTTTGCCGCATAAAACTTATCCCACGAGGCGTAAGTTGGACTTGTAGCTCAGTTGGTTAGAGCAACAGACTCATAATCTGGAGGTCCCTGGTTCAAGCCCAGGCTGGTCCACACTGAAACTCCTATAAGCAAAATGCTTATGGGAGTTTTTCTTTTTTCCTATAGTTTATGATTCATTTAAAGCAGAAGTACTAAAGAGTAAACAAAAAAGGATGGTACATATAATGTGAAGATTAGAATGACCCACAATAGAGTGGTCAAAGGGATATCTACCAATATTTGTTAGGCAAGAAGATTTAACCAAAACATTCACATCAAAGAATATGATTATGCAGTCTGAAAATAAAAGAAATATGATTATGGAATCTGAAAACAGAATCGTAAGCAACCGACTGGTTGTATTTCGCACCAAAGCTGGAGAAGCATATATCAATGGTCTGCATCGGGTTTGACACATTTGAAAATCAGTATGGAACGTTCGTTTCTTATTTCCACGTTTGCTCCAAATAAAGAACGCAGTTTGTCTTCGGTCTGCCGTCGCGTATAATGGGGAGGGATGAACAGCCCCCGTTTGTCCAAAACCTTTCGCACAAACCAGTCGGCGGGCCTACGTTCTCCCTTGATGTAAAAACATCCGCAAAATGTGCCGCCGGGGTTGAGAACCCGGAAGACCTCGGCAAAGGCCCGTTCCTTTTCAGGGAAGACATGGAAACCATTCATCGAAAGCACGAGGTCGAAGTGTTCACTGGGGAAAGGCAAATCGCCTATGTCGCCTTGCCGCAGAGCGACATGCTTTATTCTCGCTTTGTCGAAGCGCGAACGCGCAATGTCGAGCATCTCCCGCGAGTAGTCCACCCCCGTAATCTCTGCATTTGTCATCTGACGGTATTTGTCGCAGGTAAAAACAGCCGTGCCCACAGGCACGTCCAGCATCGTACCACTAAAATTGTCTGGAATCATTTCCAGCACTTCTCGGGCTACGGCATTGTCGTCGGTTTTCCAAAGGCAGTGCATATACAGCCACGACCACCATTTGCGCCCTGTCATTACATCGTCGTAGCGATTCATCAATCGGGAATAGGAGTTCTTCTGTGTCATTTCCATTGAGTGAGGTTCTAAAAAATAATGCTTGCGCGTGCCTTGCTTCTGCTTGGCCGATATGGCGATGCGAAGATGGATGAAGTTGATGGCAAATATATATCCGTATGCTCAAAATAAGCGAACGAAGGTTTGTTTTTTTGTTTCAAAACCGTCTTTTTACCTAAAAGTAGGTATGTTGCACAGGCTGTTTCTCATTCCATCAGCAAGCGGAAGGCGGCTCTTGCCCAAAAACGGCGCACTTGGCGTTAAATAATATTGATTGATTGCGGCTTCATGGCTTTTTGTGTAATTTTGCAATGTTAAAAGAAAGTAGGTGAGTCTGTCACCCCTCCTATTCCTTTTATATCATTTTTCTATGACAGAGAACACTTCAGGTAACCATTCTTTGGCGGGACTGTCCGACGAACAGGTCGCCGCCAGCAGGGCACGGCACGGCGAAAACGTGCTGACACCGCCCAAGAAGACATCCCTATGGACGCTTTATCTCGACAAATACAACGACCCCATCATCCGGATACTTCTTGTGGCGGCGGCGATTTCGCTTGTATTCGCCTTCATCGAACAGGATTTCGTCGAGACGATCGGCATTTTCCTGGCCATCGTTTTCGCCACCACCGTGGGCTTCTATTTCGAGCGCGACGCCGCCAGGAAGTTCAACATGCTCACGGCCATGGACGACGACCAACAGGTGAAGGTGCGCCGGGGCGGCCGTGTGGTTGAAATCAGACGGCGCGACGTGGTCGTGGGCGACATCGTCCTGATAGAGACGGGCGACGAGGTGCCCGCCGACGGACGCCTGGCGCAGGCCACCGACTTGCAGATTGACGAGTCGTCGCTCACGGGCGAACCCATCGCCGACAAACGCGTACAGGTCGATGAGGCCGAAACCGACGCGGCCGACGGGGCCACTTATTCGGTCGACATGGTGCTGCGGTCGACGATGGTGATGGCGGGGCGGGGCGAATACGTCGTGACGGCCGTCGGCGACGCCACCGAGATAGGGCAGGTGGCCCGCAAGTCGACCGAGATGACGGCCGTGAAGACGCCGCTCAACGTGCAGCTCGACAAGTTGGCCGTCATGATTTCAAAGGTGGGGGCGGGCGTGGCCATCGCCGCCTTCGTCCTTTTCCTGGGCCATGACATCCTGACCGACAGCCTCTGGCACACACGCGACTACATGCACATGGCCCAGATGGTGCTCAAATACTTCATGATGGCCGTGACGCTCATCGTGATGGCCGTGCCCGAAGGGCTGCCGATGGCTGTCACGCTGGCCCTGGCGCTCAACATGCGGCGCATGCTCAAGTCGAACAACCTGGTCAGAAAACTGCACGCGTGCGAGACCATGGGGGCCGTGACGGTCATCTGCACCGACAAGACCGGCACGCTGACGCAGAACCGGATGCGTGTGGCGCAACCTGCCGCAGCCACTGCCGCAGCAGACCCGTTGCTCGACATCGCCATCGCGCTCAACTCCACGGCCGAACTCAATGGGCAGGAGGTCATCGGCAACCCCACCGAGGGCGCGCTGTTGCTGTGGCTCCAAGACCGTGGCGTCGACTACCGCGTCCTGCGGCGGCGTTACGAGCCGACAGCCCGCGAGCCGTTTTCCACCGAACGTAAGTATATGTCGACCACAGTCATGGTCGACGGCACGGCGCACCGCTTTGTGAAGGGCGCGCCGGAAATCGTGATGGACATGTGCGCCATGCCGCCCGAAGAGCGGACGGCCATCGAGCAGAGGCTTTCAGCCTATCAGCGGCAGGCCATGCGCACGCTGGCCTTCGCCGTGGACGGCCGCTTCCAGCAGGTGTTTGCCATCAGCGACCCCGTCCGCGAGGAGGTTCTCGCCGCCATCCGCCGGTGCCACGACGCCGGGATAGAGGTGAAAATCGTCACCGGAGACACCGCCGCCACGGCCGCGGAGATAGGAAGACAGATTGGCGTCGTCGGCAAAGAAGAGCTGTCCACCAACCCCCACCATCCCGAAGACACCCTAATCACCGGCCCCGCTTGGGCTGCGCTCTCCGACGAGGACGCGTTCCGGCTGGCCCCCTCCATCAAGGTGATGAGCCGCGCCCGTCCGTCGGACAAGCAGCGGCTGGTGGAAATGCTGCAACGGCACGGCGAAATCGTAGCCGTGACGGGCGACGGCACCAACGACGCGCCCGCCCTGCATCATGCCCACGTGGGTCTGTCGCTCGGTTCGGGCACCAGCGTGGCCAAGGAGGCCAGCGACATGACGCTGCTCGACGACTCCTTCGGCTCCATTGTCAATGCCGTCATGTGGGGACGCTCCCTCTACAAGAACATCCAGCGGTTTCTTTACTTCCAACTCGTCGTCAACCTGACGGCCCTGCTGCTCGTGTTGGCCGGTTCGTTGGTGGGCACCGAACTGCCACTGACCGTGACGCAGATTCTCTGGGTCAACCTCATCATGGACACTTTCGCGGCCATGGCCCTGGCGTCGCTGCCCCCTTCGCGCGAGGTTATGGGTGAAGCGCCCCGCAACACGGCCGATTTCATTCTCTCGAAGGCCATGTTCCGTGGCATTGTCTTCACGGGAGCGGCGTTCTTCGTGGTGCTGTTGGCCTTTCTCATCTATTGCGAACGGATACTTCCGGGCGGCATGGGCACCCATGAACTGACCCTCTTCTTCACCACTTTCGTCATGTTGCAGTTCTGGAACCTGTTCAACGCGAAATGCCTGGGCGGCCACCACTCGGCTTTCAGACGGCTGTGGACCGACCGCGGCCTGCTCTTCGTGCTGCTCATCATCCTTGGCGGCCAGTGGCTCATCGTCGAATTTGGCGGCAGAATGTTCCGTACCGACGGCATGTCGGCCCGCGAATGGCTCATGGTCGTGGGCGCCACGTCGGCCGTGTTGTGGCTGGGCGAGGCCTATCGTGGCGTCTGCCGGCTTCTGGAGAGGAAACGATAAAGCGTATGGAAATCATCAAAGTCAACCCCGACACGGGCAACCTGCCGCCCACGGTGGCCACCATCGGCTTCTTCGACGGCGTCCATCGCGGCCATCAATACCTCATCCGGAACATGGTGGAGGAGGCCCGGCTGAGCCACATGGTGTCGACCGTCATCACCTTCGACCGCCATCCCCGCCAAGTGCTGCAGAGCGACTACCAGCCCCGCCTGCTGACCCCGCTCGACAGCAAGCTGCTGCTGCTCTCCAAGACCGGTTGCGACCAGGCGGCCGTGCTCCCGTTCACCCGCGAGATGGCCGCGCTCTCGGCCCACGACTTCATGCGTCGGGTGCTGGTCGACAAGCTCAACGTGCGCAAACTCATCATCGGCTACGACAACCGCTTCGGCCACGACCGCACGGAAGGCTTCGACGACTACGTGCGCTACGGCCGCGAGATGGGCATGGAGGTCATCCGCAACCGGGCCTTCGCCATCGAAGGCGCGCATGTCAGTTCGTCGATGATACGGTCGTTGCTCGAAGAGGGCAGGGTCGACATGGGCCACCGGTGCCTGGGCTACCCCTATACGCTCTCGGGAAAGGTCGTCGGCGGCTATCGAAACGGCCGCAAACTGGGCTTTCCCACGGCCAACATCGATGTTGCGGGGACATGCCAACTGATTCCCGAAGCGGGCGTCTATGCCGTGCGTGTCAGGCTGGAGCACAGCGTGGCGCAGCTGCCCGGCATGATGAACATCGGCGTCCGTCCCACCTTCGGAGGGCAGGCGCAGACGCTCGAAGTCCACATCTTCGACTTCGAAGACAATCTCTACGGGCGGCAGGTCATGGTGTCGTTCGTACAACGCATCCGTTCGGAGCGCAAGTTCGACAACCTGTTGCAGCTGACCGAACAGCTGAAGGCCGACCGCGCCAAGGCCGCCGAACTGCTGGGGCTGAAGGAGTTGTAGGCCCGGGCGGCGCGAATTGCGGCATGTTTATAGTTTAACGCAAATGAAATACGTATGAAACCCATCGTGAAACAATCCCTCAACGTCCTGTTTTATGTAGTCATCTTCTTTCTCCTGCAAATCGTCACGATGCAGTTGGCCACATGGGGCTACTACATCCGTCAAGGCAGCGGCGTGTCGGAAGCCTTTGCGCAGTTGACGCGACACGGCCCGTTGCTCAAGGGGCCGGTGGTGTTGGCCGCCACGGTGCTCAGCAGCGTGATGACGATCGTCCTGTTCCTGCGGCTGCGCTGGACGCCCGTCGGCCGCGACTATCTCCGCAGCCGGCCCTGGACGGCCCTGGTCTGGACGGGGGTGGCCACGTTGGGAACCATCATCCCCTCGATATGGCTCAACGAACAGCTCTCGCTCGACATGCCCGAGCACGTGGAACGTCTGCTCGTCGACATCATGCGCCAGCCCCTGGGCTATCTCTTCATCGGCATACTGGCCCCCGTGGCCGAGGAAGTGGTGTTCCGAGGCGCCGTCTTGCGCAGCCTGCTCACGGTGATGGAGGGCCGCTGGCGCTGGGGAGCCATTGCCGTTTCGGCCGTCATCTTCGGTGCCGTCCATGGCAACGAGTCCCAATTCCTGCATGCCGTATTGACGGGCGTGCTCCTGGGGTGGATGTATGAGCGCACCCGCAGCATTGTTCCGGGCCTGGTCTGCCATTGGGTCAACAATTCATTGGCCTTCCTGGCCACCAATCTCGCCCCCGGCATTGACGACATGAAGCTCGTCGACCTGGCCGGCGGCAGCCAGTTGCGCGTCGTCTTATGGCTCTTCTTCTCGCTTTGCATCTTCGTGCCCGCGCTGTATCAGATGAATCGGCGGTTGAAACGATGAAAGGTAAAAGGGTAAAAAAGTAAAAGGCTTTTGGAAAGGTAAAAAGGTAAAAAAGTAACAAGGACTCCGTGAAAGCTGGCCCGTGGCGTTGTGAAAGCTGCCGTTTCAGAAAGCAAAAGCTGCCCTTCTGCCTTGTGAAAGCAGCCCTTTCGTCGGCTAACGGCGGCCCTTCCGCCCAGGCTTTTTCACCCTTTTACTTTTTAGATGGCTTCACCCAAGTGGGCGATGGTATCGCCCACTACACCGAACAACCTGGGAGGATGAACTGCTTGAAACTTTGCGCCTTTTCTTTTTACCTTTTTACCCTTTTACCTTCTCTTTTTTGCCCTTTTACCTTCTCTTTTTTACCCTTTCACCTTCCCCTTTTCCCCTTTTCACCCTTTTATCTTTTCATCCTTTCACCTTTCCTTCCACGCTTGTCAATTTAAACAGCTTGTCGTTGGGGCGCACCTTGCCCGGCACGGGGATGGAAACGCGCCACCCCTTCTCCGCCTTGTCCACCGGTTGGAGGTCATAGCGTATCTCCTTGGCGTCGAAAAACAGCACGCCGGTGGTCGGACCGGTGACCAGGAGCCTGTCGCCCAGGCTCACTTCAGACGCCTCGACGGCCATTTCGGCCACGCCGAGCTTGGAGAAATACTTCACGACCTTGCCCACCAGCACCTTCTTTTCCGTGGCCGCACTGCCGTAGTGCTCGTTCCATTCGCCCAAGGTCTGGCCCTGGTAGTAGCCATCCCAGAAGCCGCGGTTGAACACGGTGGCCAGCCGTTCGTCCCAACGGTCTTTCTTTTCTTCGGTGAAAGTGCCGTCGAGTACGCTCCGAATGGCCTCCCGATAGCAGCTGACGACGGTGTGTACGTATTCAGGACCACGTGCCCTGCCTTCTATTTTAAACACCCTGACGCCGCTCTCCATCATCCGGTCGATGAAGCGGAGGGTCTTCAGGTCCTTCGGACTCATGATGTATTTGTTGTCAATCTCAAGCTGGTTGCCCGTCTCGTTGTCGGTGACGGTGTACGACCGTCGGCATATCTGCACGCATTCGCCACGGTTTGCCGAGCGGTTGGCGTTGGCCAGGCTCATGTAGCACTTGCCGCTGACGGCCATGCAGAGGGCGCCGTGGCAGAACATCTCTATGCGGATGGGTTCCCCCTTGGGGCCGCGGATGTGCTGCTCGTCGATCTGTCGGTGGATGGCCGCCACCTGGTCCATGTTCAGTTCGCGCGCCAGCACCACCACGTCGGCAAACCGTGCGTAGAACTTGAGGGCTTCTATGTTCGAGATGTTGAGCTGTGTGGAGAGGTGAACCTCCACGCCCACCTCGTTGCAGTAGGCCATCACGGCCACGTCGCCGGCGATGACGGCCGAGATTCGGGCCTCTTTGGCGGCGTCGACAATCTCCCGCATCGTTCCGAGGTCTTCGTCGTAGATGATGGTGTTGACCGTCAGATAGGTCTTGATGTCGTGTTCGGCGCACGTGGCGGCTATCTCCCGCAGGTCGTCGATGGTGAAATGGTTGGCCGAATGCGACCGCATGTTGAGTTGGCCAATGCCGAAATAAACCGAGTCGGCCCCGGCTTGGATGGCTGCCGCCAGGCTTTCGCGCGAGCCTACGGGAGCCATGATTTCAAAGTCGGATATTTTTTGTTGCATAGTCTTTTATTTTAATGAGAAATGTGAAGTGTGAAATGAGAAGTGTGCAGTGTGAAATGAGAAGTTGCTCTCACGTTTTCACATCCTCATTTCACACTTCTCATTGCCTGCAAAAGTACGAAAATAAAGTGACAAGGCCGTTTTTTCATGCCGCAAATCATTTTTTTGCGTTTTTACATGCAAGATTTGCGGCACCAAAGAGTTATGAAGGTAGAACAACCAAAAGACGACAGAGCATGAGACAATATCTATTCGTACTGCTGCTGACCTGTCTCGGCGTCCTCACGGGGTGCGCGACGGACGGCGACAACATGGGTGGATCGAACCAGGAGAACCCCGGCGCGGCGCAACGGTGGCTGGGCGTGTATGCCATCGACGTGACCGACAGCCGCGGGGAGACCACCCAGACCACGCTCAAGGTGACCGGTACGGAGATGACCTTCAGCCGGCTGCCGGGCTATGGAGCCTCCGTGACGGCCTACTATATGCACACGGGCAGCTCCGAAAGCAACGAGTATTTCGACCTGACGGTGAAGGACGACCTGACGGCGGGCAAGTGGATGGCCGTCTATCAGAAGAAGACGGGCCTGTGGAGCGGCTTTGTAAGCCCCGGCGGGCAGACTTGCCGGTTCACGGCTACCAAACGGGTGCGTTGAAAGACGGATGGAATCGGAAGAAATCATCTTGGACGGAATCCGGCGGGGCGACCGTCGGGCCATGAAACAGCTGTATGACGGTTGCGCCGCACGTGCCATGGCCGTCAGCCACCGCTACGTGGCCGACACAGACGCCCGCAAGGACATCGTCCAGGAGAGCTTCATCCAGGTGCTGACGCACGTCAATGACTTTCAATATCGGGGCGAAGGCTCGCTCACGGCATGGCTGTTGCGCATCGTCGTCAACCGGTCGGTGGACTATCTGCGGAAACACGAGCGATGGGTGTCGGCCGACAGCATGCCCGAGTTGCCCGACGAGGACGAGCCGCCTGTGGAACAGGTGCCCCCCGAGGCCGTCGCCGACATGCTGGGGCAGCTGCCCGCCGGCTATCGGACGGTCTTCAACCTCTACGTTTTCGAACAACGGTCGCACAAGGAGATAGCCCGACTGCTGCATATCAAGGAGAACAGTTCGGCTTCGCAATACTCCAGAGCCAGGAAAATGCTGGCCCACATGATTAAGGAATACATCAAGACGCAAGGACAATGAAACAAACGGATTGGACAGACAGGCTGCGCAAGCGGATGGAACGGCAGGAAGAACCTGTCGGCGACGAGTTGTGGGCCGGCATTGAGCAGGCGCTCGACGACAGGTCGGTCGCCGTGGCCGCCCGTCGGCTGGCCTTGCGTCGGTGGGTGGCGGCCGCAGCCGTCGTCGTGGCGGTGGCAGGGGGCGGCATTCTCTGGCTCAGTCGCCACAAGGAGCTGACCGACAGGCCGATGGCTGCAGAGCAAACGCTGCTGCAAAGGCGCGACGCCATCCGGCAATCGTTGGGCCTCGTGCCGTCGGAACCGGCCGGAACATCGGCTTTCGTGGCAAAGAACGAGCCTTCGCCGCATGGACAGGTGGCGCCCTCCACCTCGCTTTCACCCTCCATGGTGGCCGTGACGAAACCCGATTGCAGTGAGCCGACGGTGCCGCCTGTGGCCGATGAACCGACGGCGACGCCACGCCCTTCGCAGCCGAAGCCTGCCCCCGACATGCTGCCGCAGCCTGCCGAGCCTATGGACGGGCACCTGCCGCGCCGTGCGTCGGCCTCTTCCGTCGGCCTGCGGCTCCACGCCACCAACGGACTCTTGGCCTACACCCGGCACGACAGGGTGGAGATGGCCCCCGAACGGCAGAACGAATATCATGCGGCCAAGGCCAACCGGCTGCCTTCGAGGGCGGCCGGAACGGGCGACGAAGCCCCTGCCTACCTGGTGGGCTATGGCGAAAAGGCACGCCACGACCTGCCCGTTTCGGTGGGGCTGACGGTCGACGTGCCGCTCGGCGGGGGCTGGAGCCTGACCACGGGCGTGGTCTACACCCGGCTGAACGCCACCTTCACCCAGCAGATGCGGGGCCTGACCATCGAAAGCCGGCAGCAACTGGACGACGTGGGACTGCCGTTGCAGTTGAGCCACAGCCTTTGGCACAGCCGCCGGCTGGCCGTCTACGCCACAGGCGGTGGCCAAGTGGACTTCAATGTCAGGGCACGCATGCGGACCGAAGGCTCCCGTCAACCCATGAAGCGTGACCGCCCGCAGCTGTCGGCAGTCGTCGGCGTGGGTGCCGTGTGGCGACTGACGCCTGCCGTGGGCCTCTATGCCGAGCCGTCGGTGCGCTATTCGCCCGACAACGGCAGCGGCGTTTCCACCTATTTCAAGGAGAAACCCTTCAGTCCCGCCTTGCAATTGGGACTCAAGATACAAACGAAATGACACAACATGACCCTATGAAAACAATCTTTATGAAAGCGGCAAGGCCTGCACAGAGGTGCTTGCTCGCGCTGTTGCTGGCCCTGCCGGTCGCAGCCGGCGCGCAAAACGACGACATCCCCACCCGCGAAGTGTCGGTGGGCATGGGCTTTGGAACCTCCAATCTGGGCTGGGACCTCAGCCGCAAGGATGTCTACGGTATGGATTCGGGCCACGACATGCCGCTCGGCACCTATCGGAGTCTGAGAATCTACGACGACGGCAGCGTGCAACCGCCCTGCTTCGCCATCGGTTATCGGCGCGACTTCAAGGCCGGCTGCTGGCTGGCCTACGGCGTGACGGCCTCGTATGAGTGTAAGGAAAACAAGTGGAAGGAGCGCGTTTCCGACCGAACCGTGGCGTCGTCGCGCGACAGCTACTGCACCCTCATGCCGGCCTTGCGCCTCTATTACCTACGCCACAGGGGCTTCCGGATGTACGGCGAGGTCGGCGTGGGCGCGTCGCTGCGCTATGTTCGCCAAGAGGGGGAGGCCTCGGGAAGCCGCAGCGTCCACTTCATGGGCCACTTCACGGGCTTCGGAATGCAGGTGGGCAGGCGGCTGTTCTTCGGCACCGAACTGGGCTACGGCAGCCTTGGCGTGGCCCGGATGACGGCCGGCTATCGATTCTAACTTTAAAATGACAAGATGATGAAGAAGATTTCATACCTTTTCGCGGCCCTCTTCGCGGCTGCAAGCTGCCTGACCGGTTGTTTCTACTGGTCGCCAAACGGCTACGAACCTCGTTCGGCGGAGCGGGCGGCCTACAATTATGTGCAGAACAGCAACCAACCGCTCACCGACATGCTCTTCACGGCCTATCTGTCGCACCGCTATTTCGCCCTGTCGACCGACGCCGACCGCAAGACTTTCATGGATACATACTTTCCGGAGTGCCAAATCTACGACACGCTGAAGGCTGACGGCACCCGCAACTGGCGGCTGGAACGCCGCAAGGCCGACTATCATTTCGACCACTTCCTGTTCTCCGAGACGCCGCAAGGGCTGCTTCGGGCCACCTTGCTCGGCGCGCATCAGAGCACGGAGATCAACACGAAGTACCAATTCACGGTTCGGCAAGGCGCCGACGGGCATTGGACGCTGACCGACTATGCGGCCGTCATCCGTAACGATTACAGCGACCGAGGCTACGGAAGGCTGGCGTTCGACATCAGCAGCAAGCAGTTGGACGTGGTCTGGACGCAGCCGAAGAACGATTCGCTCTACTGCGAACTCACGGGCACCATCCAAATGGCCAGTGCCGAGACGCCGTCGCTGCTGATAGCGGCCGAAATCCAGGAGCCGCTGCGGGCACGGGTGGGCAAAGACCACTTCGCCGTCGTCAGCTATCCTTGGGTGAAAGGGCGGCTGTCGCTGGCCGTGACGGATGGCGGAACCCACCAGACGGACTACGTGAGCGTGGTGTTGTCGGGCAACGACGACGGCCAGGCGTTGGTGGAGATGAAGAAGTGACGGGTCTTCGTCCGTCCGTCTCTCGCCAACCCTTCGTTTCCGCCCCTCATTCCCCGTTCGCCGTTTCCCCATCGCTCACCGCGTATTCGTAGAGTTTCTTGTAGAAAGGGTGTCGGGTCAGCGTTCCGACGTCGCCGAGGATGATGAGTTTCATGCGGGCGCGGGTGATGGCCACGTTCATTCGCCGCAGGTCGCGCAGGAATCCAATCTGTCCTTCGTCGTTGCTGCGCACCAGCGACACGAGGATGACGTCGCGTTCCTGTCCTTGGAAGCCGTCGACCGTGTTGACGCTGATGAGCTGCCGGTAGGGTTTGAAGAACGCTTCGTGCTTGATGAGGCCGCGCAGATACTGCACCTGCGCCCGATAAGGCGAGATGACGCCCACGTCGATGCGCTCGTCGAGCAGCCGTTGCCGGCCGATCTTCGTGAAATAATCCTGCAAGGTGTCGAGCGTGAGCCGGGCCTCGGCCTTGTTGACGCGGCCGAAAGAACTGCCCACGAAGGACTCGCCGTAGGTTCCGGTGGCGTTGTCCAGGCCCTCCTGGCCGGCAGGAGCTGTGTCGGCATGCCGGCTGTCGCGCCATTCGATGGGGCGGTCGTAGTCGAGTATGCCCCTATACTTGATTTGTGGCGCGCTCTCCACCTGTCCGTGATAGAACCAGTCGCTCGAAAATCGCATGATTTTCTCGTTCATCCGATATTGTATCTTGAGCAAAGTGACCACTTCGGGCTTGTTTTCGACGATGCGTTCCATGAGCGTCTTGCCCAGTCCGGCCCGCAACGCGGCGATACTTTTCACCGTCGGAGGCAGCTGGCAGTGGTCGCCCGCCAGCACCACGCGCGTCACGCGTCGCATCGGAATCCAGCAGGCAGCCTCCAGGGCCTGTGCCGCCTCGTCGATGAAGAGCGTTCCGAACTTCATTCCCTCAAGCGTTCGATGGGTCGAACCCACGAGGGTTGAGGCGATGACACGGGCTTCGCCGAAGAGGTCGGCGTTGATTCTGATCTCCAGTTCGGTGGCGCGCGCCTTCAGCCGCTCCATTTTCTGATGGCGGTTTTCGCCCCCTTTCCGCCGTTGGGCGCGCAGTTCGCGGATGGCCTTGCGCAGACTCCACAGCTGCGGGTAGTCGGGATGGGCCTCGAAACGCCGCTCGTAGGTGAAGCCCAACATCTTGTCGTTCACCCGGGTGGGGTTTCCGATGCGCAGCACGTTGACCCCTCGGTCCACCAATTTCTCACAAATCCAGTCCACCGCCATGTTGCTTTGCGCGCAGACGAGCACCTGGCTCTCGCGCATCAGCGTCTCGTTGATGGCTTCCACCAGCGTCGTGGTCTTGCCGGTGCCCGGCGGTCCGTGGACAACAGCCACGTCCTTGGCCCGCAACACCTCGTTCACGGCCCGCTCCTGGGTGGGGTTGAGCCATGGGAAGGCCGTCGGCTGAAAGGTGAATCGTTCCGCTTTCCGGTTGGAATGGAACAGCTCGCGCAGGTGGGCCAGCCGATTGTCCTTGGCCGTCATCACCCGGTCGAGCGCGTCGAACATGGCCTTGTAGCTCGTCTCGTCGAACGACAGCTGCACGCCCATGGGCGTTTCGGCCGACTGGAGGTCGAGCAGAGGCGCCGAGTCGGGCACGATGACGACCATGCGGTCGCCGTCGACGTAGGAGACGGTGCCCGTGAACAAATAGGTGATGGGTTGGTGGGTGGTAGGTTGTGGGGGCTTTTCGCGGAAAAACATGACCGGACGGCCGAACTCGAAGTTGTGTTCGATGTCCTGGTCGGTGGTGCGGAACACCTCGATGGCCCGCTGGTTGAGCGAGTTGTAGAAGCTCTTGCCCATCCGCAGCGGGAACCACGCGTCGCCCCGCTTCACCTTTCGGGCCATGCCGGCGGCCTCGGTCTGTCGCCGAAACTCCTCTTTCTCCGCGTAATACTCCATCTGGAGCAGCAGTTTCTGGCGTTTCAATTCTTCAATGGCTGCGTGCATGCTTCTTGTTTTTGTGCAAAGGTAGTTCAATTTTGCGTGTTCTCTGCCGCGTTCAATCCTTAAATTCCAATTCCAACTGCACCCACTCCCGTCTTTTCTGTTCATCTCCGTCGCCCGGATTCGACACCGACAGGCCGATGAGACGGATGGGATGGGCCGCTGAATAGTCCACTTCGGCCATCAGTTTCTTGGCCAACGGCAGGATGTCGGCTTTGCTTTTCAGGAACTTTCGCTGCGTCGCGCTGCGCGTTATCTGCTGGAAATCGTTGTATTTCACCTTCAGTGTGAGCGTCTTTCCTTCGAAATCGTCCTTGGCAATGCGCTCCGTGAGTTCGAGCACGGTGTGATATAGCTCGATGACGACGGCCGACCGGCTGCCTATGTCCTCCATGAACGTGTGCTCGCAGCCCACCGATTTGCGCACGCGCTCCACCACTACAGGCCGTTGGTCAATGCCCCGGGCGAAGTCATGGAACAGCTGTCCCGCCTTGCCGAACACCTCTTTCAGGTGTTCGAGCGAGCATTTGCGCAGGTCGCGGCCCGTGAAAATGCCCATGTAGTGCATGCGTTCGGCCGTCTTGGGCCCCACGCCCCACAGCTTTTCGACGCGCAGTCGGGCGATGAAGTCGAGCGCCTTGTCGGGATGGATGGTGCAGAGGCCGTCTGGCTTGCGCTCTTCCGAAGCGATCTTGGCCAGCAGCTTGTTGTAGGAGACGCCCGCCGAGGCCGTCAGCTGCAGCTCGTCCCTGATGCGCCGCTTGATTTCGCGGGCGATGTCGACCGCCAGTTCCATGCCGCGCTTGTTCTCCGTCACGTCCAGGAAGGCCTCGTCGATGGACAGCGGTTCGATCATGTCGGTGTAGTCGTGGAAGATGGCCTGCACCTGGGCCGACACTTCGCGGTACACGTCGTAGCGCGAGGGCACCACGATGAGCTGCGGGCACATGCGTTTGGCCATCATCATCGACATGGCCGAACGCACGCCGAACTTCCGCGCTTCGTAGCTGGCCGTCGACACGACGCCCCGCTCGCCGTCATAGCCGATGGCGATGGGCTTTCCGCGCAGCTCGGGATGGTCCCGTTGCTCCACGCTGGCGAAGAAAGCGTCCATGTCGATATGAATGATTTTGCGCTGCGGCACGCTTGTCAGGGGCTACCTGTTGACGAGTAGCCATACAAAAGTACGCAAACTTTTTGTTTTCTTCGGCTATACCTAAAAGAAATGAAGTGAAGGGATAAAGGTAAAAAAGGTAAAAAGTGAAAGGGTAAAAAGTGAAAGGGTCGCTTTTAGCTTGTAAAAAGGCTGCTTTTGGCGTGTAAAAGGGCAGCTTTTAGCGGCTGAAAGGATAGCTTTTGGAGCCTAAAAGGGCTGCTTTTGAAAATCCGTTGCATGGCGGGCCTTGGCCGGGAACCATCATTTGTAGGTATCGGCGGGCCGCTTAAAATCACGATATATGGTGATTGCAGGGCTTTCGCAGGCGTTTTACCTTTGCATCGTCATTCCGACAACAGCTGGGATGGCTGTTCTCATCAACCTATTTTTTATCAAATTAAAACAAAAAACAATGAAACTCAAACTATTTCTTTTCATGGCGCTCGCCACATTCTTCTTCTCTTCATGTAGCAAAGACGACAACAAAGAACCCGTCAAGACCTCTGCCGACAAGGTGACAGGCGTGTATGAAGTTCATACGGCGGCCGCTTTCTCCAAAGTTACCAAGCCGATGGAGAACGACGGCGACAAGGTGACGGTGACGAAGGTGGGCGACAACACGGTCAACGTCATTTACGCGGGCAAGACCTGGGGCGCCGGCACCTTTGAAAAGGTCACCGTGGCCGCCAGCGCCGACGGCAAGGAGTATGCCATTTCGGGGCAAGGTACGATGAAGATGGCCATGCGTGGCAACGCTCCCAAGGACTATCCGGCTACGCTGAAAGCCACCGTTCAGGAGGGAAAGAAAGTCTTTAATTTCAAGATTACGGTGCCGGACGTCATGGGTGGAACGGTTATTACCCTTACACCGGCCTCCAACGCTCCGCAAACTGGTAAATAATCAGCCCCCAGTCTATGCGATTTAAGTTATTCATGCTGTCGATTCTGTCGGCACTGACCTTGTCCGTGTCGGCCGAACCGATAGTCGGCGGTCCCTCTGTCACCATCAGGGGGACCGTTGTTGATGAAAAGGGTCAGCCGCTTCCGGCCGCTTCGGTGGTGGTGGAAGGCACGACCATCGGCACGGGAACGACCAGCGACGGTCGCTTCACGCTGCAGCTGCGCCACGCCAACCCCGTGCTGCGCGTCAGCTTCATGGGCTATCAGACCCAACGCTGCAAGATCACCAACACTCGGGATGACATCAAGGTGCGCCTGACGCCGTCGGACAACCAGCTGAACACCGTCGTCGTGACGGGTTCGCGTGTCGAGCGGCAGCTGAAAGACGTGCCCGTCATCACCCGGGTCATCTCTTCGAGAGACATCCAGCGCATCAATCCCGTCGACCTCGCCCAGCTGTTGCAATACGAGTTGCCCGGGTTGCAGATCGGTTACAACACGATGAGCCAGACCGAGGAAATCAGTTACCAGGGTCTGGGGGGCGAATATGTGGTGTTTCTGCTCGACGGAGAGCGCATATCGGGCGAGGGCGCCGACCACAACATCGACTTCTCGCGCTTCAACATCAACGACATCGAGCGCATCGAGGTGGTTCGCGGCGCGGCTTCCACGCTGTATGACAGCAACGCTCTGGGCGGGGTTGTCAACATCATCACCAAGAATGCCAACCGTCCCGTGACCGCCAACGTGGCCGCCCGCTATGCCGGCAGCCACGGACAGAACTACTCCTTGCAGGCCGGAACGCGCCAAAGCCGGCTCACGACGCTCACGTCGGTGGGCTACCGGCAGCGCGACAGCTACACCATCGAGGAGGAACAGGGCAAGAAGATGACCACCGTCAAGCCCGACGGCAGCCGGGAGACCGAGCAATATGCCGGCATTCCCACCACCATCCACGGTTACGAAATCTGGGATGTGAGCCAGAAGATAGGCTACAGCCTCACCGACCATCTCAAGGCGGAGGTGAAAGCCGGCTACTATCACAACCGGAAGGCCCACCGGTTGGGCGAGACTTACCACCGCATCTTCCAAGACTACACGCTCGGCGGACGGCTCAACTGGATGATGAACGCCAACCATCAGATGAACTTCGTCTATCAGTTCGACCGCTACGACAAGAACCAGGACACCATCAGAGGGGGCTCCGGCAACATCTACAGCAACCGAATGCACGTGGGACGGCTCAGCTATTCGGGCCACATGGGCCGTCACCGGCTGTCGGCCGGCATGGAATATACGCACGAATATCTGCACCATTACTTCATGCCCGACTCGGGATCGGCCAGCCGCTATCAGGCCGCCGCCTTCCTGCAAGAGGAGTGGCAGCTGACCGACGGGCTGACGATTGTGGCCGGACTGCGGGCCGACATCGAGAAGCTCTACCACTTCCACCTGACGCCGAAGCTCACGGTGATGTACCGTCCGTGGCGCGACTTCACTTTCCGAGCCAACTACGCGGAGGGCTATCGGTCGCCTTCGCTCAAGGAACTCTACCAGGAATACGACATGGGAGGCCTGGGAATGTTCACCCTTTGGGGCAATCCGAAGCTGCGACCGGAGAAGAGTCGGCAGTACAGCGCGTCGGTGGAGTACAACCACAACGGGCTGAACGCCTCGGTGTCGCTCTACCACAACCGCTTCAGAGACAAGATTTCCTACGCCCGAATGGACAACGGCACGCGCGACATGCAGTATGTCAATGCCGAGAAAGCACGCACCACGGGCGTCGAAATCATGGCCCGCTACCGCCTGGCGCAGAACTTCGACCTCACGGGCAGCTACGCCTATGTGGACGACTACGAAGAGACCGACGGGCTGAACACCAGCTATGTGCGCCCCCACAGCATGACCTTCGGGGCTTGCTATCGCAGAACGTTGCTGAAAGTGGACTGGACAGCGGCTCTTAACGGGCAGTGGACATCGCGCCTGCGCACCAATACGCTCAACCGCGACGGCAGCTACTACTACGTCGTCTACGACCCGCGGACGATGTGCAATCTCAATCTTTCGGCCCGTTTCCTGCGTGGCGTCACGGCAGGACTCATGATTGAGAACCTCTTCGGCTATCAGGACAAGTCGAGCGACCGCGCCGTGCAGGTGCCGCAGCAGGGCCGCAACTACGTGGCCACGCTGCGTCTGGACCTGGCCGACGTGTTCAAGTGGTGACATCTTATCATTCCCAAACACTCAAACTGATGAAACGACTTTTCAACAAACGCTTTTTATGGGCCTTCGGGCTGCTTCTTCTCGTGGTCTTCGCCGTCTACGGATGGCGCCATTGGATTGGTTCCACGCGGATAGCCTTCGTCAACTATCAGGCCATCGAGCTGGGACAGATCGCCAAGGCCAACGACAACGCCTCCATCAAGGTGGCTCAGGTGGACGTGGAACACCTGGACGAACTGAAGGACTACGACATGATCATGGTCACGGCGATGGGCCTTCAGCTCGACTCCGCGCAGCGCGAACAGCTGCGCGAGGCCTCGCTGTCCGTGCCCACCTTCACCCGGCTGGTCACGAATCCGGCCAACGACATCAACACCGTCGACTCCGTGGACGGCGATTTCCTGCGGCAGTATCTGGAAAACGGCAGCCGCCGCAACTATCGCAGCATGCTCAACTACATCCGAAAGTTCATCGACGGCAAGAAATTCCGCAGCATTGAGCCGGATGTGGTGGAGCTGCGGCCCGACAACATGCTGCTGCATGTCGACCCGAAGCACCCCGACGACGATGAACTGGGCTTCAACACGGTGGCCGACTACAACGCTTTCCTGCGCCGCAACGGCCTCTATCGCCCGCATGCGCCAAGCATTTTGGTCACCGGAATGATGGGAATCGCCTCGTCGTTGGTCGATGGGTTTGAACGTCAGGGCTTCACGGTCTATCGGGTGAACAGGCTCCGTGAGTTTGTCATGAACCATCACATCGACTCCATCCGCCCCGCGGCCGTCGTCAACATGGCCCACGGGCGCGTCGGCGACTATCTGGTGCGCTATCTCGAAAAGGCCAACATCCCCATGTTCGCGCCGCTCAACGTGAACCGCCTCGTCGACGACTGGCAGAACGACAAGCAAGGCATGATGGGCGGATTCCTGTCGCAGAGCGTCGTCGTTCCCGAGATCGACGGCGCCATCCGGCCCTATGTCGTCTTCGCGCACCGCGTGGGCAAGGACGGACTTCATGAGGCCTTTGCCGTTCCGGAGCGGCTCGACGCGTTTGTCAAGACCGTCGGAAACTATGTCAGACTGCAGTCCAAGCCCAACCATCGCAAGCGGGTGGCCATCTATTATTACAAGGGTCCCGGCACAAGCGCGCTCACGGCGTCGGGCATGGAGGTGGCACCTTCCTTGTATAACGTGCTGAAACGCATGCACGCCGAGGGCTACAACCTCAGCGGTCTGCCCGCCAGTGCCGAGCAATTGGAGCACGGCATACAGCAACATAGCTATGACCACAAGCCCATGGTCTTTGGAAATGTGGCGTTGTTGCCCCAGCTGATGAGCGGCGAAGGCACCGACTCGTTCAAGATTATCCATGGAACCAACCAGGATCCGCCCCAGGCTTACGTCCGTTCCTACCAATGGACGCAGCGTCATTTCAAAGCCGACGCGCTCATCCACTTCGGCACCCACGGTTCATTGGAGTACACGCCGCGCAAGCAAGTGGCCCTTTCCGGCAACGACTGGCCCGACCGTCTCGTCGGAACCATGCCCCACTTCTACATCTATACCATCGGAAATGTGGGCGAAGCGATGATTGCCAAGCGGCGTTCCTACGCCCAAATACAGAGCCATCTCACCCCTCCTTTCATGCAGAGTGGGCTTCGGCAGACCTACGCCAGGCTGAGTGACGCCATCGAACTATATAATAAGGAGATGCAGCAGGCCGACAACCGCCCGACGCAGGCTTCACGACAAGCGGCTCTGAAGGTGAAGAGGCTGACGGTGGAGATGAACATCGACCGCGACCTGGGTCTCGACCGGAAGCGCATGGACGTGCCTTATACGCAGTCGGAGATTGAGCGCGTCGAAGCCTTCGCCGAGGAACTGGCCAACGAAAAGGTGACAGGACAGCTCTATGTGATGGGCCGGCCCTACGCGCCGGAGCGCGTCGTGAGCAGCGTCTACGCCATGTGCACCGACCCGATAGCCTACGGCCGCCTGTCGATAGACCGCCTGAAACAGCGCGCCGACGGCCAGGTCGACCGCCATCAGGGCGTCTTCGACCGCCGCTATCGCCAGCCGGCGCACGCGTTGGTGGCCCGACTGTTGGCCAACCCCCGCCTGGCCACCGACGAACTCGTGCGCCGTGAGGCCGGCATCACACGGCAGGAACTGGCGATGGCACGTGAGGTGGACCGCATGCAGCAGGCCCCCGACGCCATCTCGATGATGATGCAACTGGGCGAAGGCATGGCGCAGAAACCCGAAAAGGCCAAGAAGCGCGAGCGACTCACGGTGAGCCAGCTGCGCGCGAAGGGCGTGAAGCGCGAGAAGAAAGTGCAGCAGATACCGAAGTTCGTCTACGACAAGATGGCGCAGACGGGCAAGTTCCCCGAAAAGATGATGTTGGCCATCCGCCGACAGCAGAAGTGGTACCACGGCAGCAAGGAGGAAGCGCAGGACAAAGCCATGGCGGCCAAGGGCGCAAAGGGCATGGACAAGCGCGGCCATGCGGGCGGAATGGGCAACCACAGCGGTGCCCGCAGGAAGTATTCGCAGCAGCAGGTGCAGCTGGCCCAGGCCATCATCGCGCTGGAAAAGGCCGTGAAGAACGTGGACCTGTACCGCCGTGAAATCGCCGAAGCCCCCGAAGCCGAGATGCGTTCGCTCATGAACGCGCTCAACGGAGGCTACACGCGGCCGTCGTCGGGCGGCGACCTCATCGTCAACCCGTCGACCTTGCCCACCGGCCGCAACCTTTATGCGGTCAACGCGGAGACCTGTCCCACCGAAAACGCGTGGGAAAAGGGCTGCCAACTGGCCGAAAACGCCATCCAACTCTATCGCCAACGTCACGGCGGACAATATCCTCGCAAGGTGAGCTACACGCTTTGGAGTTCGGAATTTGTCGAGACCGAGGGCGCCAGCGTGGCCCAAGTGCTCTACATGTTGGGTGTGGAACCCGTGTGGGACGCCTTCGGCCGCGTGAACGACGTGCGCCTGATACCCTCCGAAAGGCTTGGTCGGCCCCGCATCGACGTGGTGGTTCAGACCAGCGGACAGCTGCGCGACCTCGCCGCCAGCAGGCTTTTCCTTATCAACAAGGCCGTTCTCCTGGCCGCAAAAGCCGGCAACGGCAAGTATGGCAATGAAGTGGCCAAGGGCGTGAAGGAGTCTGAACGGACGCTCGAAGACGCCGGAATGTCGCCTGCCGAAGCCCGCGAGGTGGCCACATACAGGGTCTTCGGCGGCATGAATGGTGGATATGGAACGGGCATACAAGCCATGGTCGAGCAGGGAGACAAGTGGGAATCGGAGCGTCAGATAGCCGAAGTGTACCTGCACAACATGGGCGCTTTCTACGGCGACGAGAAGCGTTGGGAAGACGTTCGGCAGTCGGCTTTCAAAGCCGCGCTCACCCGCACCGACGTCGTCATCCAGCCCCGGCAGAGCAATACGTGGGGCCCCATCAGCCTGGACCATGTATATGAGTTCATGGGAGGCCTCAACCTGGCCGTCCGCAACGTGACGGGCAAGGACCCCGACGCCTATATGAGCGACTACCGGAACCACAACCGCATGCGGATGCAGGAGGTGAAGGAAGCCATCGGAGCCGAAAGCCGCACCACCATCTTCAATCCCAACTACCTCAAAGAGAAGCTGAAAGGCGGTGCCACCACAGCGGGCGACATCGCGGAGACCGTCACCAACCTCTACGGATGGAACGTGATGAAGCCCAAAGCCATAGACAAGGAGTTGTGGGACGCCGTCTACAAGACCTATATCGACGACCAGTACAAGCTCGGCACACGCGAGTTTCTGGAGCAGAAGAGCCCGGCCGCGCTCGAAGAGATGACCGCCGTGATGATGGAAACCATCCGGAAGGGAATGTGGAAGGCCACGCCCGAACAGACACGGGAGCTGGCCCGCCTGCATGCCGCCACCGTAGCGAAGCACGGAGCCTCGCAATCCACGTTCGTGACGAGCAACGAGAAGCTGCGGGCGTTCATCGACGCGAAACTCGACGCGCAGCAGCGGCAGGCCTACCGCGCCCAAATGAAGTCGGCACGGCAGCGCGACGACAACGCGAAGGCCGGCAAGGGAACCGTGATGGAGAAGCAGGAACTGACATCGGAACAGGTGAAACAGCGGCAGCAGTTCATCAACGGGGCCATCACTTTCGCGGTGACGCTGGTCGCGCTGGTCGTCATCGGCTGGTGGCTGCGCCGTCGCCGCAGACAAATAGGAGGCTGATGGAGACGGTCGTAACCCTCATGATGTTGCTCACGGTGGGCTGTTTCCTTCTGAAACAGACCTTCATGGGCGTGCGGCAGATACTCGTCACGGCCGTCGTTGTCATGATGTTCGTGGCACTGATGTGGCCTTTTGCCATCACGCAGAGCAAGACCCAGATCGCGTCGTGGCTCTCCAATCCGCAGCTTATGCTGGATGTGGCCGTGCTGTTGAGTGTCGACATCGCGCTCGAAATAGCCTTTTGTGTGACCGATGTCGACGTGCGGACGTCGCGGAAGGTGAGTCGCAGGAAGCGGATGTGGTTCCGTTTTCTGCGCCATTTTCCCGGTCTGCTCGTTTTCCCCGTCTTCTTTGCGGTGCTCGTGTGGGCCATTTTCGCCCTGCCCGGCGTCGACTTCGCACTGGTCGGCTGGTCGTTGGGCGTGGCCCTGCTGTTCGTTCTCCCGCTGCTCGCGTATCTGTTGCGCCGCCTGGTGCCTGAGGAGGAACTGCGGTTGGAACTCCTTTTCCTATGCAACCTGCTGCTCGGAGGCCTCGGGGTCATCGCGACGGTCAACGGAACGACGGCCGTCAATGGCGTGTCGCAGGTGAACTATGCCGCGCTGGGGGCCATGGCGGCCCTCATCCTCGTGTTCGGCGGTGTCGGATTCGTGGCGCGGCGCGTCCGCCAGAAACGTGCCGTCGCACGGCTGCAACGTAAACAATACGGGCGGACAGCGTGTCCGTCCCATCCATAAGAAACTTATTTTAGAATAGAAAAAGACATGAAATTTATTTCCGACATTTTGTTTTGGATTTCCTCGGGCCTGCTCGTGCCCGTGGTGGTGCTGCTCATTTATTTCTTCGGGCGCAGCCTCTTGCTGCTCGGCAGCTTCTTCGGCCAGTATCTGAGCATGCGCAAGGAGAGTGCCATCGAGGCCGAACAGTTGGCCGAAGGCAAATCGGTGGCGGCCGCGTATGCCCGCCTGGTCATTGAAAACAGGCAGAGTCAGGCCCGCATGGAGCACCTTCTGGCCGAGTATGAAACCTATTGCGAGAAGGAGCTTTCGCTGCCGAACACGCTCATCAAGATGGGCCCCATGCTCGGACTGATGGGCACCTTGATTCCGATGGGCCCCGCGCTCGTGGGCCTGTCGACGGGCGACATCGCCACCATGGCCTACAACATGCAGGTGGCTTTCGCCACGACCGTCATCGGACTCTTTGCCGCCGGCATCGGCTTCGTCACCAAGCAGGCGCGCCAACGCTGGTATAAGAAGAGCCTGAACGACCTCACCTATCTCGTCGACTTGCAGCAGGAAGGGGGAGAAAAGGCATGAGGCGGCGCAGACGGTATGGCTTCATGGGTGAGGACGACGACCCCATGAGCAACGTGGGCAACCTTTTCGACGCGGCGATGGTGTTTGCCGTGGCGCTGATGGTGGCCCTCGTGACACGTTACAGCATGACGGAGATGTTCTCGAAAGATGATTTCACGATGGTGAAGAACCCGGGAAAGGAGAACATGGAGATTATCTCGAAGGAGGGAAAGAAAATCAACCGCTACACGCCGTCGAAGAATCAGAACGCCAAAGGCTCGCGAGGAAAGAAGGTGGGCGTAGCTTATGAGCTGGACAACGGCGAGATCATCTATGTGCCGGAATGAAAGAAAGGTAAAAAGGTGGCCCTTGGAAAGGTAAAAAGGTAAAAAGGCCTTTTTAGCCTTTTAGAGTGTGTAAAGTAAACCGTGTCGGGTCGGTGCATGGGAGCATAGCCATGGTGCATTGCGCACTACCGCCTTGGCGGTTGGTCCTTTTAGAGGGCGGGGTTGCGAGCGAAGCGAGCTACCCTGCCTGGTTTGCGGCGGAGACATCTAGGCCGAAGGTCTTGGTCTTTTTTACGTTTGTGGTGGGATGTTGTCGGGTGTAAAGGGTGAGCCGTCGGAATTGTCAATGGCTTTTGAAGCATGCAAAGGCATGAGCGACAAGGGCGAATATGAAGGGTATGGTTGCCGGCGGCTACCCCTGGATGGCGGGTGGGCAGACTCGCCCGACGGTACCCGAGGCTTTCCTGCGGGCGTTGAAGCCGGCGGCTTCACCTCCTGCACAGCTTGCGACAGGCATTTCTTGATACCCAATGGTTCATTGCACCATGACCATATACCAATGAACCGATTTGGGATAAAAGGACCAAGACCTTCGGCCTAGATGTCTCCGCCGCAAACCAGGCAGGGTAGCTCGCTTCGCTCGCAACCCCGCCCTCTAAAAGGACCAACCGCCAAGGCGGTAGTGCGCAATGCACCATGGCTATGCTCCCATGCACCGACCCGACACGGTTTGCTTTACACGCTCTCGTTTCCCGGGGTTCGGAAAGTCCGCCGTCATTTGCCGGGACGTTTGCCCACATTGGGCATTCAACATCTGTTTTGCCTTGACGTTTGCTCAAGTTGAGCATTTAACATCTGTCTTGCTTTGACGTTTGCTCAAGTTGAGCATTTAACATCTGTCTTGCTTTGACGTTTGCTCAAGTTGAGCATTTAACATCTGTCTTGCTTTGACGATTTCTCCCGCCGCGCATTCAACGTCTGTTTTGACGTGACATCTTCCGAGCCACGATTTTCGATTTTCGAGAGTGTGTTGTTGGCTTCCATCATCATTCATTCGTTGATTCTCCCTCCTTTGGGAGGGTCGGGGTGGGTTTTTCAGTTGTGATTGTACTGCTGTTGGCTTCCTCTGTCTTATATTGAAATTCTTCGAGAGGTCAGAAGAGAAACTCCCATGTCTTTCTTGGCCGCCTGCGGCCCCTATGTCTTTGTCCTTGCTGCTCGAAAAACAGAGAGTGTAAAGTGAACCGACCTGACACGGTTCACTTTACACTCTCAATCCCCAACAACTGGTCGCTTTGGCATGAAGGCTTGCGCTTCAAATCCCAACAATCAATTTGAGTTGAAGGGATAAAAAACAAAAAAGGACAGAACAATCGCATGGAAAAGCGAAAGGCAAATCACTCAGAAAGAACGATGAAGAGCTATCATAGTCGTTCTTTCGGAGTGATTCTTTCAGCCGAGCCTCTTGTCAAGATTGACGATGGGCGCTACTGGTGCAGCAACCACTTGACGGCCTGCTCCGTGGCAGCCACGTCGCTGACGGCGCGAGGCATGTAGCCGAGGGGCGCGTCGCGCTTGTAAAGGACGGTGCGGACATGCTTGTCGTAGTTGTGGCGATAGAAGTCGGTGTACCACTTCCAGGTGGTCGCCGTGTCGGCATGGAGAGCCAGGTAGCTGCCACGGGCCTGGTCGATGTATTTCTCGAAGTCGGCACGGGCCTCGGCCGGCCACTCGTCGGGCTGCAGGCCGGCGTCATAGACGAGATGATAGCGGTCGAAGAGGCGGGGCGTGTAGGCGTCGCCCTTGCGGAAAGCCTCAACCTCGAAGCCGTTGGAGGCACCCATGCGGTTCAAGGCGTCGAGCGCGGCCGGGTCGTCGCCAGCCGTGAGCAGCAACACGCGTTTCTGCGGCACCGTCGCACGGCCGTTCCGCATGAGCGAAAGGTGGATGGTGCGCATCAGGTCGAGCTGCGCGTTGTCTTCGGTCGTCTCCCAATACATGCCGCCCAGCAGGCCCCGATCGATGATGTACTGGCACTTGGCGGCGATGGAACGGGGATTCTCGGCGCCCCATACGAGCTGGCCCGACCAGTCGGTGAGGTAAGGCACCTGGCCGACAGCGTCCCAATGTTCTTGGTAGAGGCCAGCCGTGTAGCCCGTCTTCATGTACTTGTCGAGGATGGCATTGCCGTGATCGCCACGTCCGTAGAGCGGCATGCCGAGGCAGAGTTTCTCCTTGGGCACGCCATTACGGATGTGAGCCTCAACGGCTTCGCTAACGGTGATGCGACCCGAGAGGGGCGAGCGGAAGAGCGTTGTGTGATGTTGGGGCGGATTGGCCACGTCGTAAGCCATGATGTTGACAAAGTCCATGTACTTGATACAGGCCGGGAAATCGACATACTTGCCATCGGCGATGGTGGCACAGGTGAGGAGTTTGTCCTTGCCCAGCACCTTACGCAGGTCGCGCATCAAGAGAGTGAAGTTCTTGGTGTCGTCGGGCGACGAGGAGATTCCGGCCTCGCTGCTCGTGGGATATTCCCAATCGATGTCGATACCGTCGAGTCCATACTCCTTGACGATGCGTCCGCAGTCGCGCGCAAAGGCCATGCGGCATTTGGCATTGGCGGCCATTTCGGAGAAGTTACCACTGGACCAACCGCCTACCGATAGCTGAATTTTCAGACCGGGCTTCAGCTTTTTCAAGCCCACCACTTTCTTCAGGAACTCCGGATTCTGCACATCGCAGCCGTCGAAGGTCTTGTTTACATGACCGAAAGCATAGTTGATATTGGTCATGAGCGACGGGTCGGGCAGGCGCAGGTCGGTCCATGAGCACACGTAGGCTACCACAATTTTCTGCTTGGGCTGAGCCGTCACGGCACCGAAGGCCGGCAACAGCAGACAGGCAAGCAAGATGCGGGAGAGAAATTTCATCATGATGATTGAGGATTTGTTGTGGAATGAAATGAAAAAAGAATGAGAGGATGTGCCCAAACAAGCACATCCTCTTCCTATAGTCTAATGCGTGGGCAGGCAAGTGTGCCTTTTATCCCTCCACATTATTTCTTGATGGCCCACCACAATGGAGTCATCATGGTATTTTGCTCTGCTCCCAACAACTTCAGAGCATTCTGATATTGTTCTTTGTCAGAGTTTTCAAATACAGAGGGGTATCTCATGCGCTGTGTGAAGTGATACCATTTCTGTCCATTCTTGTAGCTGTCAGGCGCGAAGAGGCCGTCGAAATCAGAACCGGTTTGGGTCGTTTCGTTTCCAGGCACTTCAAAGAACGGCAATCCCAGGCGACGACGGTCGTTCCAACTTTGAACCACACCATAAGGCGTATTGGCGATATACTTCTGCGTGATGATCTTGGTGAGCTTGTCGTTGAGCTTATGACCCTTGTACAGAATCTTGCTTGCGTCAGGATAGTGGTAAGTCATCTTCTTGGCTTCTTTGGTATAGCCGTCTTTATAGTCAGCTTCAAAGTCTGTCGGCTCCGTCGTATGGTCGAAGTTGACCGATGTGCCTACTCTGTTGTAGTTGGTGGAAGCAAGGTATTTGTCGGCATATTTGTCAAGGCCGTAATAGGTAAAGTTGACTTTCACACCCTTTTCGTATGCCGCTTTGGCCGTCATCGGGGTCGTCCAACCGTAAACTGCACCTTCGGCCAGCAGGAAGCAGGTCTCCCAAGGAGCCATCCAAATGCGCTTCTTGCTGTTGTTGCGGTATTCCTTGCTGAGCATGGGCGTCGTGTCCCACGCGTTGTTCAACACCTGGTTGAACGCAAATGTTTCAGGATTCCACGCACTGCGTGAGCCGGCAGGGTAGCCGTTCCACGTAAAGGCTGCGTCAACCTTCACCAGAATCTTTTTCTTATCCTTGTCTGTGGGGTCAATCATACCATATTTCGCATGGTTCTTTTTCCCTTGTGCTGCCTGGTCAGGCCAGTTGGTTGCGGTTGTATCATTGGTAAGACACCACACCACCAAAGCGCGCGGGTCGAGATATTCGGGAATGCCGTCCATCCACAACTGCTTGGTCGGATTGTCGGTCAGGGCCGGAAAATGCTTCTCATATTTTTCGCCCACATAGGTCATTGGCTTGGTGTGCTTTTCCAAGTCGGGACGAATCGTTTTCACGGGAACATCTCCCAAACCGGCCAAAAGGTTGCACATGGTTGACGAGATGCAGTGGTCGCTCCATCCGCGGTTCATCACCCCTTCATAGGCAGACCATCCGCCATTCTCTTGAAAACCGAACAGGTCGCCGGCTTCGGTCAGGAGCGGCAGCTTTGCAGCCTCTTCAAACTCGCTCTTGGCTTTCGCGTTGTCCACTTCCGTCAACTGGAGCGCATAGCGCAGGCGCAGGCTGTTGGCGAGTTTCTGCCATTGTGTGGCGTTGTATTTGAAGGCAGGGTCGCCCTTAGCTTCTGCGTCTGTCGGGGTTACCTTCAAATCAAGCGAACTACTTGCTTCTTTCAGTTCGGTGAAGAAGAAGTCGAAGACCTCTTTCTCCGAATTGAATTTGGGAGCCACGCCGGAGAAAGCATTGAGAGGATAAGGACCGAAGGAGTTTACGAAATCGGCAATCAGCATGACACGCCATATACGTGCTATCTGCTTTACGTTCTTATAGAATCCTATTTCGTGGTCGTTCGAGCCCTTGTTCTTGTCCGCCAGCTCGATGGCCGCAGTCGCGCTTTTAATCCAGTTTGAAGAATAGGTGTACAAACGGTCGTTGAATTGATCGTTGTATCTTGCGGTGGCACCCATGGTGTTTTCGCCCACGACACGGGCGATGGAAGCCCAGTTGTAGACGAACACACGCTCGGCGATGTCCGGGTCCATCTGTGCCTCATAGAAAGACTTGTTCAATGAATAGTCGGGATGCACGGCGTCGTCGCCAGCAGCCGACGGGTCGACGTTGATTTCTTCGAAATCGGAACAAGAGCCTAACATGGCGACAGCCAATGCTGCCATTGACAAAATTTTATATGTTGCTTTCATATTGTTCTTTATATTAAGTTTTTAGAAACCAAGTGAAACATTGAAGATGAACGTGCGTGACGTGGGAGGAGCCGCATATTCGAAGCCCGTTGCGTTCGTGTTGGTCGCAAAGACCGATTCCGGGTCGACACCGTGCAGATGGCTCTTCAACATCAATACGTTGTTGCAGGAAACACCAAGCTTGACTTGTTGCAACAACATGTTCTTTGGTTTGAAGCTGTATGACAGCGAAACGTTGCGCAGGCGCACGTTCGTTGCGGAATAGAGGTTGGCTTCGCCGATACCCAGGTTTCCGGCACCGGTTACGGCCGCCCAATATTGCTGCTGCGTGATTTCCTTCGTGTTTGCGGTATAACCACCCTTTCCGTCAGCTATCACGCCGTCCACAACCAGCTTCTCGCGCTTGCCGCCGGGAGCGGTGACGGCAGCGACACCATTTTTCTGGAGCAACATGTTGGAACCGGAGAAGATGTGACCGCCGAACCGACCGTCGATCATGAAGCTCAACGCGAAGTTCTTGTAGGTGAAAGTGTTGGTCCATCCCAAGAGACAGTCGGCCTGCTGGTCGCCAATCTTCTTGACTTTCGGGTCGGCCTGTGGAAGACCGTTTGCGTTGAGCAGCAGCTTGCCATAGTCTGGACTCTTCTCGTCGGTGACGCGGAGGTATGTGGTTCCCCAGATTTCACCATAGTTTCCACCAGCCTTGGCAATGATTTTCATATTGTCATAGCCACCGAGGATGTACTCTTCGATACCATCGGTGAACTTGATGATCTTGTTCTTGTTGTTCGAGAAGTTCACCTGGGTGTCCCAACGGAAGTCTCTTGTCAATACAGGGTTGGCGTTGAGCATGATTTCAAAACCTGAGTTCTGGATGTCACCCGCATTGATTTTCCTCTGCTCGTAACCGGACAAGGAGTTCATCGGCAGGTTCAGCAACTGGCGGCGTGCGTTGGATTTGTACCAAGCCACGTCAAGTCCCAAACGATTGTTCAAGAAACGGATTTCCAAACCGGCCTCCCATGAAGAAATCAACTCGCTGCGCACGTTGCTGTCATACAGCGTGGAACCCATTGAGGCTCCGACACCTTCTGTATACGGTATGCTGCCAATGGAATAAGTGTTGTAGAGTTGATAGGGGTCAAGGTCGTTACCCACCTGCGCGAACGAAACGCGCGCCTTCGCGTAGCTGAACCACTTGGGAAGCGGGTTGTCCATCTTGTTCAACATGTCGCTGACCACCCATGAAGCACTGACAGACGGATAGAAATAAGAGCGGTTGTCCTTGCTCAATGTGGAAGACCAGTCGTTGCGGAAGGTTCCTTCGAGAAAAGCCCAGCCGTCATAGTTGACGCTCAACGAACCGTAAACGGAGTTGGTCTTGCGATGGCTGTACGAAGGACTTACCGTAAGGTCAGAGTTCTTGCCATTTTTCAACCAGAACAGGTTTGGCGCGATGAGCTCTTTGAGCGAGTTGGAGAGGCCCGTGCTCTTGCGTTCCATCAGGTTGCCACCCAATGTGACTACACCACCGAACTTGCCGATTACGTTGTCTTTCTGCGCGGTGAGCAACAGGCTGAAGTTGTTCTCGTAGAACTTTTGCTCGCCGAACGAGTACTTGCCTGTCTTGGACGAAGGACTTCCGGCATACAGCTTGGTCTCGCTTTCGGTGAAATACATGTCGCTTCCGGCTTTCGCCTCTGCGCTCAGCCAGTCGGTGAACTGGTATTTCAGAGCGAAGTTCAGCAAGAAACGGTTGCGGGTGTCTTCGTTCGTGTTGTAGTCTTTTGACCAATAGGGGTTCTGACCGTTACCTTTCTCCCACCAGTACATGTTTCCGTTCTCAGGATTGACAGCTTGTTTGAACTGTCTGATGTCCAACGAAATGGGCATGGCGAACATGTTGTAGAAATAGTTGTTGACATTGGCACCCGATATAGGACGGTTCTTGGCGTAGGAACGGATGTACTGTATCTTGGCGTCAAGGCTCCACCGGTCGTCGTTGCCGAAGTTGGTGAAGATGCGCGACATCAAGTTGGTGCGGTTGTATTTCGCTCCAGGAATCTTGCTGCCGTCGTCCATGCGCGTACCTGAAACATAGACTGACGTCTTGTTGAATTGCTGCGAGAAAGCTGCGCTCTCAACCAAGTTGACACCCGTCTTGAAGAAGTTCTTCACGTTGTCGAAGTACTGCATGTTCTGTTCCTTGCCAGCCCAGTCGGTATATTTCTGTCCGGCAATCTCCGGTCCCCAGTTGCTTCCCGACGTAGGGTTGTGGATACCTTCGCTACCCTGTCCGAAAGTCGTCTGACGGTCAGGGGTGAGGAAGAGTCCTTCGATGGACAGGGAAGAGGAGATGGTGATACCGAGTCCTTTCGACTTGGACCCCTTCTTGGTTGTAATCAGGATGACGCCGTTGCCCGCACGCGAGCCATAGAGAGCCGCGGCCGACGCGCCTTTCAACACGGAGAGCGACGCAATGTCCTCCGAATTGATATCCGCCAGACCGTTACCCATGTCGGTTCCTGGATTCCAGAAGTCGTTGTTGCCCGTTCCGGTGAAGTTGTCCAACGGCACTCCGTCGACAACAATCAGCGGTTGGTTCGTACCCGTCACGGAGCTGCTACCACGCAACTGAATCTTCGACGATCCGGCAGGGCCGTTGCTTGAGCGGATGATCTGCAAACCGGAAACCTGACCCGTCAGCGCGTTGGCCAAGTTGTTTTCTCGGGCAGCCACCAGCTGGTCGCCTTTCACCTCCTGAATGGCATAACCCAATGCTTTCTTCTCACGTCTGATACCGAGGGCGGTCACCACAACCTCATCGATACTCTTGCTGTCTTCCTTCAAGACGATGTTCATCTCTCCCCGACTTGAAGCGGCTACTTCCTGGGCGGTATATCCGATGTACGAGATTTTGAGCTTTGAACCAGCCGCTACGTCGATGGAGAACTTTCCATTGACGTCTGTGACAGTTGCCTTCTTGGTTCCGACAGCGGCGACGGTCACGCCGACAAGCGGCTCTCCACTGGCGTCGGTAACAACTCCTCTGATTGCGGTCGACTTTTGTTGTGCAACATTGCTTTCAGGGGAAACTGCTGCTGACGCAGACACGCAGACAGAACCACTTACTAAAAATCCGAACGCAAGCGCCAACACCTTCGTATTGGCCGGCAATGGACAATGCCAAGACTGGAAGCGTTCCAAATAAGTTAACTTGGACTTTTTCATTTTTACATTGTTTGGTTTTTAATTATATATATTAAGGCAAATTTTGAGCGCTGTAAAGGTAATGTGTTGTAACTGATACAGTATCTTTTTATTCGTTAAATATATCTAAAAGGCCGCCTATCAGGCGAATTATACCACAAAATGCCTATTTCCAAGCGACGCATGAGTGCCCCAAACAGACTTTCATACGCCAAAAACGACGACTTCAAGACCTAATATACGCGCAGCCCGTGCTTCTCATCCGAAGCTCCGCATATATATAATTAGGTATAGCTTAACGTTGTGTAAATTCGTATCTCTATCACAGTATTCCATTGTAGTCCGGTATTGTTCTACGGATAATCATTAAATAATCCGTAGAACATTTGAACTTATTTACAGACGAGTTTGTAAATGACAACAACCGACAAACCCAATGGAAGCTGTTTCTCAAAAAGATTCAGTGGAAAGAATCTCTTGACTTCGGTACAGTCATGCAAGTCATTGATGAAAGGCTGAAACCTATGGCAGATAAATATTGGAAGAGCCAAAAACAACAAATGGCGGTAGGTAGAAACATCTGCCGCTTTTCCTTTCAGAACAGACTATCTTTCCGCCCAGTCGCCACGGTCGAGGCGGCGGTAGTTGATGGCTTCGGCCAGATGGGTGGTCGTCACGCGGTCGTTGCCGGCCAGGTCGGCGATGGTGCGGGCCACTTTCAGGATGCGGCTATAGGCACGGGCCGAGAGCGAAAGGCGTTCCATGGCCAGGCGCAGCAGGTCGATGCCGTCCTGGTCGGGCTCGGCATACTGATGAATCATGCGCTCGGTCATCTGGGCGTTGCAGTGTACGCCCTTCACGGCCTTGAAACGTTCGGTCTGGACGGCACGGGCACGAATCACACGCTCACGGATGGCCGCGCTGGGCTCGCCCGGGTCGGCCTTCGAAATTTCCTTGAAGGGCACGGGGATGATCTCCACCTGGATGTCGATGCGGTCGAGCAGCGGACCGCTGATCTTGTTCATGTAGCGGTGTATCTGGCCGGGCGTGCAGACGCAGTGGTGCGTGGGGTCGCCATAGTAGCCGCAGGGACAGGGGTTCATGCTGGCCACGAACATGAAACCGCAAGGGAAGTCGACGTGATACTTGGAACGCGAGATGGCGATGTGGCGGTCTTCGAGGGGCTGGCGCAGCACTTCGAGCGTGTGCTTGTTGAACTCGGGCAGCTCGTCGCAGAAGAGCACGCCGTTGTGGGCCAGCGAAATCTCGCCCGGCTGCGGGCTATTGCCGCCGCCCACGAGGGCCACTTCCGAAATGGTGTGATGGGGCGCACGGAACGGCCGCCGGCTGATGAGCGACGTGTCCTTGCCGGTCTTGCCGGCAATGCTGTGAATCTGGGTCGTCTCCAGGCTCTCCGAGAGCGACAGCGGCGGCAGAATGCTCGGCAACCGCTTGGCCATCATACTCTTGCCAGAGCCCGGCGGGCCCACCATGATGAGATTGTGGCCCCCGGCGGCGGCCACTTCCATGGCCCGCTTCACGTTTTCCTGTCCACGAACGTCTGCAAAGTCGAGGTCGAAGGCATATTGTTTTTCATAGAACACACGTCGGGTGTCGATGACGGTGGGCGCAAACGACTTCGCGCCGGTCAGGAACTGAATCACCTCGACGATGGACTCCATGCCGTAGACGTCGAGGTTGTTGACGACAGCCGCCTCGTTCACGTTCTGCTTCGGCACGATGAGCCCCTTGAAATGTTCGGCGCGTGCCCTGATGGCGATGGGCAACGCTCCGCGAACGGGCTGCAAACGCCCGTCGAGTCCCAGTTCCCCCACCAACATGTAGCGCCCGAGTTCCTCGGCTACGATGGTGCCGTTGGCGGCCAGGATGGCGATGGCCAGCGGCAGGTCGAAGCTACTGCCTTCCTTGCGGAGGTCGGCGGGGGCCATGTTGACGGTGATGTCGGCCTTCGGAAACTTGAAACCGTTGTACAGCAGGGCGGCGGCAATGCGGTCGCGGCCCTCGCGCACGGCCTCGTCGCCCAACCCCGTGAGATGATACATAACACCGGGATTGAGGCTGACCTCTATCGTGATGGTGGTGACTTCCAGGCCGTTGACGGCCGCACAGTAGGTTTTGACAAGCATGGCATTAAAAGGTTGGACCCACCCCGGCCCTCCCAAAGGGAGGGGGAATCAACAGGCACAAGGGGCCTGGTCGACGCATGGGAATGGGTGTAGAAAGTATTATCGACAAATGGAGATGGGCGCATGGCCCTTTGCGAGCGGTCAGTCCACCCTTCATTTGGGAGAGTCGGGGAGGGTCAACGCCTGCTCTATCTCCTGCGCCGAGCGCCCGCGGGCGACGACATTGCCGTTCTTCAGGATAATGTTGTCGGGGATGGAGGTCAGACCGAGCCGTCGGATGAGCTTGCCGTCGAACATGCGGCCGTCGCAGACGGTGGGCCACGAGATGGAATCGTTCTTCATGGCGTTGCGGCATTCCTGGGGCGACGCGTCGACGTTGATACTCAGCAGCTTCAGGCGGTGGCCGTTCTTGCGCTGCAAGGCCTTGAGCCGCCGCTGGATGTCCATGCTCTCATAGCTCCACGAGGCCCACACGTTGACGACGGCCATGGGGGCGGCCTTCAGGTCGGCGGCCGACACGGGGCGGCCGTTCATGTCCGTGGCCTGGAAATCCTTGAGACGACCCGCAAGCGTGACGTCCTTCATCTGTCGGGCGGCGGGCAGCAGGCGGTTGAGATAGCCGTTGCGGGGCTGCTCGGGGGCCATGAGCGTCAGCAGCCGCAAGGCCTTGGCATAGTCGGGACGGGGCGTCTGCATGAAATACAGGTCGACGAGATAGGGCGACACGGCCGACTCGGGATGGTCTTCGACGAATGTTTCAGCATACTTCTTCATCTCGGGCGGCGACGCGTCGGCCACTTGCCGGCGGAACTGCGTCATCAGTTCGTTGTCCTTGGTGCCCTTCACCTCCAACTCCTTCAGGTGGGAGGCGTCGCCCCTGAGGTCTACCTGCTTGCCCGGAGCCGCGAAGACGGGCTGCCGGGAGAAGTTGGGGAAGACGACGACCAGCACGCACGGCTGCTCGCAGGGCATGTCGTAGACGAAGCGGCCGCCGTCCACCTTGATGGTGTCGACACCGGCCAGGCCGCCGTCGGGGCTGTACACATAGAACTCACCCTGGTTCAGGTTGATGAGCCGGCCTTCAATCTTGAAATGATGGTCGTCAGTCCCACAGGAAACCAGAACCAGGGTGAGCAGTAAAAGCAGCGTTGAGCTTATTTGTTTCATCTATTGATCTTGGCAAATTCCAGATCCTTGTCGGCATAGCCTGCCAGCGACGGGTCTTTCTGCAACGCTTCCTTCAGGTAGGAGCCGGCGGCATAGCTGTTGCCTTGGCGCGCGCTGACGATGGCGTGCAGGTAACTGGTCATGGCGTCGGGGTTCTTAATGCTCTTCAAGGTCTTCTTGGCGGCGTCGTAGTCCTTGGCCAGCAACTGGGCGAGGGCCGCGCTGTTGCAAGCCTCGTCCTTCAGTTCGTCGGCGGCACGGCTGTAGTTGCCACGCGCGATGTCGAGGTTGCCGAGCACCTTGTTGAAGCCGTTGGCGTTGACGGCATTGGACAGATGGCCTTCGGCCTCCTCCAGCTTGCCTTTCTGCAAACTTATGAGGGCCTTGTTGGCATAAGGCTCCTGGGCCTTGGCGTCGACGCGCAGCGCACGCTCGAGATAGCTTTCGGCCGTGGCGTCATCGCCCTTCTCGAATGCCAGCGCAGCCAGGTTGTTGTAGGCGCGATAGTCCTTGTCGTAGAGTTCGGCGGTCTTCTTGTAGATGGCTTCCTTCTTGGCTGCGTCGTTTTCGAGCGAAGCCGCGTAGAGCAGTTCCTCGATGTCGAGCTTGGCCGGGTCGGCGGCATACTGCGCCTGGATCTGTTCGTCGCTGCGGCCGATGGTCTCGTAGTTGATGATGAGGCGTGCGCGGCGCAGTTCGGGCAGAATCTGGTCGGCCAGTTCGCGGAAGCCTTCGCTCATGTTGCGAATCTGCTGCTCGCGCTCCTGCGGGTCTTTATACATGGAGAGCACGCGCAGGATGACGTCCTTGTCCTGGATGTTGCTGGCCTGCACCAGCTGCTGGAAGCCGTCCCAGTCCTGCGCCGTGTAGTGGGCGTCGATGTCGGTCTCCACCTTGGTGCTCTTGAGCTGTCCCTTCACGTAGCTTTCGCTGACGTCCTGGCGCTTGTTGGCCAGCTTGTCGTTGAAGCTGAAACCGCCTTCGGGCGACGCATAGGCGGCCACCTCGACATTCTTGATGGCCAGCCGCTCACGGTCGGCGTTGATGGCGCGCAGCATTCTGACGAACTCCTGCACGCTGTTGTTCTTCAGTTCGCTCTTGCGCAGGTTGGCCTGGTTGATGAGGAAGCGCACGTTGGCCTCCTGCTTCCTGGCGTTGACGCGCTGGAAGGAGTCGGGGGCGACACAGGCGCCGCCGTTCATCATGGTGCGGCGGTAGAGCTGCGACGTGGCGAGCACGCCGTCGGCCACCTTGACGGCCGGAATCTGCACCTGCTTCTTGTCCACGCGGGCCTTGAAGGTGAGGTACATTTCGCTCTTCTGCATCTCGGGCACGTAGTCGAACGACGTGTTCATCGTGTAGCGACCGCCCAGGCGATAGGAGATCGTCTGGTTGTTGCCCATCACCTTCTCGCCCTGGAACGTGGCACCGGTGCCTTGGGCGGTGCGTCCGTCGGCATAGCGGAGTTCGGGAACGACGGTGACCGTGGCGTTCTTCTTCAGATACTTCTCGGGGAACTGGCCGGTGATGGTGGCCGGCACTTTGCCGCCCGTGGTTTCGAGCGGGTTGGGCGCTACGTTGAAGTTGTCGGCCGACAACGCTCCCATCTTGGAACAAGAGGAAAGAAGGACGAAGGAGAATGCTGAAAAGACAAGGATTAGATTCTTACGCATGATCATAAAATGAGGTTTGTAATACGTGCCGCGAGCGGGACTCGAACCCGCACAGCCATTACTGGCCAAGGGATTTTAAGTCCCTCGTGTCTACCAATTCCACCATTGCGGCCTTTCGAATTGTTAAAAAATGAATTTTCTGTGCAAAGATAGCTGTTAATCCATGAACGGCCAAAGGCTATTAACATTTTTAATATTTATTGTGCACCAACAGGAAGCGGCCTGTAGACTGGGCCACATACTCCATCAGCTTCTTGCCTGCGGGCCCTTCGACAACGGCTCCGTGGTCGTGCAGGCTGTAGGCGCGGCGGCAGCGCGGGCAGGCGAGCCGCGCACCGGCGGCTGCGAAGGCGAGGGGGCGGCCCGTCTGCCCGCTCTCGGCCAGGCAGTTGGGGCATTGGGCGTCGTAGGCCAGCAGGCCGTTGTGGTAGCTCTGCCCCACCACGATGCCGTTGTCCGCGCCCAGGATGCAGGCGCGCTGCCGCTCTTCGGCCGTGGTCAGGGCCACGCTCTCGGCCGTGCCGGAAGCCAGGCGCAGGTCGATGTGGCGGACGCCGCCCTGCCAACGCTGGCTGACATGGACGAAAGTGCCCGGGACGAGGGGGTTGACGACCTGGTTGAGGAGCGTGTTGTTGTGGACGGACAGGTCGAACTGGAACTGGCAACGATAGTCGTTGCTGTAGAGCCGGTCGCCTCCGCAGGCCGTCAGACCCAGGAGAACCGGCAGCGTCCATGCCATTCTAACGGCCCAGCAGCGCAGCTTCGGCATGGTTGGCTCGTTCGAAATGGAAACCGCGCAGCGTCTCGTCCATCAGCTCGGATATGCGGTCGTTGCAAAGGTTGCCCATACTTCCTTCGTGGGTGTGGGCCACGTGGCGGTCGGCGTGGAACCGGCCGGCCTCCACCGCCAGCCCCACCTGCCTGTAGGCGTCGCGGAAGGGCATGCCGGCGGCGGCCAGGCGGTTCACCTCCTCCACCGAGAAGATGGGGTCGTAGAGAGGGTTGTCGAGGATGTGGCGGTCCACTTCCATCCTGCCCGTGATGTAGGCGGCCATCCGCAGGCAGTCGGTCAGTTCGCCGAAAGCCGGCAGAAAGACCTCCTTGATGACCTGGAGGTCGCGGAAGTAGCCGCTGGGCAGGTTGTTCATGACGAGCGTCACCTGCTGGGGCAGCCCCTGGAGCTTGTTGCTCTTGGCCCTGATGAGTTCGAAGACGTCGGGGTTCTTCTTGTGGGGCATGATGCTCGAACCGGTGGTGCACTCCTTGGGCAGGCTGACGAAGCCGAAGTTCTGCGAGCTGAAGAGACAGGCGTCGAAGGCGAGCTTGGCCAGCGTGGCGGCGACGGTGGCCAGGGCGAAGGCCACGTTGCGTTCCATCTTGCCGCGACCCATCTGCGCATAGACCACGTTGTAGTCCATCGAGTCGAAGCCGAGCAGGCGGGTGGTCATCGCCCGGTCGAGAGGGAACGACGAGCCGTAGCCCGCGGCTGAGCCAAGGGGGTTGCGGTTGGTCATCCGGTAGGCGGCCTGGAGGAAGAGCATGTCGTCGGCCAGGCTCTCGGCGTAGGCCCCGAACCAGAGTCCGAAGCTCGAAGGCATGGCGATCTGCAGGTGGGTGTAGCCGGGCATGAGCACATCCTTCAGCTCGTTGCTCCTGGCGAGGAGCACGTCGAAGAGCTTCCTCACGTCGTCGACGACCTCTTGCAGGGCGTGGCGGGTGAAGAGCTTCAGGTCGAGAAGCACCTGGTCGTTGCGCGAGCGGCCGGAATGTATCTTCTTGCCCATGTCGCCGAGGCGGCGGGTGAGCAGCAGTTCCACCTGCGAGTGCACGTCCTCCACGCCGTCTTCGATTTCGAACGCCCCCCGCTCGCAAACGGCGTGGATGTCCTTGAGCTGAGCCAGCAGAGCGGCCAGCTCGTCAGCGGCGAGCAGCCCCACGGCGTGGAGCATGGTGATGTGGGCCATGGAGCCGAGCACGTCGTGCTTGGCCAGGAGGAGGTCGAGTTCTCGGTCTCGGCCTACGGTGAACCGCTCTATCTCACGGTTCACCTCATAGTTCTTTTCCCAGAGTTTTTTTGTCATAAGTCTCTATTGTCGTTTGCTGTGGGGGTCGGGGTGGACGAATCGGACAGGCCGGAAGAGCCTGCCGGGGCCACCCCATTCCGCCCCCGCCCTGCTTTCATCGACCATCTCCGCGCCTTCGGTTTGGCATTGCTGCGCCTTTGGTTTGCCATCGTTGTGCCTTTGGTTTGCGAAAGGGCTGCTTTTGAAAGGCGAAAAGGCTGTTTTCAGAAAGTGAAAGGGCTGTTGTTAGAAATTGAAAGAGCGATTTCCAGAAGTGAAAGGCCTGTTGCCAGACTGCGACAAGACTGTTGCCTGAAGTAAAAGGCCTATTGTCAGAAAGTGAGGGGGCTTGTTGCCAGACTGTGACAAGACTGTTGCCAGAAAGTGAAGGGGGCATTGTCAGGCAGTGAAAGGCCTATTGTCTGAAATCGAGGGGCCTGTTGTCTGAAATCGAAAGTTTTTTTTTCAGAAAGAGAAAAGGCTTTTTGAGAAGGCGAAAGGACGTTTTTCAAAATGGAAAGGACTGCTTTCAGCAAGGTTCGTTCTTCCTTGTTTCTCATCGTCCATTACCATCCCTCACTTCCCATTCCTCATTCCTCACTTTCCACTTCCCATTTCACACTTCACATTTCACATTCCTCACTTCCCATAGTCTATGAGTTGCAAGGCGTCGGCGATTTTCTCGACACCTTCCTGCAAGGGTTTCGACACCATGCCCTTGATGAAGGGGTTGAGGTCGGCCTTGATGGTGAGTTTCATCTTGCTCGTGGCGTCGGTCACGGGCAGTATCTGGATCCAGAAGTGGAAGGGCAGCGGACTCTGTACGGTCTCGAACTTGATACATTTGGGTTCGTCGCGGTCTACGATGCGGAGCTTGATGGCCCCCATGGGCGTGGCCACGGAGATGGAGTCGGTGTCGAACACGAGGTCCTTGGCCTTGCCTTCGGGCAGCCGGCTCTTCACACGGTCGATGTTGCTGAGGTCGCTCAGCATGTCGTAGACGTTCTGCTGCGGATGGCTGATGGGGCGTATGGTACTTTCAAAAGTGGACATGATTGATGCGTATTAAGTGTGTGTGTGGGCGGGCTCCCCCCTCTCTCTAAGCCTTCCATCCGGCGGGATTCTTCCGCCATTCGTGCAAGACGGTGACGTCTTCCTCTGAGATGTAGCCCGTTTCGAGCGCCTGGGCCACCACGTGTTCATAGTCGGTGAGCGTCTCCAGCTTCACCTGGGCCTCGTCAAAGGCCTTCTTGGCCACGGGGAATCCGTAGGTGTAGCTGGCCACCATGCCGATTACGTCGCATGCATTGTTGCGGATGGCCTCGACGGCTTTCAGGCTGCTGCCGCCTGTCGATATAAGGTCTTCCACCACTACGACCTTCATGCCGGGCTTCAGCTCGCCCTCGATGAGGTTCTCAAGGCCGTGGTCTTTGGGTTTGGAACGCACATAGACGAAGGGAAGGTTGAGCTCGTCGGCCACCAGCGCGCCCTGGGCGATGGCTCCGGTGGCCACGCCCGCGATGGCTTCGGCCTGGGGGAACTTGTCGAGGATGACGTGTACAAGCTCCAATTTCACGTAATCGCGCAGCTCGGGATAGGAAAGGGTCTTGCGGTTGTCACAATAAAAGGGCGATTTCCATCCGGAAGCCCACGTAAAAGGATTGTTGGGTTGAAGTTTGATGGCTTTCACTTTCAACAATCTGGAAGCGAAATCCTTTTTCAAATTGTCCATCATATCTATGGGTTAAATAAATAATATGTATTGCAAAGTTAATCGAATTATGCGACAAATTCAATAAAGTGCCGCTTTTTAAAGTTATTTATCGCTTTACAAGGGTTGGGTGAAGCCCAGACTCAACAGGCTGAACTTCACGTTGCCGGCCTTCTGCAAGGCTTTGCCCACGGCCAGCATGGTGGCGCCGGTGGTCACCACGTCGTCGACGAGCAGCAGGTGGCGGCCGGCGACATGGTCGGGACGCCGCAACCGGAAGGCGCCCTCCACGTTCTCCATCCGCTCCTGACGGCTCTGCTGCTGCGTCTGGCTGGCGGTGAAGCCTGTCCTGACAACGGCCCTGGTCAACGACGGCAGTCCCGTGGCGCGGCAAAGGCCCTCGACGATGGCCTCGCTCTGGTTGTAGCCGCGCTCGCGCTGTCGGGCGGGGGCCAGCGGCACGGCCACGATGGCGTCCATGCCGTCGAAGAAACCGGTGGGCAGAAAGCGGCGGCCCGTCAGCACGCCCAGCTGACGGCCGTACTGGGGACGGCTGTGGTACTTCAGGTCGTAGATGACTTGCGCAGCAGGCGAATGGGGGGTGTGGTAGAAAAGGGCGGCGGCTTTCTCCATCGGAAGCTGTCCCCAGAAGAGGCGGGCCATCGCGTTGTCGAACGGCGTGTGCTCGAAGTTCGTGAACGGCAGCCGCAGCAGGCAGTCCATGCAGAGAGTGGACTCCTCGGGCGTGAGGCGACGGCCGCAGACGGCGCAGGGTCGCGGGGCCAGGAGGTCGGTCAGGCGGCTAATCCAGTGGGTCATCATCGGACAGTTCGGCGGCCTCGGGGCCGGTCATCTTGTCTATGCACTTGCGGATGATGTCGAGGTCGAAGCCTCGGCCCATGGCAAAGCGGATCAGTTTCATCGAACGCTCATAGTCGTTGCGGCCTGTCGTCGTCTTCCACTTGGCTTCCAGCAGGGGCAGGAGCACCTCTTCGTAGGTCGTGTCGTCGATTTCGGCAAAGACGGCGTCAGAGACCGACGGGGGGATTTGCTTCTGGCGGAGGGCCATCTCGACCTTCCTGCGGCCCCACTTGTTAAAACGTAGCTTGTCGTTGACGAAGAAACGGGCGAAGCGGGCGTCGTCCACATAGCGCTCTTTCACCAGATAGGCGATGATTTCGGCCTGGTCGGACGCGTCGATTTCCCACTTGCGCAACTTCTCCAGCAGATCGGCCGTGCAGTGCTCGGACTGCGAACACAGGGCGGCCAACTTGCCGAGGGCTTGTTCTTTGGTTGTCTTTTTCTTAACGATCATGGTGGTTGGCTAAGATAAAACGCTGTTTTCCGTATGTATCGAGGTGGATTTCCACTTTTTGCCAGCCTTCCTGTTCCAGCCAATGCTGCAATTCCGTGGCAAAAAGCGGGTTGATTTCAAAGGCCAGCAGCCCGTCTTTCTTCAGGCTGTGGCAGGCCATGCGGGCGATGGCATGATAGAAAAGGAGCGGCTCTTCATCGGGGACGAAAAGTGCCTGATGGGGTTCGAAGTCCAGCACACGCCGTTCCATGTCCTTGCGCTCCTGCCGGCGGATGTAGGGTGGATTGGAAACGATGATGTCGTAAGCGGCAGCCTGTACTTCGTCGGGACTGAGTTGGAGCACGTCGTGCAGCTCCAGATTGACCCGGGCGTCAAACCGCCTTGCGTTCTCGCGGGCCACCAGCAGCGCGTCGCCCGAGATGTCCCAGGCCGACACCTCGCTGTTCCAAAGGTCGAGGGCCAGCGTCACGGCGATGCAACCGCTCCCCGTGCCGACATCCAGCACCCGCAATGGCTCGGGAGGTTGCAGCGCGCAATAAGGAAGATTGTAGCGGTCGGTCAGCAACCGGCACAATTCCGCCGTCTCCGGCCGTGGTATCAGCACGTCACGGCTCACCAGAAACATCCGCCCGGCAAACCCGGCTTCTCCCAAAACATACTGTACCGGCTCGCCCAAGCGCAGCCGTCCCATATAGTCTTCAAGCCTTTCCGTTTCCGCTTTGCCCAAGGAAGCCAGCTTGCCACAAGCAAGATCCGTAAAAGAAAGGCGAAAGCCATCTTCCAGCAACAACCTGACGACAGCTTTCGCCTCCCCCTCTTCATACATGGGGGTCAACCTCCTATACAATTCTTGATAAGTCATAAACCATGTTCTTGATAAATAACAAACATGAAAAGCCCTCCCGCATCCAACCATGCAGTCATCCAGCAATGCAATCATACAGTCATGCAGCAATACAGTCATACAGAGTCATACAGCAATACAGTCATGCAGCAATGCAAGGCCTTCCAAGCCCTTACAAAGTTAAGACTTTCACCAATATTATCCAAGCATATCCACTTATATTCCACCCAACGCCCCCATAATCTCCATCTCCCATCCCCCCACAACCAACAACCTCAACACTCTCCACCCCCATGCCGTCCTGTGTAGACAGCCGCAATGCGGCTGTCCCCGCCTCCCCCCGTCCCCACCTGCAAGAGGCCGTCCCCCTCCCCCTCCTTCTCCATCCTTCTTCTCCCTCTCTTCCCCCTCCTCTCCTCCCCCTCCTCTCCTCCCCCCAAAAACGCAAAGAGCCCCGGCCACTGTGAAGTGACCGGGGCTCGGCTCTGAAAGAAGGCGGCGACCTACTCTCCCGCATTGCATTGCAGTACCATCGGCGCAGGCAGGCTTAACTTCTCTGTTCGGAATGGGAAGAGGTGGGGCCCTGCCGCAAGAACCACCTGATTTTATGGTTTGACATCGGGACACAGGCAAGGACGGAAGGAAGAACGAAAGACCATCACCGCACGACAGCCAAAAGGATGGAGCGCAAGGAAAGTTTCGGGCAATTAGTAGCGCTCGGCTGTGACGTCGCCGTCTATACACCTGCGCCCTATCGACGTCCTAGTCTCGGA
>NZ_AUFQ01000003.1 GCF_000426585.1 Segatella baroniae DSM 16972 = JCM 13447
CCTCACCATAGCGTGTCTGCACTTGCTTAGGCATCTTGCCATTACGGCGGTTGCCTTTTGAGCGTTCATCAAGAGAGATGGGCTTCCATCTCACCTTCAAGGGCAGCATTCAAAATGCGTTCCAACATGGGTGCCAAAGCACCGTCCTTACCAAATAATGCTTCTCAGTTACGAAGCTGTTCCGCAGCTTTCTTGTAATTAATTTCTTTGTTGTCCATAAAAAATAAACTGTATAAAAATATTTCTTATTGTTGTCTGACACAGTTTACTTTGCACTCTCGTCTGCGGTAAGTCGCCCTGCCGCCTATGGTGTAAGTTTTGGTAAGTTTCAGCGTTCAAAAGTACACGGAAAGTGTGTACAAATGTGCATCCGTCCCTTTACGAAATTAGGCCGTAACCCTTGTTTTACCAAGGAGTTACAGCCTAATCGCCTGTAAATCATAGAAATCCGTTTATTCCTCTACACGTGCCTGGGCGGCAGCAAGGCGTGCAATGGGCACTCTGAATGGCGAGCAAGAGGCGTAGTTCATTCCTATTTTGGCACAGAACTTCACGGAACTAGGTTCACCGCCATGTTCTCCACAGATACCTGTTCTGATATTCGGACGAACCTTGTGGCCTTTCTCCACAGCCATCTTTATCAATTGGCCAACACCTTCTTGGTCAAGAACCTGGAATGGATCAACCTTCAAAATCTTCTTGTCAAGATATACAGGAAGGAAAGAAGCAATGTCGTCACGTGAATAACCGAATGTCATCTGCGTAAGGTCATTGGTTCCAAAAGAGAAATATTGCGCTTCGGAAGCAATCAAGTCTGCTGTCAGCGCAGCTCGTGGAATCTCAATCATTGTACCGATTTCGAAATCTAATTTGAATCCATACTCATCGAATGTTCGTCTGGCGCTCTTCAGGATGACAGCTTTCTGCTGACGGAATTCGGCAACGGTACCGATAAGCGGCACCATGATTTCCGGCTTGGGATTCTTGCCTTCTTTCTTCAATTCGCATGCCGCGCTGATGATGGCACGAGTCTGCATGGCCGTAATCTCAGGGAATGTGATTCCAAGGCGGCAGCCACGGTGTCCGAGCATAGGGTTGTTTTCCGCCAGTGAAGCGACACGGCGCTGGATGGTGGCGAGATCTACGCCCATTTCGTCAGCCATGACCTGCTGGCCTGCCAGATCGTGAGGAACAAATTCATGCAAGGGAGGATCCAGCAGACGTATGTTGACCGGCAGTCCGTCCATCGCTTCCAGGATTCCCTTGAAGTCTGCCTTCTGGTAAGGAAGTAATTTATTCAAAGCCTTCTCTCTTCCTTCAGGTGTATCAGACAAAATCATCTCACGCATGGCAATGATTTTTTTGTCATCAAAGAACATGTGCTCCGTTCGGGTGAGACCTATACCCTTGGCTCCGAAAGCTTTTGCAACACGCGCATCATGAGGAGTATCTGCATTCGTGCGTACTTGCAGTTTTGTGTATTTATCGCAAAGGTCCATCAGTTCTTTAAAGTCACCACTTAATTCTGCCGCCTTTGTTGGGACTTCACCCGCAAAGACTTGGCCTGTAGAGCCATTCAGCGAAATGTAGTCACCTTCTTTATACAAACGTCCGTCAATCTCTACGGTTTTATCCTTATAGCTGACATTGATACCTCCCGCGCCAGAGACACAGCATTTTCCCATGCCACGTGCTACAACTGCAGCGTGAGAGGTCATGCCTCCGCGTGCGGTGAGAATGCCTTCTGCGGCAGACATACCTGCAAGGTCTTCAGGTGATGTCTCAATTCTGACCAAAACCACCTTGTGTCCTTCCGCATGCCAAGCCTGTGCGTCATCCGCGTGGAAGACAATCTGGCCGGAGGCTGCACCAGGAGAAGCAGGGAGTCCCTGAGTGATGACCTTTGCCTTTTGCAGCGCCAACTTGTCAAATACCGGATGAAGGAGTTCATCCAATTTATTCGGCTCGCAGCGTTCAATTGCCGTTTTCTCATCAATCATTCCTTCATGCAGCAAATCGATGGCTATTTTAACCATTGCCGAGCCGGTACGCTTGCCGTTTCTGGTCTGCAGGAACCACAACTTCCCCTCTTGGACAGTGAATTCCATATCTTGCATATCACGATAGTGTTGCTCCAGTTTGTTCTGTATATCGTTGAGTTGTGCATAGATTTCGGGCATGGCTTCCTCCATTGACGGATATTTACTTGCGCGTTCTTCTTCAGTAATACCCGCTCTGTTGGCCCATCTCAAAGAACCGACTTTCGTAATCTGCTGCGGTGTGCGGGTTCCGGCTACGACATCTTCACCCTGTGCATTGACAAGATATTCACCATTGAACAAGTTCTCGCCATTACCGGCATCGCGGCTGAAGCAGACACCTGTAGCAGAGGTCTCGCCCATATTACCGAATACCATGGCCATGACGGAGACGGCAGTTCCCCATTCGTCGGGAATGCCTTCCATCTTTCTATAGAGAATGGCACGTTCATTCATCCAACTACGGAATACGGCACAAATCGCGCCCCACAGCTGTTCGATAGGGTCGTTGGGAAAGTCCTTGCCGGTTCTTGCCTTGATGGCTTCCTTGAACAGGCGAACCAGTTTCTGCAATTCTTCTACAGTGAGATCTTTATCCAATTTGATTCCTCGCTCTGCTTTTACAGATTCTATAATCTCTTCAAACGGGTCTATATCTTCTTTGTTCTCAGGCTTCATTTCCAACACGACATCGCCATACATCTGTACGAAGCGGCGGTAGGAATCATATACAAAATGAGGATTATTCGTCTTGGCAACCATTCCTTCTGCGACTTCATCATTAAGTCCGAGGTTAAGAATGGTATCCATCATTCCCGGCATGGAGGCACGTGCGCCGGAACGAACACTTACCAAAAGAGGGTTGGTCGCGTCGCCGAATTTCGAGTTCATCAAGTTTTCGATATGCTTGACAGCCTCATCCACTTCCCCTCGAAGCACTTCGACGATTTTCTCTTGTCCTATTTTATAATATTCATTACAGCAATCCGTCGTAATCGTAAAGCCGGGAGGCACAGGCACTCCTATCAAATTCATCTCTGCCAGGTTGGCTCCTTTGCCACCCAGTTGCTTACGCATTTGCGCATTACCCTCAGCCTTACCATTACCAAAGGTATATACTCTTTTTACCGTCATAATAGATTTGATGTCGTTTTAATTAATACTCTTTTGTGATGCAAATATATAGGTTTTCTTAGAGATGGGCAAGCTTTTACTTCGGAAATTGCCATGTCCACATTACATTTAGCCGTGTTTGCGTGCACGGAGGGTAATTTATTAACGCCAAGAGGCAGGTAGTTGCTGTATTTTTAGTAGTTTTGTGCATTAATTAAATGGATATGACAAGGAAGAAAAAGCCGTTTCCCATCTTGGAAGATATAGAAATAACCGATATAGCAGCAGAGGGAAAGTCTCTGGCACGGGTCGACGACATGGTCGTGTTTGTGCCCTATGCGGTTCCGGGAGACATAGTAGACTTGCAGATATTAAAGAAGAAGCATCACTATTGCGAAGCTTCTGTTGTAAAATACAAGAAATTCAGTGAGAAACGGGCCACGCCCCCGTGCGAACATTTTGGTATTTGTGGTGGATGCGCGTGGCAGATTCTGCCGTATGAGGAACAACTCAAAGCCAAACAACAACAAGTAAAAGACCAACTCACCAGGATTGCCAAAGTGGAACTGCCTGAAATCAATCCCATTTTGGGTTCTGTCAAGCAGTTTGAATACAGAAACAAGATAGAATTCGGCTGCAGCAACAAGCGTTGGTTTACACGCGGCGAGCTTGACAATATGCCTCCCAAGTCCGATGAGGGGCCTCAGCTCAGGGCCGACGCCTCTGCAAACAACGCCATAGGCTTTCATATACGTGGGGCATTTGACAAGATTTATCCCATCCATAAGTGTCATTTGATGGAAGACTTGCACAATGAGATAAGGAATTTCATTGATGAAACAGCCAATCAAATGCACATGTCTTTTTATGATATACGTGCGCAACATGGAATGCTCCGCGACATTATGATAAGGAACAGCAATACCGGCGAGTGGATGGTGTTGATACAGTTCCACTACGACACACCGGAAGACATCCATGCCGGGCAGGCTTTGCTGGAGCAGGTTGCTACCCGATTCCCCCAAATCTCTTCACTCTTATACGTTGACAACCAGAAAGGCAACGACACCTTTAATGATTTGGAGATTCAAACCTACAGGGGGAAGGACTTCATCTATGAAGAGATGGAAGAACTCCGCTTCAAGGTTGGAGTCAAAAGTTTCTACCAGACCAATACGGAACAAGCCTATCGGCTCTACAGTGTTGCCCGCGACTTTGCGTCCTTGACGGGCGACGAACTCGTTTACGACCTCTATACCGGCACTGGTACGATTGCTAATTTCGTGGCGAAAGAGGCGAAGCAAGTAATAGGAATCGAGTATGTGGAAGACGCTATTGAGGATGCGAAGGTCAACAGCCAAATCAATCAGATTTCCAACACCTTGTTTTATGCGGGCGACATGAAAAATATTCTCACATCGGATTTCGTGGCCGAGCATGGCCGACCGGACGTGATTATCACCGACCCTCCCCGTGCCGGCATGCACCCGGACGTGGTCAATGTCATTCTGAATGCCGAACCGCAGAGAATTGTCTATGTCAGTTGCAATCCGGCGACGCAAGCCCGCGATTTGGCACTGCTGGATCAGAAGTACAGCGTTGGGAAAGTGCAGCCGGTTGACATGTTCCCCCATACTCCCCATGTAGAAAACGTGGTACTCTTGGTGAAGAAGTAATTCAATTTTATCATTATGAAAAAAGTTATATTAACAGCCTTGGTAGCTGTATCATTAACAACACAGGCTCAAGAGAAGAAAGCTTCCTGGTTCAACAATGTCAAACTCTCCGGCTATGGAATGACGCAATATCAATACAGCAGCCGGGAAAACGACAAGTCCAACACTTTCAACCTGCGCATGTTCAGGCTGGCGTTGGACGGCAGAATTATGGACGAGTTCTATTGGAAAGCTCAAGTCCAATTGAATGGCAACACCTCTACGTTGGGCAGCAGTCCCCGCGTTGTCGATTTGTTTGCAGAATGGCAACGATATTCGGCTTTTAGAGTGAAAATCGGACAATTCAAACGCCCGTTCACCTTTGAGAATCCCATCCATCCCATCACACAAGGTTTTATAAGCTATTCACAAAACGTTCTGAAGTTGGTGGGAATGAGTGACAGAACGGGCGAACATGCCAGCAATGGCCGTGATCTGGGTGTCCAGATTCAAGGTGATTTTCTGCCTAATGCGGAAGGGCGCAATATTCTTCATTATCAATTAGGCGTGTTCAACGGACAGGGAACAAACACCAAAGACGTTGACCAGCGCAAAGATGTCATCGGCGGCATTTGGGTGGCTCCCATCAAAGGACTGCGCCTTGGAGTGTTCGGATGGGAAGGTAGCGCCGCACGCAAGGGGACATGGACTGACGAAAACGGCAACAGCCATTCGGGCGTGCGCTCACTCCCCAAACACCGCTATGCCATCAGTGGCGAATATTTGTGCAACGACTGGACTTTCCGCTCCGAATACGTCCATTCCACGGGCAAGGCTTTCTCTACGACGATAAACAATTTCAATGATGACAACAGCAAGAATTGCAACTTGAGCAAAAACGGCGAAAAGGCTGATGGCTATTATGCGTTGGTGATCGCTCCTGTCATTCAGAAAAAACTGCACGCCAAGGCCAGATATGACGTGTATCGTCCGAAAGCCGAATGGGCTACCGCCAAGACTTATTATGAAGTGGGACTTGACTATGAGTTCCATCCCAACTTCCAGATAAACCTGGAATACGCGCGCGTCAACGACAAGTCGGTCTCTGCCTTGACAAAGCATAGCTACAACATGGTGGATGTAGAAGTGGACTTTAAATTTTAAAGCTCAACAAAGGACGATGAAAGACATCGGCTCCACAGCCATCACCATCATCACCATTACCACCACCTGCCGGAAGTGGGAGGCATGAGCAAAACGGCATGATATAAAAAAAGAATGGTTGGAATCCTACAAAGTCAGATTCCAACCATTTTTTATTTTCTGCGTCTTTTTTAGAGGCTGCCCCCTTAATATTGTCGTTCACCAAAGATAGAAGTTCCTATCCTGACCATTGTAGCCCCGTGTTCGAGGGCCAATCTGTAGTCGTGGCTCATGCCCCAGGACTTTTGGCAGAAGCTGTCTTGCGCTGCAAAATACTTGCTTTTCAGTTCCATGAAGAATGAATCGACCTCGTCAAACTCACGAGCCACTTGCTCCTGGTCGCCTACGTTCGACGCAATGGTCATCAGTCCGCAGATTTCAATGTGGGACAATGCTTTCCACGAACCGTCTTCCAAGAGTGCCCGACATGCTTCCGGCGTGAGTCCCGACTTCGTATCTTCGGCCGCTACCTTGACTTCCAACAGCACCTTTACCACCTTATTCAATTTAGTGGCCTGTCGGTCTATCTCGATAAGAAGTTTCAAGCTGTCCACCGACTCTATCAGAGAGATATACGGTACGATGTATTTCACCTTGTTGGTCTGAAGATGTCCGATGAAATGCCATTCGATATCTTTGGGCAAGGCCTCAACTTTCTGGCGCAATTCCTGTTCGCGACTCTCACCGAAGATACGTTGTCCAGCATCATAGGCAGCCTTTATGGAACTTATCGGGTGAAACTTGCTCACAGCCACCAGCTTGGTATTCGCAGGCAGGTCTTTCCGAATTTCGTTCAGATTGGAAGCAATGTCTGTCATTCTTACTCTATTTAAACCTCTTCGCTTTTCTCCTCGTATTCAGGAACATCGTTTTTCTCCTTCTTCTGTGCTGCGGATTTGTGTTCAAAGACGTCCATGATCTGTGTTTCCTGGATGGCGCTGATTACATAGTCAATCATCGTTCCCCCCATCACTTCGTCTATGTGCTTCACTGCTACAGGCAAACTGCCGGCCTGAACCAAGTAGGTGACGGTGGAGCGCTTTTCTTTTTCCGTCTTTTCGTCTATCGTAATGAATTGGAGTTTGGCCTTGTACCATTTATCATCATTGTCGGCGTCGCTGAAAAAAATCTCTCCATAGCCTGCCATCTTGATATCCCTGACCTTGAAATCGCCTGTGATGTAGGTGGACATCTCTTCTATAATGGCGTTCTCAGCTTCCGTAAAGCTCAACGCGTCAACGACATATTGTTCGGTGACCATCTTTTGAGCACCGTCTTCCATCATTTTTTCATAACGAATCTTGGTCTCAAACCAAGTGCTTGTTCTACTTCTCATTTGTATCTCCATTATTGTTATTGCAAGGCAAAATTACCAATTAAATCTTGAAACTCAAAAATTATCATCCCTTGAAATCATGGCAAGACTTGCATTTGCCGACATTGCCGGCACAGGAACATGAAGGAGGGCGTTGAAGACGCTGATGAAACATGTTTCTCAAAAGCATTTCACAATAAAAACACCCGCTTTCATAGGGGCGTTATTCGAGGATAAATTGTAAACAAAAAAAATTGATTGTCTCACGACAACCAATCTTTATTAACCTTAATAATCTAATACCATGAAAAACACAATGCAAAGTTACTCTTTTATATAGATTATGCAAGCGTTTTGCATGATAAAAGACGTAAAATAAACATTAATTAATTATCTTGCAAGCCTATTTAATAGTTCTTTGCAAAATAACGCTTTGCCATCGTGTTGGAATGGATGGCAACGAGTCCGAAACGAACATGGAAGCGCATTACCATATCTGCCCAATATACTCATTCCATTCATCCCGATAGCCATTGAAAACATTAATATCCACTTCGCCATGTATGCCCTGCACTCTTCCGTCGGGGCACAATTGCCAATAAATCAGCTTCACATCAGGTTTGTATTCGCCATAGCGAGCTATCCAAACACGATAATGATGCTTCAAGTCCTGTGCCTTGGAGAGATGGCGATTGACGAACGACTGGCTGATATAAAGTATCGGCCTGACTCCCCAAGCAGAATGGACATGGTTCAACCACTGACGAACACCTTTAAACAAAGCTTCAATGCCGCCTGCTTTTACAATCTGCCTGTCCGAGGGTTCCACATCCAGCACAGGTGGCAGGTCGCCTGCCTTGTAATGCGAATGCTTCAGGAAGTGCTTTGCTTGCGCCAGGGCGGGGGAGGTTGTAGAATAAAAATGATACGTTCCCACTCTGAATCCGTGCTTTCGGGCCTGCTTGTAGTCGGCGGGATAAAAAACATTCCTCAACGACTTCCCTTCCGTACTCTTGATATAGATGAAAGAAATAGGGTAGTTGACCTTCCCCGTTATCTTTTTCTTGCTGAGCGTGCCCAAATGTATAATCCTCAAGGCAGACCAATTGATGGGGTAGTGCTTTTTTTTGATGACATGCTGATATTTTGAAATGTCAATGCCGTAAATGCGTTCAGATGTATAATTCAGCCTTTCACCCTTGAATATGCCATCTTTCCATTCACCGACTTTGAGATGATTGTGCCTGGTCATGGAGAAACCAAATCCGTCGGCCACGTCATTCTGCCATCTGCCTTCATATTCAAATCCGTTGGCAGCGCGGTAGATGCCATGCCCCCAAGCCAATCCTTGTGCGTTCATTTCACCTACATAGACACCATCTCCATCCGTTCGACAGCCGGAATAAAGAGAATCTCGCCTGAATTTGCCTTGAATCACCCGGCCTTTCGCGTCTGTCATACGTCCGGTTCCTTCGCGCATACCCTTCTTCCAGTAGCCGACATACAGCATGCTGTCGCCACGCATCAACCGACCGAAGCCATCGGGTTTCCCCGAAACGGTCTCGCCTTGGTAAACATCAGCCTTTCCCAGGTGTATGACCATATAGTCCTTTGTTTTGAGTTTAGGGGCGCATGAAGTCAAAAAGATGGCAGAGAATACCAGGAGTTTATGGATTTTCATCATTGTCGAGTTTCAAAAGTAGTTCCAGTTCTTCACGATAAACAATCGTATTCCCTAATTTCATTCCAAGAAAAGTGCCCATACTTGTAAAAACGGGGTGCCCGTCTTTCATCAAGCAGTCGGAAAAATCATGACGCCCGCCCTTCAATGTCCCATCCATCAATACACCATACGACTTTCCAGAAGGGTTTTCCTGGACAGAAGCACCGACAACTTCGACTTCATCTTCCCCCATAGCGCCCCAAGGCAAGATGGTCAGAGCCTGAGCCTGTTTGGGCGTCTCGCCTGATACCGATTGCAGCAAGGCGTATTTCCTGTTCCGGGAATATCCCAGCAGGTCAAGCGGACACGACCGCCATTGTCCGTCTTTGTCCATATAGCTTGCCGAAAAAACATCTTTGCGTGTCATCGTCAGTGTCGCGTGGCTGCTTATATCCTCCAATCTTCCCAAGACTGTCGCCACTGTGTCGATTTTGGCATGCAGTCGCGTGGCATATTTGGCAACCATGTCGTACCCTTCATCCTGCACGCCATGCACGCGCAGATAATACCTAAGTTCCATCTGCTTGCTTCGCATATTCCGCAAGGAAGCTTTCAGGTAGTCGATTTCCTTTTTCAGAAAGAGACGGGTGTTCTCTTGTATAGGAATGATATCGGAGAAGTCCTTGGTTGCCACCATCACTTTCCCCCGACAACTCGGAAACAAGCTGTTGGCGCTAATCCAAAAACCGCCTGTTTCATATCTGGCGGCATGGGCAGAGTCCTCGGAAAAGGCCAGTCCACGCATCGTGGAGTCCTTGTCAAATCGGGAAAAAACGACGACGGGGCGAGAGTCGGCGTAAAGGACGAAGTAAGAATCACGCCGGACCAGGGTCAAGCTGCGCTTGATCTGTTGCTCGTTGCAAGGCCAATACGCCCAAGTCACCCAAGCGACTACAGCCACCAGTCCCACGAGCAAGCTGCCGTTGACCCACCGCCTGCCGAAGAGTCGCTTGAACAGAGATTTGTTTTTGATCATATTAATAATAAGGTGGGGCATGACAGTCCCGTCGATGTATGAAAACATTCGGGCGTCTACAGCCCTCTGCTACACGCAAGTGGCCCCGTCAAATGAACAACGACCCCACTTGGAATACGATTCCGCTCACCAGCCAAGCCAAAAGTGTCGTATATCCAGCTGCAAAAAGCGCCCATTTCCAGCTGCCGGTCTCGCCTTTGATGGCTGCAATCGTCGCGATGCAAGGAAAATAAAGCAGCACGAACAGTAGGAAACAGAACGCTGTCAGCGTGGCCACAGGCTCCGCCGCGGTTCTGTCTATCTGATGCAGGGCGGCTATGTCTCCGACCATTTGCCTGTGCAAGGTCTCGTATTTTCCGCCGTCGTCATTATAGCCACTGTCGTCGCCGAAGCTGTCGTTGCCACTATACAACACGCCCATCGTGCTGGCGACAATCTCCTTTGCGCCGACACCCGCAACAAGGCCGACATCCAGCTTCCAGTCGAATCCCTGGAGTTTGAAAACGGGCTCGATGGCCTTGCCCATTCTGCCGATGTAGCTCTGTTCCTGTTGCTGTTGCGGAGTGAGTTGGTCGTCGTGAGGGAAGTAGCCCAAAGCCCATACGATGATACTGGCCACCAGAATAATGCCTCCCATCTTCTTGAGATATTGCTTCCCCTTCTCCCAAGTGTGGCGTCCCATAGCCTTCCACGTGGGGAAACGATAGGGTGGAAGCTCCATCACAAAGGGCGTATCTTCGCCTTTCACGACCGTCCGGCTAAGCAACTTGCTCATGACCACCGCCATGAGCACGCCAATCATGTAGAGGAGCATAAGCACCAGGGAGCGGTATTTCAACGCGAAGAACGAACCCGTAATCATGATGTAAATGGGCAGTCGGGCCGAGCAACTCATAAAGGGCAGTATCATCATCGTGATGATGCGCGACCGACGGCTCTCGATGGTGCGGGTTGCCATGACCGCCGGCACGTTGCAGCCGAATCCCATGATGAGCGGTATGAACGACTTGCCATGAAGGCCCATCTTGTGCATCAACTTGTCCATGATAAAGGCGGCCCTTGACATATAGCCGCTGTCTTCCATGAAAGAGATGAAGAAATAGAGTATCATGATCTGTGGCAGAAAGACGATGACCGAACCGACACCGCCCAGGACACCGTCTATCAGCATGGCTTTCACAGGCCCGTCGGGCAAGCTGCCGCTGATGAATTTGCCCAGCAGGACCACGCCGGCCTCAATCCAATCCATCGGATACTGGCCAATGACGAACGTCACGGAAAACATGATGAAGAGCATGAAGAAGAATATGGGAAAGCCCACATACTTGTTGGTGATGATTTTGTCCAGCAGATGTGTCATCTGGTATGTGTCTTTCTTGTTGCCCGTCTGGTAGCCGGCTTCTTTCAGCGCGCCGTGGATGAAGCCGTACTTGGCGTCCATGATGGCCGTCTCGCTGTCGTCTCCGGTCTCTTCCTTCACGCGTTGCGCGGCAATGTCCCGATGTTCCATGATTTCCTTGGCATCGGGCAGCTTCGATACATAATCCTCCACGTCCTTGTCTCTTTCCAGCAACTTGATGGCCAGGTAGCGGGTGGAGTAGCGTTCGCGCAGATTCACTTCCTTCTTCAGGTGCTCTTGTATCTCCGCTATGCCGTTTTCAATTTCATGCCCGTGGTTGATGTGGATATGCCGAAAGTGCGGATCGGTGTCCTCCACGCTTTCGTACATTTTGATGATGGCGCGAAACAAATCGTCGACACCCTTGCCGGTCGTGAATATCGTGGGAACCATCGTCACGCCGAACAGTTCGCCCAATTTGTCGAAGTCCACGTGGTCTCCACGTTGCATGGACTCGTCGAACATGTTGAGCGCACAGACCATCCTGACGTGCATGTCTATCAGTTGGGTTGTCAGATAAAGGTTCCGCTCCAGATTGCTCGTGTCAATCACGTTGACGATGACATCGGGCGTCTTGTCGACTATCTGCTTGCGTACATACAGCTCTTCGGGCGAATAGGCTGAAAGACTGTAAGTGCCCGGCAGGTCGACGATATCGAACTCGTAGCCCTCGAAACTGGCGTGGCCGACCTTTGCGTCCACGGTGACGCCGCTATAGTTGCCGACCCGTTCATGAGCACCCGACGCAAAGTTGAAGAAAGACGTCTTGCCACAATTGGGATTGCCCACGAGCGCGATGTTGATGGTGTGGCTTTTCTCCTTGGCAACGCTTTCCAGGAGCCTGTCTGTCTCGTCGATTGCATGGATTTCAGACTTTCCCGGAGCTGCTGCCGCGTCCGCCACGTGCGACGAGCGTTCGAGCGTTTTGGCCTCCTGCTCGGAAACCACTTCTATCTTGTCGGCCTCGGAGTGGCGGAGCGACACTTCGTAGCCCATGATTTTGTACTTCACGGGGTCCTGTAGGGGGGCATTCAGCAAGACCGTCACTTTCTTGCCTTTGATGAATCCCATTTCGACGACACGCTTTCTGAAGCCTCCATGTCCGGTCACCTTGACGATAATGCCGTGTTCGCCGGTTTTTAATTCAGATAATTTCATGACATTTACAGCATTGGCGAGATAGAAAAAAGCTCTATCTTCACCTTACTTGTTGATAACTTGCAAAGTTATTTCACCTTACTTATTTATAACTTGCAAAGTTATAAAAAAGGCATTGACGGCGATTGGTTTTGTCTGGATAATTTCAGAAATACCTACTAATGGTGATGTTGGGGGGATTTCGTGTGCAATTGAGTTTCAAAAGAGCTGCGCCTGGTTTCCAAAAGCAGCCATTTAGCGAACTGAAAGCTGTGCTTTTACAAAGCCAAAGCGGTCTTTTTACAAAGCCAAAGCTGTCCTTTTACATCACAACAGGACAGCTTTGAGTTTGTAAAAGCACAGCTGTGTTCAGACAAGAGTGTAAAGCAAACTGTGTCAGACCGTTGCCTTGGCGAACAGCAACGCCTTGAAATCTTCAAAGTTGTTGGCAAGCGGCAAACTGAGTTTACTTCCCTTCATGAAGTCCTGCAAACGATCAGGCATTTGGATGTCCGTCCGCAGTATGTCGTCGACCGTCTCTTTGAACTTTGCCGGATGGGCGGTCTCCAGGAATATTCCCAACTCACCCTCTTTCAAATCTTCTTTCAAGGCCAGATAGCCACAAGCGCCATGCGGATCCAAGACGTAGCCGCAGGAGTTGTAGCAACTTCGGATGGCTTCTTTGATCATGTCGTCGGTATAGGTCGCGCCATGGACGTCCTTTTTCACTGCTTCCCATGAATGCTTGTACAGTTCAAGGATTCTGGCGAAATTGCTCGGCGCACCTACATCCATGGCGTTGGCTATCGTCGGTATGCTGGGTTGGGGCTGGTATACGCCTGTTTTCAGATATTTGTAGAATACGTCGTTGGCATTGTTGGCCGCAATGAAGCGCTTGACGGGTAGTCCCATCCGCTTGGCGAAGAGGCCTGCCGTGATGTTTCCGAAGTTTCCCGACGGCGTGCAGAATACCACTTTATTGTCTATATCTTCCTTGGAGAGCCGCTTCAATTGGGCATACGCGTAGAAATAATAAAACGCCTGCGGCAGGAATCTCGCTACGTTGATGGAGTTGGCGCTCGTGATTTGAATCTCTTGATTGAGGTCATCGTCCATGAACGCCTGCTTGACGAGCGCCTGACAATCATCGAAAGTGCCATCAACTTCAATGGCGGTGATGTTCTTTCCCAAGGTCGTGAATTGACTTTCCTGGATTTTGCTGACCTTTCCTTTGGGGTAGAGAACGAATACATGGATTCCGTCTACGCCCAGAAAGCCATTGGCCACGGCCGACCCTGTGTCGCCGGAGGTCGCCACCAGCACGTTCGTCTGCCCCGTCTTGCCTTGCTCAGCCCTTTCCTTTCGGATGAAATGCTGCAAGGTTCTGGCCATGAAACGGGCTCCCACATCTTTAAACGCCAAGGTAGGCCCGTGAAACAGTTCCAAAGTGTAGATGTCATCCTCAATGTTGACGACGGGACAATCGAAGTTGAGGGTTTCTTCGACAATCTTTTTCAGCTCATTTGGAGCGATGTCCTGCCCGAAAAAGCAACGCGCCACTTCAAATGCAATCTCGTGAAAAGAATGGTTTTCCATCGTTTCAATAAAGGAAGGCTGCAATGGAAGGATTGTTTCAGGCATATAGAGTCCCTTGTCTTCCGCCAGTCCTTTGAGAATCGCTTTCTCCAGGGAGGCGACGGGAGCCTTGTGTTCTGTGCTATAGTAGTTCATAACCGATTCTTATATTCATTTTGTCAAACGTTCATAAATGTTTGCATGAATTGCTCCAGCTTCAACAGTCCAAGTGAGCCATCCATACAACTTGATTCATCAAAAGTCTGGACCGTATCGGCCGCCATTCCTTTGTGCCAGATGAGGAAAGGAACGGGCTCGTTCACGTGCGTCCTGATTTCGACCGGGGTGGGGTGGTCGGGTAAAACGGCGATGCAGACGGGTTCTTTCCAAGCTTCCACCTCTTCAAACACAGGCTTGACGATTCTTTGATCCAACGCTTCGATTGTTTGAAGTTTCAAGTCCAGGTCGCCGTCGTGCCCTGCTTCGTCGCTGGCTTCTATATGAAGGAACACGAAATCCTTGCGTTTCAGTTCGTCGATGGCGGCCTCAACCTTCCCTTCATAATTCGTGTCGGCCAATCCGGTGGCCCCTTCCACCTTGATGATTTCCAGTCCGGCATAATGCCCAATGCCCCTGATCAGGTCGACGGCGCTGATTACGCTGCCGCTTTTGATAGTCGGAAACATTTCCATCAGTGTCTTCATCGAAGGGCGATAGCCGCCTCCCCAGGGCCAAACGCAATTTGCGGGGCGCTTCCCCAGTGCCGTTCGACGTTGGTTATAAGGATGATTGTCAAGAAGTTCGCGGCTTCGGATAATCAATCGGTTCAGCAGTTCGGCGGTTTCTTGCGCGGATATTCTGCCCGGTTCGCTGCGTGTTTCCCAACCTGGCTCTGGCTTTACCAGCAATTGTTGCCAAGGTTCGTTCGGATGGTCGTGTGGGGGAGCGCACATGATGTGCTTGCTTCCATTTTTGACGATCAAGAGATGACGGTATTGAATGCCCGTGATGAAGCGCACCCGGTCGTCGCCCAACTTTTCATTCAGGTGGCGAATGAGCGTGTCGCCGTTGTCCGTTGTGATGTTTCCACCATTGTGGGTTTGAATCACGTCGTTCTCCAGCGTAATCAGGTTGCACCGCAATGCCAAGTCTTCCGGTCTCATTTCATAGCCTATGCTGGCCGCCTCCAACGGCCCTCTGCCTTCATAAACTTCATGAAGGTCATAACCTAAAATTGCAGTGTTGGCCACTTCCGAGCCAGGGTGGAATCCGTCGGGAATCGTGACGAGCCTGCCTGTCTTCCCTTTTCGGGCCAGCATGTCCATGAAAGGGGTCTTCGCAAACTGCAGCGGCGTCTTGCCATGAAGCCTTGCAACGGCATGGTCGGCCATCCCGTCGCCTAAGATGATGATATGTTTCATGTTTTTTCCGCTTAAATGTTGGCTATACTCATGATATTGGCAAACACGCCTGCCGCCGTTACGCTGGCACCGGCTCCATAGCCTTGAATCTGCATCGGATATTCTTTGTAGCGTTCCGTTGTCAGAAGCACGATGTTGTTGGAACCTTCCAGGTTGTAGAACGGGTGCTCGCTGTCCATCGTCTTCAACGCAACGGAGGTTCGGCCATGATCCATGGTCGCCACGAACCGCCATCTCTTGCCTTCCGCTTCCAGCTTTAGGCGTTTCTCTTCAAACTCTTTGTCCAAAGTGGGCAGGCGCTTCCAGAACTCTTCAAGGGTGCTTGCAAAGAAGGCGGCCGGAATGAGCATGTTCTTTTCCACGTCGGACAATTCCACTCGATACCCCGCCTCACGGCTCAGAATCACCAGTTTTCTGACGACGTCAGTACCACTAAGGTCTATTCGGGGGTCGGGTTCGGAATATCCCTGCTCCTTGGCCTGCCGGACAGCCTCAGAGAAAGGCACACCTTGCGACAGCGCATTGAAGATGAAGTTCAATGTTCCGCTCAATATGGCCTCGATCTTGAGAATCTTGTCGCCTGAATGCTTGAGGTCGTTGATGGTGCCGATGATGGGAAGGCCGGCCCCGACGTTCGTTTCAAATCGGAAAAGGACGCCTCTTTTCAGCGCAGTCTGCTTCAAGCGCGCGTATTTCTCATATTCGCTGGAAGCCGCTATCTTGTTGGCTGCGATGATACTGATGTTGTGTTCCAGGAAATCCTGGTACAAACCAGCGATCTCTTTGCTGGCCGTGCAGTCGACGAACACGCTGTTGAAGATGTTCATCTTCAGTATATTGGCCTTCAACTTCTCGGGGGTGCTCGGCTCGGCTTGGTCCAACAAGGCGCGATAATTGTTGAAATCAATTCCGTCACGGTCGAAAACGGCCTTTTGAGAGCTGGCTATTCCCACGATGTTCAGCTTGAGACGCGACCGTTCTTTCAGTTCGTCATACTGGCTCTTGATTTGCTCTATCAGCTTTCCGCCCACTGTTCCGACTCCGCAGATGAAAAGATTCAGCACCTTGTATTCCGACAGGAAGAACGAGTCGTGCAGCACATTGAGCGACTTTCGCAAGGAGGTGCCTTCCACAACGAACGAGATGTTGGTCTCGGACGCGCCTTGCGCGCACGCAATTACGCTGATACCGCTGCGGCCGAGCGTACCGAAAAGCTTGCCGGCTATGCCCGGCGTGTGCTTCATGTTCTCACCGACAATGGCGATGGTGGCCAATCCGCTTTCCGCGTGCATTGGGAACATGGCACCCGTTTCAATCTCTTTTTCATACTCCCGGTTCAACACTTCGACCGCCCTCTCTGCATCCTGGTCTCTGACACCGATGGAAGTGGAGTTCTCCGATGACGCCTGCGACACCATGAACACGCTGATTCCATTGGCGGCCAACGTCGTGAATATCCGACGGTTCACACCTCTTACGCCCACCATCGACAGTCCCGTCACTGTGATGAGGGTCGTCCCGCTGATACTCGAAATGCCTTTGATGGGCTTGCGGTCGTTCTCCACTTTCTGCTTGATGACCGTTCCGGGATTTGTCGGATTGAAGGTGTTCTTCACCTTGATGGGAATGTTCTTGACGCAGACGGGGTAAATCGTCGGAGGATAGACCACCTTGGCGCCAAAGTTGCACAGCTCCATGGCCTCTATGTAGCTCAGTTCGTTGATGGTATAAGCGGTTTTGATGACTTTGGGGTCCGCTGTCATGAAGCCGTCGACGTCTGTCCATATCTCCAGACATTCGGCGTCGAGCGCGGCCGCGATGATGGCTGCCGTGTAGTCCGAGCCTCCCCGCCCCAGGTTTGTCGTCCGTTCCGTCGTCTTGTCTCTGCTGATGAATCCCGGAACGAGCGATATGTGGGGCAGGTCGCTGAATGTTTTTTTAACGAGCCTGTAGGTCAATTCACTGTCAAGTGTATGCTTTTCGTTGACCCGTTCGGTCTTGATGAAGGTGCGCGAGTCGAACCATCTGGCACCTCTGATGAGTGTCGCCACGATGTTTGAGCTGAGACGTTCGCCATAACTGACGATGGCATCTTGTGTCTTTTCGCTCAAATCATGGATGAGGTATACGCCGAAATAAATGCTTTTCAGCTGGTCGAGGAGCGAATCCACCACATTAAAGAGGTTTTCTCGGCTTGAAGGGTCTGAAATGATGGCGTCGATCATTTGGTGGTGACGGTCGACCATCGCGTCGAACTCCGTTTTCCAGCCCTGGTCTCCATTCAGTGCCAGTTGCGCCGTGTAGAGCAACTTGTCTGTTATGCCACCAAGTGCGCTCACAACGACGATCACCGATTGTTGACGAGCCTCGTTTTCTACAATTTTCTTCAAGCTTAGAATGCTTTTGACGGAACCAACGGATGTTCCTCCGAATTTCAATACTTTCATCTCTTTAATGTTTTAATGTTCTTCCCCTTGACGAATGGGGTGTTCAATGGCCAAGCAAACTTGTAGAAATTCGGACTTCCAGTCGAACATTTACTGCCTTACAACGGCAGCCGACATCCATTCCGTAGGCCCAATGCTCCTGCAATGGTTATATTTCGGCTTAATTGCTGCAAAACTACTCATATTCTGGAACAGTGCCAAACATTTTGCTTCTATTTTCAAACTTACAGCTATGATTTGGCAGAATGACGCCGACGATGAAATCAATTTATAAATAATGTGCTACCTTTGCAGCATGATACAGGAATGCCAGATTAGAGTTTTGCCGCAACAGGCCGCTTCGGAAGAAGCCATTGCGGCTTATATAGCAAGGGAGAAAGGTTGGGATGTGCGTACCATCAACCATGTACGCGTTTTGAAACGTAGCATTGACGCCCGCCAACGGACGATTTTCGTCAACCTGAAAGTGCGGCTTTATATCAACGAACTCCCCCAAGACGACATGTTCGTGCATACCGAATATCCTTTCGTGGGCGACAAACCGCAAGTCGTTGTGGTAGGCGAGGGGCCGGCGGGGCTCTTCGCTTCGCTTCGCCTCATTGAGCTTGGGTTCTGTCCCATTGTGATAGAACGCGGCAAAAACGTGAGAGATCGCAAGAAAGACCTTTCGCTCATCACGAAGGTTCAGCGAGTGGACGCGGAGAGCAACTATTGCTTTGGCGAGGGTGGAGCTGGTGCCTATTCCGACGGAAAGCTCTATACGCGAAGCAAGAAGCGGGGCAACGTGGAGAAAATATTGAATGTATTCTGCCAGCACGGAGCTTCTACATCCATCTTGTCGGACGTCCATCCCCACATCGGAACCGACAAATTGCCGCGCGTCATTGAGAACATGCGCAACACCATCATCGCCAGTGGCGGGCAAGTGCACTTCCAAACCAAGATGACGGGGCTGCTTGTCTCGGGTGGAAGCGTCGTAGGTGTCGAGGCATTGGGCCTCACTTCTCAAGCGGAAGAAACCTTCATGGGGCCTGTCATCTTGGCCACGGGCCACAGCGCGCGTGACATCTATCGCTATTTTGCCCAAGCCGGCATTCCGATTGAAGCCAAGGGTATCGCCGTCGGGGTCAGGCTGGAACACCCCTCGCAGCTCATCGACCAAATACAATACCACAACCGGGAGGGAAGGGGCAGGTATTTGCCCGCCGCCGAGTATGCTTTTGTCACCCAGGTGGATGGCCGAGGCGTCTACAGCTTCTGCATGTGTCCCGGCGGATTTGTCATCCCGGCAGCCACCGACAAGGAACAGATCGTCGTCAATGGCATGAGTCCCAGCAACCGTGGCACGGCTTGGAGCAACAGCGGCATGGTGGTGGAGATTCATCCCGAAGATGTAGGCGACCCGTCGGAGCCTCTTTCGGTGATGCGGTTTCAGGAGAAGGTGGAAAAAGACTGCTGGCTGAATGGCAATATGAGGCAGACGGCGCCGGCACAACGCATGGCCGATTTCGTGAACGGTCGGTTGAGTGCCGACCTACCCAAGAGTAGTTACGCGCCCGGACTCATTGCCAGCCCGCTCCATTTCTGGCTTCCCAAGATGGTGGCGGGCAGGTTGCAGAAGGGTTTCCTCGACTTCGGCAGGCGCAGCCACGGCTTCCTGACCAATGAAGCAGTCCTCATCGCAACGGAAACGCGCACCTCTTCGCCCGTGCGTATCGTCCGTGACCGCGAGTCGTTGCAGCATGTCACGCTGCAAGGTCTCTTCCCCTGTGGCGAAGGTGCGGGCTACGCAGGTGGGATAGTTTCGGCCGGAATCGACGGCGAACGCTGTGCCGAGGCCTGTTCGCTCTATCTCCGGTCACGGTAGACTGCCCTTTTGGTTTGTAACGGCTGTTCTTTTGGCTTTTAAAGGGGCTGCTTTTACAAGCTAAAAGCAGCCCCTTCTCCTCTGAAAAGCAGTGCTATCGCAACCCACTTGTCCAGGTGCTGTCCGACAAATCTCGATATGATTTTTTTGGGGGGACTTGGACAGGTGCTTAAACATTTGGCCACATATTGATTTGTCTCAATATGTGGCCAATAAATGATGAGCAATAAATGATGATTAAAGCGACTCGTCTTCCGGTTTCAGAATGGAAGCCTTTTTCTTTAGGAAGTGACTGCGAACGGTTCGGGACAGTTGCCATTTGGCTTTCTTGATTTCATACGCCTCCCGATGCGCCTCCAGGAAATTGTCTGCCATCGATTATTTGAATTTGGAATAGATAATGCTGATTTTCAGTGGAGCGTTTGGATTGTCTGCTCCTCCTACAAGACGTGTGCTTGTCAGAGCCATGTTGTGCCGAACTGCTGTCGTATATGTCACGTTGTTGATAGATGCAGTCGTCGTCGTCACAGGAATGATTACAACTTTATTCCAATCGGCTGAATGTGTATTTTCCTGTCTTGCTTTTGCCATGGCCTTTATCAGGCCGGAGATATTGCTGAATGTATATGTGTTCTTATAGCTTGTGATGCGATTGTTTTCTGATATATAGTCCCTTGACACCACATAAGAATTGATATTGTCATTGATGGAGCCGTTTTCAAAGAAAGATTTCAGACTATCCTTAGGCAACATCAACAACTGTGTAGGCACAGGGAGGTTGAACTCTGTTACACCATTGTTGTTGATGCGCTGCAACACAATCTTGGCTGAATTGATGGAATCCTTTTCGTGGCCTTTGACGATGTCTTCTACGGGAAGTGTCAGCTCTGTGAATATTCCAGCCGGTGTTTTGATATAACAGCACGACTTGTCTTCGACAAGCTGTTGAAGTCGCTTCGTGTCGTTGACAATCTTGGATGTTTGCAGAATCTCTTCGGTACCGGGGAAAGAAATCAAAGCCACTCGGTTTTTCCCATTGCCGTTTTCCTCTTTGTCAGTCAGGTAGATATTCAGCTGAACGTTTGCGATATAGGCCATGGCTCCCAAACCACTCTTCACAGAGAAATTGAATCCATGCACCACATGGCTTCTAAACATCTGGGAATTTTTGAAATATTCGGGATGCTTGTAATACGTCTGAAGTATATATGTGCCGAAATTTGAATAAGATTGCCCGTCTTTGTCCGTGTACGGGTCGTTCAAGTCGAACTGCAAGTGCTTGTCATATCTTGAAGAAGACCGCAAGGAGTCTGAAACGGTGAGGTCGGTCAGAGTGCACATCTTCGATTTGTTGATGCCGTTTTCGCGCAGATAGCCATTTGCCGCCAAATCAAAATCGCTATAATATGACGACGTTTCAGGGAGGACTTTGGCCAATTCTTGTACGTTTATCTTGAGTGGGGCCAACGAATCACCATAAAAAGTCGTAAAGAATAAATTCAAAAAGCAAGAATCAGCCTGGGCTTTTCCATCCTTTTTGTTTTGAATGAGTTCTTCTTTGGGGAAAGTGTAACCCTCTATCGTCGCTACTTGAGACATGAAACTGGACGTGACGAAATCCCCTGTTTCCGGGTCTTTGATGCGGCCAAGATAGCCTATGTGGCTTTTCCCCAATATGGAACCTGCCAAAATCGATTTGGACTCAACTTTAAAAGAGTCGGTCGAGACATCTAACAAGTCAGATTTCTCTATCAATGAAACACCGATTTCGGCTGTAGAGTCATCGCATGATACGAGAGTGAGCGAGGCAAGGAATGCCATTGCCAGTAAATAAACTTTCATCTTTCCTTCGTTTTTATGGAAAAAACTAATCAATCACAAACTTTATTGATAAAATCGACATACGCTTGGGCATAATCACCTTCAGGATGTTCCATGACAGGGAGCGCCTTGGCACGTGCATAATCCACCAAATCCGAATTGACGGTGCCGCTGGCAACAATGACGCCATCGCTGTAATCCAATGCCAGTTTGCCTAATTCTATAAAATTAAATGTCTCGTTGTAAACACTGAGCAGTTTTGCGTCTGCGTTCTTAAAGCCTACGCATTTTTTGAAGTTGCCGCCTAAGTCATTGACCAGGTGCTTTTCAAATAAGGACGTTATGACTTTCGTGTTCGCAAAAAAAGGTTCTTCGTTATATGCCTTCTTGATGTAGAGAGGAACGACGGCGCCCATCCAGCCTTGACAAATGATTACATCCGGAGTCCAGCGTAGTTTTTTCACAGTCTCCAAGACTCCACGGGCGAAGAAAATGGCACGCTCTCCGTTGTCTGGATATTCTTCTCCACTCTCATCTACGTCCATCTGACGCTTCATAAAGTAGTCGTCGTTGTCTATGAAATAAATCTGGAGCCTGGACTGGGGGATGGAAGCGACTTTAATAATCAAGGGATGGTCTGTGTCATCAATGATCAAATTCATTCCTGAAAGGCGTATGACCTCGTGCAATTGGCCTCTGCGTTCATTTATTGTGCCCCACTTTGGGGTGAATGTTCTAATCTCAAAAGCACTTTCTTGTATTTTCTGAGGCAAGTCCCTTCCCATGACGGAAAGCTCGGATTCAGGCACATAAGGTGCTATCTCTTGATTAATAAATAAAACTTTCTTGGGCATATTTGTTCAAATTTGGCTTATGCAAAGGTAGTGATTTTTGTTGACTTAAAGTCTATTTTTAATTTTAATCAACATACCAGCCGTGGAAATTGGATTATTTTATAATAAATACAATAAATCCTCTGACATTCTTTGCGAACATCAGAGGATTTCGTTTATTCAAAAGGCTCTTGTCTTTTATTCTATGACAACGAGCCCTTCTTCTTCCATGACACTTTGTCCTTGTTTTACAAGAATGGCGGTTACGGTTCCGTCGCTTTCCGCTTCGATGTTGTTGGCCATCTTCATGGCTTCCAGCACACATACGGTGTCGCCTGCTTTCACAAAGTCTCCCACCGCTACGTTGATGTTGATAATTGTTCCGGGAAGGGGAGCCTTGACGGCATTGGCCGTATTGACATTCTCCAAGTTTGCAGGCGCCTCCGTGGCCTCTTCCTTAGCAGGCTTTCCAAGAACCACCTTCTTCTTTTCGGGCTCTGCCTGTTCTTCCATCTCTACTTGGAAGTCTTCTCCGTTTACTGTAACATTGGCTACGTTGTTCTCGATATCCCCAATGCTTACATTATACTCTTTTCCGTCTATCGTATATTTAAATTCTTTCATTGTAATCCAGTTTATACATTATGGTTTGGGAGTCATTGACAAGAATCGGGCATTCCACTCTGTGGCTCTTGGCTTGATGGTGATAATTCCGGATTCCTTGTCATGGACATTGTTTCCTTTATATTCAAAAAGTGCCATTGCAATGGCCGCATAAACATTTTGATCCTTCATAATTACATGTTAACCATTTACGTCGTAATTCAATGCAGTCAATTACATGGGCATACAACCATGTTTCTTTGCGGGCAAACTCTGGCGCTTCGTGGCCAGTTGAGCCAAACCGCGACAGATGCGGAATCGGGTGTTCCTTGGTTCAATGACATCGTCAATGTATCCAAACTGAGCAGCTTGATATGGATTGGCAAAAAGTTCGGTGTATTCCTTTTCCTTTTGCGCCAGGAAAGCCTTCACGTCGTCTCCAGCCTCTTTGACGGCTTTGGCTTCTTTAGCGGCCAAGACGGCTACGGCGCCACTGGCACCCATGACGGCAATTTCAGAAGAAGGCCATGCAAAGTTCAAGTCGGAACGCAATTGCTTGCATCCCATCACGATATGGGAACCTCCATAGCTCTTGCGAAGTGTAATCGTAATCTTGGGTACGGTGGCCTCGCCATAAGCATAGAGCAACTGTGCGCCATGCAGAATGACGGCATTGTACTCCTGACCGGTTCCCGGCAAGAATCCCGGAACGTCGACAAGACTTACGATGGGGATGTTGAAAGCATCGCAGAAACGCACAAAGCGTGCACCCTTGCGGCTTGCGTTCGTATCAAGCACACCTGCATAGGCTGAAGGTTGGTTGGCAACAATGCCGACACTCTGGCCATTGAAACGCGCAAAGCCGGTAATGATATTCTTGGCAAACTTGGCTTGCACCTCGAAAAACTCCCCATTATCCGTAATTGCGGTTATAACCTTATACATGTCATACGCCGTGTTGGGGTCGTCGGGTATAATTTCATTGAGGCTGTCCTCGCAGCGATTGATGGGGTCGGAACACTCCACGCAAGGAGCCTCTTCCGTGTTGTTTGAGGGAATATAGGACAAAAGTGTCTTGATAATCTGCATGGCTTCTTCTTCGGTCTTCGCCGTGAATTGCGTCACACCACTCTTTGTGGCATGCACGCTTGCGCCACCCAAATGCTCTGCGTCAATATCTTCGCCTGTCACCGTCTTCACAACTTTAGGACCGGTGAGGAACATGTAAGAGGTGTTTTCCATCATAAGGATGAAGTCCGTGAGTGCCGGAGAGTATACTGCACCGCCTGCACATGGGCCCATGATTGCAGAAATCTGAGGAATCACCCCACTGGCCAGGATGTTGCGTTCAAAAATTTCTCCATAACCCGCCAATGCGGAAATTCCTTCCTGAATGCGGGCTCCGCCAGAGTCGTTCATGCAAATGACCGGGGCGCCATTTTGCATGGCCATGTCCATGACCTTGCAGATTTTCTGAGCCATTGTTTCAGAGAGGGATCCGCCGTTGACCGTGAAGTCTTGGGCATAGACATAAACCAAGCGACCGTCGATGGTGGCACTTCCTGCAACTACACCATCGCCAAGATATTGCTTTTTCTCCATGCCAAAATTATGGCAGCGATGCAATTTGAACATGTCGTATTCCTCAAAGCTACCTTCGTCGACCAACATGGCGATACGTTCTCGTGCCGTATATTTGCCACGTGCGTGCTGTTTATCAATAGCTTTTTCACCGCCGCCAAGACGGGCTTGTTCACGCTTGGCTATCAGTTCCTTAATTTTTTCTACTTGTTTAGTCATAATACCTTAATATTCTATTCGTATTGCGTGCAAAGATAGTAATAATAATCGAAAAACAACTTAATATATAATCTAAAACAAAATACAACACAACCAGCCAGCAGCTTTTTTAAATTGGAGAAGCCTATGTTGTCACCTATAACAGCGTAGAGCTGCCAGCAGTTCCTGATTTTCGCTCTTCGTCCCAATCGTTATTCTCAGGCAGTTTTCACAGAGTTTCACGGAACTTCGATTTCTAACAACAACTCCTTTGTCTATCAAGTACTGATAAATGCGTGGTGCGTCCACCAGTCTTGTGAGAAAGAAATTTGCATCGGTCGGATAAACATGCAGACAGAAGGGTAGGAGCTTGAAGGATTCAATCATCCGAGTACGTTCGGCAAGTATCAGTTTCACCCACTTTTCTACCTGAAAAGGGTCTGCCAACATTTGCAAGGCTTCCTGCTGTGTCAGTGAATTTACATTATATGGATACTTGACCTTATTGAGCAAATCGATTATTTGTGTAGAACTAAAAGCCATTCCCAATCGTATTCCGGCAGCCCCCCAAGCTTTGCTCATCGTGTTCAATACGACCAAATTAGGATAAGTGTTTAAAGTCTTTCTGAAAGAAGGCGCGTCTGAAAAGTCTCCATAGGCTTCGTCAACGACGACAATTCCTCTGAACAAGGCCAAGACATCGACGATGGTTTCATGCTTGATGCAATTGCCTGTGGGGTTGTTGGGCGAGCATATCCAAACAATCTTGGTATGTTCATCTGTCGCGTCGAGCAAATCTTGTGCAGCAATCTGAAAAGTATCATTCAACAAGACTGGCCTGTATTCAACATCATTAATGTCTGCACATACCTTGTACATTCCATACGTAGGCTCAATGGCAACCACATTGTCGATGCTTGGGGTGCAAAAAATCCGAAACAGAAGGTCTATGGCCTCGTCTGAGCCATTTCCTAAGAATATTTGTTCAGGTGCCATCCCCTTTATTCTGCCGATGGCACGTTTCAAATCTTTTTGCAACGGGTCTGGATACCTGTTGAGCGGAGCGTTGTAGGGATTCTCGTTTGCATCCAGAAATACATGTGCCCCTTGTCCTTCATACTCATCGCGTGCGCAAGAATAGGGCGAAAGCTTCAATATATTGCTGCGAACCAAATTTTCAAGTCTGTCCATTGTCCATCATTTTAAGTCATTCAACCTTATCCGCATGGCATGGGCATGGGCCTCCAGTCCTTCGCCTTCCGCCATGGCAACGACTGCGGGGCCTATAGCCCTTACCCCCTGCTTGTCTATGTGCTGGAATGTTATTTTCCGTGTATAGCTGTCGAGATTCACTCCACTATATGCAACTGCATAGCCATGGGTCGGCAACGTATGGTTGGTGCCACTTGCATAATCGCCGGCACTCTCGCAAGCAAAGTGTCCAAGAAAAACACTTCCGGCATTCACTACCAGGCGCGCGGCGTTTTGCCAGTCTGCAATACTCAGAATTAAATGTTCGGGTGCATAGAGATTGCCCAATTCCATTGCCTCGTCCAAATCTCTTGTCAACACGAAGTTGGAGTTGTCCAAAGCCTGTCTTGCAATATCTTTGCGAGGCAACCTTTCCAGCTGCGTCTGTAGCTCTTGCTCGACCTCTTTTAATACTTTTTCGTCGGTACATAGCAACATCACTTGCGAATCTATCCCATGTTCCGCCTGTGACAGGAGATCGGCTGCCACATACGCCGGAACACTTGTGGCGTCAGCTACGACACAAACTTCTGACGGTCCTGCAGGCATGTCAATGGCTACATCATGGAGGCTCACCATTTGCTTTGCCGCCATAACATATTGGTTTCCTGGTCCAAATATCTTATATACTTTAGGTACGCTCTCCGTTCCGTAAGCCATTGCGCCTATAGCCTGAATCCCTCCGATTTTGAATATTTTGCTGACACCGGAAATCTTTGCGGCAGCAAGTATTGCCGGATTCACTTTTCCGGTCTTCTCTGGAGGCGTGCATAGGACAATATCCTGACAGCCGGCAATGTTTGCAGGTGTAGCCAACATCAGCACCGTTGAAAACAAAGGCGCGGTACCCCCCGGTATGTAAAGCCCGACCTTCTCTATGGCAACCGACTCCTGCCAACACGTGACACCATCGGTCGTTTCCACACGTTCTCCATGAAACTTCTGGCTGCGATGGAATTTTGCGATATTGGCATGCGCCAACGTCAACGCGGCTTTCAGTTCGGATGGCACCAAGCCGTCGGCTTCGTCCATTTCATCCCGGCTCACTGCAAGCGAATCGAGGGAAACGTGGTCGAACCGCTCCTCATATTGTAGAATTGCCTGGTCGCCATGCTCCCTAATGTCATTCAACACCTTTTCCACCGTCTGCCGCAAACTCGACAAATCGAACTTCGGACGTTTCACTATGTCTTTCCATAGTGCTCTATCAGGGTACTTCAGAATATTCATGGCCTAATCTTCATTGTATGATTTTCTCTATCGGCATAACCAAAATTCCCTGTGCATCCAAATCTTTCAACTTGCCGATGATTTCCCAAAAGCGTTTCTCGTCCAAGACGGTGTGAATGGAACACCATTGCTCGTCAGCCAATGGAATGACGGTTGGGCTTTTTATACCAGGCAGCACTTCTATGATTTTGTGAAGCTTTTCTTTGGGGGCATTCATCATGACATACTTTTTGTCCTGTGCCGATCTGACAGCCTCGAAGCGGAACAACATCTCTTCCAGTATCCGGCGTTTTGCGTCTTCCATATTTCGGTTGCCTATCAATAAGGCTTCGCTCTTGAGAATGACTTCCACCTCTCGAAGATTGTTGCTGACCAGTGTGCCTCCGGAACTTACGATGTCGAATATGCCATCTGCCAGACCTATTCCAGGACTTATCTCGACACTGCCGGTAATCACATGAATTTTGGCATGAATGCCGTGCTTCTTCAAAAAACCGGTGAGAATGTTAGGGTAGGATGTCGCAATTTTCCTGCCGTCAAACCATTCCAGCCCCGTATAATTGGCATTCTTCGGTATCGCCAACGAAAGACGGCATTTGCTAAAACCGAGACGACTGACGATTTCTACGTCTTCATTTCTTTCACAAACCTCATTTTCACCAACAATCCCTATGTCGGCAAAGCCTTTGGCCACGCTTTGCGGTATGTCATCATCGCGCAAATAAAGGACTTCCAAAGGAAAATTAGACGCTTGCACCAGCAACGTGCGTTTGCCGGCTTCTAACTTTATGTCGGCTTCGGCCAAAAGTTTCAACGCATCTTCGGACAAGCGCCCCTTGGACTGTATGGCAATTCTTAGCATATAGTGATAATTGTTTTCATTCGTTTGACTTTCGTTTTCACTGAAATAATGCAAAAATAGAGATTTCCGAAAGAATTTCCAAATAAAGCAGTAACTTTGTACTATCTCATCGAATGTATATCATCTTTATGACGTTTATATGCAGTGTGTCTATCAATTGCTGATTCTCATGGCAGTCTTGTCGGTCGCGGCTTGCACCGACAGAAAGACGGAAGAACTTACTCCGTGGGGAAGCAGCATAGACGATGACTCCATACCATCCGGAACAGACGCTTTTTCTATATCGGATATCCAAAGCAATGGTGAACTAATCATGCTGACACTGTCGGGACCTAATTCTTTCTATGATTATCATGGCAGAAATCTGGGGCTGCACTACCTGCTCTGCAAGCAGTTTGCTCAGCAGTTGGGCGTATCGCTCCGCGTAGAAGTTTGCAAGGACACGTTGGATATGGTGCATCGTCTGGAGAGTGGAGAAGGCGACATCATTGCCTATCCGATGGGCAAAAAATATGGTAAGGAGTTGTTGTTGTGCGGTGCCTACACGGCTTCACATTCAGGGAAATGGGCTGTCGGCAAAGATAATAAGGAACTAGCAGAAAGATTGAACCAATGGTTCAAACCTCAATTCGTCCCCAAGATACTGGAGGAGGAGAAGTTTCTGTTTTCTACCAGAAGCATTGTACGCCGTGTCTATTCTCCCATGCTCAACAGGGCACAGGGTACGATATCCCACTATGACCATTATTTTATGCAATATGCGCCGATTGCCCGTTGGGATTGGCGTTTGATGGCTGCGCAATGCTATCAGGAGTCCACGTTCGACCCGCAGGCGCATTCCTGGGCCGGAGCTTCTGGACTGATGCAAATCATGCCTGGAACAGCCAGGCATTTAGGATTGCCCATTGAACGTATCTACGACCCGGAGAGCAACATTGCTGCATCAGCCAAATACCTGGCCGAACTGAACCAGCATTTTAAAGACGTTCAGAATCCGATAGAGAAATACAACTATGTCCTTGCCAGTTACAACGGCGGCTTCCATCACATTCGCGACGCCATGTCGCTGGCGCGCAAGTATGGCAAGAATCCATATCGCTGGGCAGAAGTTTCCGAATTTGTATTGAAGTTGCAAGCCCCCCAATATTATAACGACCCTGTTGTCAAGCACGGCTACATGCGGGGGACGGAAACGGTTGAATACGTCCGGCGCATCATCGCGCGCTGGGAACAGTATCGTGGTTTTGCCAAGCCCGGCGCTTACAACTTTGGCAGCATGGTTCCCCAGAGAGCCTCGCGCCGCAACCGTTTTCGGCTAAACTAAAGTGGCAACTGTCATAAACCTTCTTTTCATTTAGAATATGCACAAACATCTTGCGATACATCTCTTGGCAATTCTGGCAATCCTTGTCTCTTCATGTTCAATCACCAACAGGGTTCCTGATGGGGCTTATCTCTTGCGAAAAAACGATGTCACGACAGATTGTAAGGAAGTCAGCCCTTCCAAGTTCAAAGCGTATATCCGACAGCACCCCAACGTCAAGTTTCTTTCCGTCTTTCGTCTTCCCATCGCCAAGCCTGACACCACACAAATACGTAAAGGCAAATCGGCAAACCGCATCCAGAATACAATAGGGGAGAAGCCGGCCCTCTACGATTCGACACTGACAAGTCTGTCGGCGGCTGACATGTTGAAAGCGCTTCGCAACTTGGGCTACTTGGAAGCTGGGGTGGAAGTGGTCTGCAAGCCTCACAAGAAGTTCATGGATGTAACCTACCGGCTTCATCCAGGACAAGGCTATTTCATCGATTCTGTGCGGTATGCAATCGGCGACTCGTTGATTGCCGATATTCTGGGCGTGGAGTCCAATGGGATGATGCGAGCCGACTCTCCCTTGGCGGGCAAGACCCTCCAGGGCAAGCAATTCTCTGTTGAAGAATTGGAAAATGAACGCAATCAGGTGACATCCATTTTAATGTCGAAAGGATATTATAAGTTTCATAAGGACTATATTGAATATGACGCGGACTCCGTCGGCCGCAATCGACGGATAAACCTTACGATGCGGATATTGCCTTATCGCAACGAGGATGGCAAGGCGTGCATCCTGCATCCGTCTTACCGCATCAACGGAATTCGCTACGCTACGGCCGATCGTTCACCAATCCCCTTGCGGGCGAAAGTGTTACAGAACTGCACGATGCTCTCGGAAGGCACGCCCTTCAATAATGACGATTTGCAAAAGACATACAACAAATTTGCGAAACTGAATGCCGTGCAGTATTCCAACATTACATTTGCGGAACATCCCGACACAACGCTTCTGGATTGCAACGTCCTGCTCCAGATGAACAAGAGCCACATTCTTTCCATCCAGCCCGAAGGCACCAATACGGCAGGTGATTTGGGGGCTGCGGTGACGCTGGCCTTTGAAAACCGCAACCTGTTCCATGGCTCGGAACATCTGACGCTGCAGTTGCGAGGGGCGTATGAAGCCATCAAAGGACTGGAAGGATACCAGAACCAGAAATATGAAGAGTATGGAATAGAGGCGAAATTGCAGATACCCCGCTTCCTGTCCCCGTTTCTTTCAAGGTCTTTCAAGCGTCGGAGCAATGCCACGAGTGAAATCGGCTTGAGCTATAACCTTCAAAATCGTCCGGAGTTTCATCGGCGTTATTTCACCGCGTCGTGGCGCTATCGGTGGTCGGAGCCTCACCATCATACGCGATACAGGTTTGACCTTATCGACCTCAGTTATATCTACATGCCGTGGATCAGCCCCACTTTCAAACATGACTATCTGGACAGTGTCAGCAATCGGAATGCGATTCTGCGCTATAACTATGAGAACCTTCTGGTCATGAAAGCAGGTTTTGGTGTCACATATAATAATGGTATAGATGCCGTCAAGGGCAATTTTGAGACAGCCGGCAATCTGCTGCAACTCTGTTCGCCACTGTTTCGTCTGGACAAAAACGCACAGGGGCGTCGCATCGTCTTCAACACGGCGTATGCCCAATACATGAAGTTCGATTTCGATTACACCAGATTGTTTTTCTTCGACAAGCGCAACCATCTGGCGATGCACGTCGGCTTGGGGGTGGCCTGGCCCTATGGCAACAGCAAGGTGCTTCCTTTTGAAAAAAGATATTTTGCCGGCGGCCCCAACAGTGTCAGAGGCTGGAATGTGAGGGAGTTGGGCCCAGGTTCATTCAAGGGCAAGGACCGACGAATAGATTTCATCAACCAAACTGGCGACATGAAGCTGGATTTGAACCTGGAATATAGAACATGGTTGTTTTGGAAGCTTGACGGCGCGCTCTTTGTCGACGCAGGCAACATCTGGACGTTACGAAACTATGAAGAGCAGCCTGGCGGACAGTTCAAGCTCGACAGTTTCCTTCAGCAAATCGCCTTGTCCTATGGATTGGGACTCAGGCTGAATTTCAGCTATTTTATCCTTCGGCTTGACGCGGGCATGAAGGCTGTCAATCCTGCTTACGAAAGCAGCCGCGAACATTACGCGCTTGTCCATCCCAACCTCGGTCGCGACTTTACGTTCCATTTCGCGGTGGGACTGCCGTTCTGACCCTTGGTGTTCATTTGTCTCCTGCGAGATCGAATGGCCCCGAGGGTAGCTTGCGCCTCAAAACCTCCAGAACGACGTCGGTCTGCGGCGTAATGCCATTTGCAAGAAGCGTCTGCTCTATGGTCTTGTAGGCCAGGATGGGGTGGTTGTTCTCTTCGCTCAAATGGCAGAGCCAAATGTGTTTCAGCCGTTGGGTGATATTTTCGGCAATGGCCTGCCCGCAGGCGGTATTGCTCAAGTGGCCGTTTCCACTTGAAATCCTGTCTTTCAGATATTGCGGATAGGCCCCGTTCTTCAGCATTTCGGTGTCGTGGTTGGCCTCGATGATCAGATAGTCGGCATGGCGGATGTGGTCTTTCATTTCATCGGTCACATGTCCGACATCCGTCATGATGCAAAAAGAAATGCCTTCACACTCAATGTGATAGCCCACATTGTCAGAACTGTCGTGGGGTACGGTGAAAGCCGTAATCGTAAATTCGTCAAGTACAAACGGCCGATTCGTTTCAATCGTTTTGGCGTTGGCCGGTAGAATCTTCTTTCTGACGCTGTAGTTGCCCTGTATGCCGGCATGTACCTTCTGCGTGGCATATATAGGCAGATTATACTCCGTACTCAAGCTGCCCACACTCTTGATGTGGTCGGCATGGTCGTGGGTTATCAAAACATGATGAATCGAGTTCGGGCTCAGTCCGTAGTCCTTCATGTGTTTTTTCAATATCCTGACTCCAACCCCTGCATCAATCAACAAGCCACTTTTTTCTGTATATAGAAGATAACAATTGCCGCTACTGCCACTCCCAAATGATATCAATTTGAGCATTCTATCAATATTTTTGACAAAAGTATGGATATTTCTTTAAATTACCAAGTATTTTAAATACCTTTGTTCAGACAAGATTCAAATTATGTTGTTCAAGCAAAATATATTTCTTCTGTCATTGTTTCTACTGGCGACATCTTGCGGGCACAGCCATGGAGATGGGCGGGAGAAGGTGTTGGATGGTTTTGCCGACGCTTATTTCAACTATGATTTTCAGACAGCCGCCCAGTTTTGTTCCCCCGAATCGTCCAAGTGGTTGCGCTATGAGGCCAGCCAGATGACCCAGGCCGACGTGGACCGACTGGCGTCAAAGGGGTTCGGAGCCGCCCATTCCATCGTGGACGTTGAGAATCTATCAGACAGTTTGGCACAATACACCCTTGACGTGAACGACTATTATGCAACGGCGGCACTCGACAGCGTGGGCCGAGTCGTCGACCACACGCTCTTCAAGGTGTCCCTCCGGCGCAGGAACAACAACTGGGAAGTCGTTCTCGACAGTCCGCTTCGCCCGTACAAACCCTACCAGAACAAATAAGATGACGTCAGAGCTTTCCATTTTGATACCGGTGTTCAATGCCGAATGCTATGGGCTGGTGGAAGACTTGCGCCGGCAGTGCAACGCAGTAGAATCGCTGTCGTTTGAAATCATCGTGCTCGACGACTGCTCCGACAATTTTGAAGCGACTGCAAATGAACGGATAAACAGCCTTCCCGGTTGTCGTTTTGCAAGGAACGACTGCAATCTGGGACGGGCTGGAAACCGCAACAAACTGGCTTCCATGGCGCATTTCAAATGGCTTTTGTTCATTGATGGCGACATGACGATAGATTCCCAAGACTTTATCTTGCGATATTTAGGCGTCGCCTCCGGCCTTCGGATTGTATACGGAGGCTATAAAATAGGTGGCATGCACCCCGACAACCTGCGCTGGTGCTACGAAAAGAAATACTTGCGAAGCCTTCATAAGATGGAGAAAGAACGCTTTCAAGTATACAATCAATTCAGGACATGTAACTTTTTGATAAACAGAGAGGTGTTTTCGCAATTGAAATTCGACACCTCACTGAAGCTATATGGCTACGAAGACACTTGTTTTGCCCGCAAGGCCCATGCGCTCGGCTATGAGATTCGGCTGACAGACAACCCTGTGGTCTTCGCTGATTTCGAACCCAACCACGCCTTTCTTGCCAAAACGGAAGCGGCATTGCGCAACCTGAAAATGTTGGAAGCAGACCTGGCAGGCAGTTCTTTGTTGCTGAATGCGGTGCGCTTCCTCCACCTTCTTCGATTGACGGCGGTGTTCCGCCGCTTTTATCGCAGCCGAAGAGCCGGCTGGCGCAAGACCCTCGTCGAGTCAAAACCCAACCTGCGCATTTTCTATCTGTACAAGTTGGGATATTATTTGGATTTTCCGACTTGATTATCGGTCTGTGGCAACTTGGCAATCAGCCTGTGTTTACTTTATAATCAGCCTGCGGTTACTTGGCAATCGGCCTGTGTTTACTTGGCAATCAGCCTATGTTTACTTTATAATCAGCCTGTAGTTATTTGGCAATCTGTCTGTGATAATGTCGTTACCAAGCAGTGGTAACACGATCACCACAGGCCGGTAAAGCCGTGTTTTTGCGTTGTCAATCATGATTTCCTTCTCCAATAGTCCGCCGGCGTTGCGCTACATGCGCTCTTGAATGCACGCACGGAGTTGGAGTAGTCGCTGAAGGCTCATTTGTCAGCCACTTCTCCGAAACATATCTACAGATTGCCGCCAAGCAGCTGCTTGACTTTCTTGATTTTAAGTCGAAGCATGTAGGCCAATAGAGCATAGCCTGGCAGCGCATTGGCTTTGCGAGATTGAACCAGCAGTGGTTCATCGACGATGGAGGCATGTATCGAGAAGGCATAAAAAAAAGCGATGGCCTTCACAGGCAACCGCTCCAAATCTTCAATAGGTATTAGTTTCTTTAAGGTAAAAAGATTGTTTTCAGGATAACGATGCAAATATACGTATTAATTTTTGATATACAAAACATTTGATAAATATTTTTTATTGAAATATTGTTGTGCGGGCACACAATTGTAAATTATTTTGTAATTACTACAAAAAAGATGTCGTTCTCCCATTCGAAGGAGGCCCCTCGGTGAGAAAACGACATCTGTTTGGAAAGCCCTTCATGCACCCAAGTGGGGCATGAAGAGGGAGTTTGTCTTATCGAATGTTTCTGCCGTGACAGTTCTTGAACTTCTTGCCGGAGCCACAAGGACACGGATCGTTGGGACGAGGCATTTTTTCGGCACGATAAGGAGTGTGATTGACTTGTGACGCACCTTCGCGCGTGTCGTGTGAAGCTGCTCTGCGCTGGGCTTCTTGGCGTTCAACTTCGTCAATATCGTCTTTCTGCTCTACATAGTTTTGTCGTTCGCGGATTTCCGGAGCAGCCTCGTGAACTTCCTGCTGCTGGATTTCGGGTATCTGTCCACGCATCAAAACGCTGCAAATGCGGTTGTTCATGTCGTTGATCATGCCGTCCCACAACTTGACACTCTCAAGTTTGAAAATGAGAAGAGGGTCTTTCTGCTCGTAGCTTGCGTTCTGAACGGAATGCCGCAGTTCATCGAGTTGACGCAGATTTTCCTTCCAATTGTCATCTATGATGTTGAGCATAATCTGCTTTTCGAACTCCTTGACAATGGTTTTTCCCTCTGACTGATAAGCCTCCTTGAGGTTGCAGGGAATCTGGTAAGTGCGCTTACCGTCGGTGATAGGAACCAGAATGCGCTCAAACATGGAACCTTGATTCTCTTCGACCTGCTTGATGACGGGGAATGCCACGCTTTGGATGCGTTCGGTCTTGCGCTTGAAGTTTTCCATCGCAAGTTGGAATGTACGCTCTTCCAGTTCGTCACGGTTGTCATTCAGAAGTTCTTCTTCTGTTATCGGACATTCCATGGCAAGAACTTTCATGAAGGCTTCCTTCATACCTTCGTAATCATTCTGTTCAATGATATTCGTTACACGGTCCCAGATGACATTCGTGATGTCCATGCCGATACGCTCTCCCATAAGTGCGTGACGCCGTTTTTCGTAGATGACGGTGCGTTGCTTGTTCATCACGTCGTCGTATTCAAGCAGGTGCTTGCGAATGCCGAAGTTGTTTTCCTCCACTTTCTTCTGGGCACGTTCGATACTGTTGCTGATCATCGGACTCTCGATCCGTTCCCCATCCTCGAATCCGAGACGGTCCATGACATGCGCAATGCGCTCGCTGCCGAACAGACGCATCAACTTGTCTTCCAGCGACACATAGAAAACGGATGAACCGGGGTCTCCCTGGCGGCCGGCGCGTCCACGCAACTGGCGGTCGACACGGCGGCTCTCGTGCCGTTCGGTGCCGATGATGGCCAAACCGCCTGCAGCCTTCACTTCAGGAGAAAGCTTGATGTCGGTACCACGACCGGCCATGTTGGTGGCAATCGTCACCGCTCCAAGGCCATTGGTGCTTTGACCGGCCAGTGCCACGATGTCAGCTTCCTTATGGTGGAGCTTGGCATTCAGCACCTGATGGGGTATGCGGCGCATCTGCAACATCTTGGACAGCAGTTCCGAGATTTCCACCGACGTCGTACCAACCAGACATGGGCGTCCGCTTTCACGCATGGCGATGATTTCCTCAATGACCGCATTGTATTTTTCGCGTGCAGTCTTGTAGACGCGGTCGTCCATGTCTTTGCGGATGACAGGGCGGTTGGTCGGGATTTCTACGACATCCAGTTTGTAGATGTCCCAGAACTCACCCGCTTCAGTAGAAGCCGTACCTGTCATGCCGGAAAGTTTGTGATACATGCGGAAGTAATTTTGCAGTGTGATTGTTGCAAAAGTTTGTGTGGCGGCCTCAATCTTCACATGTTCCTTGGCTTCGATGGCCTGGTGAAGTCCATCGCTCCAGCGACGTCCTTCCATGATGCGGCCGGTTTGCTCGTCCACAATCTTCACTTCACCATCGATGACAACATATTCGTCATCCTTGTTGAACATGGTGTAGGCCTTGAGCAATTGCTGCAATGTGTGTACCCGCTCACTCTGAATGCCATAGTGGTTGAGGAGTTCGTCTTTCCGATTCAGGTAATCTTCTTCACTCAGTTCCTTGTGCGTTTCAAGTTCCGACAGCTGTGAAGTGATGTCAGGCAACACGAAGAGGTCGGCATTACCCGTCTGATGGGCGAGCCAAGCTCCACCTTTGTCTGTAAGGTCGGCCGAATTGAGTTTTTCATCAACGACGAAATACAGAGGTTCTACAGCCTTGGGCATTTCTCGGTTGTTGTTCTGCATGTAGAATTCCTCCGTCTTCAACATGCCTGCCTTGATACCTTCCTCAGAGAGATACTTGATGAGCGGTTTGTTCTTCGGCAAAGCCTTGTAGGAGCGATACAAAGCCAAGAACCCTTCTTCGTTTAGTTTGGCGGCCGTGTTCTTGTCCGTTTCGTTCTGCGAAGCTGTAATCTTCTGTTTGGCTTCAGCCAAAAGCTCCGTAGCCTGTTTGCGCTGCACTTCATAAAGTTTCTCCACCAGCGGTTGGTATTGCTCGAACATTTGGTCGTCTCCCTTTGGTATCGGACCAGAAATGATCAGTGGGGTACGTGCGTCGTCGATCAATACGGAGTCAACCTCATCGACGATGGCATAGTTGTGCTTGCGTTGTACAAGGTCTGCTGGGCTATTGGCCATGTTGTCGCGCAGATAGTCGAAGCCAAACTCGTTGTTGGTGCCGAAAGTGATATCTGCCAAGTAAGCCTTGCGCCGTTCGTCGGAATTGGGGCGATGCTTGTCGATGCAGTCTACGGAGAGTCCGTTGAACATGTAAAGCGGCCCCATCCATTCAGAGTCACGCTTGGCCAGATAGTCGTTGACCGTTACGACATGAACGCCATTGCCAGTGAGCGCATTCAGGAAGACGGGGAGGGTGGCGACGAGCGTCTTTCCTTCACCCGTAGCCATTTCGGCAATCTTTCCCTGATGGAGTACGGCTCCACCGAAAAGCTGTACGTCGTAGTGAACCATTTCCCATTTCAGGTCATTGCCACCGGCTGTCCAGTGGTTGTGGTAGATGGCTTTGTCTCCATCTATCGAGATGAAGTCGTTCTGGGGATTGGCTGCCAGTTCTCGGTCGAACTCCGTGGCTGTGACAATCGTCTCCTCGTTTTCCGAGAAACGACGTGCAGTTTCTTTTACAATGCTGAAAGCGATGGGTAGGACTTCGGTCAGAGCTTCCTCGTAGATGTCCAGCACCTGCTTTTCGAGTTTGTCTATCTCATTGAAGACATCCTCGCGCTTGTCAATGGGCAGTTCTTCTATCTGTCCCTTCAACTCTTCAATCTTTGCCTTCTGTTCGTTGGCCGATGTTTGAACATACGTTTGGATTTCCTTGGTCTTGGCCCGTAGCTCATCGTTGCTTAAAGACTTGATTTCCGGATATGCCACCTTCACCTTTTCTACAATAGGCTGAATCAACTTCATATCGCGAGCAGACTTGTCACCAAATAGTGATTTAAGGAATTTGTTGAAATTCATATCATTTGTTGTTTTGTTATTTTTTAAAGGACAACTGCAAGACTACACCTGCGGCAAGCTTGCTGTCAAATAATGGGTAAGAATGGACGTTCGGCATGGAAACGGATTGCCGAGAATGTCCAAAATCAAAATAGGGGAGACTTGGAGCAGGCATTGGGTGCCCTGATTCTGATGGATTTTGCAATGGTAGGCGCAATGTGGTCTACCGTTATGGGGGTTAAAATGTTTTCATGCTCGATTCCATTTCCATAAAAGACAAGAGGAAAGGGAATGTAGGCAAGTCGGCTGGTATAGGATTCCAGCGTCTCCTCGTTGTTCAATTTCCAACCTGGAGCGACCTCGATGATGATATCGCCACTCTTGGATGGGTTAAAGCCGTTTTTGATACTGCGCAGATTTCCATTGTCCGCAAATAGGCGTTCCAGCGTGTAGACATCGGAGACCCCTGCGTTTTGAATCAAGAGTTCCTGACAGCTGTTGAGCACGTCGTGCAATGAAAGTTTCTTCTGCTCTATCAGTTTATGATTCAGATATATTTGATTATGGAAATAGGCACTGACGTATTGCCCTTGTCCATAAATCGCGCTCAAGTACACATTCAGAAGTTTGGAAGTCCTGTTTATATAAAAGGTACCTGTAGGAATTCGATAATTGCCATACTCTTCCGAATCTTCATCACGGCCCGTACTGGTCAAGACAAACAGAACGCGTTCCTTGCCCACCTGCCGTTCGATGTCATTCACCAGCCTGCCCAGCGTGCGGTCCAACTGCCTGTAGACAGATTCCATCTCGGTCTGTCTATTGTTGTTTTGCTTGCCCTCGGGGGCTGAGGCAGAGAGTGTGAGGCTTAATAAGTCTGTAACTTCATCAACACCCATGGCTGCAGTTTTGATTGTTGTCAAAGCCATGTCTGCCAGTACGTCGTTTTCCGAGGAATGTGATTTGTCTATAGCAGGTTTGCCGGCAAAGGCGTTGATCCACTTGTCTGCATTGTTCGCATAAAAAGTGGAGGTTTTCCATTTGTTGGCTTGACTGTCTATCCATATGGCGTTGTTGGCCGCATGACCGGCCGATAGAATGGCAGCCTCAGGGGATGAGGCGATGCCATAGACGATACTTGAGCCACGGGAATTGACCTTCATCTCGTCGCCAATGGTTGACGTCTGAAGATACTGTGGAGAAAATAAATGACGGTTGTCAAACACACAATAGACGGGACGTAAGGAGTTGCGGTCAAGCCATTGCGTAGAAATAATGCCGTGATAAAAAGGTGTTGTACCTGTAGACAGGGTAGCAAGCGCAGAAGCACGGTCTACAGGGGAGAATGGATAGGAGGCGTTTTCGTAAACCCTACCTTCACGGAGCAGTTTCTTGAACCCGTTCGGGGTGAAAAGTGGACTGAAAGCTTCCAAATAGTCAGAACGCAATTGGTCAATCGTAATATTGATTACGAGGCGTGGGGCAAGTTGGAAAGCCTGCATTTCCGCAGTGGCGAAAGCTGCTATCAGCAGGGCTAAGTATCTATTCAAAACTCCTAAGTATTTAGTTCTTTTCTATTTATTGTAAAAACATGTATCGCTCTGAATGACAAAACAAATGCCAAAAGGAGAACGCCGCTGGCATAGTGTTGTAGGAATGCTCCGAGGATTCCGCAGAGCAAGCAGAGAGATATACAAATTTGAAACCTCCTGTTTCTGCGAAATGGCGGCACCAACAGCCCTATATGCAAAGGATTCAGTATGAGAATCTGTAGGTTTAGACTGACGGTGGGATGTTGGCTGAAAATCATGGCGGCCAGTATCAAACCGGCTGCCCCCGTAATGAGCCATGACAGATTGTCATATATTTTGCCCGCCCAACTGTATGTTCGTTTTTTGTATTCGTAAATGGTAAGGAAAAAGGCCACCAAACAAAATCCCCCAATAGAGTATATGGGATTGTCCATCAACCAGCTTGATGACGTACTCGTGTTTGGAAATTCCGTTGGTTCAATGAGCCAATGGCTATATTTGACCAACTTATGCTTTTGGCCATCTTTGCAGTAGAAGAAAGCTCTGTCAAAATCTTTGGACAACTGATTGGGGAGAAATTCGTTCTCTTTGTAGCTGATACGCCGGTCGGCTTTCATGCCTAACAACAAGTCGTTGCCCCAACGAGCCCACAAATGTTTTTGATTCCATTTGTGAATCTCCTCTCGAAAAGAAGTGTTAAGCAATTGGTTCCCACGCGGATAGACCTTGTAGCTTAAATTATCCAATAAGATGTTGCGGGCTCTTGTTGTACAATTGTCATAGAAATAATTGTACCGATAAACGCGATTCTCTGGTAAGTAATTATGATGGATTGCAAGGGTGATTCTATGCTTGTCGGTTGGACTGATGTTTAGAATTTGCTCCTTTACCCACCTGCCTTCGTATAGATATTCATCTATGAAGTTGGAATAGGGGATAATTCCCATCTGATAATCAGTAAGTCCGAAGATGAACCGTAAGACAAAATGCTTTTGATGAAAAGAAAACATGCCATAATTGATGACATAATCTTCGTTCGTCATTTTGTTACGATATCGAATGGCCGTGTGTCCATAAAGGCTGTAAACTTGATTCCCGGGCCCACATGTAAGTAGACTGATCATTACGGAATCATTTAGAGGCAAATCCGTGGTCGATATGGGGTGGCTATTTTGTGCGTCAGCCACATTTGGCAACGACACTAAAATAGTCAAAAGGGCGTGCAGAAAATACCACCGGAATCGTTTCATGATGCAAAAATAACCTTAATTTTTCAGTTATCATGCAATTATTCTGTTTTTTTTGATAATTTTGCATCCCGAATATGTCAGAAACTTTCATAGTTTTAATCGGCGAATTATAAGTGAATAAGGTAGAATATGAAAAAAATATTTCTGTGTATGGCCTTCACCGGCATTGTGAATGTAGCAGCCGTTGCTCAGAGTGGCACCAACTCTCCCTACAGCCGTTACGGTTTGGGAATATTGAGTGAGCAGTCCGGCAGTTACAACCGAGGCATGAATGGCTTGGGGTTTGGATTTTATGAACATAATCAAATCAATTATCTGAATCCGGCTTCTTATTCACAATTGGACTCCTTGACTTTCATTTTTGACGCGGGAGTCTCTGGACAGATTACAAATTTCAAGGAAGGAAATGTAAAGAAGAACGCGAATAATGCAGACTTTGAATATGCAGTAGCTGGCTTCAGGGCGGCAAGACATCTTGGCGTCAGCTTTGGTGTTTTACCGTTTTCTTCTGTGGGATACAATTATTCAATCAATAAATATATTGGTGAGAACAAGTCGGCATCCTATCAAAACACATACAAAGGTAGCGGCGGTTTGCATCAGGCATATTTAGGTATTGGATGGATGCCTCTGAAAGGGCTTTCTCTTGGTGCAAACCTATCTTATCTTTGGGGAACAATTTCAAGATCGTTGACCAATACTTATAGCGACGCAGCCGTAAATACAATTTCGAAGTACTATTCGGCTACGATTAACAATTACAAACTGGATTTAGGTGCTCAATATACGGCTATGTTGGGCAAAGAAAACAGCTTGACATTAGGAGCTGTATACAGTTTAGGGCACAAGCTGGGTGCCGATTTACATTGTGATGTTATTTCTACACGAAGCCAGGCTGGAGTTGCCGATACGGCAAAACATGTAATCAAAAATGGTTTGCGCTTACCAGAAACTTATGGGGCAGGCTTTGTTTGGAGGCATGGAGCAGTCTGGCAGGTCGGATTTGATTACCAGAATCAAAAGTGGAGTAAATTGGATATGCCGCTTTATGCCGCAGAGACCTATAAACTTGTAGAAGGGCAATATATGGACCGACAGAAAGTAACGATAGGCGGAGACTGGTGTCCATCAGCAAAGAGCCGTAGTTATTTAAAGCGAGTCCATTATAGAATAGGTGCTTCATATGTGACACCTTATTATAAAATAAACGGTCAGGATGGCCCCAAAGAATTGAGTGCAAGTTTGGGATTGGGCTTGCCCATCATGAACTCGTGGAATAATCGTTCGCAATTGAACATCAGTGCTCAATGGGTTCGACAAGAGGCAAAAGGGTTTATCCGGGAGAATACGTTCCGCATCAATGTTGGTTTGACGTTCAATGAGCGTTGGTTTGCCAAGTGGAAGGTGGAGTAGTGGTCTCAAGGACAAGAAGATAGATTATAATACTTTCACTTTGAGAAGGAGCTTGCTATATATCCTTATTTGCGTGTGCGTATGCTTTTCCTGTAATGAGCAAAAAGAACATACTGCAGCAGCAATTCATGATCGGGATTCGGCTTCGGTTATGACAAGCTATGGTGTGAACACCCTTATCTCCGACTCTGGAGTTATCAAATACAGAATTGTAACAGAAGAGTGGGATGTGAATCAAATAAAAAAGCCTTCGCGCTGGACATTTAGCAAAGGGCTCTTCTTGGAGCAATTTGATGAAAATTTTCATGTGCAGTCCTACATCCAATGTGATACAGCTTATTATTATGACCAGTTAAAGTTGTGGGAACTGAGAAGTAGGGTTAGGATATTGACAAAGGATGGCTTGCGCTTTTCCAGCGAGCAATTGTTTTGGGACGAGTCTGCGCATGAACTATATTCCCACGTGTTTTCTCGTTTGGTCACTCCAGAACGGACTCTTCAGGGGAGTTATTTTCGTAGTGACGAGCGCATGACGAAATATTTTGTATCAAATACGAAAGGCGTTTTCGAGCGTACGGACTTGGCAGGCGGCAACGAAAGCGGAGAATCTGACTCTGCCAAAATTGCACTTGATTCTATTCAAAAGGCTCAGCGGCAGCAAACTCAGCCGCAGCGCAAAAACATATCAATTCCATTGACACACTAATTTATATAAGTTTTGGAATCAGTTGATGTTTCTTTGATTATTGGTATAGGAATCACAATGATTCTGTCTGCCTTCTTTTCGGGCATGGAGATAGCTTATGTCTCCAGCAACAGAATGCTGGCAGAAATGGGAAAAGAAGACGGTCTGTTGTCTCGAAAGATTTTGGATGTCTTTTATCGTCATCCAAATGATTTTGTTTCGACAATGCTGGTAGGCAACAACGTTGTTTTGGTAATCTACGGAATCTTGATTGCCAGATTGTTTGACTCAACAATTTTTGCCGGTTATCAAGCAGGATTTACCGTCCCAGCAGATACGATATTGTCAACTCTGATTGTTTTGTTTACAGGAGAGTTCCTGCCTAAGACCCTATTTAAAAGCAATCCGAATCGTCTGTTGAAGCTTTTTGCTATCCCTGCATTTGGTTTTTACATCATTTTGTGGCCGGTCAGCAGATTTGCCTCTACGTTGTCCAAGATACTCCTGAGAACAGTTGGAATAAGGGTGGAAAGAGATAATGACAGCGATGAATTTTCAAAGGTTGATTTGGACTATCTCGTGCAATCAAGTATTGATAGTGCAAAAGATGAAAGGCAAATCGGAGACGAAGTGAAGATTTTTCAGAATGCGTTGGATTTTTCAGAAACCAAGGTTAGGGATTGCATGATTCCCAGGACGGAAATCAATGCAGTGGATGCCAGCAGTTCTCAAGCGGAACTAATGCAAAAGTTTATAGAAAGCGGAAATTCGAAAATTATCGTTTATGATGAGGATATCGATCATATCGTAGGTTACATTCATTCTTCGGAGATGTTTAAAAATCCAGACGATTGGCATAGCGGTATACGCCAGATTCCTTTTGTTCCGGAAACGATGTCTGCACAAAAGATGATGCATACTTTTCTTCAGCAAAAAAAATCATTAGGAGTTGTCGTCGATGAATTTGGCGGCACAAGTGGAATCGTTTCACTGGAAGATATTGTAGAAGAAATTTTTGGAGATATAGAGGACGAACATGACAGCTCCAAATATATCGCAAAGAAAGTGGGAGAGGGCGAATACGTTCTTTCTGCACGATTGGAGATAGACAAGATTAACGAGCTGTTTGATTTGGATTTGCCGGAGAGTGATGACTACATGACTGTGGGCGGCCTGATTTTACACGCCTTTCAGAGTTTTCCCAAATTGAACGAGGTTGTAACTATCGGGCGATTTAAGTTTAAAATTTTAAAAAATACGAGCACTAAGATAGAACTTGTGAAATTGACAGTCCTGGAAAGCAGCTAACAGATGACAGAAAGGTACGTTTTTTTATCATTTATTGTGCTGTTTGTATTTTTATTATTATTTTTGTGCACAATTCTTGAAAGCACGACTAAGTCGCGCGGCTGTTTTCATATATGATGGAGGCTGCGGTCTATTTGGTAGATGAAGAAAAATAAAATATAAATATTAAAAAACAATGGCAGCATTAGGAACAATTAGAGGCAAGGGACCACTTTTGATAGGCATCATTGGTTTTGGTCTTTTTGCATTCATTGCTGAAGAAGCATTCCGCTCTTGTGAGGCTACTCAGAATGACAAACGTCAGCAGGTCGGAGAAGTGTTGGGAGAGAAAATCAGTGTACAGGATTTTCAAAAGTTGGTTGATGAGTATTCTGAGGTTGTTAAAATGCAACAGGGAACTCAAAGCTTAAATGAGGAGCAACTAAACCAAGTGAAAGATATGGTTTGGAACACTTATGTCCAAACCAAGATCGTTGAAAAAGAAGCAGATCATTTAGGCTTGGCCGTGACAAACTCCGAATTGCAGAACATACTGAAGGATGGTACAAACCCTATGTTGCTGCAGACTCCGTTTGTCAATCGGCAGACAGGACGCTTTGACGTGTCTGCTTTGCAGAAGTTCTTGGCAGACTACAAGGCGCAAAAGGGTGCAAATCCTCAGCTCGCACAGCAATATGAAACCATATACAAGTATTGGTCGTTCATTGAGAAAACCCTTCGTCAGCAAATTTTGGCTCAGAAATATCAAAGTTTGTTTGCACATTGTCTCCTTTCCAATCCTGTAGAAGCCAAAATGGCTTATAAGGAGGAAAATGAAGAGAGCAAAATAGAGCTGGCCTCTTTCCCATATTCGACCGTCGATGATTCCAAAATCAAGATAGAGGAGGCCGACCTGAAGGCAAAATATGACGAATTAAAACCGCGTTTCCAGCAATATGTCGAAAGTAGGGATATCAAGTATGTTGATATTCAAGTGACTCCATCTTCTGTAGACCGTCAGTCAATTCAAAAACAATTCAATGCGTATAGTAAAAATTTGGCAGCAGCAGCTGACCCAACGGATATTGTACGCAAGAGCACATCTTTGACAAGCTATCTCGGCATTCCTGTCTTGAAAACGGCATATCCTTTTGATATAGCAGACAGATTGGATTCCATGTCTGTAGGGCAAACCTACGGTCCCATAGAGAACAAGCAAGACAATACATTCAATGTGATAAAGTTGATGGCGAAGCAGCAGTTGCCTGATTCCATTCAGTATCGACAGATACAGGTTGGCGGAACAACTCTTGCCGAGGCTCACAAAACCGCTGATTCCATTTATTCTGCTTTGCAGAACGGTGCCGATTTTGAGGCACTGGCAAAGAAGTATGGTCAGACAGGAGAAAAAACTTGGTTGACGACAGCTCAATATCAAAACGCTCCCTCGCTGGACAAAGATACCAAAGAGTATATCATGGCTCTGAACACTTTGAATCCCAACGAGATTAAGAACCTGACAATGGGACAAGGCAATGTCATCGTGCAGGTAATGGACCGCAGAGGCATGGTGAACAAGTACACCGCGGCAGTCATAAAGAAGACCATCGATTTCTCAAAAGATACTTATAGTGCTGCGTATAACAAGTTCAGCTCTTTTGTGAGTGCAAACCAAACTGGTGAAAATATCGAAAAGAATGCGGCCAAAAACGGCTATAGGGTGCAGGAAGCCAACGATGTGACCACAGCAAGTCATTATCTGGCCAACATTCATAGCACACGTGAAGCGTTGAAATGGCTTTTCGAAGCGAAAGAAGGTGACGTTTCCCCCATGTATGAATGTGGTGACAATGACCATCTTTTAGTTGTCGTGCTGGATAAGATTCATGCCATAGGCTACCGTTCACTAAGTGATTCACGTGTCAGAGAAATGGTGAAGGCTGAAGTGATGAAAGACAAGAAGGCCGAAGCATTAATCGCCAAGCTTGGAGGTGTTTCAAATATGTCTGCTGCCAAAGCAAAGGGAGCAAAAGTATCGGTGGTAGACCAGATAACTTTTGCCGCACCAGCGTTTATCCCAGCTACAGGTGCAAGTGAACCAGCGCTTTCCGGCGCTGTTTCGGCAAGTGCCAAAGGAAAGTTCTCCAAAGCGCCTGTCAAAGGAAATGCAGGAGTTTATTTGTTCAAAGTTGCAGATAGGAAAATGCGTCCAGGCAAGTTTGATGAAAAGACCGAGGAGCAAAAGCTTCGTCAAAAGATTGCGCAATATGCCGGCAACTTTATGAATGAACTTTATATCAATGCCAAGGTTGTAGATAACCGCTATTTATTCTTCTGATAGCAGCATATCTATAAGTGTCCCTCAAGAGTTCCATTGTCGAGCTTTTGAGGGACATTCTGTTTCCAAGTGTACATCTTTCTCCCATCGTACGATTTCTATAATCGCAGTTATGATAAACAAACAAAGGGCAACTTCAGCCTTTTGGGCACGACAGGTATGGATGTTGATTCCCCATCGCAATGAAAAACCGTTATGCAAAGCCATCGATCATTCATGTGAAGACATCGGCTTCTTCTTAACAAACCATCAACTTCTTCGTAACAAGCCATCCGCTTCTTCGTAAGAATGATTGATACCTTCTTAATAAACTATTGATTTTTCGATATAAAATTATTAATCATAGACAATTACTATGCAAACAAAAATTTTAGAACGCTTTTTGGGGTTTAATCCCCACACAATGAGTCTCAAAACAGAAATTGTTGCCGGAGCAACGACGTTTCTTACCATGAGCTACATTTTGGCAGTAAATCCGTCCATCTTGAGTTCTACGGGCATGGACAAGGCGGCCTTGTTCACCGCAACGGCAATCGCCTCTGCAATTGCGACTTTCCTATTAGCCTTCATGGCTAAATTGCCATTTGCCCAGGCACCAAGCATGGGATTGAATGCTTTTTTTGCTTATACATTGTGCCAAGCTATGGGTTATACCTGGCAGCAGTCCTTGGCCATCATGCTTATTGAAGGCATTCTCTTTTTGCTGATTACTTTTATCAACGTCCGTGAGCGCATCCTTGCCGCAATCCCTGAAAATCTTAGATTTGCAATATCGGCAGGAATCGGCATGTTCATCGCCTTCATTGGTTTAAAGAACGCTGACATTATAGTTGCCAATCCAGCCACCTTCGTAGGCCTGGGCAAATTCACCCCTACCGCAATATTGGGTGTGATAGCCATTGTCTTGAGCGGAATCTTGATGGCCAAGCAGGTCAAAGGGGCCCTTTTCTACAGTATCGTGATAGCAACCGTGGCCGGCATTCCAATGGGAGTTACGGCAATACCCGATGGTTGGTTGCCTGTCTCTACACCCCAAAGCCTCAAACCGATATTCATGCAGTTTGATTTTGCGGGATTGCTTAATTTCAAAACGGCCTTGGTTGTGATATCTTTGCTTCTCGTCAATATATTCGATACGGTTGGAACACTGGTAGGTCTTGCTTATAAAACGAAGATTGTCAAAGAAGATGGTACGATTCCCCATATCAAGGAAGCCATGATGAGTGATGCAATCGGCACCACCTGTGGGGCTTTTCTGGGTTCCAGCACACTGACAACCTACGTAGAGAGTGCTTCCGGCATTGCCGAAGGAGGAAAGTCCGGTGTAACCTCGGCTTTCGTCGCCCTGCTTTTCCTGCTGTCCTTGTTCCTTGCTCCCATTTTTCTTTTGATTCCCAGTGCAGCAACAAGTGGGGCTCTTGTGTTGGTTGGGGTGTTGATGATCGATAGTGTCAAGAAGATTAATTTGACAGACGTGAGTGAAGCATTCCCTGCTTTCATTACAATGATCACGATGGTATTATGCTATTCTATCGCCGACGGTATCTGTTTGGGTATCTTGAGCTTTGTGATATTGAAGGCATGTACGGGACGCTGGAAAGAACTGAATCCCACTTTGGTCATCCTCTCTCTCCTATTCATTGTGAACTTCATATTTGGTTGAGTCGTCAAGCAGTAGACAGTAAGACTCGGTATGGGGATTACCGACAGCAACCATCACAATGTAAAAAGACCAAGGCCTTCGGCCTAGTTTCTTGTCGTCATGTGCCAGACAGGGTAGCTCGCTGCGCTTGCAACCCTGTCCTGTAAAAGGACCAACCGCCAGGCGGTTGCATGTGCAGTGCACCATGACTGTGTTGCAATGAGCCGAATTTGGGGGGAATGGAAGATAAAAAGGGGCCAAATAGAAGACAAAAGAGCCGCAAATGGAAGGCGAAAGAGCCGTAAACAAACACTAAGAGGGCGGTAAATGTAAGACAGAAAGGCTGCAAATGAAAGGCCAAAGGGCGATGGCTAAAACGAGAAAGGCTGCGGGAATGATCTTCCTTGCAGCCTTTCTCAATGATTGGAAATGCGTTTTGGCACAGTTGAAATTACACCACCCTTAATAAGCCTCTCGGTATTTGTTACTATCCTTGTCTTCAAGCATGCTGAGATAGCTTTGGTATCGACTCGCCGCGATGTGGTGGTTCTCGACGGCGGCCAAAACGGCGCATCCCGGTTCATGGGTATGGGTGCAGTTGCTGAACCGGCAGCCTTCCGAAAACTTGAAAATCTCCTTGAAGTAGCTGGTCAGCTCCTCCGGTTCCATGTCAAACGTTCCGAACCCCTTTATCCCCGGCGTGTCTATCAGGTAGCCGCCTTCGGGCAGTTCCAGCATTTCGCTGAACGTTGTGGTGTGCATGCCCGTGTTGTGGGCGTCGCTGATTTCCGCTGTCCGCAAGTTGGCGTTGGGCAAAATCCGGTTGATCAAGGTCGACTTGCCCACGCCGCTGTTGCCACTGAGCAACGTTATCTTGTCTTGCAACAGGGGGATGAGTTGCCCTACGCCCTCTCCTGTGGCGGCGGAGATTTCATGACACGCATAGCCGATGGTCTGATAGAGCGTCATCATCATGCGTTCGTAATGCAGTTCGTCCTCCGTCAACAGGTCGGACTTGTTGAAAATGAGGACAACCGGCACGCGATAGGCCTCGGCCGAAGCCAGGAAGCGGTCTATAAAGATGGTGCTTGTCTGTGGATGGTTGACCGTCACGAGGAGGAAAGCCTGGTCGACATTGGCTGCAAGGATATGACTTTGCTTGCTCAAGTTCTGCGATTTGCGGATGATGTAGTTGCGGCGGTCTTCAATCGCAGAGATGAAAGCCGTTCCTTCCTGGTTTGCAACAAGTTCAACCCTGTCACCTACGGCGACAGGGTTGGTGCTTCGGATTCCTTTCAAGCGAAAGTTACCCTTTATTTTGCTTTCTATCACTTGCCCGTCGTCGGTCTTCACTGAATACCAACTGCCGGTATTTTTAATGACAAGCCCTTTCAATATGATGCAATGCTAATGGATTATACCGTCATGATTTCCTTCTGCTTCTCTTCAAGCAGCGCATCGATCTTCTTGATGTACTTGTCATGCAGCTTCTGCAAATCGTCTTCGGCGTCCTTTTCCAGGTCTTCAGAGAGTCCGTCCTTGATTGCTTTCTTCAGTTTCTCTTTGATTTCAGCGCGTGCCGTTCGCACTTCGACCTTCGTCCTCTCTCCTATCTTGTTGCATTGCTTCACCAGTTCACGGCGTCTTTCTTCCGTCGGCTGGGGTATTCCGAGGCGAATGATCTCGCCATTGTTCTCCGGTGTGATACCCACATCGCTGTCCATGATGGCTTTCTCAATGTCTTTGATTGTTTTTCTGTCCCACGGGCGAATGGCGATTGTCCGAGCATCAGGCGCAGAAACATTAGCTACTTGATTCAAAGGAACCATTGAACCATAACTGTTCACACGTATACCGTCCAGGATGGCTACGTTGGCACGGCCTGCGCGAATATGAGAGAGCTGGTCCTCAAGGTACATGGTAGCCATCTGCATGCGCTCTTCCGCATCATTCAATGTCGTCTTTACGTCTAACATAAGTCTTTTATGATATATTGATGGTGTTGTTTTAGACAAAATTAGAGATTATTCTTTGATTCTCCAATAGTTTCTGCCAATATTTTAGCGATGGCTTCCAATTTCAGACCATCCGTCTGGTCAAATGTCTGCAAGGAAGTGCTGTCTATGTCGATGACGCCAAGCACTTCGCCCGACCGATGATGGCGGATGGGGACGACGATTTCGGAACGCGAAAGGGAGGAACAGGCGATGTGGCCGGCAAACTTTTCGACGTCGGGAACAATCAAAGTGCGGTTCTCGCGCCATGCCGTTCCACAGACACCACGTCCTTTCGCGATGCGCATACAGGCCACAGGCCCCTGAAATGGGCCCAGCTGGAGTTCTTCACCATGCACCCAATAGAAGCCAACCCAGAAGAACGCTTCCGGAAATGCAGCCTTCATGGCCGCCGCAACATTGGCCAACAGGCCCACATGATTGGTCTCTCCGGCTGCCAGACTTCTGACCTGCGCTGTCAAGAGGTTGTATTTTTCGTTCTTATCCATCGACTGATACGATTGCATATACAAGCTATAGGTCGACAAATATACGGCTATTATTTCTCTGTTACAAATTATTTCCTTACTTTCGCATCAAAATGACATTTCAATGAAAAAGCTTTTCCTCTTTGTTTCGGCCCTAATCGTCTCGACATCGGTCACCATGTCCTGCAAATTCGCAAAGGAAGACAATCCCGGCGACACGGTGGCCGCCTCCGTTTTCGAGCCTTACGAACCGAAGGCGAAGCCCGATACCACCTCCGCCGCAATCGTTGCGTCCTCTACGAAGGACAGCGTGGGAATCTATTACATCGGCGAAGGGTCCGGCAAAGCGCAACTCCAACTCCTTTCCTACCCCTCCCGAAAAGACACCACCCTATATTACAAGGCGCGCCGCGTGCGAGTGAAGGGAAGCGCGCAGATTGGAAACATCGTCAGAGTGGGCTTCTTCCACCTGCCGTCAGGCGACAGCATTGTCAATATGGTCGAGCAAATCAAGCCCGATGTGAGTGCTCCCGAGCCCGGCAAGCTCCGCAAAGACTTCCATCAAACCCAGGAATGACAAAAAAGCCTCCCATCGTCCATGGAAGGCTTTTCTGTTTATTGGGCTTCAAGATAGAGGATTCGACTTGCCCACGCCGTATTCTTATGGTAATCCACATGATGCGTGTAGGGGATTTCGAGCCCTTGCGACATCAAGTAAGCGCCGCTGAAGCTCTTTCCTTCAAAAGCCAAAGGCTGGTTGTCTATACGGTTCAGCTCGTGCACCTTGTACATCTTGTCGGCGTCCAGACCAGCCATCTTGACGCGCGGAAGGTGCTGGTTGACAAATGTCTCCGTCTTCCACCAATAGAACACGGCCTTTTGGCGTGCGTCGTCCACGTACATCAGCGAGGCGACGCCCTTGTTTTCGTATGGACTTTGCAAGCGGTAGAGGTCTCCCATTTGCACGATCGGACGAATCTGCTTGTATTCCGCGATGGCATTCTTGCACAACGCCTTCTCTTCCTCGGTCATGTTCTTCGGCTGAATCTCCATGCCGAGGCGGCCGCTCATGGCCACGTCCACGCGATACTTCAACGGCACCAGCCTGTGGGTCTGGTGATTCGGCGACGCACTGATATGGCTGGCCATCGCAATGGCGGGAAAGAACAGGCTCGTCCCCCACTGCATGTAGACGCGCTGCAGGGCGTCGGTGTCGTCGCTGACCCAAAATTCATCAAACCAAGGCAGTATTCCCCAGTTGGCCCGACCGCCTCCGCTGGCGCAAGCTTGAATCGTCAGCAGCGGATATTTGGCCCGAATGCGCTCCAATGTCTTCTTCAGTCCCTCGTGATAGGCCATATACAGGTGGCTCTGCTCCCCCATCGGAAGATACTGACTGCCATGGTTCATGATCGGCATGTTGGCATCCCACTTGATATAAGCTATCTCTGGATATTTTGTCATGAGGTCGTCCACGACGCCAAAGACGAAGTCCTGCACTTTCGGATTGGCCAGGTCGAGCACCAACTGCGTACCTCCACGTCCCAAGACAGCGGCACGTTTCGGTGCCTTGACAATCCAATCGGGATGTTTTTCATATAGCTCGCTCACCGTATTCGTCATCTCCGGTTCAATCCAAATGCCGAACTTTACACCATGTTTCTTGGCGTCACGCAGCAGTCCTTCAATGCCTTCAGGCAGCTTTTGCCTGTCCACAGCCCAGTCGCCGAGCGACGAATCGTCGGACTTGCGTGGATATTTCTCGCCGAACCAGCCGTCATCCATCACGAAAAGCTCACCGCCCATGTCCGCAATGTCGCGCATCATCTCGTCCATGCCTTGCTGGTTGATGTCGAAATAGACCCCTTCCCAGCTGTTCAGCAAGATACGACGCTCCGTGTTGCCGTTGGCCAACATGTAGTTTCGCCCCCAACGATGGAAGTTGCGGGAAGCGCCGCTCAGTCCATCGCGGCTGTAAGTGAAGGCCAGCACGGGTGTTTCCAGCGACTGTCCCTTCTTCAGATGGCAGGCGGAATTGTCCTCGTTGATACCCGCAAAGAAGTAATGGTATTCCGTGTCGTCGGTTTCCACCTTCAGACGATAGTTGCCGCCATAGCACAGAGCCGCCCCGATGACGTCGCCGCTGTTCTCCTTGGCTTTGCCATCGAGCGAGAACATGATTTCCGAATGGTCTGTATGACTGTTGCGCACACCGTCTTTGTTCTTGATGATTAGCTGTCCGGGATTGAGTGGCTCTTCCACCACCCGTCCTTCATTGGCCCAGGAGCCATGGAGGTGGGTGGCCCAGACGTCACCGCGGCGGATGGGCATGCAGCCCGACGAGAATTGCGTCAACGTGACCTTTCCTTTCTCTTCACTCCGTATGGTGGCCCATGTTTCAATCATGTCCACATCGGCATAAGAGCGGTAATGCAAGTCTACATAGAGTGGATAGACCGCGTCTTTCAGATGTACGACGGTCTCGGTTGTCTTGCCCTTTTGCATCACGTCACAGCCTGTCGCCACCAGCACGGTCGACATGTTGCCGTCGGCATGCGTCATGGCGAATGCGGTCTCAACGGGCGCATTCATTCCGTATGCAGGATAGATGTCCATTCGTCCGCCTGTCGGGACGGAGATGTTCTTCAGTTCGTTGCCGACCAACTTGTTGCCGAAGTACATGAACTCGGGCGACTTGCCCTTTTCCACATTCAAGACGAGCGTGATGTTCTTGGATTGTATCACGACATTCTCGGCCATCGACACAAACGGAGCCAATGACAGCAACACTATAAGTAGTTTCTTTCTCATGGGAGTATTGATTTGTTATAATAGAAAAAGGCATAGACCCACTGCGTGGCGGACCTATGCCTTGATATTTCATTGCATGTCGTAGACGACTTGCATCATCTGCTTGCCCAATCCGTCGGCCTCTTCCATGGAGCCGGCTTCGCTGTAGACACGTATGATCGGTTCTGTATTGCTCTTTCTCAGGTGCACCCACTTGTCGGGGAAGTCTATCTTCACGCCGTCCACGTCGTTCACATGGGCTTCTGGCTTTGCCTCGAATATCGTTTTCACCTTCTCCAAGATGGCGTCTACGTCAGTACTCGGCGTCAGGTCGATGCGGTTCTTGGCGATGAAGTAGTTGGGATATTCCCGCCGCAGCTCGCTCACTTTGCACCCTTTCTGCGCCAGGTTGCTCAAGAAGAGTGCAATGCCGACGAGTGCGTCGCGGCCATAATGGCTCTCGGGATAGATCACCCCGCCATTGCCTTCTCCGCCAATCACGGCATTCACTTTCTTCATCTTGGTCGTCACGTTGACTTCGCCCACGGCAGCCGGTGTGTAGACGCCACCATATCTTTCGGTCACATCACGCAGCGCGCGGGTCGAGCTCAAGTTGCTGACCGTATTGCCGGGCGTGTGCCGCAGCACATAATCGGCCACACTGACCAACGTATATTCCTCACCAAACATCTTTCCGTCCTCACAGATGAACGCCAGTCGGTCGACATCGGGATCCACGACGATACCCAGGTCGTAACCACCGTGGGCCAGTTCGCCCATGATACCACCCAGATTCTTTTCCAGCGGCTCGGGATTGTGCGCGAAATCGCCGTTCGCTTCGCCGTTGAGGAACTTGTATTCCACGCCCAACTTGTCGAGAAGTTTCGGCAGGACAATGCCGCCGACCGAGTTGACGCTGTCCACGACCACCCGGAAATGGGCTTTGCGGATAGCTTCGACATCGACGAGTTTCAAGGCAAGCACCGATTCTATGTGGCGATTGTCGAACGTGTCGTCATCAACATAACGTCCCAAGCTGTCGACATCGGCGTAGTCGAAATCCTCGCGTTCGGCAATGGACAACACTTCGTTGCCGTTTTCCTTGGTCAGAAACTCACCTTCGTGGTTCAACAGCTTCAATGCGTTCCAGTTGCGCGGGTTGTGGCTGGCGGTGATGATGATACCACCGTCGGCTCCTGTCATCCTTACGGCCAGCTCGGTAGTGGGCGTTGTCGCCAGTCCGATGTTGACAACGTCATACCCCATGCCCATCAACGTTCCGCAAACGACATTCTTCACCATCGCTCCCGATATGCGGGCGTCGCGCCCTACGACTATCTTGTTTGACGGAGTCTTGACGCTTCGCCGGATGAAGGTGGTGTAAGCCGACGTAAACTTGACGATGTCCAACGGATTCAATGTGTCGCCCGTCTTGCCGCCGATTGTCCCGCGGATTCCCGATATAGACTTGATTAGTGTCATAAGTATTTATTTTTAATAGATTGAGGCGCTTTGACAAGCCGGAAGGGCTATTCCTCCTGGAAAGTCAGTTCATACATGTAGGGTCTGACGCTGTTCGACGCGCTGAGCGTGCCCGACGAACTGGGCACGATCAGGCGGACCTTGGCCAATTCGTCGCCGTCTTTCTTCGGTCGACCGATGTTGATGAAGTCGAAAGGAATCATCCAACCGGCAGGCACTGCCAAGGAATTGTATCGACTGTACATCGTGCTCTTGCCACGGACGAAGCTTCCTGAGAAGGTTCCCGAATTGTTTCTGACCACCATGTGGTCGACCAGACTGGAATAATAGACCCAACGATTCGACAAAACCACGGAGTCGGTCTTCACATCGGTTTCGTCAAATCTCACCAAAAGGTTCTTGATTTCACCTTTCTTTATTTTAGTTCCGACGCCTTTCCTTACAATCTGCATGTAGACGCCAGTGCTGTTCATCAGCACCCACTCGTTGTCTTTCAGGTTGGTCACGCTGTCGCGCGCGAAAAACTCTGCCTCCGAGATGACTTTTATATTATGCTTCGTTATGTAATCGCTGATGGCCGTGCGCTCTTTTTTCTTCAAATCGGCGTATGTCTCGCCGTTCTTACACGATTCAAAGGTCGCCAGAGCGACAAACGCCAGCAAAAACAGATATGCTCTTTTCATTTTACACACAAATGGTTACGGGGCAAAGGTAGTAAAAAATACTTATATCCACTTGTGCCCCCTTATGGATTTATTTATATTTTAACCTTTCAACAGGCTTTCATAACGAATTATTGCAGTGCGCACAATCGTCTCTGCCTCGGCCAACGTGCAGTTCAGATGGCCGCCGCTGGCATTGAGATGGCCGCCGCCGTCGAAGAACTCAGCCGCCATCCGGTTGCAAGGAAAGTCATCGACCGAACGAAGACTCACCCAAACGACCCGGTCTCGCCGGTCGTCTTCGCGCAATGAAATGCTCAATTTCATGCCTTTGATTTTCAAAGGCTCGTTCACCAGCCCCTCAACGTCACCTTTGATGAAATGAAAGTTCTTCATATCGCGGCGGGAAATCGTGAAATAGCTTGCATGAAAGTCATCAAAAACATTGAGTTTCTGCGACATAAGATAACCTCTTAGACGTATCGCCCAGGGGCTGAACACATTGAAGACGTTGCGATATATCTTGTCTTTGTCAATGCCTTTGGTCAACAGTTGCCCGATGACATGATAGATTTCGGGGCGCGTGGAGTTATAAGTAAACCCTCCGGTGTCGGTCATCATGCCCGTATAGAGGGCGACGGCCATGTGGCGGTTCATTCGTTCAAAGCCGCCCAGCTGGCAGATGATGCGGAACAGTAGTTCGCACGTGCTGCACATCTCGGGGAATGACAGCGCCAAGGCACCGGGAATGCGTGGATTGGTGTGGTGGTCGATCAGCACGTAGCGGCCCTTGAAGTTGTCCATGGCGGCCGCCATGGCGTCGAGACGGTCGAGTCCGTCGAAGTCGAGACAGAACACCAGGTCGGCTTCGGCCACTATCCGGTCGGCTTCTTCCTTGTGCTTGTCATACCGCAACAATGTTTCGCTGCCCGGCAGCCATCTCAGGAAGTCGGGATAGGTGTCGGGGACGATGGCCCTGGGTGCCTTCCCTTGCGACCGCAGGTAGTCCGACCATGCCAGGACGGCCCCCATCGCGTCGCCGTCGGGCGACTTGTGGCAGCAGACCACTATCTTTTCTGCCTGTCCGATGGACTCTTCGAGCAAGGTCAGCTGCTTGTCTGTTAGTACGTCGATATTCATAATGGATGCAAAGGTACAAAAAAAAGGCACATCGATGATATGCCTTTTTCTGTATTTTTCGGTTTCTCTCAGAACAGGCGGGCCGGATAGACGCCGTCGTCCACCAACTGCTGTATTCTGTCGACCACACCCTGACGGTCGGCGGCATAGGTGACGCCGAACCACTTGCTTGTCGTGTCGAGCACCTTGACCGACGCCGTGCCGTCCAGAATCAGCTTGTTGACCATCAGCGGGATGAAGAACTCGGCCTTCAGGTTGGCCATGTTGGCCGGATCGGACAGGAATTGCTTGAAATAGTCCTCGCTGTAAGCGAAGTAATCGGGCGTGAATCCCCACACGTTCATGCTGACGGGCGTATTGTCGGGCACGGCTATCCACTCGCCGTTTTCATCCTTATACTTCACTTCCCCTTCGCGGCGCTCGATTTCGGTGCGCTCCACGACGGTCGTCAGGTTGTCTTCTGCGTCCTTTGAGCAAATGCCGCGGGCCACGGTTCCATTGTCGCTCAGCGTGTTGCCCACACGGAATCCGACCATGGCATAATGGTTCTTGCTGCCTTCGGGCAGCTCGCTCAGATACTTGCCCACCGCCATGAAGCAGTCGCGGTTGTAGAAATCGTCGCAATTGATGACACAGAATGGTTCTTTCACGACGTCCTTGGCCATCAGCACGGCATGGTTGGTGCCCCAAGGCTTCTCTCTGCCTTCGGGAACGGCAAAGCCTTCGGGCAGCGCGTCTATGCTTTGGAAGCAGAGTTCCACGGGGATGTGGCCCTCATACTTGCTGAGCACCTTGTCTCTGAACTGCTGTTCAAAATCCTTTCGGATGATGAAGACAATCTTGCCGAACCCTGCCTGGATGGCATCGTAAATCGAGTAATCCATAATCGTTTCGCCGTTGGGGCCCAGACCGTCCAACTGCTTCAGTCCTCCGTAGCGACTGCCCATTCCCGCAGCCAATAGCAACAATGTTGGTTTCATTATATCTTAAATTTAAGTTGTACGACTTGCTTATTCAAGTCTTGACTACAAAGATAGCGCAATTTTATGATTGCGCCATCATCTCTTGCGTATATTTTCGCCGACCCTATGCTTTTGGATTGTTTTTAGGAAATGACAAGCGTGCTTTGGGGCCTCCATCCATTTGCAAAGCCTGCCCTCCATCCTCATCGTCCAGCCTCCCGAACGCTTGGAAAACAGGCTCCGACGACTATGAATAATATTTACAAAAGCTTTGAAATGGCTGCGTTTTTCAGCAAGAGACAACAGGACGGGATGAAAAACGTGTTTTTAGACAGGAGTGCAAAGGACTGACTGTCAGCTTGTTGCGGTTCGCCGGTCAAACACGGTGGCCCAATCACCTTGAAACAGGCCTCCTTTTGCCTTGTAGAAAGGCCCTTGTCGCATCCTGAAAGTCGTGCTTCAGCGCGTCGGAAGGACTGCTTTCAGCCAGTGAAAGCGCCACGGGCGCAACTTGTCATCTATCTTTTGCCGCCCGGCCTGCCCTCTTTCCGGGTTTTGCAGCTCCAGATGTAGGTAAAAAAAGATGCGTTTTTTACGCCAAAAATATTTACAAACACCGACATGTTCGGCCCCGGTTGTCTCTTGGTCGCACGCATGTATGGCGATGGCGCATACCGAACCATGTTCAACAGAGTCCGATATGCGCCACTTCCGTTCAGTTCATCTGCTTAGCAAACTTTCTCCAGCTTCTTCATCACAGCGAAGACGAAGATGAAGGAAGCCAGGCAAAGGGCTACCAGGACGCCCCAAACGACCGTCAGGGGCACTGCCTTCCACAGATAGGCCGGTATTTGAACCAGGAAATTGCCGATGGCCGTCGCGCCAAACCAGCAGCCCATCATCACGCCTTTGTACTTTTCGGGAGCCACCTTGCTCACGAACGAAATGCCCATTGGTGAGAGAAGCAACTCTGCAAAGGTGAGAACGAGATAGGTGATGACGAGCCAGTTGGGTGAAACACGCTGTTCGTCGGTCAGGTTGTAGCTCAAGCCGATGGACGCGAAAATCATGATGACATAGGCGGCGCCGGCCACGAGCATGCCATAGCCGATCTTGCGGGGCGCGGAAGGCTCCATGCCTTTGGACGCCAGCCAACCGAACAGACCCATGCTGACCGGAGTGAGGAATACGACAAAGCTCGGATTGAACTGCTGGAAGATAGGAGCCTCGATGGCAGTCTGCACCCCTTGGGTGGCATTATAATTGTGTGCAAGATAAGCCGCAGCCAAAGCGATGATGGCGAAAGCAATTACCTTGCCCTTGCTGGTCTTGCTCTGAACGAGCGCGAACAGTGAGTAGATGATGAAGATGCAAGCCAGAATGTTCGTAATGTCGAACAACATGCCGACCGTTCCTTCGACACTCTTGACGACAAAGTCGCGCGCAAAATACGTCAAGGTGAGTCCGTTCTGATGGAAAGCCATCCAGAAGAAGATGACAACGGCGAAAACAAGGTAGAGCGCAACCAGCCGCGACTTGGTGTCGGCTTTCTCTTCAGGCGTCTCTTCCCGCTTTTCAATGGCCGCGCCGGCATTCTTCTCCACCTTTCTGGCCGAGTTGTCCACATGGGCGAAGGTCCAGCGGAAACCGTAGTAGATGGCCATGGAGACGATCAAAGACACGCAGGCCACGCCGAAGGCATAGTGGTAGGCGGTCTGTTCCGAAGCTCCCAATGCCATCTTGGCCCATGCGATGAGCTTCAAGGCTGCCGTTGGCGCGAACATGGCGCCGATGTTGATGGCCATGTAGAAGATGGAGAAGCCATTGTCGCGCTGCGAAGCATACTTCGGGTCGTCGTAGAGATTGCCCACCATCACCTGGAGATTGCCTTTGAAGAGGCTTGTCCCCACGCTGATCAACAGCAGGGCGGCGACCATCATGGCAACGGCAAGGGCGCCGGAACCGGCCGGAATGGCAAGCAGCAGATAGCCCAGGAACATCACGAGAATGCCGAAGGTGACGCATTTGCCGAAGCCTATGCGGTCGGCCACGGCGCCACCGGCGATTGGAAGGAAATAAACCAGCATCAGGAACGACGCGTAGACGGTTCCGGCAAGGCCTTCGCCCCAACCGAAATTAGCCTGCAAGAACAGAACGAAGATAGCCAGCATCGTGTAGTAACCGAAGCGTTCTCCGGTGTTGGCCAACGCTAACGCAAAGAGGCCTTTAGGTTGATTTTCAAACATAAGAATTATTTTAAATTAATATTAGGTTATTCGGGGTGTACATGGACATTGACATCCTCTTGTGAATGTCTACTTGCACCTCTTCGTGCGCGAGACGTCGAACAGATAGGTGGCCTTGACGACGATGTTTCCCAGGTTTGACTTGGCGAAATAGTCGCGTTTGGAGCTTCCGTAGATGTTGCCCAGCCCATAATAATAACGCGCTTCGAGCAAGAAATGACCGATTTTGGGATGCGCGTATTCGATTCCGCCGCCCAAGGCGATACCATAATCCAGCTTGTTTTCCACAGCCATCGTGTCCTGGGCCACGACCTGGTTGCTGCGGTCGGTCATGTTCCGGTTCTTGAAATCGAAATTCATTTGGGTGGATTCGCTCAACAGATAGCCGAACTGCGGCCCCAGATTGACGAAAAACTGCATGCCTTTCGTCTCCCTTCCCCAGGCCAAGTGGGCGAAGAGCGGCACCTGGATGTAATTCAGCGTGCGGCTGTATTCCTCGGCCAGGCCCGTCACGGCGTTGACAACGGGATTCCGGTCGTGGTCGATGATGTCTTCCGTCCACCCCACCCGCGCGTAGTTGATCTCGCCAAGGATGGAACAGATGGTGGAAAAATACTTCTCTGAGGTGTATTTCAACGTCAGTCCCCCCGTAAAACCGTTGTGTCCTTGCTGGTTCACCTTGGGCGTGAACCCGACATTGCTCATCACCAGTCCTCCGTTTACGCCTATCTGGAAATCATTGCGGTGCAGACCTATTTGGGCGTTTGCCTGCAAGGACAAGAGGGAAAGTATAAAAACAAGGATTTTCTTCATAACGAATAGATGCGGAAAAGCAAGTTAAAATTCCATCAGTTCCAACTTGCCGTCATAGCGGTAGTGAACGAGCAGGAAACTGTCATTCTGGTATCCGCCGTCGCCCACACGAGAGAAATGGAGCGGCGACTGGAGGGCGCGATGGCGATTCTGCGATTTCGAGCCGGTAAATCCTTTGCCGAAGGAGCGTAACCCCTGCAAGAAGAAGCTCGCCTGGTCGTAACCCGTCAGCGCGAAGTGGGGTAAAGCATAGAGCATGTCGGCCTGGAACCAATGGCGATAGTTGCGCTCAAAGCCGGCCGTGGCCCCCGACACAGGATTATAATAAAAGGTGGAAGGGATATAGGTGTCGAACTTGTGGAAATGCTCTATATTGTATTTGGTGTACATCAGCCATTCCGTGTAGCCGTAAAGTGAGACCAACACGCCGGAGCGCATGGCCCGCAAGCCATCCAACTTGTTGAGGGCCAGCGTCAGTTCAGGCGAACGGCCCGTATTAAGCACAACCACGTTGCGCTTGTTGGTGTCGAAAGCCTTGGCGAAATTCTCTTCGCTCGACTTCAGGTTGGTAATGCTGTAGGCGATTCCGCGGCTCTCCAGCTGCTTGCGAAGCCCGAAGGTAAACGCCGCTTTCCTGCTGGTGGTGTCGTTGCAGTCGATAAACACCGGATGGCAGTCGCCGAAACGGGACAGGAACACGTCGATACTGCGCTGGTTCAGCTTGGCGGGCGACTGGTAGACCTGGTACAACTCCTGGTATTCGCTCACCTCGTTGCCCGAGATTGAAAAAGGAATCACCAACCTGATATGATGTTTCTTGCAGAATTGGGCCAATGGTTTCACCTGTTTGCTGTACAACGGCCCGAATATCACGTCACAATTCTTGGCATGCACGTCCTGCAGCAGCTGGTTGATGTCCGTGTCCATCGCCGCGTTCCAGGCATGGATGTCGGTGGACAGGCCCTTGGCTTTCAGGCTGTCGCAGGCAATCAGCAGGCCACGATAGTACTCGGTCATGCGCCTGCCGTCGCCATCCACGTCGTGCAAGGGGAGCATGACGCCGACCGTCAGCCTGTCGCCGGAAGGGCGGGTCGCTGCCGTCGAGGCGGTCGCGGGCTGCGACACTCTTGCGGCAGCGGCATTCTGCGACGTGGCGGTTGGCTTGTCGCCTGAATCCACTTGTGGAATCATGACATAGTCTCCATGACGAAGCTCATACCCCTCTTGCTTCATCTGCGGATTGGCTTCGAGAAGTTGCGGAATGGTTATGTCGAATTTCCGGGCTATGCCGTAAATGGTGTCTTTTTTCTTTACTTTATATTTGTCCCGAATGACCAAGGACTGCGCCATCAAGGAGCTGCTTAGGACAAACAGGAAGAGGAGGAAACAACATTTCTTTAGCTGTATCATGATCATTTGTCATCTGTTTCTATTGCAAAAGTAGTAAAATAATCGGATAAGAATAAATAATGTCATGGTTTTTCAGCTCTTTCATGACAATTGTCCATACGAATATCCATACAAAACGGCCGCGCCTTGGCCCAAACCATGTCAAACGGATTGGCGGTTTGCGCCTTATTCCGTTAAACTTTCCATATTCGTGCGCTTGTTACGGCGTTTTTCTGTACCTTTGCTTACTTCAAACAAAGTGACGACTACAATGAAAAAAGCATTCGTTTTTGCCATTCTCTTGTTGCAGCTGTTCATTTGTCAGGCCCAGACGGTGCCGAGTGTCAGCCCGACAGTGGACATCAGCATTCCCGACAAAGACCCGTTGACCGACCAAACGACCTATACGGGGTCGGCACCGCTGACTTGTCGCTTCAAGGCGAACCCCGCGGACAACAATGGTTGGGACGCTTTTTACGAGTGGCGGTTCTATCGGGGAGAAGACAGGCGGAACCCTTTTTTGCGGCGATATGAGGAAGAGACGACGCTCGGCATCAACTCGTCGGGAGCGCACTACATACAACTCCACGCCATGTTTGTCCATGACAAAGACACCATAAGGTTTACAGAGGAAGACCTCTCCCCCATCGTCATCAATGTTTATGAGAGCAAGCTGGAAATGCCCAACGCCTTCTCGCCCAACGGAGACGGCGTGAATGACATATACAAGGCCAAAGCCGGTTATCAAAGTATCGTGGATTTCCACGCTGCGATATTCAACCGCTGGGGACAGAAACTGTTCGAGTGGGACGACCCGGCAAAGGGCTGGGACGGCAAAAGCCATGGCAAAGACGTGAAACAGGGCGTCTATTTCTGTCTCGTGAAGGCCAAGGGGGCGGATGGCAGGGTGTTTGACATAAAGACAGACGTCAACTTATTGAGAGGATACGAAGAAGGAAGCAACAATGAATAAGATAGAAGTCTTGGGCGCGAGAGTCCACAATTTAAAGAACATTGATGTAGAGATACCACGTGGTTCGCTGACCGTCATCACCGGCCTGTCCGGTTCGGGAAAGTCGTCGCTGGCTTTCGACACGATTTTCGCGGAAGGACAACGCAGGTATATAGAGACGTTTTCGGCCTATGCCCGCAACTTTCTGGGCAACATGGAGCGCCCGGACGTCGACAAAATCACCGGCCTGAGCCCGGTCATCAGCATAGAACAGAAGACGACCAACAAAAACCCGCGTTCCACCGTGGGAACGACGACGGAGATTTATGACTATCTGCGCCTGCTATACGCACGTGCAGGAACGGCATACAGCTATGCAACCGGCGAAAAGATGGTCAAATACACGGAGGAAAAGGTCATCGAAATGATATTCGAAGCCTATGCCGGCAAAGCCATCTACATTCTGGCTCCGCTCGTTCGCAACCGCAAAGGCCACTATCGGGAGCTTTTCGAGAGCATGCGACGAAAGGGATATCTGTACATGCGCGTGGATGAAGAGATACTGGAAATCACCCGTGGCATGAAGACCGACCGTTACAAGAACCATAATATAGAGGTGGTCATCGACAAGCTCAAGGCTCCGGAGCCCGGCACGCTGGACGACAAGCAGTCGAAGCAGATAGCCGAGCGGTTGAGGAAGAGCGTGGAGACGGCCATGAAGCAGGGCGATGGACTCATCATGATACTCGACAAGGAGACGAACGTCGGCAAATACTTTTCCAAAAGACTGATGTGTCTCACTTCGGGAATCTCATACAAAGCTCCCGCACCCAACATTTTCTCTTTCAACTCGCCCGAAGGGGCTTGTCCGCATTGCAAGGGTCTGGGGTATGTCAATGAGATAGACATGAAAAAGGTCATACCCAACGACATGGCCAACATCCATGAAGGCGGAATCACACCGCTCGGGAAATACAAGAACCAGATGATATTCTGGCAGATAGACGCCATCTTGAAGAAGCATGGCTTCTCCCTCAAGACGCCCATCAAGGACATTTCCAAGGAAGCCATGGACGAAGTATTGTATGGCAGCTTGGAGAATGTGAAGATTGACAAGGAACTCGTCCACACCTCCACCGACTATTTCGTGACTTTCGACGGAATCGTCAAATACATAAAGAATGTGATCGACAATGACGACACGGCTGCCGGACAGAAGTGGGCCGACCAGTTTCTGGCTGTGGCGGAGTGTCCGGAATGCCACACCCAACGACTCAACAGAGAAGCCTTGTCATACAGGATATGGGACAGGAACATTGCGGAAGTCGCCAATATGGACATCCTGGACTTGAAGGAGTGGACAGACCATGTGAAAGAACACATGGAGCCACAACAGAAGACTATTGCGGAAGAGATTCTGAAAGAAATCAGTACCCGAATCAGTTTCCTGCTCGACGTGGGCCTGAACTACCTGAGCCTGAACCGGCCGAGTGCCTCTCTATCAGGCGGCGAAAGCCAGCGCATCAGGCTGGCCACGCAAATCGGCAGCCAACTGGTGAATGTCCTATACATATTGGACGAGCCGAGTATCGGCCTGCACCAGCGGGACAACGAACGTCTGATCAACTCCCTGAAAGAATTGAGGGACTTGGGAAATACCGTTATCGTCGTCGAACACGACAAGGACATGATGCTGGCTGCCGACTGGATTATCGACATTGGCCCCAAAGCAGGTCGCAAGGGAGGTCAGGTCGTCTTCCAAGGCACGCCGCAGGACATGCTGAAGACGCATACCATAACGGCGCAATTCCTGAACGGAGAGCAGGAAATCAAGATTCCAGAGCGGCGAAGGAAAGGCAATGGGAAGGCAATCAGAATCTTGAATGCCAGCGGGAACAACCTGAAGCATATCGACGCGGAATTTCCTTTAGGCGAGTTGATTGTCGTCACAGGCGTTTCGGGGTCGGGCAAGTCGACTTTGATTAACGAAACCTTGCAACCCATTCTGTCACAGCACTTCTATCGCTCTTTGAAAAAGCCCATGCCATACGGGGCCATCGAGGGGATGGACAATATTGACAAGATAGTCAATGTAGACCAAAGTCCCATCGGCAGGACGCCACGCAGCAATCCCGCCACCTATACGGGTGTTTTCAGCGATATCAGGTCGCTGTTCGTCAACCTCCCCGAAGCAAAGATAAGGGGGTACAAGCCCGGACGGTTCTCATTCAACGTTAAAGGCGGCCGATGTGAGGCGTGCGGGGGCAACGGTTACCGAAGCATTGAGATGAATTTCCTCCCCAATGTCCTCGTTCCCTGCGAAGTATGTCATGGAAAACGCTACAACCGTGAGACGCTTGAAGTGAGATATAAGGGTAAAAGCATTGCCGATGTGCTGGACATGACCATCAACCAAGCCGTCGACTTCTTTGAGAATGTGCCCAACATCCTGAACAAGATAAAGACCCTACAGGATGTAGGACTCGGCTATATAAAGCTGGGGCAAAGTTCCACGACCCTGTCGGGGGGCGAGAGCCAGCGCGTGAAACTGGCGACGGAACTGTCAAAGCGCGACACAGGGAAAACACTATACATCCTGGATGAGCCGACAACCGGTCTGCACTTTGAAGACATCAGAATCTTGATGGATGTACTTCAAACGTTGGTAAACAGAGGCAATACCGTCATCATCATCGAACATAACCTCGACGTAATCAAGCTGGCAGACCATATCATCGACATCGGCCTGGAGGGAGGAAGGAATGGCGGCACCATCCTTTTCGAGGGGACGCCCGAAGAGATGGCCCAAACAAACGTAGGCTACACGGCTAAATTCCTGGCACAAGAACTGGCCATGAAATAATTGTGAAAATAAACCACGCCGAGATTAATAGCCGTTAATGACGTTAACATGTTCGTTAAAATGGGATAAATATTAACGCAGATTGCTTTGTTTTCAACTTAATGATTTTATATTTGCAACCAAACAAAACGCCTATTGATTCGTATTTAACAATTCAATCGGCGTTGGTTTACAATAAGGACACAACACAGATAAAGAATAACATTAGATAAACAAGCGTATGAAAAAGCATTCTAATTTGATTTTGACGGCCATGTGTGTCACCGCATTGGCCTTTTCTGCCGGGAGTTTCATGAAAGTGAATGCGGCAAAGAATACCGAATCGTCGGCAATGGGACAGCCTGTAGACCTCACCTATGCGGCCGACAAGGCACTCCCGGCCGTCGTTCATATCAAATATGTTCAGAACTCGAAGATTCAGACGGTGGATGTTCAAAGCGATCCGTTCGAAGATTTCTTCGGTCCGTTTGGATTCTTCGGCAATCCGAATCAAGGAAACGGCGGCACACGGAAGCAACGGGTGCAGACGCCGAAAAGAGAAGCGACCGGCAGTGGCGTCATCATCAGCCAGGACGGCTACATCGTGACCAACAACCACGTCGTGAACGGTGCTGACGAGTTGACCGTGACGCTGAACGACAACAAGGAATTTTCTGCCAAGATTATCGGAACAGATCCCACTACGGACCTGGCGCTGATAAAAATCAACGGAAAGAACCTCCCGACGCTTCCCATCGGTGACAGCGAAAAGCTGAAAGTGGGCGAATGGGTGCTCGCGGTCGGCAATCCCTACAACCTGAGTTCCACGGTGACCGCAGGTATCGTAAGTGCCAAAGCCCGCTCGCTGAGCGGCAGTGCCGAAGGTCCGAGCGTGGCAAGTTTCATACAGACAGACGCTGCCATCAACCCGGGAAACTCCGGCGGTGCGCTTGTCAACACCAAGGGTGAACTTGTGGGTATCAACACCATGCTCTACTCACAGACAGGGTCTTACAGTGGCTACGGCTTCGCCATCCCCACGACAATCATGAACAAGGTTGTGGCAGACCTGAAGGAGTACGGCACCGTACAGAGAGCGGTTCTCGGTATCAAGGGCGGTGACGTTCTGGACTACATCAACAACGAAAAGGAAAACAACAAGCGTGTAGACCTGGGTACGAATGAAGGCGTTTATGTAGGCTCCGTCGAAGAAGGAAGCGCAGCCGCCAGTGCGGGTGTACAGAAAGGCGACGTCATCACCAAGGTGGATGAGAAGAATATCACCAAGATTTCCGAGCTTCAAGAATACTTGTCGAAGAAACGGCCGGGAGACAAGGTGACAATCACCTTCCTGCACAACAAGGAAAAGAAGTCGAAGACGGTCACTTTGAAAAATGCCCAAGGCAACACCAAGGTTGTAAAGACGGCCGATTTGGACATCCTCGGTGCCAGCTTCAAGCCGGTGGGCAAGGATATCAAAGAGCAACTTGACATTACTTTCGGCTTGGAGGTCACGAAAGTGGAAAAGGGCGCCATCAAAGATGGAGGCATTGGAACCGGTTTTGTGATTCTATATGCCAACGACAAGCCCATCAAGACGATAGCCGACCTGCAGGAAGCAGTGAAGGTTGCGTCGACGAGCAAAGACCCCGTCCTTATCATCAAGGGCATGTGGCCTACAGGAAAACAAGACTATAAGGTAGTGAAAGTAGGCGAATAGCGGTTCAGAATCCAACGAAAACATCGGGTTGCATATTGTTTGCGGAAAGCAAAAATATGCAACCTTTTGTTTATAAACAAGTAAATCGCTATCGAAAATTTGCAGAAAATAAAATAAAACCTTACATTTGCAACCACGCATGCAAAATTAACACTTAATGAGACAACTGAAAATCACGAAATCTATCACGAATCGAGAGAGCGCATCTCTTGACAAGTATCTACAGGAAATCGGTCGCGAAGAGCTGATTACTGTAGAAGAGGAGATTGAATTGGCACAAAGGATCAGGAAGGGCGACCGCAAGGCGCTGGAAAAACTGACCAAGGCCAATCTCAGATTTGTGGTTTCAGTGGCCAAACAGTATCAGAATCAGGGACTCAGCCTTCCGGATTTGATCAACGAAGGCAATGTTGGACTGATCAAAGCGGCGGAAAAGTTTGATGAAACAAGGGGCTTCAAGTTCATTTCATACGCGGTATGGTGGATCAGGCAAAGCATTCTGCAAGCAATCGCCGAACAAAGTCGAATCGTAAGATTGCCCCTCAACCAAGTGGGGTCGGTGAATAAAATCAATCGCATACTCAGTAAGTTTGAACAGGAAAACGAACGACGTCCCAACATCGAAGAGATTGCCGACAGCATAGACTTGTCTGAGGAGAAGATCGAAGAGGCTTTGAAGGTCAACGGAAGGCATATCTCTGTCGATGCGCCATTTGCCGAAGGCGAAGAGAACGGATTGCTCGACATTCTACCAAACACGGATGCGCCGTCGGCCGACACAGAGCTGGTGAAAGAATCGCTTCGCGAGGAAATCGGACGAGCCCTGAACCACCTGAACGAGAGGGAGAGGAATGTCATCGAAGCTTTCTTTGGCATAGGAATGCCCGAAATGACACTGGAGGAGATAGGCGACAAATATGACTTGACACGAGAACGGGTTCGACAAATAAAGGAAAAGGCAATCCGACGTCTTCGTCACAATACGCAAAATAAAATGCTGAGGTCTTATCTCGGACGATAGACACGCATTGAATGATTATGATTATGAAACTAAAAGGATTATATCTAACAGCACTTTTGCTTTGCAGCTGCTTTGCAGCAACGGCCAAGAATATTGCAACCAAAGGATATTTGTTTGGCTTTGCATCGTCTTTTAATGATTCCATCGTGTATTTCACAAACATACAGGAGGTGGACTCCGTGTGGATTAACACGAAAACCAAGTTCCTATACAGCCGCGAAAACTACTCTTATCAGTTGCGGGACCACTTGAGGGACAACGGGATGGATGCGCCTACTTGCGTCACGGTGTTCTCAACGAATCGCAAGGACATCGAGAAAAAATACATCAATCTGAAGAGAAGATACACTTCCAACAAGAGACAAAGTTACATTGTCAAATATCTGACGGATGAGAACTTCCAATTCAGGGCCATTCCTTTCGAAAACGATGAAAGTCAAGACGTGACGACGCCTGTCAAAAAAGCGAGGAAAGGCCAAAAGAACAAGCGCAAATGACGTTCATGCTTGCAACATGGCATTGCGTCGGACTGGAAGTTTGACAATAGCGACAACGTAGAGAGGGGGCAATTTCTGCTCCCTCTCTTGTTTTTCAGGGCTGTAAATCGCCAAGCAGACTCCAAACGCTCGCCCTGAATGGAAATCCTTGCACTCCATGTTGCGCCTTCATGAGCCTCGACCGCCGGCAGGAACGGCAGATGCGGGAATTGGGAATGCGGCGGCCTGTCGGCAAGAGGATGGCGGTTGTCGGCTTGTCGTTGAGCTTTTACACGCCAAGAAGCCTGCTTTCAGCTTGTAAAAGCTGCGCTTTCACAAGCTGAAAGTCATGCTGTTGTACGGTCAAATGGGGCTTTCTGCGTGTAGGGTGTACTTTGTTATGGCATAAAAATTGACCTGTTACCCAAAAGTAGCCTTGCCGTTAGCATTTGATTACAGGCTATTTCAGGTTGCTGATAAAGAAATTGCTTATCTGGCGCAACAGATGTTTTCTCGTGTTTCCACCATAAATGCTGTGGTTGCGGTTCGTATAGTAGATTTCCTTGAAATCCTTGTCGGCCTGTACGAGTGCTTCGGCATATTCAAACGTGTTCTGCGGGTGGACATTGTCGTCCGCCACGCCATGACAGAGCAGCAAGGCGCCCGACAAGTGTGCCGCGCGGCTGATGGGATTGTCGCCATATCCCTCGGGATTTTCTTTGGGTGTACGCATGTATCGCTCGGTGTAGACAGAGTCATAGAACCGCCAGTTGGTCGGAGGAGCTACAGCCACACCAGCTTTAAACACGGCCTGTCCGTCGCTCATGCTCATCAGCGTGTTGAACCCTCCAAAGCTCCATCCCCATATACCCATGCGCGAGCCATCTACATAGGGCTGTCGGCCAAGCCACAAGGCCGTTTCCACCTGGTCTTTGGATTCCAATGCCCCCAAATGCAGATAGGTGCATTTCTCAAAAGCGGAGCCGCGGCCGCCCGTTCCTCTGCCATCGACACACACGACGATGAAGCCCTGTTGCGCCAGATAGGAGTCGAAGGCTCCCCCCTGCCCCATGCTGCCTGCCGACCAGCTGTTTTTCACCTGCTGCGAACCTGGGCCGCTATACTGGTACATGATGACCGGATAACGCTTGGAAGCGTCGAAGTCCAAGGGCTTTACCATCCAACCGTCCAGCTTCGTTCCATCGGTTGTGACGAATGAAAAGGGTTCGCGCGCGGCAAAGCCATATTCCTTGGCCAGTTGCCTCAACGCCGCGTTCTGTTCAAGGGTCAGGACTTTCTTGCCGGTATTGGTCACGACTTCGTACTGGTAGGGCGTGGCATAATCGCTCCACATGTTTATAAAGTATTGGAAGTCACCGGAAAACACCGCATCGTTCCATCCCTCCTTGCCGGTGATTCGCTCTTCTTTGCCATTCTTGTGGGCAACGAAGACCTGCCTGTCATGGCTGTTGATGGAAGCAGCCTGATAATAAACGTCTCCCGTCTTCTCGTCAAAGCCATAGACCTCCGTAATGTCAAAGTCGCCATTGCCTATCTTGCGTTTCAACGTACCATTCATGGTGTATTCATACAAGTGCATGTAGCCGTCACGGTCGCTTGGCAGCAAGATGCTGCCTGCTCCGATTTGAACTTGTTCCATGGACTCCTCCTTCACATATTTGTCCGCTTTTTCCTTTATCAGCAGTTGCGACAGGGTTGTGCGTGGATTGACGGCATATAGATTCAAGACATCCTGATGGCGATTCATCGTAAACACGATGATTTTGGCCGGGTCTTTCGTCGACTTGATGCGGGGCATGTAGCCGTCTTCGTCCAGTGGCACCTGAAGCCGATTTGTCTTGTGCGACTGGATGTCGTATGCCCATGCCGAGACTTTCGCATTGACTTCGCCGGCTTTGGGATACTTGTAGGTGTACAGGCCCGGGTAGGTGCTGTATTCAGACCGCGTCGGGTGAGAACCTTCAAACATCTGTAAAGAATATTCCTTCACATTGCTCTCGTCATATTTAATCCAACAAATCATCGTTCCGTCGGCATTGAACGTGAGCGAGGACTTTGTAGAAAACTCTTCCTCATTCACCCAATCGGGAAGTCCGTTGATGATTCCGTTGATCTTGCCATCCTTCGTAACCTGCGACTCGGCATTGTCATACAACAACTTCACCAGATAGATGTTGTTGGCCCGCACGAATGCCACTTGCCGACCGTCAGGCGACCATACAGGAGCCTGTTGCGAGCCGTTGGTCGACAAGCGTTCCAACTTTCGGCTCCTGATGGTGTAGAGATAGTACTCGGCCTTGAAGGAGCGACGATAAATCCTCTTGGTTTGCGTCTGCACCAAAAGACGAGAGCCATCGGGAGATGGTATGTAGCCCTCCACCCGTGAAATGGATTCGCCAAGCGTATGGCTTGCGTCAAACAAGACGTTCGACAATTTGCCCGTTTTAAAGGAATAAAGCTCTATTCGCTTTTGGTCATCACTGATGCAGGCATATTGGTCGGTTCCGGCTATGGGACGGATGTTGCTGATCGTTCGAGCCGCGAACTTTCCCGACGTGACATCGGCTATCGTCAATTTCTCATAAGCCACCATACGAAGCGCTACGCAGAAAAGCGCAGCATACAAAAAGGCGAATCTTTTCATTTAATCATCTAATTAATTGTTATATATTGTATAGCAAAGATAAGGGAAAATTGATACTTTTGCAAAGGAATAATGACAAAATCTGTTTCATAAGATGATTTACAACGACTTTGGACACTGGATAAACGGCCAATACCCATTCAAAATACAGAAAATATCAATCGACGCTGGCTTTTCATGTCCCAATAGAGATGGCCGAATCGGGACCGGAGGCTGCACGTTCTGTGACAACAGGACTTTCAGTCCGGCCTACACTGACCGAGACTCCAGCATTTCAAGCCAGATAGAAAAAGGCAAAGACTTTTTCCAACGCAAGTATTCGAACATGAAATTCCTGGCCTATTTCCAATCTTTTACAAACACCTATGCCCCGACAGACCGGTTGAAGCAACTGTACGAGGAAGCGTTGGGCCAAGAAGACATCGTGGGATTGGTGATAGGCACCCGCCCCGATTGTGTCGCCGACGAACTTCTCGATTATCTGGCCGAGGTCAACAAGTCACGGCTGGTCATTATAGAATATGGCGTGGAGTCCATCCATGACGCAACCTTGCGGCACATACACCGAGGACACACCTTTGAATGCAGCGCGGAGGCCATTCGACGAAGCCATCAGCGAGGACTGACGACGGGCGTCCACATGATATTGGGGCTTCCTGGAGAAGACAGAGAAATGATTTTAAGACAAGCCGATGTCCTGTCGTCGCTTCCCATCGACATCCTTAAGATTCACCAAATGCAAATCATCAGGGGCACACAATTGGCCAAAGAGTTCGCGCGACAGCCTTTTCATGTTTTCACGGTCGAGGAATATATAGAGATTGTCGCTGAATACATCGCCCGACTGCGTGACGACATCGTCATCGACAGGTTTGTGAGCGAGTCGCCCAAGGAGCTTCTCGTTGCCCCCCGCTGGGGCTTGAAGAACTTTGAATTTACCAATTTGCTCACCAACCATCTTCGCCGTCACGGCATTCGGCAGGGAAGCAAGTGGCGACAAACGCAGAATCCTATTTGAAATCTTGGTAATTCTTTCCTTCCAACAGGGCTTTGACAGTCGTTCCGGGATGGGAGGACATGTATTTCTCCACTGATTTCACGAATGGGGTCTTGAAGACTTTCTTGTGCATGGCCACGTTGGTCGCCCACATCATTTTCCCCATGTGCAAATCATGCTCACGTTGTGTTCTCGCGTCTGGACTGTCCAAGGGATACAAGCTGAGGAGATAGAAACTAATACAATCCGGAACGATGTATTCCCGCGCCATGCTTCTCCTCTGTTGTACACTATAATACTTCTTATACAAAGGATAATCTTCGCCTAAATACTTGTCCAAAGAGATTCCTATGAGCTTGTCTCCAATGAGTACGCTCTGGTTCAACGCGCCAATCTGGGTGTAAATCTCCGGCAAAGGCATATCGGGGAGCAATTCTTTCAGCCGTTTGAAAGCCGCATCAAAAGCCGCATTGACATCCTCCATGTCTGCGTATTGTGCCTCTGCGTCTGAAATCAACACCTGCAAGGCGGTGTCCTGAAAAAAACTAAGAAAGCGATTGTTGATATCCGGCTCGTAAACAGCGCCGATTTTCAACACATTCTCTACAAGTGTACGAGTTTCTATGGGGTATTCAGTGTTCATCTGCTGCAAAGCAGAGAAGTCTCCGGTTGTCAAATAACGGCTCTCCAGGCGGTCATAGCGTTCTACTTTGACCACCCTTTCCTCTTGCCCGCCCAGCGACTTCATGTTGAAGTCGCAACATATACAAACGAAGAGAATGTACAAGAATATGAAGACTGAATTTTTCAATAACCTTTGACAGACTAATTACTTTCCAAATGCAAAAATAGTAAATAATATAACATGAACCAAAAGAAAAGCTAAAAAAAACAAATAACTATGCTTTTTGTGTGCTTTAAAGCGGAGTTTGTATTAATTTATTCTAATTCCAAGAGTGCCGAATATAGTAAATAGAATCTTAAAACGGGTAATATTTGGAACTAAATGGAATTTAATATAAATTTGCAAGACATTTAAAATAAGATGCAGCTTATATGACACAGGCAGAAAACAAAGTTTTATTAATCTATACCGGTGGAACGATTGGAATGGGACGCAACCCTGCTACGGGTGCTTTGGAGCCCTTGGATTTCAACCATCTGCGCGACAACGTTCCCGAAATGAAATACATCAAAGCTTCCATCGACATATATCAATTTGAACAGCCCATCGATTCCAGCGACATCGACACCGCCACCTGGGCCAAACTTGTTCGGATTATCAATGAAAATTATCAGGTATACACCGGCTTCGTCATTCTTCATGGTACGGACACCATGGCTTATACAGCTTCTGCCCTTTCTTTCATGCTTGAGAATCTAACAAAACCGGTGATCCTTACGGGCAGCCAGCTTCCCATCGGCCAGCTGCGAACTGATGGCAAGGAAAATCTGGTCACCAGTATCGAACTGGCTTCGCTCACCGACGACAAAGGAAGGGCGCTCATCCCCGAGGTTTGCATTTATTTCAGTGGGAAGGTGCTTCGTGGGAATCGTGCCACCAAGCAAAATGCCGACGAGTTCAACGCCTTCGACACGTTCAATTATCCTCATCTATGTGAGGCTGGAATCAATTTTACCTTCCATTTCCACCATATTCTCAAACCGGATTTCTCCAAACCGATGATACCACATGTCGACTTGAATCCCAATATCATCGTGTTCTCTTTGTTCCCAGGCATACAGGAAAATGTCGTCCACCACCTGATTGACGCCCCGGAATTGAAGGGAATCATATTGAGAAGCTATGGCAGCGGAAATGCTCCACAACAACCATGGCTCATTCATTTGCTGCGTGAGGCGACCGAGCGCGGCGTGTGTGTGGTCAACATCAGCCAATGCGTCGCCGGACGGGTTGAGATGGGAAGATACAATACGGGCTTTCAGCTGAAGGATGCGGGAGTCATATCGGGTTACGACAGTACGGTGGAGGCTGCCACGACAAAACTGATGTATCTATATGCAAGATACGACGATGTCAACATCATTCGGAGATTGATGAACGAATCGATTGCCGGCGAAATAAGTCCGTCGACCGCCTATTTGTCCGAGGAATGAGAGTGTAGACATCACCATGTCAACAGTCAACACCCTAAAGCCGGCTAAGACAAATCACACAATCACCCTCGTCTTGTGATAGTTCTCCCTGAACTCTGTGGGTGAGCAGCCTTTCTTCTTCTTAAAGATGCGGTTGAAGTTGCTGAGGTTGTTGAACCCACAGTCGAAACTGATTTCAGAAACCGACTTCATTGTGTCCACCAGCATTCTTGACGCATAGCCCAAGCGTATGTCTATGATGTAATCAGAGAGACTTCTGCCCGTGTGAAGCTTGAAGAAACGGCTGAAAGCACTCGAACTCATGCCCGCCATGTCCGCCAACGTCGCCAAGCGGATTTCCCGCATATAGTTTTCGCTAATGTAGTTCTTTACTTTCAGCACCCGCCTGCTGTCGTCCTCTATCACGACTTTTGCAAAGCTGCTCGACGCCAATGTGCGTGCATCCTTGCTTTTTGAAAGTTCATAAAGAATCGACATGAATTGGCTCACAGCATAAAAACCATCCTTCACTCCGCTGAGCGTGTCCAATTTGTTATACACCCTTAGCACGTCTTGCAGCGAAAAGCAAAGTCCCTTCTTGGCTGCGGTCATCATTTTTCGCATTCCCTGGAAAGGGTTGCGGCCAAAGAAGTTGTCGTCCGTCATGTTGAAATCAAACTGGACGGTAATCTCACGAATGTCTTCACTCTGGCAATTGCCTTGTTCCCATACATGTTCCAAGTCGGCACTTGTTATGAGAACCAAATCATAATCTCCGATGAATTCGGATGAATCCCCGACAATACGCCTCACACCTGCGGCGTGTTCTACAAAATTCAACTCATACACTTCGTGGCTATGAATGGGATACGTAAACTCTTTCTTATGCCTGTCAGCGATGTAGAGCACATCCTTGTGCATAAGTGGCGTGATTTCATGAATGACTTTTCGCTCTTCGACCATAGCCTTTGCAAATAAAAAGTGAAAGCCGACAACAGCTAAATCCGCAAGTCCTTGATAATCTCGGCCATTTTCTGCTTCGTCTTGATGGTTGTAGGAACCAGAGGCAACCGCAATACGTTTTCAATCATTCCCATATCGTTCAGCAAGGCCTTGACGCCGGCCGGATTTCCATCGACAAACAACAGGCTGTAAAGTTCTGTGAACGTATGGTGTATTTTCCGTGCAGGTTCATACTCGCCTCTGAACTCCAGGCGTATCATTCTTGAAAACTCCTTGGGCAAAGCGTTGCCTATCACCGAGATTACACCGGCGGCGCCACTTGCGACCATGGAGAACGTCAATGCGTCATCACCGCTTATGACATCAAAACGGTCGGGCTTCATCTTGATGATTTCATCGACTTGCTCCAAACTGCCGCTCGCTTCCTTGATGGCAACTATCTTGTCGAAGTCACGTGCCAGCCTAACTGTGGTCGAGGACTTCATGTTCACGCCCGTCCTTCCCGGCACATTGTAAAGCACGACAGGCAGAGGACTCGCCTCTGCTATCGCCTTGAAATGTTGGTAAAGTCCTTCTTGAGATGGCTTGTTGTAATATGGACAGATGCTGAGAATGCCGTCTATACCGCTCCAATCCGAGCGACGGATCTCGTCGACAACGGCCGCCGTATTGTTGCCGCCACAATATTTCAGGATTCTGACACGACCGGCATTCACCTGTTTGACGACCTCGGTAATCTTATCCTTCTCTTCACGGGTCAAACAAGGGGTTTCGCCTGTTGTTGCCAATATACATAAAAAGTTGGCACCATTGGACACTTGGTATTCCACTAACCGAGCCAAAGCCTTGTAATCCACTTCGCCGTCTATGGTAAAAGGCGTAATCAATGCAACTCCAAGACCTTTAAAAATGTTATGTGCCATATTGCTTCTCTTACGATTTCTTTCGCAAAGTTACAAGAAATATGTCTAATTGCAAAAGAAATGATTTCAATAATTTCACGCGTTACAGCCCGTTCTACCCACACGAGCCGATATAAAGAAATACCATTCCCAACAAGACCAATGCCAAGTCCAGCATTTTTGATTTCAAATTGCTCTCATGGAAGAGGAAGGCTCCGAAGAGAAAACTCACAATCACACTTCCTCGCCTTACCATCGAGATAATCGAAACCATCGCCCCAGGCAAGCTCAAGGCGTAATAATACAGGAAATCGGCCGCGCTCAGAAACACGGAGATAAACAAAACGGCCCATTTCCAGCGGAAACGCGTTTCCTGATTTCTCCCATGCCACCACAACAGTGTGAAGGCTGCGCCCATGAAGAGCATTTGATAAAGATTGTACCAACTCTGAACGGCCATGCGGTCAAGCCCCAATCCGCCAGACGCTTTCCCGGCCATCAGAAATTTGTCATACAACCCACTTGCCGCGCCCAGGATGGCGGCTGCCAGCAGGAAATAGACCCAGCGGTTGTGTTGGAAATCAATACCTTCCTTCCTGCCACTTCGCTTCAACATTGCCAAGGAAACGATTGCCAGAATGACGCCTGCCGCTTGCCAGGCATTTAAACGCTCGCCATACACGAGCATGGCGCCGACCAAGACAAGCACGGGGCGCGTGGCGTTGACCGGTCCCACGATGGTCAACGGCAGATGCTTCATGGCAAAATAGCCGAACACCCAGCTGGAGAGAACGATTATGCTTTTTAAAATAATGTATTTGTGAACATCCCAACCCACTTGGGGCACAAAAAACATGTTTCCGTCCAATATGTGCGTACAGCCGGAAAGAATGATGAAGGGCAAGAATATCAAAGAACAGACAACCGTATTCAGAAATAGAACGGGGATGACCGCATTGTCACGAAGAGCCGTCTTCTTGCAGGAATCATAACAGCCCAACAAGGCTGCTGACAAGAAAGCCAGTATCAACCACATACTAATATTCTACATCCTCCAAGAACAGCGCGTTTCCCGGTACGCTTTCGCCGGCTGCCGACCGACTGCCCGAGGCCACAATCTTGCGGAACTCTTCCAAGGTTATCCGATGCCTGCCGACATCCAAGAGCGTGCCCACGACAGCCCTCACCATATTGCGCAAAAAACGGTCGGCGGCTATTTCAAAAAACCAACAATGCTCGGTCTCTTGAATCCAACGTGCAGCCATTACTCGGCAAATCGTCGTCTTGGCGTCACTTTTACTTTTGCAGAATGCGGCAAAATCCCTTGCTTCAAGAAGATAAGCAGCGGCAGTGTTCATTAGTTTGAAGTCGGGGCAAGCATGTAATTCGTAGGAATAATGGCGGCGAAAAGGATCTTTTCGTAAATGTATATAATAATGGTAAGTCCGTTTGACGGCGGAAAAACGTGCATGAAAATCCTCGTCTACTTGCTTGACATCATACACAGCGATGTCTTTGGGCAGCACCCTGTTCAGCCGATAGGCCAATTGCTCGCACGCAATCTCCTCGTCAAGGTCGAAATGGGCGGTCATCTTGCGGGCATGAACTCCTGCGTCCGTCCTTCCCGCACCTACGACAAGAATGTCTTTCCGCAGTACAAGTCCCAATGCCTCCTGCAACTTCTGCTGCACCGACATGCCATTTGGCTGAATCTGCCAGCCGTGATACGCTGTCCCGTCAAAACCAAATGCGATTGCATAACGCCACATATTCATTATGTTCCGTTCTGAAAGACTATTTCTTGTCAAATGCTTTTTTGAACTCACGCCGATGGAAACGTTCTTCCGCCTTCAATATGCGAAAAACTTTCCCTGCCGGCAATATCTTCAGAAACTTCTGATGATAAGATTGTTGGGTCCTTTTTATCTGAATGTCGAGTAGGTCGCTCTTGACGATGGCATCACGACAGGCCCTTTCGTCCGCCGGATTGGTATGACGATACCGACGTATCTGTTCAAAATAGGCACGCTGCTGTTTCATCATCATCCTATAAACCGGAAAGAATTTGGCAGCTTCATCATTGGTCAGTTCCGCTTCCGAAGTGATAAACTGTTCCAAGGCAGCCTGAAACTTTTCCGGATCGAATTTCGGCTTGCCTCCGCTCGGGTCTTCCGCCCAGACATGCAAGGACATCAGGGCCCCGACTAATATCAATGTTATCGTTTTCATATAGTGCATACGTCAGTTGTTGTCCATGAGCGACGCGTAAATCCCATCGTTGTCCATCATGGTGTAATCTGCAATTTCGTCAATCGTTGAATACGCTGTATTTGGGGGACAGTTGTCGTTGACAGTTCCGTTTGACGAGCCAGAGGACAGGTAATGCACTCCCAACACCGACGAGAGGGAAATCACGCCGACGAACATGGCAGCCTTCAGCCATCGGTGGGAAGGTTTCAAAACTGGCTTCACGACTACCGTGTGTGCAGTTTTTTCGGGCAGTTGGGACAAGACTTCTTCCGACAGGTGCTCAAAATAGCCTTCCGGAACCTTAAAACAATCTTTACGTCCAAACTGTTTTAGGATTTTGTTTTCTTCTCGTTCCATAGTTTCTACGCTTTTATATTAGGACGCCACCATTGTGCCAAGGTTTAATCCAACGAATGGAAATAATCTACGATTTTCTTCACGGCAAGATGATAGCTGGCTTTCAGGGCCCCTTCGCTGGTGCCAAGAATCTCGCTGATTTGCGAATATTTCATTTCATCGAAGTAACGCATCGTGAAAACCGTGCGCTGCACTTCAGGCAGACCGGTGACAGCCGCCTGAAGCTGGGCCTGTGTCTCGTCGCCGTCAAAGTATTCGTCGGCCAAGAGGCGGTCGACAACGGCCGACGCCGTGTCGCCTGTCGTGCAGAACTTCTTCTGACGGCGCAGAAAGTCAAGTGCCTCGTTGTAGGCAATGCGGTACAACCACGTTAGCAGGCTGGACCTGTTTTCGAATTTGTCCAAGTTGTTCCATGCCTTCAAGAACGTGTTTTGCAAGATGTCATTGGCATCCTCGTGCTCCAACACGACATGGCGAATCTTCCAATACAGCGGTTGGCTGTATTGTCCGACCAGCAACGAGAAGCCTTGTCTGCAGGTTTGCGCGTCACCGAGCAACTTCAATATCTGTCTCTCGTCAGTTTTCAAAAGTAATTTCGTAGCTGGCGACTTATCACCCGGTCATAGCCATAGATGTCGGGATATAGTCTCAACCGCCCGCTTTGATCTGGATAAATCGTGAAATAGGTTATAAACAAAGGTACCTGCGGCTTGATACCGACACTGCGCAGCAACATGTCTGTCCGCAGGGTGTCTTTTTCTCCGTCAGGCAAATTCAAATCCGGCTCTATCCTCTGCACGCCCATCGAATAAGCCAGCTTTTCCGTCAGCCGCTTGTCCTTGTCCTCCAGCATGAAAACGGCCAGTTCGTAGGGCTTCTCCACCCGGATGCACCCATGCGACACGTCTCGGTCTTGCTGTCTGAACACACCTTTAGAACTTGTGTCATGCAAGAAAACAGAGAAGTTGTTGTCGAATCTGAACACAATCCGCCCCAGCGAATTGCCCTCTCCTCCTTTCTGAGCCAGAAGATAATCCTTGCTCGTCAGCATGTCCGCAGTTATATGTGTCGGCTCGACCACTCGTCCGCTCTTCCGTTCCTTGACAAAGAAGTTGCGGGATTGGAAATAATCGGCGTTGCCCACATGCTTCAACACGTCTTTCCTTATGATGGATCGGGGCAAGACCCATAGCGGATTGACGTCCATCCGCTTGATTCTACTTGTCAGCAAGGGCGTTTTGGTGTCATTCGACCCACATCCTATACGCATGTTCAGCACACTGTCGCCATCCACGGCTTGAAGATGGAAGGATGGCAGATTCACGATGACGTATTTCGTGTGCATGGCAGGATAGTCGTTTTGCCGCCATCGACAGCGTTCCATGTTGCAAAGTATTCGCATCCGCTCCTGCGAACGGGGTGGATGCGCGTTCAGTTCTCTTTTCAAACGGGCATATAACGGGCCGGTAGGTTGGATTTCTTTCAGAAATGGAACCACGCTGTCGTGCTTGACCTTGTCGAGCATCTGCTGGTAAAAACGCTTGTCAAACTTGTCCGTATGTACTTCATACAGCACCCGATAGGCTGTCTTCGTTGAATCGTTGTCGACCAAGTCCAGCCGGTTCAGCACGTAGCGTGGGTTGACGAAACCGAAACGCTGGCCGATTGCATATCTGAAGAATGCTTTCGTAAGGTTGTATTCCAATCGGGCTGCCGTTCGGTTGATCGTATGTCCCTTTCCAAAGTCAAGTTCATGAAACCGCCGAAGGTCTTCCCGCAGCTGTGCGTAACGAAACTTGTCCCTGTCGAACCCCATTTGGTCTACATCCTTTATATAGCTGGCCACAGAATCGGCTCGCCGGTCAACCCCCAGCCGGTCCAGCCAAAGAAAGGCGCCATCGCGAAGATAGTAGCTGCGCACACGATAGTCGGCCGTCATCGAGTCGACATCTTCATGCGCCAGTCTCAGAAGCTCCGCTTGGATTTCCTTCTTGTCCATCCGATACTCCGCCCTCCCGAATCCGACAAACGGAGCCAGCGTCAAGCTCACGTTGGGGTTCTTCACGCCTCCGCCGCATGAGCACAAGAGGGATGAAAAAATGAAAAGGAACAAAAGGAAGTTGGGTTTCAAAATGCAAGGATTATCTTAAATAAATCTTACGCGCAAACGTACCGACCTTTACAATGTAGCAACCTCTATCCAACGCCAAGTCAACACGCTTGTCCGCGCTGTCCACGACCAGCGTCTTCACCAAGGCACCCGTCACATTGTAAATATACAGCCTTTGCCCCGCCGCATTCAAGATGCGCAATGTCCCACCTTCAATCGACACCTCTATCTTGAGTTGCCACAATTGCTCTTGCGGCTCTCCGGCTGTTCCCGCCAGCGAGCGAACCGGCATGCCAAGCAAAACCGGCAGCAAGAGTGCGATTGAGAAAAGGCGATTCGTCATGCTAATCCTATCGTTACTTATTAGGCAAAGATATAAATTATTGATGAAACACAAGTGCGGCGCGCGCAACTTATTGTCTATTTACGATTATTTAACACGCGCTTGTAAAACTATTGTCGTTGCATTGACAATGCCTGTCCGATTAAATTCTTCTGATACTCCGTCAATCCTGTGGGCAGCGTGACGTTGTACGTGATGATCAGATCGCCCATGGTGCCGTCGCCTCGGTCATAGCCCTTGCCCCGCAAACGGACTTTTGTTCCGTTCTGCGTCTCCGGCTTTACTTTCAAGCGCACCTTTTGCCCATCATTCAGCTGAATGACGACCTCACCACCCAGCAATGCCGTTTTCAGGTCGATGTTCACGCTGGCGTTCATCATGCCCGAACCGCCGGATCCCTGCCTGGTTCTGCGGCTACCAGCCTTGGTGCTGCTGCCAAAAAGGTCTTGGAAGAAGCTGGAGAAGCCTCCTCCTGATCCGAACGAAGAGAAGTCGAAGCCTTCAAACGGTGATCCGCCTGCACTACTCCACTCATAACTGCTTCCACTCCGGCCGCTCTGACCGCCATTGAACATGTCAGCCTCACGCCACTGCGCGCCATATTGGTCATACTTTTTGCGCTTGTCGGGATCAGACAATACATCATAAGCTTCGTTCAAAGCCTGAAATTTCGCTTTCGCCTTCGGGTCATTTGGATGCAAATCCGGATGAAACTCCTTGGCCCGCTTCCGATAGGCGTTTCTAATATCCTTTTGGGGAATGTCTTTCGAGACGCCCAAAATCTTATAATAGTCGATAAATGCCATAATTCAAACCTCCTGGTTATAATTCATTACACCATGTTTCGCAGCAAAAAGCATGCCTATGCGCTGAAAGGACACACCTGTCTCGCCATCGCAGCATGTTGGGAGATTTTAAAAGCTGCCTTTTCGCCATGCGAAAGGGTCGCTTCTGTCTTGCGAAAAGGCTGCTTCTGTCTTGTGAAAGGGCTGCTTCTGTCTTGCGAAAGGGTTGCTGCTGCCTTGCGAAAGGGCTGCTTCTGTCTTTCAAAAGCTAACCTTTGAGCAACCAATTGCCACCCTTTTACCTGGAGGGGACGTCCACGGTCATCACAGCTGTCTTTGGGCGACCCTTCCAGGGTCGATGTCTGTCCGGTCTTTTATCCCCCTGGTCACTCCGCTTCGCAGAGACGACCAGGGGTTACTGAGCGATGAAGCCTCCGGCTTCACTCCCTGCGCAACCTGCGACAGGCATTTCTTTATATCCAACCAGCTTATGGGGACATGGTCATGGTGCATTGCGCATACAACCGCGTAGCGGTTGGTCCTTTTAGAGCAGGGGTGCGAGCGAAGCGAGCTACCCTGCCTGACACATGGCAGAGACATCTAGGCCGAAGGTCTTGGTCTTTTTACGTTTGTGGTGAATGTAGCTGGGTACGAAGGTTGAACCGTCGGAATTGCCTATTGACTTTAAAGCATAAGGAGGCACGAGCTACAAGGGCGATATGATGGACATATGTATTGATTGAAAATAAGTTTTCCCGCAAAAAGCGATGGTTCAAATGTAAAAAGACCAACCGACAAGGCGGTTGCATGCACAGTGCAGGCGGTTGCATGTGCAATACACCATGAGCATGTCTCCATGAACCGATTAGGTATAAAGAAATGCCTGTCGCAGGCTACTCAGGAAGTGAAGCCAGAGGCTTCATCGCTCAGTAACCCCTGGTCATCTCTGCGAAGCGGAGTGACCAGGGGATAGAAGACCAAGCGGAAATCGACCCTGGAAGGGTCGACAGATGGATAGCGGCACACCTCCCCGGTCATCCTGCGGCATGACCGGGGGTACGGAGAGGTGAAGCCGCTGGCTTCAACACCCGCAGGAAAGCCTCGGGGCCGTCATGCGAGCCTGCCCGCCCACCATCAAGGGGCAGCCGCCCGCAGCCATGGTCATCATATCGACCTTGCAGCTCGTGCCTCCTCATGCTTCAAAATCAATTGACAATTCCGAGGTTCAGCCTTCGTACCCAGCTACATTTACCACAAACTTAAAAAGGCCAAGACCTTCGGCCTAGTTTTCTCTGTTACTGGCCAGGCAGGGTAGCTCGCTTTGCTCGCAACCCTGCTCTAAAGAGACCAACCGCCAAGGCGGTAGTGCGCAGTGCACCATGGCTATGCTCCTATGAACCGACCTGACACAGTCCACTTTACACTCTCATATTTCACGAAGATAGTCAAATCGCCTTATAACCGCATGGAGCATCACGGCAAGGTGCTGATAGGCATTGAAATGTTTGACATGGCGTTCTCCACCATTTTACGGCTATATTTTAGAATTTCATGCTTATCGAGCAAATTTATCAATTGTCCATATATTGGCTGTCCGGTAAAATGTGTACCTTTATTCATAGTTACTGATTGATATTTGACACAAGCAAAAGTAACGGAAAGGGCTGAATTCCAAGAGAGGAAGACAGCCCTAATTTTTATATTGTCCAAAAAGTATTAGCGGACAGTGATAATTTCAAATCCCAAAGACCGATTGGGGTTATTCCGCAGCCTCTTCCGGCTTCATGTTGGTGTACACCGTCTGAACGTCGTCAAACTCTTCAAGTTTCTCCACCATCTTGTCAATCGTTTCACGATCTTCGGCCGTGACGTCCTTCAAGTCGTTGGGGATGTAGGTAAACTCGGCCCCCGTCACTTCAAAGCCTTCCGCTTCGAGATGTTTTTGGATGTCGCCAAAACTCTTCGGGTCGCCATAGATGGTTACTTCGCCCAACTCCTCGTCTTCGTCAAACTCATCTTCAACGCCATAATCAATCAAGTCGAGAATCAACTCATCCATGTCAAGGCCGTCTTTCTTCTTGAAAGTGAACACACTCTTGTGGGCGAACAGGAAGGAAAGGCTGCCGGTCGTTCCCATGTTGCCGTTGAACTTGTTGAAGATGGAGCGTACATCGGCGACGGTGCGGGTCGTGTTGTCTGTCAAGGTGTCGACAAAAACAGCCACACCATGAGGGCCATAGCCTTCATAAGTAACCTCTTTGTATTCGCTTTGGTCTTTCCCCATCGCATTCTTGATGGCACGCTCAATGTTGTCTTTAGGCATGTTCTCGCGCTTGCAGTTGGCAATGAGCGCACGCAATGTAGGGTTGTTTTCAGGTTCCGGGCCGCCGGCTTTCACGGCTATGGCAATCTGTTTGCCAAGTTTCGTAAACGTGCGGGCCATGTGCCCCCATCTTTTCATTTTTGTCGCTTTGCGATATTCAAATGCTCTTCCCATTGGAATTATATTTTATAAACTTTCTTATGATATTACAATAGTTATAGTCTGCCCATCAGCGGAGTTGCGCATCCAGTTTGCCCGTAAGATTGGCGATGAGTTTCTTCATGATGGCCTCGATCTGCTTTTCGTTCAAGGTCTTTTCATCATCCTGAAGAATGAAGTTCACGGCATAGCTCTTCTTTCCGGCCGGCAGATTCTTGCCTTCGTACACGTCAAAGAGTTCAACCTGCTTCAACAGTTTCTTTTCAGTTTGTTTGGCTATATCCTCTATCTGCTTGAAAGAGACGCTCTTGTCAATGAGCAGTGCCAAGTCGCGGCTGACAGATGGGAATTTGCCCACTTCCGAGAACACCACTTCCTGCTTGCTTGCCGCCTTTGTCAGTGCCGTCCAGTCGATGTCGGCGAAGAACACTTCGTTGGCAATGTCGAATGCCTTGCGGACAGTCTGGGCCAGAATGCCCGCCTCGGCGATGACGCGCCCGTTTCTGGTTTCGTATGCAATCGCCTTGGAGAAGATGTTGTTGCCGCTCTCTTTCACGACAAGCTTTTCGGCAGAGAGGCCTACTCGCAGAAAGACATTTTGCACGTATGCCTTCAGCTCATAGAAACTACTGTCTTCATCCGGGTGAGCCCAGCTTCCAGAGACACGCTTGCCGGTGACCCAAAGTCCGAGATGTTGGTTCTGCCTGTATGCTCTGATGGGTGAATCCTCCGTCCGCTTGTCTTGATGGAAGGCGTAGGTGTTGCCAAACTCAAAGAATTTCAGGTTCGGATTCTTGCGGTTTGCGTTGCGCACAATGCTCTCCAAGCCACCAAAGAGTATCGTCTGGCGCATGACGCCCAGGTCGGCGCTCAGCGGATTCATCACCTTCACCGTTGAAGATTCAGGGTATGCGTTGAGTTCCTGCGCCGCGTAATATGACAATTTTGACAGCGAATTGTTCAGAATTTCATTGAAGCCGCAGCCGACAAGCTGTTCGCTGATGATGTTGTGGAGTTTGTACAGCCTGTCCTCGTCACCCTGCACGGTCAACGAACTTTTCAGTTGCGTGGGAATCTCCACATTATTATAACCATAGATGCGGAGTATGTCCTCCACGACATCGCACGGCCGCTGAACATCCACTCTGTAAGCCGGCACCAACAGTTCGAGTCCCGCTTCCGATTCTGAGACGATTTTCATCTCCAGGCTGGTCACGATGTTCTTGATTGTCTCATGGCCAATCTCCTTGCCTATCAACGTGTGGACGTAGTCATACTTCAACGACACGGCAAAATCTTCTAATTTAGAGGGATATACATCCTTTATCTCCATGCTGACTTTACCTCCGGCCAGCTCTTTGCACAGGATGGCGGCCTGCTTCAGCGCGTAAACCTGCCCATTGGGGTCGATTCCGCGTTCAAACCTGAACGACGAATCGGTGGAAAGTCCGTGGCGGCGTGCGCTTTTCCGAATCCATGTGGGGTGGAAATAAGCGCTCTCCAAGACCACGTTCCGTGTCGTTTCATAGGTGCCGCTACCCTTTCCGCCGAACACGCCGGCGATGCACATGGGTGCTTCGGCATTGCAGATACTCAAATCATGCAGCCCCAACTCGTGTTCTTCGCCGTCCAGCGTGACGAATTTCGTGCCTTCCGGTTGTGTTCTCACGACAATCTTGTGGCCTTCCACCATGTCGGCGTCGAAACAGTGCATGGGCTGACCATAGGCCATCATGATGTAGTTGGTGATGTCCACGATGTTGTTGATGGGCCGCAGGCCGATGACGCGAAGTTTGTTCTGGAGCCATTCCGGACTTTCTTTCACTTCGCAGCCGGTCAAGCTGACGCAGGCGTAGCGCTTGCAGGCTTCCGTATTCTCGATGGTCACGTCGATGGGCAGGTCGTTGTCGTCTACGGCGAAGGCCGAGCAGTCAGGCCGGTGCAGGCTCGTCGTGTAGCCGTTTTGCTTGAGCCACGCATACAGGTCGCGGGCCACGCCGTAGTGGCTCAACGCATCGGCACGATTGGCCGTGATGTCTATTTCCATCACCCAGTCGCTTTCCAAATGATAGTATTCGGCGGCCGGTGTTCCTACGACAGCGTCGTCCGGCAGGACGATGATGCCATCGTGGCTGGTGCCGACACCGATTTCGTCTTCCGCGCAAATCATGCCAAAGCTGTCTACTCCACGCAATTTGCTCTTCTTTATCGTGAAACTTTCGTCGCCGTCATACAGCACGCAGCCCAGGTCGGCTACAATCACCTTCTGTCCGGCGGCGACATTCGGAGCCCCGCAGACGATTTGTTGCGCTTCTCCACGGCCCAAGTCAACCGTCGTCACGTGCAGGTGATCGGAATTTGGGTGAGGTTCACAGGTCAACACCTTTCCAACGTAAAGGCCCTTGAGGCCGCCTTTGACGCTTTGAACTTCCTCCAAAGCTCCAACTTCAAGTCCGCACGAAGTCAGCGCGTCGGCCGTTTGCTGCGGAGTGAGGTCGAAGTCTACATATTCTTTCAGCCACTTGTAAGAAATATTCATATATGATTCTTGTATTATATGTTCACAAAAACGATGCAAAAATACGACTTTTCTCGCAGGTGGCAAAATGTATGATGAAATAACATGTACTTTTACGCAGCAAACAGCCTGTCATGGGCTCGTGACCGCATGGCTGCCGCGTTGGAAAAGGGCTGCCGCCTGCCACTGAAAGCACTGCTTTCACTTTGCAAGAGCAGTCCTTTCATCATGTCAAAGCTATGCTTTCAGCGGCTAAAAAGGCCGCTTCCGAGTCTTTAAAGGATAGCGATTGCGGACCGACCGTTTTGCTTTCCAGATGATTCCGCCCAGTCGGGCGCCAATATCGCCCACGACAACGAACAATCGGGGTAACAAACAGCTTCAGACTTTGCGCCTTGCCCATTCCCCCTTTTACCTTTTTACCCTTTTACTTTTTTATCTTTTTACCTTTTTTTTATTCGTTTGAACAGCTCTTTCAGCGCATTTCGATTAATCCCCAGTGCCGTCAATCTGTTCAAGTCCTGCAAAGCTGCGTCCGTGCGCTTGGCCGTGATGAGCAGGTCAGCCCTGTTCAGCAGGTAATCCGTGTTGGAAGGGTCGCGGCGGAGAGCTTCCGAAAAGTCGTAAATGGCCAGCTCCAGCATTCCCCTCTCCTTCTCCATGCCGCCCCGCGCCGCATAAGCCACCGCACTGTCGGGATATTGGCTCACCAGACCGTTCATCCTGTCCATGGCTTCCGTGTAGTGTTTCGCCTTTTGGTTGAGCAAAGCCAAGCCCAACTGGCCTTCGAAATTGCCAGGCACGAGCATGAGCAGGCGCTCGTAGTCCAGCCTGGCGAAGTTCAGTCGGCCCAGCTTTTCGTTCACGAAAGCCCTGTAGTATAGTCCGGCGATGTTGGTCGGTTCAGAGAACAACACCTTGTCAAGGTCGTCTTTTGCGTAGTTCCATTGCTCCAACTGTATGTTCCAGGCCGTTTTTTTCAGCCTCAAATCAATGCTGTCAGGGTGATAGGCCAAGACATCCGTGGCCTTGGCAAGAGAGTCGCGAAGCGCTTGCCGCGACTGGGCGACGAGCGAAAGCGACGGGAAAGCACATAAAACGAGGATGTGGAATACTTTGCGCATAGTCCGATATTTTGCCCACAAAGGTAGCGGAATTGGCAGAAGCAGCTCTCTCGACAGTGTTATTAATCCACAAAAGAACGAAATATCAGAAAAAAAAAGACCGAACCAGGCTTTTCAGCGAAAAATAGTATATCTTTGCAAGCATAAGCATGGAGGCGGAACCTGTGCGGACACGCCCGCCGACGGCTGCCCATCGAAGACCTCTCTGCAAGAAAATTAAAAAAAATCATTCTATGAACACCTCAGAACAGACCATCCAACAGATTGACAGATTCATCAACAAGATTTTCCAGAAGTATCCTCATGTCAGCGAAGAAGATTGCGTCTTGACCGACATTCACCTACAGGTCAATCAGGATTCGGGTGAAATGAAGGCGTTCAACGATGATGAAGAAGAAATCACGCGGTGTGTCGTAGAACAGTGGATAGACAATAAAGACGAGCAGTTCTATTGTCAAGTGACGGACATTCTTCGCAAGTTGCTCGCCGCCCGCGATGGCCAGATTGACAAATTGGGTATTCTGAAGCCTTACAGTTTCGTGCTGGAGGATGATGACAATGAGAACATCGCCGAACTTTACGTTGCCGACGACGACACGGTCATCATCGGTGGCGACTTGATGAGCGGCCTGGATGAAGACCTCGACGCGTTCTTGAACAATTTGATTTCCGAAAAATAATCGACAATAGGTATAAAACGGAAAAGCCCTGATGGTGAATCCATCGGGGCTTTTCCGTTTTATTGGAATGCAAGGGCCGTCTTGTCGGCATTCGTCGCAATCGTGATGTTGCTGCCAGGCTGGAGCTTTCCGCCCAATATCAGCTCGCATACACCGTCCTCTATATAGTTTTGAATCGCTCTTTTCAGCGGTCGCGCGCCAAACTGGACGTCATAGCCTTTGGTTGCCACAAACTCCTTGGCGTCATCCGTGATACTGATGGAGTAGCCCATGTCGCCGATGCGCTTGAAAAGGCCCCGCAGTTCCAAGTCTACAATCCGCTTGATGGCCGCAATGTCCAATTGGTCGAATGTGATGATTTCATCCAACCGGTTGATGAACTCGGGCGCAAACTGCTTACTCAGGCTCTTCTGTATCACGTTGCGGGCATACGCTTTGTCTTTCTCATCTACGCTGATTCCGTTCGTCCGACCGGCGTTGAAGCCTATGCCGCGGCCGAACTCCTTCAACTGACGGGTGCCCGCGTTCGACGTCATGATGATGACCGTATTGCGGAAGTCCACCAGGCGTCCGTTGCCATCGGTCAGTCGGCCTTCATCCAACACCTGCAACAAGAGGTTGAACACATTCCCGTGTGCCTTCTCAATCTCGTCGAGCAGCACGATGGAATAAGGGTGGCGACGAACTCTCTCGGTCAGTTGGCCACCTTCTTCATAGCCAACATATCCCGGAGGGGCCCCGACCAGACGCGAGACGTTGAAACTCTCTGTATATTCGCTCATGTCGACACGGATCAGGGCGTCGGTAGAACCAAACATGTACTGTGCCAACTTCTTGGCCAGATAAGTCTTTCCCACGCCGGTAGGCCCCAGGAACATGAACGCCCCGATGGGATGGTTGGGCTCTTTCAGCCCCACCCTGTTGCGTTGTATGGCTTTCACCACTTTCTCGATGGCCGCATCTTGAGCAATGATGTCACGCTTCAGTTCGGCGGCCATGCCGACCAGCCGTATGCCTTCCGCCTCCGCCATACGCTGAACGGGGACTCCCGTCATCATGGAGACGACATCGGCCACATCGTCGGCCGTAACCTGTTGCAGGTTGTCGTTGTCCCCAGCCAGCCATTGTTCATTCAACAGCCGCAGTTCTGCTTCCATCTGCGTCTGACGATCCCTGTAGCTGGCTGCCAATTCAAAGTTCTGGTTCCTGACAGCCAAGTGCTTCTTCTGCTTCACCTCCTCTATTTCCTTCTCCTTGGCCTCAATGTCGGGCGGCAATGTCGCATTTTTCAAATGCAATCTCGCCCCCACCTCGTCCATGGCGTCTATGGCCTTGTCGGGGAAATGTCGGTCGGTGACGTATCGTTCTGTCAATTTGGCACAAGCTTCCAGTGCCTCATCATCATATCTGACATGGTGATGTTGTTCGTACCTTTCCTTGATGTTGTGGAGTATCTCGATTGTCTCGCTGAGAGATGTAGGCTCGACCAGCACTTTCTGGAAACGCCTTTCGAGGGCCCCATCCTTTTCAATGCTGTTTCGATACTCGTCAAGCGTAGTCGCTCCTATACATTGTATGGTGCCGCGGGCCAGCGCCGGCTTCATAATGTTGGCCGCGTCCATGCTCCCCGGGGTGCTTCCCGCTCCTATCAGGGTGTGGATTTCGTCGATGAAGACAATGATGTTCGGGTTTTGTTCAAGCTCTTTGAGCAGCGTCCGAATCCTTTCCTCAAACTGTCCTCTGTACTTGGTGCCGGCCACGATGGCGGTCATGTCCAGCGACACGACGCGCCTGTTGAATAGCATTGGGCTTGTGTGATGTCTGCTGATCAGCTGGGCCAATCCTTCCACGATGGCGCTTTTGCCAACGCCGGGCTCACCTATCAGGATGGGGTTGTTCTTCTTGCGTCGACACAGAATCTCCGTTATGCGCTGTATCTCCTTCTCGCGTCCGACAACTGGGTCGAGCTTACCCTCGGCAGCCAGTTGAGTGAGATCCGTGGAGAAATTGTCGAGCACGGGCGTCTTTCCTGTCGACTGTGAACGCGCCTGCGCCGTGGAAGTCCTGCTCTGTCCTCCATTGGCCTGATGGCTTGAGTCCAACTCGCTTTCTTCTTCCTCTTCGTCGGGAAGTTCCAAGCCGTCTTGCACGGCCTCCTGAGGCTTGTGCAAGAATGATAAAATATCTTCGTAATCCATGTGATTGAGTTCCAACACTTGCTTTGCTCCATTGTCAATCGTGTCATGAAGTATAGCAAGCAACAAATGCTGTACGTCGACGGTCGTGGAATGCTGCATACGAGCTTCGAGTACGGCTGATTTCAAAATATTACTGGCATTTTCGTTCAAAACCAATTCCCTGGTCATGAAAGGGGATTCCGGTTCTTCCCCCCTTACTCTGCCCTCCAGTTCATGCTTTACTGATTGGGGATTGATGTTCAATCTGTTGAATATCTCTCCGATGAAGCCATTTTTCTCTCGAATCATCCCAAGCAGAAGGTGCTCTGGTCCTACGGAGCGGCTGGCCAACCGAGTTGCCTCTTCCCTACTGAACGCGAGTATTTCCGATACTCTTGGTGAGAATTGACTAGTCATAATGATGTCTCCTTTTCTATGTTGATATCTTGTGTTTCGCAAATACCATGCCAACGGCCTGCACGAAATAGGCAGCAATTCCGTGCGCAGAAGGTAGAAAAATCGCATGGCCTGCCTCGCATAATGCTTTTTTTTATTATCTTTGTTCGCTTAAAAGGAACATTTCACATGATTGATTCGTCTGCTTTTCAAGGTAAAAAGGCAAAATATTATACATTGGGGTGCAAACTGAACTTTTCGGAGACCTCCACTTTCGAACGTTTGTTGTCGGACATGGGGGTCGTCTCGGCCAAATCCGATGAAGTGGCCGACATCTGTCTGATCAATACCTGTTCGGTCACGGAGGTAGCCGACCACAAGTGCAGGCAAATCATCCACCGGATGACGAGAGAAAATCCAGGGGCATTTGTGGTTGTAACAGGATGTTATGCTCAATTAGCTTCCGAAGCGGTAAGCCGGTTCGGAGGTGTGGATTTGGTACTTGGGTCCAATGAAAAAGCAAATTTGATCCAGTATCTGAACGAGGCGTTTCTCGACCAGGTCGGAGAAGAACACCTGCATCGACATTATTCGAAGAAAACCAAGGACATCAAGTCCTTTGCGCCCAGTTGCTCACGCGGCAATCGTACTCGTTATTTCTTGAAGGTGCAGGATGGCTGCAATTATTTTTGCACTTATTGCACGATACCATACGCCCGCGGCTTTTCCAGGAATCCGCCCATTGATTTCCTTGTCGGGCAGGCGCAACAGGCTGCCGACGAAGGAGGGAATGAGATTGTCATCACCGGCGTGAACATCGGCGATTTCGGCGAGACGACGCACGAGAAGTTCATAGACCTCGTGAAAGCACTCGACAAGGTCGAAGGTATCAAGCGCTTCAGAATCAGTTCCTTGGAACCGGACCTTTGCGACGACGAACTCATCGAATATTGTGCTACATCAAGAGCTTTCATGCCCCATTTCCATATACCACTTCAGAGTGGAAGCGACGAGGTGTTGAAGTTGATGCACAGGCGTTATGACAAGGCTTTGTTTGCCCACAAGATTCATTTGATAAAGGAGAAAATACCCCATGCTTTCATCGGTGTTGACGTGATGGTGGGCTGTAGGGGCGAGAAAGAGGAATATTTCGAAGAGTGCTATGACTTCCTGTCCTCTCTGCCCATTGCGCAGCTGCACGTATTCCCCTATTCGGAACGCCCCGGAACCAGTGCCTTGTCCATTCCTCATGTAGTGAGTGACAAGGATAAAAAGCTACGCTCGAAGCGGCTGTTGAAACTGAGTGATGAGAAAACGCAGGCTTTCTATGCACAGCATATCGGGCAGGAAGCCGAGGTCTTGTTTGAGAAGGCGGCCAAAGGCAAACGTATGCAAGGATTCACAAAAAACTATATTCGCGTGGAGCTTCCCGCCGGTATAGCGAAGGAAGAGTATGACAACCAACTCTTGAAGGTGCGTCTCTTGAAGTTCAATTTCGACAAGTCCGCGCTCATCGCGGAGCTCATTTAGAATCATAATCACATCTGGAATCATAATGCGGCTATGGAAAAAGATATTGTAATCGTCATCCTCAATTGGAACGGTCAGAAAATGATGTCCGAATATCTCAAGAACGTGGAAATGTATTCCCGTGATGAGGCAGACATCGTTGTGGCAGACAACGCGTCGACGGATGATTCGCTGGCCTACCTGCGCAGAGCACACCCCGAGGTGGAAATCATCGAGTTTGACAAGAACTGGGGGTTCGCAGAGGGATATAACAAAGCTTTGAGCCGGTTGCGTCGGTATAAATACTATATCTTATTAAACTCGGACGTGAAGGTGACGCATCATTGGCTGACTCCTTTGGCTGAATTCATGGATGCGCACGAGGAGGTCGCCGCCTGTCAGCCCAAGCTCCTGTCAATGGTCGAGCCTGACAAGTTCGAGTATGCCGGAGCGGCCGGGGGATATCTTGACAAATATGGATATCCGTTTTGTCGTGGCCGAATCTTCGACAGCGTGGAACCGGACGGGGGGCAGTACGACCAGAATGCAAACATTCTATGGGCCACGGGGGCCTGTCTGATGGTCAGGTCGAATGACTATTGGCAGGCAGGCGGACTGGACGCCCGTTTCTTTGCCCACAATGAAGAAATAGATTTTTGCTGGCGCCTTCGACTGCAAGGCAAAAAAATCTATTGCATTACAGACAGTGTGGTCTACCACTTGGGAGGAGGAACGTTGCCCAAGGGCAATCCGATGAAGACCTTTCTGAACTTCCGCAACAACCTGACCATGCTTTACAAGAATTTGCCAGAAAAGGAACTAAAGCCCGTATTGCGGACGCGGTGGTTCCTGGACTATCTGGCTGCTTTTGAAACGTTGCTTCTCAATCGTAATTTCAAAGACTTTGTCGCCATCTTCAAAGCAAGAAGAGCTTTCAAGAAATGGCTTCCTCAATTTGAAAAAGACAGGGAGAACATTCAACGGCAAGCTGTAGAAACCACGTTGCCTGAGCGGAAGCCCTATTCCATCTTGTGGCAATATTATGCGAACAAGATACGCGTTTACAGCGGCTTGCCGGAATAAAGCCGCTTGACATCATCATTTGACGACTTTAAAGCGAGCAAACTTCAAAAGCAGTTGTTTCTTGCCTGTATTTTCAAAATCGATTGTAGCTTTCTGATTCTCACCAGTACCTTCCAACTTTGAGATTGTCCCAATGCCGAACCGCTGGTGCTCAATGACCGTCCCTACAGACAATATGCCTTGTGGTGTTTTCATTTCTGAAAGAGGACTTTCCAATTGTGGCTTGCCTGTCGCCGTCCCCACGCTGCGAAAGCTGGGAGGCAGATTGGGAGCCTGCTTGGTGTAGGACTCTCCCATCTCCCCTGACGCCATACGACGTCCCGGTTGATTCCACGGCATCCGTTTTGTAAAAATGGGACGCGCCTCCTCTTCTTCCCTTATGATATAGTTCGAATCAATCTCCTGTAGAAAACAGCTCGGATTGCAAAATTCAGTCCTGCCATAACGCCAACGGTTATGGGCATTTGTCAGGATACAATGGCGCTGCGCCCTTGTGATGGCTACATACAAAAGCCTGCGTTCTTCCTCCATTCCCCGCAAAGTGCCGGCAGCCTGTGGACTTGGAAAGATGTTCTGTTCCATACCGACGACAAAGACTGTCGCAAACTCCAATCCCTTTGAACTGTGGATCGTCATGAGATTGACCTTGTCCCCTCCCATTCCGTCATCACTCTCTACGTCTGTAAGCAAGGCGACCTCCTGCAAGAATTCGGAAAGTCCGGCTTCTTCAATGCGACCTTCCTCCCTCCGTTCTTCGACGAAATTCTGGATGGCACCAAGAAACTCGTCGACATTTTCCTGACGCGCCATCGCTTCCGGTGAGGAGTCGCCATAAATGTCCTTGCTGATACCCGACGTCTTGATGATGTCCGAACCCAGCAGGAATGCGTCTTCCACATCCAGCCGTTCGCGATAACCTCCTATCAACAGGCGGAAAGACTGCAATTTGGCGACTGTCCCTTTGTTGACATCCAACCTAAAGTGCTCGGGAGAGCCAATAACATCCCAGAAACTTACACCGTTTTGGACTGCGCAGGCTGCTATTTTGGCCATGGTGGAGTCCCCGATACCCCGAGCCGGATAATTGATGATTCTTTTGAAAGCCTCCTCGTCGTTGGGATTGGCCACCAGCCGGTAGTATGCAATGATGTCTTTTATTTCCTTGCGCTGATAAAAACTCAGACCGCCAAATATCTTGTAGGGAATCGTCTGCTTTCTCATCTCCTCTTCAAAGCTTCTGCTTTGAGAGTTTGTCCGATACAGGACGGCAAAGTCCGAATACTTGCACGCGTCTTGGCGCTTGATCTGCTTGATGTATTTGCAAACGATGGAAGCCTCCTCTTTATCGCTGTATGCACTCTTGTAAAGAAGTTTGTCACCGATGTCATTGCGGCTAAAGACGTCTTTCTCTATCTGGCGCCGGTTCTTTTTAATCAGACTGTTGGCTGCTTTTACAATGTTCTGGGTGGAACGATAGTTTTGTTCCAACTTGAAAAGTTCGGCTCCCTTGAATTGTTGTTGAAAGCCAAGAATGTTGTCGATATCCGCCCCACGAAAACTATAGATACTTTGCGAGTCGTCACCAACTGCACAGATATGCAGTTTCTCCTTTGCCAGCAAGTAGACGATACGTTGCTGCACATAGTTCGTGTCTTGGTATTCGTCTACCAAGATGAAGTCGAAGCGTTGGGCGTATTTCTCGCACACCTCTTGATGGCGGCTGAACAAGATGTATGTTTGAACAAGGAGGTCGTCGAAATCCATGGCATTGGCTTTTCGGCAGCGTTGGTTGTAGTTGTTGTAAATGTCTGTCAACCGCGGCATGTTGTCACGTTTGTCTTGCTCCAACAAAGAGGTCTTGCGAGCATAGTCGTCAGGAAGAATCAATCTGTTCTTTGCCAATGAAATCTTTTTGTGGACGGTTGCCGGTTTGTAGACTTTGTCATCCAACTTCATTTCCTTGACGATGGTCTTCAGAAGAGACCTGCTGTCGGACTCATCATAGATTGTGAAATTGGAAGAAAAGCCAAGACAAGACGCTTCACCCCTAAGGATTCGTGCGAAAACACTATGAAAGGTGCCCATATAAAGATAGCGTGCCTTGTCATACCCAACGATGGAGGCGATACGTTCCTTCATCTCATTGGCAGCCTTGTTGGTAAAGGTCAAGGCCAAAATGGCCCACGGATTATAGCCGTTTTGCAGAAGATAGGCGATTTTATAGGTCAACACACGCGTTTTGCCGGAACCCGCTCCTGCAATGACAAGAGATGGTCCGTCATTGTATTCGACGGCAGCCCGCTGTGACTCGTTGAGTTCTTCCAATATATTCATTGTGTGTGAAAGTTGTAGAGAATATGAAAATGGATCAGTGGTGGTAGACGTCTCCTGCCGCTGTATTGGGGTCGTAGTCTTCCCCCTCTTTGGGAAACTTTGGAATGAAGCGCATGTTGTTTTGAATTTGCCGCTGGCGTTTCCTCATGTAAGGGCTTGGATTCTTGCTGCTGAACTTTCTGGGGTTGGGCAGCGTAGCCGCAATGAGGGCGCAGTCGGCCCGGGACAGTTCGGAAGCCTGTTTGCCAAAATGATATTCCGCACAGGCGTCAACACCATAAATGCCGTTTCCCATTTCAATTGAATTCAGATAGACTTCCATGATGCGCTGTTTGCTCCACATAAGTTCAATCAGAGCAGTGAAATACACTTCAAAACCTTTTCTTATCCAGCTTCGCCCAGGCCACAGAAAAACGTTTTTTGCAGTTTGCTGACTGATGGTGCTGGCACCAAATTTCTTCCCCCTCTTCAAATTGCGGCGGGCAGCTTTCTCTATCGCGTCATAATCAAAGCCGTGATGCAATAGAAAGCGGGTGTCTTCGCTGGCCATGACAGCTACGGGCATGCTGGGAGAGATCTTCTCCATGGGTATCCAGTGATGGTGCAACTGAATGCTTTGGCCGTCTCCGACTTGCTGAAAACAGCGCAAGAGCATTAACGGCGTGACATAAACAGGTAGGAATTTAAACAAGACAACACCTAAAATGGATGTCGCGACAAACAACCCGACCGCCCATCTGCAAACTTTCCAAACTGTATGGAGCATCATTCTGAAATATTTAGCGTATTTCTTTGCATACAAGAATGGTCATCGCTAAATCTTTAGCGATGACCATTCGACGAATAATCTAAATATCATTATTTAAGCGTGCCACTGTTGGCAGCGTCAACCATGGCCTGACTTGCATAGAGGAATACCTCTACACGACGATTCTGCTGGCGGCCGGCAGCACTTGCGTTGTCGGCAACAGGTTCCGAGCTACCTTTTCCATTGACATTCTGAAGCTGGCTTGCGCTAACGCCGCAACTTTTCAAATAAGAAGCTACGCTTTGAGCACGACTGTTGCTCAAGGGAATGTTGATACCATCATTTCCTGTTGTGTCGGTGTGGCCGTAAATGTCAATATAGCATTGGTTGTTGTTCTTCAAAACCGTAGAGAACTTAGCCAACTCGGCCTTGCTGGTTGAGTTCAAAGTTGCTTTGTTCGTTGCAAACAAAATTCCACTGTCAAATGTGACCTTTACCGCTTTAAGTCCGTTGGCGTCAGTCACCTCCTCCACTTTCGCGTTTTGCACCTGTGCAGCGGTCTCTGCAGCCACTTTGTCCATGTGTCTTCCGATAATGGCACCAGCTCCTGTACCCACTGCGGTGCCGATGGCGGCTCCCACGGCAGTGTTGCCTGCAATCTTTCCGATAATACCACCTAAGAGGGCACCTCCACCGGCTCCAATCAAAGCGCCGGTACCCTGCTTGGTTGCACAGCTGCATACTACCAACATACACATGCCTAATGTCATCACTTTAAACTTCTTCATAATCTCTAATTGTTTTATGCTTATATTAATGTTAAATAAAAATCAGTTTGGCTGCAAAGGTAATCGTTTTTTTCAGCAACACCACAAGTTTGTCAACTTTTTTATGTAATTTTGCAAGCATTGAATTTGCTGCAAAGGTATTGCAAAGAGCTTGAGATTCAGAGGATAAAATCCTAATGGCTTGTAGGGATTTCCCTATTCTTTTGTTGTAGGATTCCATCCGTATGTGATGAGCTGTTTGCTTATATTGAATACATATTATAATAAAGTATAGATAAATGGCAAAAGAACTTAAAGATTTGACCAAAAGAGCAGAGAATTACAGCCAATGGTACAACGATCTGGTTGTGAAAGCAGACCTGGCCGAACAATCGCCTGTTCGTGGCTGCATGGTGATAAAGCCATATGGTTTCGCTATATGGGAAAAGATGAGAGACCAATTGGACAAAATGTTCAAAGCTACAGGTGTGCAGAACGCTTATTTTCCATTGCTTATCCCCAAGAGTTTCCTCAGCAGGGAAGCTGAACACGTGAAAGGTTTTGCAAAAGAATGCGCAGTGGTTACGCATTATCGCTTGAAAACGAGTGAAGATGGCAACGGAGTGGTTGTCGATCCTGCTGCAAAACTGGAGGAAGAATTGATTATTCGTCCTACATCCGAAACTATTATATGGAACACATATAAAGGTTGGATACATTCTTGGAGAGACCTTCCCATCATGTGTAATCAGTGGTGTAACGTGATGCGCTGGGAAATGAGGACACGCCCTTTCCTTAGAACATCGGAATTCTTGTGGCAAGAAGGTCATACCGCCCATGCAACACGGGAAGAGGCTGAAACTGAAGCTCAGAAAATGTTGAAAGTGTATGCCGAATTTGCTGAAAAATGGATGGGTGTACCCGTCTTGCAAGGCGTGAAAAGTGAGACGGAGCGCTTTGCGGGTGCCCTGGATACTTATACGATAGAGGCGATGATGCAAGATGGTAAGGCATTGCAGAGTGGCACGAGCCACTTCTTAGGACAAAACTTTGCCAAGAGTTTTGATGTTACATTCCTGAATAAGGAAAACAAGCCGGAATATGTATGGGCTACTTCATGGGGAATCTCAACCCGACTGATGGGAGCTCTGATTATGACTCACTCCGATGACAACGGACTTGTGCTGCCGCCAAGACTTGCTCCTATCCAAGTGGTCATCGTTCCAATCTACAAAGGTGAAGACCAGCATGCGGCACTTACGGAAAAGCTAACCCCGGTAATTGAAAAATTGCGTGAGTCAGGTGTCACTGTAAAGTATGACGATTCCGACAACAAGAGGCCTGGATTTAAGTTTGCCGATTATGAGTTGAAAGGCGTGCCTGTTCGTCTGGTCATGGGAGGGCGAGATTTGGACAACAACACGATAGAGGTTATGCGTCGTGATACACTTGAGAAAGAAAGTGTAAGTTTTGACGGAATCGTAGAGCGCGTCCAGGCCTTGTTGGAGGACATTCAGCAAAATATCTTTGAAAAGGCAAGGAAATATCGCGACGAGCATGTCTACGAATGCGAGAATTACGAAGAGTTCAAACAGCGTGTGAAAGACGGCGGCTTCTTCCTGTGCCACTGGGATGGAACGGAAGAAACTGAAGCGAAAATCAAAGAGGATACGCAAGCCACAATTCGTTGCGTTCCATTTGCTTACGAGCAAACTCCCGGCATAGACATGGTGAGTGGAAAACCTGCCAAATGCCGTGTCATCATTGCTCGAAGCTATTGATATATAGTGGAGATTATACCTATTTAATATAAAGCCATATCTTAGTAAGCAACTTTAGATATGGCTTTATTTATTATTCATGTCATTCCGTATGGAACTTAATTCTTAAGATATTGGCAGTGTCCTGCGAAATCCGGCAACGATCGTCCACCCTTTTGCCGACAATGTATATAACCTTACCGGCTGCATCGACAATGATTAATTGGCTTTGTTTTTCAAAACAATTCAATTTCAAATCCGTCAGATAATCACTGATCAATTTGCTTCCCTTCATTCCAAAGGGAAAGAATTTATCCCCCGTTTGGGCATGCCGTATAGTCAATGGAAATTGGACTTTGTCCGCATCAAGTGTAACTACATCATTGTCTTTGCTCGGAATAAAGTCCACAGGCTTCGGAAAGATTGCGAACTTGAACCTTCGCACTTCGTCAAATATATAGTTGCCGACGTCCGGTATTCTCAAATCGTGCCCTTGTTCTTTCTTGCGTGGCTGAATGACTATTTCCTCCCGGTCGATCAACAAGACGTGAGTGGCCGATTCCCATCGCGCTCCTGGAGAAGCCTCAAGGTTCAATGCAATCTGTTCCACCTGATTGGGCGAGAAACTTTTCGTTCGCAAGACTTCAAACAGTAAATATTCTGGCGCTATATCTTGCTTCAATGCCTGAATGGAAAGACGTGTTTCTTCCTTATTGCTCCGAGTTACGACCTTTGCCATCTTACATTCAATGGCTTCATCAAATATTTGTGCGGCCATGCTTATGCGTTTTGCCGTTTTTGCAATGTTTTTAGAGGCTGCAGGATTGAAATTCTTTAAAAGCGGAATGATGTTTAGACGCAGTTTGTTTCTTTGTACATCGTCTACCATATTCGAACTATCCGTCACATAATCTTGACGGATTGTATCGAGATAAGCCAATATGTCACAACGACTGACTTCAAGCAATGGTCTGACAATGTGGTGTTGTCTGGCTTTGATTCCTTGAAGACCATGGATACCGGTTCCTCTGACAAGATTGATCAATACGGTTTCAACGACATCATCCAGATGGTGTGCCACAAGGATTGCCGAAGCATTGATGTCTTTTCGTAATTGCTCAAAATAGGAATACCGCAATTCGCGAGCAGCCATTTCAATGCTGACCTTATGTAGTGCCGCATACGCTTTCGTATTAAAATGGGCACGGTGAAATGGGATATTTTTATCTTTACATAATGTTTCACAGAACAGCTCGTCACGATCCGACTCTTTGCCGCGGAGATGGAAATTACAATGAACAGCTTCGATGTCATACCCCAACTCCAAACAGAGATTCAAAAGGCATACACTGTCCGCCCCACCACTCAACGCTACCAAATATTTCTGATTCTTGCCCAGCAACTGATTGGCAACTATAAACTGACGAACTTGTTCTTTTAAACCTTTCATCGACACTAAATAGACTCAAGCTATTCGACGTATAAAACCAACCCCTTCAGGTATTCACCTTCAGGATGATAGATATTGACAGGGTGGTCTGCCGGTTGGTGAAGTTGATGCAAAATCCTCACCTTTCTTCCAGCTTGTGCGGCTGCTGTAAAAACTGCATTACGGAAATTCTCTTTTGTGACGACTTGAGAACAGCTGAACGTAAACAACACCCCCCCCTTCTTGATTTTCTGCAAGCCTTTGACATTTAATCTTGTATAACCTTTCAACGCATTGTGAAGCGCAGCTCTGTGCTTGGCGAATGCCGGAGGGTCAAGCACTATCAAATCGTATTTATTGTTGTGTGCATCTAAATATTTAAAAGCATCCTCGCAGAAAGCTTCATGCCTGGAATCATCACCGAAATTCAAAGAAACATTCTCATTGGTCAGCTCTATGGCTTTTGCGGAACTGTCCACCGAGTGAACTAATTTGGCGCCGCCACGCATTGCGTAAACAGAAAAACCACCTGTATAGCAAAACATATTGAGCACACTCTTCCCTTTTGCATAATTTTCCAAAAGGGAACGATTCTCACGTTGGTCTACAAAAAAGCCTGTCTTTTGACCACGAAGCCAATCTACATGGAATTTCAAGCCATTTTCAATTGCCAAGTCATTGGCTGTCGCCCCATAGATGAAACCATTTTGTTGGTGTAAATCAGCCTTAAAAGGCAGTGTTGTTTCACTTTTGTAATATATGTTCTTGATGCGATCGCCCATAACGCTCAGCAAGGCTTTGCTGATTGCGTCACGCTCTACGTGCATTCCCACGCTATGGGCCTGCATCACGGCTGTCTCGCCATAGCAATCAATGATTAGTCCCGGGAGATTGTCCCCTTCTCCATGAACGAGCCGATATGTATTGTTAGTTGGATTATCTGCTACATTGATAGCCAGCCGGGCTGTTAACGCACTTTGGATTCGGCTTTCCCAAAAAGCATTGTCAATGACAATATCGTCAAAAGATAAAACCCGCACGGAGATGGAACCTATTTGATAATGACCAAGAGCTATAAATTCATTCGAACTGGTCAAGACATTAACGACTTCACCCTCCTGAATCCCTTCATCCATGTGCTGGATGGCACCGGAAAACACCCAAGGATGGAATCTCTTCAAGCTCTCTTCCTTCCCTCGTTTCAAATAAATATTCTTGTATGTAGTCATATATGTCTTCGATATGATGGTAATGTAGGTAGGCTATATAATGTTGTTTACGTTTAGACAGGATTGTCAGTCATTTGTAGAAATGGCCGGTTCTTCCGAAACTATCAAATCATAATCACCTGTTGACAGGAGCTGTTTGATTTCTTCATATAAGTTGATGCAAGTCCAAGCGTCTGTTGCAGCATATTCTTTTTGTTTGTCATTGAGTATGTCCGCCTCCCAATTCGTAAGGCGTTGACGCTTGCTGATTTTTTGGTGAAAGATGTTGGCGTAGATTTTCTGTAGACTGAGGTCTTTTATTCCCAATTCTCCAACAATATCCTGTAAGTCAATGAAATATCCAGGTGTAAATTCACGCCGTTTATGCAACGAAAGGAGGTCGTCGTGCCAAGATAGCCCTATCATAGGAACTTGCTTGTTTTCAAGAAGTTTCTTGATAGAGTCTGTAATGCCTGTTTTGTTGAGTCGGAAGAGAAAACAAGTGTCTTTACTGGCAACTTGCAATAAAGAGACCCGATGGTTTTGCCCTTTTCGGAAGGTTGGCTTCGTCTCTGTATCTACACCCAAGATGTCGCAACTCAACAAATACGCCACGGCCTTATCTGCTTCGCTCTCTGTTATGACAGAAATAATCCTTCCAGGAAAGAGAACCTGCGGTAAATCCGGAATTAGTTTTTTGTCAAATCTGCTATATATAATCCTTTTCATTGCACATCTCTAATGAACTGCAAAATTAGAAAAAAGTTATCGATTTGTGGCGTCTTCTTACTTTTTTCCACTATTTTTGCAGTTAATTACATGTGTGTTTATATTGAATTAAGTACAAAAGTGCTTGATTCGATGATTAGACTAATAATTTCGAGCAAAGATGGCAAGAAAAAAAACTGACCGTAAACCTAAAAACTTAGGCCAAGCAGTCGGCTTCCAGAATATTATCAGCAATGAAAAGACGGATTTCCTCTTTGGCGTAATCCTCCTTATAATATCCATTTACTTCATTATAGCAATGGTTTCCTATTTTACGTCAGGGCAAGCTGACCAAAGTATATTGGAAGACATGCGTCCGGGTGAATGGATCAATACAGAGAAAATCTTTACGAACTATTGCGGCTCGTTGGGCGCAATCTTGTCATATTACCTGATAACAGTTAATTTTGGCCTGCCTGCATTCATGATTCCCGCCTTTATGATACTTGTCTCATTGAAAATGATGAAAGTATATAAAGTGAATCTATTATCTTGGTTTTTCGGAACCATGCTGGTGATGATTTGGAGTTCTGTCACTTTTGCAAAGTTCCTTACGCCGATGATGGGCGACCTGGTCTTCAATCCTGGAGGAAATCATGGTTTGTTCTGTGTGCAGCAGCTTGAAAACCTCATAGGCCCTCCTGGACTTACAGGTGTTTTGCTGTTTGTTGCACTGGCTTTCCTCACTTATCTGAGTGCGGAAACTATCAATGTCATACGCAAAGCGCTGAATCCCGTGAAATATTTGACAAGTAAAGTGCACTTTACCGTGACAAATATACAGCACGCAGCAGATGATGTGGAGGCAAAACACCAAACCGGTTTGAAAGAGGACAAAGAGTCGTCAGAAGATGGCGGAGAGGGGGACGAAGATGTGGAAAGCCTCGTTAACGAAACGAAGTTGGAAGAGATTCCAAGCGATGTTCCTTCGCCGATAGTTGACTTGTCCAACATTATCATGGAGGCACCTAAACAACCGGTGCAACCTGTTGTAGAGACAAAGGAAAAGGTTGCAGGAGAAACTTCTGAACTGACGGTAGAGGCTGCTCCTAAGGAAGCTGCTGCCAGTGAGAAAACGATAGAGGAGATTTTAAGCACTCCGATCAATCCACTCGAACCCTATACAAAGTATAAGAAACCGGCTTTGACACTGCTAAAAAAGTACAATGACGCCGATAGTCCGGTCATAGACATGGATGAAATCAAGGCTAATAACCAACGAATCATAGAAGTACTCAACAGCTTTGGAGTCAGTATCAGCAAGATTAACGCGACAGTAGGGCCTACCATCACCCTGTATGAAATCACTCCGGCAGAGGGTGTCAGGGTCAGTAAAATCAGAGGATTGGAAGATGATATCGCACTGAATCTTTCCGCGTTGGGAATCCGTATCATAGCTCCTATCCCGGGAAAGGGCACCATCGGCATAGAAGTCCCCAATAAAAAGCCACAGATAGTATCAATGGAGAGCTGCCTTAATTCAAAGAAGTTCCAGGAAAGCAAGATGGAACTGCCGGTAGCAATAGGCAAGACTATTTCAAACGAGGTGTTTATGTTCGACCTTCATAAACTTCCCCACTTGCTTGTCGCCGGTGCAACGGGCCAGGGAAAGTCCGTCGGCTTGAATGCAATAATTACCTCTTTGCTCTATAAGAAGCACCCCAATGAACTGAAGTTTGTGCTCGTTGACCCGAAGAAAGTGGAGTTTTCCATCTACAACAAGATAGCTCCTCACTTCATGGCGAGCCTGCCCGAAAATGAAGAAGAGCCAATCATTACCGATGTGAGCAAGGTCGTGAGGACTTTAAGTTCGCTCTGCAAACTCATGGATCATCGTTATGACCTCCTCAAGATGGCCGGCGTCAAGAAGATAGAAGAATATAATCATAAATTCTTGAACCATCGTCTCGATTTGACAAAGGGGCATGAATACATGCCTTACATCGTCGTCATCATAGATGAGTTCGGCGACTTGATTATGACAGCGGGCAAAGAGATAGAACAGCCGATTGCCAGAATCGCCCAATTGGCTCGTGCGGTGGGAATCCACATGGTCATCGCGACCCAGCGTCCGACGACAAAGATCATCACGGGTAACATCAAAGCCAATTTCCCAGGACGTATCGCCTTCCGAGTGACATCCGTTATAGACTCTCGGACAATCTTGGACAAAAAGGGTGCCGACCAGCTCGTAGGCAAGGGAGACATGCTGTTCTTGGGAGGTGGAGACCCTGTCCGCGTACAATGCGCCTTTGTTGACACGCCCGAGATTGAGTCCGTCAACGAGTTCATTGCAGACCAGCCCGGACCTATCGAGCCGCTGGAATTGCCGGAGCCGGCTACCGACGAGCAAGGCAACTTCTCTGGAGGAGGACAAGGAGCAGGTATGGATTCCCATTCTTTGGATCCGTATTTTGAGGAAGCTGCCCACGCGATTGTCATTTCGCAGCAAGGTTCGACCAGTATGGTACAACGACGCTTCTCAATCGGATACAACCGGGCAGGTCGGTTGATGGACCAGTTGGAGCAATATGGCATAGTCGGACCGGCTCAAGGCAGCAAACCTAGAGATGTCTTAATCGCTGACGACAGTCAGTTGCAGACACTCATTTCACAAATTCGAGGTTAGTTTTTTTTATAGAATAATGAAAATAATTGATAGATTTCTTGTCATCGTTTCGTTTTTAGCCATCCATGTAAGTCTAAATGCGCAGACCGCCCGTCAAGTTTTGGACAAAACCGCTGGTGTCATTACTTCCAAAGGAGGAGCAACAGCACGTTTTTCCATATCAGGGAGTAAGATAAAATCCGAAGGTTCCATCAGTTTGAAGGGGAACAAGTTTTACGCATCTACTCCACAGGCGACGATTTGGTTTAATGGAAAGACGCAGTGGAGCTATATGAAGAGCTCCAACGAAGTGAATATTTCCACCCCCAATGAGGCGAAACAAGCTCAGATGAATCCTTACAAGTTCTTGACGCTTTATAGGAATGGCTATCAATTGAGCATGCAACGAACGAAGAAATCTTATCTTGTACACCTTATGGCACAAGACAAAAAGCGGAGTATTCAAGAACTTTATATAACAATAAACCGAACAAGCTACAAGCCCAGTTTGGTCAAGTTCAGACAGGGAGCAAGTTGGACATCCATCATTGTGAGTCAGGTTTCCACTAAAAAGCTGGCAGATTCCATCTTCGAGTTCCCTTCCAAGGACTATCCCAAGGCTGAAATTATTGATTTAAGATAAAACGATTGCCTACATGCGTGCATCAACAGCATGGCATGCGACCTTATCATCTCCAACTATGTCATTTAAATACGTATTCGCGAGCTTTTTTTCGCTCTTATTTTCCCCTTCAGTGATGGCACAGAATCATACCGTTTCATTACGAGTTATTGAAACAAGTGACGTCCATGGTTGTTTTTTCCCTTATGATTTCATCAACCGAAAGCCCAAGAAAGGTTCTTTGGCCAGAGTGAGCAGTTATGTAGAGTCGTTGCGCCGACAGCTTGGCGATAATGTCATTCTGCTGGACAACGGCGATATTCTCCAGGGTCAACCCACTTGCTATTATTACAACTACATCAATACAGAAAGTCGCAATGTTGCGGCAGATGTTGTCAATTACATGAAATATGATGCGGAGAATGTCGGGAACCATGATATAGAGACCGGACATCCGGTTTATGACAAATGGATCAAGGAGTTGGAGTGCCCCGTCTTGGGAGCGAACATCATAGACACGTCCACAGGACAGCCTTATGTGAAGCCTTATACGATCCTTAATCGTGGTGGCGTGAAGGTTGCGGTAATTGGATTGTTGACACCAGCCATTCCCAACTGGCTTACAGAGAGTCTTTGGAGCGGACTTCGCTTTGAGAACATGGTCACCTGTGCTCGCCGATGGATGAAACACGTGAAGGAAACAGAACATCCCGACGTTGTCATCGGCCTGTTTCATAGTGGCAAAGAAGGGGGAATCGTGACACCGGAGTATGAAGAAGACGCTTCCCTGCGAGTAGCCAGAGAGGTTCCTGGCTTTGACCTGATTCTTTTCGGACATGACCACACGAGGTTTAGCGGCTCCATCAAGGATACAAACGGCAAAGAAGTTGTTTGCTTGGATCCCGCAAACAATGCACTCACCGTCGCGGAGGCAAAAATAGACGTGACTTTCAGAAACGGGAAGAAGGCCAAAGTTGCCGTCACGGGCAAACTGGTTGACATCACAGAACAACCGGTCGACGAGCGTATGATGGCGCATTTCAAAAAACAAATGGACCAAGTAGACCGGTTTGTAAATCAGAAGATCGGCGAGTTTAAGAATACGATCTATTCCAGAGATTCGTTTTTCGGGAGTAGCGCTTTTAACGATTTGATTCTAAATCTGCAGCTGCAGATTACAGGCGCAGATGTTTCTTTCAACGCCCCTCTCCTATTCAATGCCGCAATCAATGCCGGACCCGTATATGTTTCAGACATGTTCAATCTCTACAAATATGAGAATCAACTCTATGTCATGGAACTTACGGGAGAGGAAATCCGCAAGCATTTGGAGATGAGCTACGACCTTTGGGTCAATACGATGACTTCGCCCGACGACCATCTATTGCTGTTGAGTGAAAGTACGAGGGGCGACCAGCAGCGCCTGGGCTTCAAGAACTTATCTTTCAATTTCGACAGTGCAGCCGGCATTGACTATACTGTCGATGCGACAAAGCCGAACGGCAAGAAGGTGACCATTTTGCGAATGAGCAACGGGCAGCCTTTCGACGAGCGCAAGACATACAAGGTGGCTGTCAACAGTTATCGAGGCAATGGTGGCGGAGAATTGCTGACAAAAGGTGCCGACATTCCCCGGGAAGAGCTGGAGAAGCGAATTGTTTGGCGTAGTGAAAAGGATCAGCGCTTTTATCTCATGAAAGAAATAGAGAGGCTGAAGGTTTTGGACCCCAAGCCCAACAACAACTGGAAATTTATTCCAGAGGCTTGGACGGTGCCGGCCGCACAGCGAGACCGCAAGATATTGTTTGGAGACAAGTGATGAAATACTTTTGGTTCATTTTCCACCGAACAAATCTACTTGTGGAGAGGCAGCCTGACGGCGGCTACTCGATTCCCTTTTCTGAAGAGCCTCCTTTGACCGTTCCAGATGGCGGACACGTGTTTTCCGTCTCGCCCATGGAAAGCGGAGAGTTGGTCAAAGCCTTCTCGGTGGAAGAAGACGCCGTCCCGGACAGCCCATTTGAAATGTGCGACCTACGCGGCTCTTTCTATAAATTGCCTCAAGGCCTGTATCTCAAGGCCGGCAAATGTCATGAGTTGTTGTATTGGGACCAAAACACGAAATTCTGCGGCAGATGCGGCACTCCCCTTGTCCTGCACACCGACATCAGCAAGCGCTGCCCCGCCTGCGGCAAGGAGGTGTGGCCCCAACTGGCTACGGCTGTCATCGTCTTGATTCATCGGGAAGAAGAGGTACTGCTGGTGCATGCCCGCAACTTCAAGTCGGACTTCTATGGTTTGGTGGCCGGATTTGTGGAGACAGGCGAGACACTGGAAGAAGCTGTCCATCGTGAGGTAATGGAAGAAACCGGTATTCGGATTACCAACCTGCGATATTTCGGAAGCCAGCCTTGGCCTTATCCGTGCGGTTTGATGGTGGGCTTCAATGCAGATTATGTTTCCGGCAGTCTGAGCCTCCAAAAAGATGAACTTTCCAAAGGGAGTTGGTTTACAAAAGACAATCTTCCAACGATACCAGAGAAACTAAGTATTGCAAGGATGATCTTGGACGATTGGCTGGCGCATATTGAATGAGGTGCACCGCACCCGCCATCAAAACCGTATCACCATTAAACCCAAGAGCGTGGAAGGTCATTCCACGCTCTTTAGTTTGGGTAATGAAATATGGTATCTGACAGCCAAGTATCTTATCAGACAGATTAATGAGAAAGTGGAAATCACCGTCACCGCCAAGTTGATTCCCACGCTGATCATCAGCCAATACAGGCTGCCGCCGGCAACGCTCGCCATCGCGTAAATCTCCTTTTGGAAGATGACGGGCTCTTTATTGAGCAGCACGTCGCGGATAACACCACCTGCGGCCCCCGTTATGCAGCCCATGATGATAGCCACCCACATGGGATGGTCGCACTGCAATGTCTTTTGGATACCCGCTATCGTGAACAGCGCCAGTCCCAGTGTGTCAAAGACAAACCAGGCGTTGTCCAATCTCCTGAGAGATTTTGCAAACATGATGACCAATGCCTGGGCGAGGAATGTGCAACCGATATAGAGGGCCGACGTCATCCAAAAAGGAGTGACACCCAGCATGACGTCGCGAATGGTTCCGCCGCCTATGGCCACGGCGAAGCCGCAGACGAATCCGCCAAACCAATCAAAGTGTCGAGCAGCCGCATGGCGAATGCCCGATATGGCGAACGCCAGCGTGCCGACAAACTCAAGCGCCTGCTGAATTGTGTGTACGAAGTCTATGTCCTGATAAAACATAAGGATTGATTATCTCTGTCAAGGGTTGACGACGTTGATTGGATTCCCGCTGACGAATGCTTTTATATTCGATACGCACAAGTCCATCAGCCTTTGCCTGGCTTCGGTGGTCGCCCACGCAATGTGGGGTGTTATGAACGCATTGGGTTGCGAAAAGAGCGGATTGTCTTTCCTGGGCGGCTCCTCTTCCATTACGTCAGCACAATAGGCTCGCAGTTTCCCCTGCTTGAGGGCTTCCGCCACAGCTGTTTCATCGACGAGGGGGCCTCGGCCCGTGTTGACGAGAACGGCTCCCTGCCTCATCTTCGAAATGCTGTCTTCGTTGATGATATGCCGTGTCGACTCAGAAAGCGGACAATGAAGGCTCAGGACGTCGCTGACGGAGAGCAGTCCCTCGAATGTCGTTTTCTGAATGCCCGTAGGCAAGTCCGCTGAGTTCTTGCTTGTAAAGGCGAAGACGTCCATCCCGAAGTCGCGGGCGATTTGGGCTACCTTGCAACCGATGTTTCCCAAGCCGATTATCCCCAACGTCTTGCCTGCCAGTTCCTGAAGCGGGGTGTCCCAATAGCAGAAGTCCGGATTGGAACTCCATCTGCCGCTCCTGGTCTGCTGCGCATAATGGTCTATCTTGTTGAAAACGTTCAGGATATGTGCGAAAGTCATCTGGGCCACACTGTCTGTGCTGTATGCCGGAATGTTTGTAACGATGATTCCGCGCTTTTTGGCAGATTGAATGTCCACCACGTTATAGCCCGTAGCCAAAACGCCAATATATCTAAGTTTGGGCAATTGTGCCATGATTCCATCCGTTATCCTCACCTTGTTCACCAAGATGATGTCCGCATCGTGTGCCCTTTCCACCACCTTGTCGGCAGATGTTCTCGGGTAAACGATCAGTTCACCGAACTCTTTGAGTCTGTCCCACGACAAATCTCCTGGATTTGCCGCATAGCCATCTAAGTCTACGATTTTCATAATTTCAATTTGTTATCTATTCTTTAAATCTGTCTCCCCACAATCTCAGCATTTGCTGGTATTGCCTTTCTTCGGTGGGGGAATGCTGGGCATGCCAGATTCTATGGGTTCGTATAACGTCCGGCAGATATTGCTGCTCGACGAAGTTGTCGGGATAGTCGTGGCTGTATTTATATCCGTCATGATAGCCCAGCTGTGCCATGAGTTCCGTGGGTGCGTTTCTGAGATGCAACGGGACAGGGAGGTTGCCCGTCTGCTCCACCGTCTGCAATGCCGTCGCAATGCCATTGTACGCGGAGTTGCTTTTAGGACTTGTCGCCAAATAGACCACGGCCTCGGCCAAGGGTATTCTGCCTTCGGGCCAACCAATTTTCATCACGGCGTCGAAGGCTGCGTTCGCCAGCAAAAGCGCGTTGGGATTGGCCAGTCCGATGTCTTCCGCCGCACTGATGACGAGCCGGCGTGCAATGAACTGCGGGTCCTCGCCCCCCTTGATCATGCGCGCCATCCAATAGAGGGCGGCGTCGGGGTCGCTGCCTCTGATACTCTTGATAAAAGCCGAAATGATGTCGTAGTGCATTTCGCCGTCTTTGTCGTAGGCAAGGGGATTCTGTTGCAGTCTGTTGACGACGATGTCGTCCGTGATGACGATGTCGTCGCCGTCGGCTGCCTCCACGACAAGTTCGAGGATGTTGAGCAATTTCCGCGCGTCCCCTCCACTGTAGCGTAGAATCGCGTCGCTTTCCTTCACCGTGATGTGTTTTTCCTTCAACACGACATCCTGGGTGACGGCCCTCTCCAACAACGCCAGCAGGGCCTCTTTGTCGAGAGGCTTCAGCACATAGAGCTGGCAGCGCGACAACAACGGCCTTATCACTTCAAAGGACGGATTCTCCGTGGTCGCGCCTATCAGCGTGACAATGCCTTTCTCGACGGCCCCCAGGAGCGAGTCTTGCTGCGACTTGCTGAACCGGTGGATTTCATCTATGAAGAGAATGGGTGACTGTGTGTTGAAAAAACGGTTGTTCTTGGCCCGTTCTATCACGTCTCTCACATCCTTGACGCCGCTTGTCACGGCACTGAGCGTGTAGAAAGGGGTCTCCAACTTGTTCGCAATGATCTGGGCCAAAGTCGTCTTGCCCACCCCCGGCGGCCCCCAAAGGATGAACGAAGAGATACGGCCGGAATCAATCATTCGCCTGAGCACGGCGTTCGTGCCTACCAAATGCTGCTGGCCCACATAATCTTCAAGCGCTTTGGGGCGCAATCTCTCTGCTAAAGGTTCGGTTGTCATTGCGCCTACAAAAATAGGAAATATATGATAGACCAACAAAAAATGCACAATAAAAGTTTGTGAATATGGGGCAAAGTATATACTTTTGCAGCGAATGAAACATTGAATGTACGTATGAAAGTATTAAAAGCTCTGACACTCAAAACATTAAACAAAAGCAATGTATGGGATACCCAGGAAAATGACATATTCAGAATGTGGGAAGCTGCCGAGAAAGACATTGATTTGAAGGATAATGTAAGACACTACACGGATATCATACGGAGCGCCTATGACATGGAGGAAGTCAAGATAGACAAGCCGGAAGTTGTCAACAAGCTTGAATCACGCGGATTCAAGACCGGTGTCATCCGCATAGATGAAAACACCAAGGTGAAGGTGGGGCTGAAGAAGAAGCCCATCATGCGCGTGACGGATTTGACCTATGAGAATATACGCCACATATCGGCGTCCAAGTTGATAGAAGTGCTCGAACGCAACTTCGGCGGCGGCTGGGAAAGCCTTTCCCAAAGCATTCAGGACATCATCGAGTCGGGCTTTGACATCAGCACCACCACCCTCCCGGCCAACCGGCTGCACAAGCCCGGAGGCATGTATGAGAAGAAGGTGAACGACGGCTTTGAGGTTCTTGAAATCTCCAAGGGGCTGTGGGTGGAAGCCATTTTCGCCAAAGAGAAGCCCGAAATGACAAGGTCCAGGGTGAAGTTTGAGACCGAAGAGGAACTGGACAGACAAGGACTTGAGAACGATTTTGAAGAGGACGACGAGGAAGAACTTCCCGAAGTGGACAACCTCTATAACGATGCGGATGACGAAGAGGACTCCTTCGACGAGGACAAACTGACGGAAGAAAGCTACAGGACGACTTTCGACGAGAATGCCGACGAATTGAATCTGGAAGCGGAAGGCGTCAGCGACGACGACGACTATTGATGTTGCCTTCCTCGTCTCTGTTTGAGACACGCAAAAGTGCCAATCCACCCCTTGGACTGGCACTTTTTCTTTTCCCACAAGGGGCTTCTTCGTTTCCTGTTTTACAGTTCGTGCAAATCCCAAGTCAAACGCTTCCAATCCATCTGTCCCAAGACCATTTTGTCAAAGCACGGCTTTCGCCGCCAAAAAGGGCTGCTTCCGCCTTGCGACAGGGCTGCTTTCGGCTTGTAAAAGATGTGCTTTTACTGCACAAAAGGGCCATGTTTGGAACATGAAAAGATTTCAGAAACACGATGGAATCGGCCGTTTTTCAACCGACGGGCCTGTCGGCAGGAAACAATCATCGGACAACAAGACCTTGGTGGATGGGCTTTTGAACGGAACTTACTTGACGGTGATGTGGAAACAACCTTGCTTCACTTCGTATTTTATCCAACAACGGTTGGACTGCCGCATGTCGCGAAGCACCTCGCTCAGCACCCATTTCAGGCTGTCGTTGCGCACTTCGCGCCGCGGTTGGTCGGCGGTCTGAACGGTTTTGTAGCGATTGTAGCACACGTCGAAGGTCGTTCCATAGAGGTGGCACGAGTTTTCTGTGGCGTTCTGGTTGCGCCCCCGCAGCTTGGCCACGTCGGCCTTGCTGCGCAATACGCTCGTGACGATAATCTTGTGCAAAGGTATGCCCTTTATCTGCAAGCTGTCGAAGAAGTTACGTCCTATCTCTTGAAGTAACGCAGAGGCTCGGGGAACGAGATAAGGCACACTGTTGTGGAGCTTGTCGACGAAGAAATAAGGATTGCTGCCCACGTAGACCAGTTCCGACTTCCGCGCTTCGGCGTCGGCACGGTCGGCAACCGGCTTCACACCCCAACGTTGCGCCGAAGCAAGTTGCACGTCGTTCTGGTCGGGAAAGGTGTTGCCGAAATGCGGAACGCTCATGATCCGGTTCTTGACAGGCGTGCCGTCGGCCTTGAAAAAACGGCTGGCCGCAGCCGGCAGCGTATCGATATCGGCCAAAGAGCGCACCGTATCGGTATCGGCTGGCTGCAATGGCGCCACAAGCGTATCGGCAGCAGCCGGCACGGAAACCTTTGGAGAGCGTGAAGAGGCCACTTCGGGAAAGGCACACCTCACCATCCCCAGAACAACCACGATGATACCAAAACCTTGAATGTATCTTTTCTTGCTCAAAATCATTTCCGTTTTCCTTATTTCGCGGCACAAAGGTAACAAAAAGCATAGATATCTTTGTCGCATTCGCTGTTTTTTTATATTTTTGCAGCGTAATTACAATCAAGTAAAGACTCCTTATTTTGATAGAGAAGCATATCGTTCTTGAAGATATCGACCCCGTTGCGTTTTACGGTGTCAACAATGGTCATTTGCAAATGGTCAAGTCTCTTTTCCCCAAACTGCGTGTAGCGGCACGCGGCGACGTGGTCAGGGTGCTGGGAGACGAGGAGGAAATGGCCAAATTCGAGGACGCCATCGAACGCATGCGCAAGCACGTTCTCAGATACAATCAAATCAACGACGAAGACATTCTCGACATCGTGCACGGCCACGCCACCAAGGCCGACGCCGTGAAGGGCGTGCTGGTCTACAGCATTTCGGGCCGCCCCATCAAGAGCCGCAGCCAAAATCAGCAGAAACTGATTGACGCCGTGGAGAAGAACGACATGGTGTTCGCCGTGGGACCGGCCGGAACGGGCAAGACTTATCTCAGCATCGCGCTGGCCGTAAGGGCCTTGAAGGAGAAGACCGTCAAGAAAATCATCCTGTCGCGCCCCGCCGTCGAAGCGGGCGAGAAGCTCGGATTCCTGCCCGGCGACATGAAGGACAAGATCGACCCTTATCTGCAACCGCTTTACGACGCCCTGGAAGACATGATTCCGGCCGTGAAGTTGCAGGACATGATGGAGAAACATGTCATTCAGATTGCCCCTTTGGCGTTCATGCGGGGCCGCACGTTGAGCGACGCCGTGGTCATTCTGGACGAAGCACAGAACACGACGCCGCAGCAAATCCGCATGTTTCTGACCCGCATGGGATGGAACACGAAGATGATCGTGACGGGCGACATGACCCAGATAGACCTTCCCCACGAGCAGCGGAGCGGACTGAAAGAGGCTCTCAACATCCTGGCTGACGTGGAGGGAATAGGCGTTGTGAGACTGGGAGAGAAGGACATCGTGCGCCACAAGCTCGTGACCCGCATCGTCAATGCCTACGACGCCTACGACAAAGCACACGAAGAGAAGAAGACTCGCAAAGACAAGGTTTTAAAAACAAATATCCCCAATGAAAGCATTAACCAAGACTGACTTCCACTTTGATGGACAAAAGAGTGTTTACCACGGTAAAGTACGTGATGTGTACAACATCAATGACGACCTCATGGTGATGGTTGCCACCGACAGGATCTCCGCTTTCGACGTGGTTCTGCCTAAAGGGATCCCTTTCAAGGGGCAAGTGCTGAACCAGATTGCCGCCAAATTCCTGGATGCGACAAGCGACATCTGTCCCAACTGGAAGCTGGCCACCCCCGACCCCATGGTCACCGTAGGCCTGAAGTGCGAAGGTTTTCGCGTCGAAATGATTATCCGTGGCATTCTGACGGGCAGCGCGTGGCGCGAATACAAGAACGGCTGTCGTGAGATTTGTGGTGTGAAATTGCCTGAAGGCATGCGTGAGAACGAGCGTTTTCCAGAGCCCATCGTCACGCCCACAACCAAAGCAGACGAAGGTCACGACCTGAACATCTCGAAAGAGGAGATCATCAGTCAAGGTATCGTGTCGGCCGAAGACTACGCCGTCATGGAAGACTACACGCGCAAGCTCTTCAAGCGCGGGCAGGAAATAGCCTCCCGACAGGGCCTCATCCTCGTGGATACGAAGTACGAGTTCGGCAAGCGCGACGGCAAGGTGTATCTGATTGACGAAATTCATACCCCTGACTCAAGCCGCTACTTCTATGCCGACGGCTACGAAGAGAAGTTTGAGAAAGGCGAACCTCAGAAGCAGCTGTCCAAGGAGTTCGTGCGCCAGTGGCTCATCGAGCACGACTTCATGAACGAACCCGGGCAGACCATGCCCGAAATCACTGACGAATATGCCGAGAGCGTGAGCGAACGCTACATCGAACTCTACGAGCACATCACGGGAGAGAAGTTTGACAAGGCCGCAGAAGAAGGCGACATCAACGCCCGTATCGAAAAGAACGTGAGTGCCTATCTGGCAGGCAGGAAATAAGATGTACAAACAGGAAGAGATAAAACCTTACCACGAAGGTGACAAAGGACGGCAGGTGGAGGCGATGTTCGACAACATTGCTCTCACCTATGACACCTTGAATCACCGGCTGTCGTGGGATATTGACAAATACTGGCGCAAGAAAGCCATCAGGCAGTTGGCCCCCTACCGCCCCGAAAACATGCTGGACGTGGCTACGGGCACAGCCGATTTCGCCTTGCAGGCCGCCAAAATGCTCAAGCCGGTTCATCTAATAGGTTCGGATATCTCGGAAGGAATGATGAAGGTAGGCGAAGAAAAGGTGAAAGCAGCTGGACTAAGCCAAATCATTTCCTTCGTAAAGGAAGACTGCATGCGGCTGAGTTTTGCCGACAACTCTTTCGATGCCGTGACGGCCGCTTTCGGAATACGCAACTTTCCCGACCTGGACCAAGGGTTGAAGGAGATGTGTCGCGTGCTGAAGAAGGGCGGCCACCTGAGTGTCGTCGAACTGACGACACCTGTTTCATTCCCGATGAAGCAGTTGTTTTGGCTTTATGCCAACACGGTGCTCCCCCTCTATGGCAGAATAATCTCCAATGATGATTGCGCATACAGCTACTTGAACAAGACGATAGAAGCGTTCCCGCAAGGCGAAACCATGATGGAGGTGCTCAAACGGGCCGGCTTTTCCAAAGTAAGTTTCAAGCGGCTCACCTTCGGAATCTGCACCATGTACTTCGCAGAAAAATAAAACCACAAGATTATGGACAAATACGGACTGATTGGACTCACCCTTGGGCATTCGTTCTCGAAGAACTATTTCAATGAGAAATTCGAGAATGAGCATATCCATGCCACGTACATCAACTTCGAGATTCCATCCATCAAGGAACTGACCGAGGTCATCGCGCAGAATCCGGAACTGAAAGGATTCAACGTTACGATACCTTACAAGCAGCAGATAATGGACTATCTGGACAAAATCACGCCCGAGGCCAAAGCGATTGGTGCCGTCAATGTCGTGAAAGTGTCGCATAAAGGCAAGAAAACAATCCTGAAAGGATACAACAGTGACGTGGTGGGATTCACACGAAGCATAGAACCGCTGTTGGAACCATGTCACAAGAAAGCGTTGATTCTGGGTACCGGCGGTGCCGCCAAAGCCATTGACTACGGCTTGAAGTCATTGGGGCTGGAGACGGTTTTCGTCAGTCGGCATAAAGGTCAAGGCGTCATTACTTACGACGACATCACCGAGAGCATGATGAAAGAATACAGGGTCATCGTCAACTGCACCCCCTGCGGCATGTATCCGCATGCCGAAGAGTGCCCTCAGCTTCCCTATGAAGCGATGGACAGCCACACCCTACTCTATGACTTGCTTTATAACCCCGACGAAACGCTCTTCATGAAGCAGGGCGCGAAGTATGGCGCGACCGTAAAGAATGGACTTGAGATGTTGCTTTTGCAGGCTTTCGTATCGTGGGACTTTTGGCATGAGGACGAATAGAGCAGCACAGATTTAATATATAAGAGAAAGAATCATGGACAACAGATATATGATGCGCGGCGTATCTGCCGCCAAAGAAGATGTGCATAATGCCATCAAGAATATTGACAAGGGCATTTTTCCACAGGCTTTCTGCAAGATTATCCCCGATGTTCTGGGCGGTGATCCGGAATATTGCAACATCATGCACGCCGATGGTGCCGGTACCAAGTCGGCATTGGCCTATATGTACTGGAAAGAAACTGGCGACTTGAGTGTATGGAAAGGTATCGCTCAGGACGCTATCGTTATGAATACGGACGACCTGCTTTGCGTGGGTGCCGTTGATAACATCCTCGTTTCGAGCACCATCGGTCGCAATAAGATGCTGATACCCGGCGAAGTTATATCTGCTATCATCAATGGTACGGACGATTTGCTGGCCGATATGCGAAAGATGGGTATAGGAATTTACCCGACCGGAGGCGAAACGGCAGATGTAGGTGACCTCGTGCGCACGGTAATCGTAGACTCAACCGTCACTTGCCGCATGAAACGAGCCGATGTAATTGACAACGCCAACATCAAACCGGGTGACGTTATAGTTGGCCTTAGTTCCACGGGACAGGCCACGTATGAAAGCCGTTACAATGGCGGCATGGGTAGTAATGGCCTGACTTCGGCACGTCATGATGTCTTCAGCAAGTATCTGGCCGAGAATTATCCTGAAAGCTACGACCATGCTGTACCATTCGAATTGGTCTACAGCGGCCGTTACAAGCTGACAGACGCCGTAGAAGGTTCGCCCATAAATGCAGGTCAGCTGGTTCTCTCTCCCACTCGTACCTACGCGCCGGTCATCAAGAGAATACTGGATGAAATGCGGCCGGAGATTCATGGCATGGTGCATTGCACAGGCGGAGCCCAGACGAAAGTGCTCCATTTCGTCAACGACAACTGCAAAGTAATCAAAGACAACATGTTCCCCGTACCACCGCTGTTTAAAGCCATCCATGATTGCTCCGGAACAGATTGGAAAGAGATGTATCAGGTGTTCAATATGGGACACAGAATGGAAATCTACGTGCGGCCTGAAGTTGCCGAAAAAGTAATCGACATCAGTAAAGAATTCAATATAGATGCCCAAATTGTGGGACACATTGAGGAAGGACAGAAGAGCCTTACCATTCACAGCGAATTTGGAACGTTCGAATATAAATAAACAATATGCCGGAAAATAATAGCATACTCGAGAAATTAGACGGGCTTGAAGCTCGTTACGAAGAAGTAAGTACCCTCATTACAGACCCAGATGTGATAGCGGATCAGGGGCGATACGTGAAGCTCACCAAAGAGTGGAAAGACCTGGGCGACATCATGAATGCCCGCAAACGCTACATAGATTGTCTCAATTCAATCGAAGAGGCCAAAGATATCTTGACGAACGAAAGCGACGCGGACATGAAGGACATGGCGCGTCAAGAATTGCAGGACAATGAAGAACTGAAGCCTAAACTGGAAGAGGAAATCAAGATACTGCTGGTTCCGAAAGATCCGGAAGACTCAAAGAATGTACAAATGGAAATCAGAGCCGGGACCGGAGGTGACGAAGCCTGTCTGTTTGCCGGTGACTTATTTAATATGTATAAGCGCTATTGCGACAGCAAAGGCTGGCAACTGAGCGTAACCGATGCTTCTGAAGGTGCCGTGGGCGGCTTCAAGGAAGTTGACTTTGCGGTCAGTGGCACCGATGTATATGGCACGTTGAAATATGAAAGCGGCGTGCATCGTGTACAACGCGTTCCCGTTACGGAAAGCAATGGACGCATGCAAACGAGCGCGGCTACGGTTGCTGTATTGCCCGAAGCCGACAAGTTTGAAGTAAACATCAACGAAGGTGATATCAAATGGGATACTTTCCGTTCGAGTGGAGCCGGCGGTCAGAACGTGAACAAAGTGGAATCGGGTGTTCGTCTACGCTATCCATGGAAGAATCCGAACACCGGTGAGGTGGAGGAAATCCTGATAGAATGTACTGAAACCCGCGACCAGCCGAAGAATAAGGAGCGTGCGCTGAGCCGTCTCTATACCTTCATTCACGACCGCGAACACCAGAAATACGTGGACGACATTGCCAATCGTCGCAAGAGTTTGGTATCAACGGGCGACCGCTCTGCAAAGATTCGTACCTACAACTTCCCACAAGGCCGCGTAACCGACCATCGTATCGGTTTCACGACTCATGATTTACAGGGATTCTTGGGAGGTAACATCCAAGACATGATTGATGCGTTGACCGTGGCGGAAAACGCGGAGAAGATGAAAGAAAACGAATTGTAACAGCTGTTAAACAAATAACTATCATCATGGGCATTAGGTACACAAAGAAAACGGATGAGAATGAAAGTAAAGAAAAGACCGTACAGGCCGAAGAATTTGTAAATCTCATGACCTCATCCAAAAGGATTCCAACGGAGACTAAGGATTTGCCAAAGACCGAAGTTGGCAAATAGTTTTTCAAATCACAGAAAATTATAAAGGAAAGAATATGAACAGAGAAGAACTTGTTAAACAAATATTTTCAAAGAAATCATTTCTATGTGTAGGATTGGACATTGATTTGAAGAAAATTCCGACGCAAATGCTTCAGGAGGATGAGCCAATATTTGCCTTCAACAAGATGATTATTGACGCGACCGCTCCCTATTGCGTTGCCTATAAGCCCAATTTGGCATTCTATGAATGCTATGGTATCAAAGGCATGATGGCTTTTGAACATACGATTGAATATATCAAGAAGTTCTACCCCACTCACTTTATCATCGCGGACGCCAAGCGCGGAGACATTGGAAATACGAGTACGATGTATGCCAAGACCTTCTTTGAAGAATATAATCTGGATGCGCTGACTGTAGCTCCCTACATGGGAGAAGACAGCGTAAAGCCATTCTTGGAATACAAGGACAAATGGGTTGTCCTGCTGGCACTGACCAGCAACAAGGGTTCGCATGATTTCCAACTGATGGAAGACCGCGACGGCGAACGGCTGTTCGAGAAAGTGCTCCGCAAAAGCCAGGAATGGGGCAATGAGGAAAACATGATGTACGTGGTGGGGGCCACCCAAGGCAAGATGTTTAAAGACATTCGCAAGGTCGCTCCCCACCACTTCCTGCTCGTACCGGGCGTAGGTGCGCAAGGTGGCAGCCTGAGTGAGGTGTGCCGATATGGCATGACGAAGGACTGCGGGCTGCTTGTCAATTCTTCACGGGGCATACTTTATCCATGTGAAAAAGACGCAGGCAGTATGGAACAATATGCAAGCCTGGTTGCCGGAAAGGCCGAAGAGCTGCAGCAGGAAATGGCGAAAGAACTGGAAATGCGATAGGAACGATTGCTTTCGAGTCGATTCCCGCAACATTTCAAACGCTATAATATTAATAAGGTGGCAAGGACTAAGATTCTGAAAAATTGGCAAATATTATCCTTGCCATCTTCTTTTATGAGGAAATTTTGCTATATTTGCAAAACTAATTCAATTTGATTTACAAAATGGAATTCACTGCGAGCCAGATAGCCCAGTTTGTTCAGGGCCGAGTTGAGGGTGACGAAAACGCTACAGTCAACACTTTTGCAAAAATTGAAGAAGGAGAAGAAGGGGCGATTTCCTTTCTTTCCAACAAGAAATACATCCACTATATTTACAATACAAAGTCATCTGTCGTCTTGGTTGACGAAACGCTGCAACTTGACGGGCCTGTCCACACGACACTGATTCGGGTTGCAAACGCGCGTGACTGCGTTGCACGACTGCTACAAATGTATGAGGCTGCCAAGCCGAAAAAGCAGGGAATCGACCCGCTTGCATTCATTTCTCCCGATGCGAAGATAGGCAAGGATTGCTACATAGGCGCATTTGCTTACGTGGCGGAAGGCGCGGAAATTGGAGACGGGTGCCAGATTTACCCCCATGCAGTGATTGGCGAGCATGTAAAAGTCGGTAATAATTGTATTGTTTATCCCAATTCCACCATTTATCACCATTGCAAACTGGGCAACAATATCATTCTTCATGCCGGCTGCGTGGTCGGTTCCGACGGCTTTGGATTTGCGCCGAATGGTGACAAATACGATAAGATTCCACAAATAGGAATCGTTACGATTGAGGACGATGTCGAAATAGGTGCGAACACCTGTGTAGACCGTTCTACGATGGGCAGCACCATCATCCGCAAAGGGGTGAAACTGGACAACTTGGTTCAGATAGCCCACAATGTGGAAGTGGGAAAGAACACGGTGATGTCGGCCCAGGTTGGCATTGCTGGCAGTACGAAAGTTGGCGAATGGTGCATGTTTGGTGGACAGGTTGGTGTCGCTGGGCATATCTCTATAGGCGACAAGGTGTTTCTTGGGGCACAATCTGGGGTGCCAAGCAGCATAAAGGCCAACCAAGCGCTAATCGGCACCCCCCCCATGGAGAAGTTGCCTTACTTCAAATCGCAGGCTATTTTCCAGAAACTGCCAGACCTCTACAAGGAAATCAACCGCCTCAAAAAAGAAATTGAACTTTTAAAGAAATCATAACAACAAGTATATGTCTAAACAAAAGACGCTGAAAGGTAGTTTCTCTCTCTTCGGGAAAGGACTCCATACAGGCTTGAGCCTCACCGTTACCTTCAACCCCGCACCAGAGAATTTCGGCTACAAGATACAGAGAATCGACCTGGAGGGACAGCCTTCCATTGATGCGATAGCAGAAAACGTTGTCGACACACAACGCGGAACGGTCTTGTCAAGAGGGGAAGTTCGTGTCGGGACGATAGAGCACGGCATGGCCGCCTTGTACGCCTTGGGCATAGACAATTGCATGATTCAAGTCAATGGCCCTGAGTTTCCTATTCTGGATGGTTCCGCAGCCATGTATGTGGATAAAATACATGAGGTTGGCATTGAGGAGCAGAATGCAGAAAAGGATTATTACATCATCCGTAAGAAGATAGAAATCAAAGATGACCAGTCTGGTTCATGCATTACCATTTTGCCGGATGATAATTTCTCGATTACGGCCATGTGTTCTTTCCAGTCCAAGTTCATCAACAGCCAGTTCGCAACGCTGGATGACATTGCCAATTTCACAGACGAAATAGCACCTGCCAGAACTTTTGTATTCGTTCGCGACATCGTTCCGCTGCTTGAAGCAAACCTTATAAAGGGTGGTGACTTGGACAATGCCATCGTTATTTACGAGAAAGAGGTGACACAAGAGAAGCTCGACCAACTGGCAGACGTGCTGAAAGTACCCCACATGGACGCAAAGAAGATTGGCTACATACAACACAAACCATTGCTGTGGGAAAATGAATGCACGCGTCACAAATTGCTGGACATCATCGGAGATATGGCTTTGATTGGCAAGCCAATTAAAGGTAGAATCGTTGCTACGCGCCCTGGCCACACCGTCAACAATAAGTTTGCGCGTCAAATGCGCAAGGAGATTCGGAAACACGAGGTTCAGGCCCCCATCTATGACCCCAATGACGAACCTATCATGGACAATATCCGAATCAGGCAGTTGCTCCCCCATCGTTATCCCATGCAGCTGGTTGACAAAATCATTGCCATGGGGCCTACAAGCATTGTCGGCGTCAAGAACGTCACGGCCAACGAGCCTTTCTTCCAGGGGCATTTCCCAGAAGAACCGGTCATGCCTGGGGTGCTACAAATCGAAGCTATGGCACAATGCGGCGGTCTGCTTGTCCTGAACCAATTGGAGGAACCTGAAAGATGGTCGACATATTTCATCAAGATTGATGACGTAAAGTTCCGTCAAAAGGTTGTTCCGGGTGACACACTCCTCTTTAGAGTGGAACTGCTCCAGCCCGTGCGCCATGGAATCAGCTCTATGAAAGGTTATCTCTTTGTCGGTGACCATGTTGTGTCGGAAGCTACATTCACGGCACAAATAGTAAAGAATAAATAACGAAGCGAGAAAAGTAATAAACGTATGAATAAGATCAGCCCATTAGCTTTCGTACATCCTGATGCGAAACTTGGCGACAACAATATCATTGGCCCGTTTTGCTACATCGGTGAAAATACCATACTTGGCGACAACAATACCCTACAGAATGGTGTAACGATCAACTTCGGCGCGCGAATCGGCAACAACAATGAGTTTTTTCCCGGGGCCAGCATTTCCACGAAGCCGCAAGACTTGAAATTCAAAGGGGAAGAAACCTTATGCCAAATGGGTGACAACAACAGCATTCGTGAGAATGTGACAATATCGCGGGGCACAGCGTCAAAGGGCATTACTATTGTCGGCAACAACAATCTTTTGATGGAGAACATGCACATCGCCCACGATTGTGTTGTCGGTAGTCGGTGTATCATCGGAAATTCGACGAAATTCGGTGGCGAAGTCATTATAGACGATGATGCCATTATCAGCGCAGTCGTCCTGACACATCAATTCTGTCACATCGGAAGCTTGGTGATGATTCAAGGCGGTTGCCGCTTTTCGCAAGACATCCCGCCCTATATTATTGCGGGAAAAGAGCCTACCAGATATGCAGGAGTCAACCTCGTAGGACTCAGACGCCATGGTTTCAGCAATGAATTGATTACCCATATTCATGAGGCATACAGGCTTCTTTACAGCAAAGGGGTTCTGGCCGAAGGTATAGAGGAAATCAAGAAAAAACTAACCATGACTCCCGAAATACAATATATCATAGACTTTGTTTCGGATTCTAAGAGAGGTATTATCCGATAATACCTCTTTTCATTTTACCTTTCTTACTTACGTAGTTGCAACGTTTATAGTGAATACCCTCGTCGTCGTCCTCGGTCCAACGGGTGTTGGCAAAACAAAGACATGCCTTGCGATAGCCCAGCACCTCAACACGCCGATTATCAATGCTGATTCACGACAGATTTTTGCGGAAATCCCCATTGGAACGGCGGCTCCTACCCAAGAACAACGTGCAATCGTTCCCCATTATTTTGTTGGAACTCACCGTTTGGAAGACTACTACAGTGCTTCCATGTTTGAACAGGACGTATTGAAACTCCTTGAAGACCTGTTCACGGAGCATTCCGCCTGCTTGTTGACCGGTGGAAGCATGATGTATCTTGACGCTGTATGCAAGGGAATAGACGACATTCCTACTGTCGACGCAGCCACCCGTGAACTTTTTAAGAAGAGATTGGCCACTGACGGTTTGCCGGCATTGGTGGAAGAACTGAAACAAAAAGACCCCGTTCACTGGGGCGTTGTCGACAAGAACAACCCCAGAAGAGTTGTTCACGCACTGGAAATCTGCCATGTCACAGGAACAACTTATACTTCTTTCAGGACAAACACCAGCAAACAACGCCCTTTCAGAATATTAAAGATCGGCCTCAACAGGCAACGTGAAGAGCTTTACGCCCGCATCAACGAGCGTGTGACAAAGATGATGGAACTTGGTTTGGAAGCAGAAGCCAAAAACGTGTACTCCTATAGAGGGCTAAACTCTTTAAACACTGTTGGATATAAAGAGATGTTTAAGTATCTTGACGGAGAGATTAGTCGTGAAGAGGCCATCCGGCAGATTCAATCCAACACAAGGCGATACATGCGCAAGCAACTCACATGGTTCAAGAAGGACCTTGACATTCAATGGTTCCACCCTGACAACATTAAAGAAATTATAAATTACATCGATGCTTCATTGCGCTAAAGGGGCAAATTCGTAATTTTGTAAAAACTATTGTATTTATGAATAAGATAAAAAGATTTTTCAACGGCTGCCAGAGAAAGCTCAAAGCCTTCTGGAGTTGGTATAAAAAACTTTATCAAGGCAGGGTATGGTATATAAAGGCTACCGCAGCAATAGCTTCACTTATCATTCTATTCTTTCTCTATTTGGGGATGGTCGACATGAACTTCCTTTGGCTTTTTGGCAAGAGTCCAGGTTACTTTTCCGGCATTCGGGATCCCCAAACATCACAAGCGTCTGAAATTTACAGTGCGGATGGTAAGCTCATAGGAAAATACTTCAACGAAAATCGAACTCCGGTAAAGTACGAAGACGTGAATCCCGCTTTCTTCAAAGCCCTCATCGACACAGAGGATGAACGTTTCTACAAGCATTTCGGCATTGATCCCATAGGTTTGTTCGGTGCCGCCAAAGACGCCATCTTCCGGCATGACGGTCGCGGGGCCTCCACCATCACCCAACAGTTGGCCAAGAACATGTTCCGTGTCCGTACCAACTACTCTACCGGTTTGCTTGGCAAGATTCCCGGCTTGAAGATTCTTATCGTCAAGAGTAAGGAATGGATTATCGCAACCAAGCTCGAAACCATATTCAGCAAGAAAGAAATTCTGACGATGTATGCCAATACCGTCGATTTCGGTTCCAATGCATACGGCATAAAGACGGCAGCAAAGACATACTTCAACGTCTCCCCCAAAGACTTGACGACAGACCAGGCCGCCGTTTTAGTCGGCATGCTCAAAGCAACCACCTATTATAATCCCAAAAGCAACTACGAGCACAGCCTTTCCCGAAGAAACACCGTACTGCACAACATGGTGACACATGGCGATTTGAGCCGGGCCGAATACGATTCCCTTTCCCAAAAGCCCATTGTTCTCGATTACAAGATGGAGGAGAACTATGACGGACAGGCCATGTACTTCCGCGAAGCCATCTCCCAATATTTGAAAGACTCCGGATGGCTTGACGAGACGGGCTATGACCTGTATAGCAGCGGTCTGAAGATTTATACAACGATTGACACCCGCATGCAGAAGTATGCCGAAGAGGCCGCGCACAAGCAGATGAGACAGGTGCAACAGAACTTCAACAACCACTGGGGAATTTACCGCAACAGGGCAACCAACTGGATGACACAGGAACCTTGGCAAGACGAAAACCATCAGGTGATTCCCAACTTCATCCAGCAAATAGCCGAACGCCAGCCATTTTACAAGGCTTTGCAGGCAAAATATCCCAACGATCCCGATTCCGTCCGCTATTATTACAAGGAATGGGTGCATCCTGTCAAGGTCTTCGACTATGACAAAGGAACCATTACCAAGAATATGACTTCCGAGGATTCCATCAAATATATGACAAGTTTCATGCACTGTGCCTTTGTCGCCATGGAACCCCAGACCGGTGAGGTCAAGGCATGGGTCGGAGACATTGATTTTACTTCCTGGAAATATGACAAGGTGACAGCCATGCGGCAGCCCGGTTCCACCTTCAAGCTGTTTGTCTATACGGAAGCCATGAACCAGGGGCTCACCCCATGCGACAAACGCCGGGACGAGTATATCTCCATGCAAGTGTATGACAAGCGGCAGAACAAGGAAGTCGCATGGACACCGACCAATGCCAACGGCTATTTTACGGGCGACTCCATGCCGCTCAAGAGCGCGTTCGCAAAGAGTATCAACTCCGTCGCGGTCCGCCTGGGACAGGAAATGGGTATCAAGCGCATTGCCGAGACGGCCCACAAGATGGGAATCAACAGCCCGCTGGACGAGACCCCTTCCTTGGCATTGGGTTCCAGCGACGTCAACCTGCTGGAGATGGCCAATGCCTATTGTGTTCCCGCAGACAATGGCAAGCATCATACGCCCGTCCTGGTAACGCGAATCGTTGACCGCAACGGCAATGAGGTGTACATGGCCCCTCAAAAGTCAGAACAGGTGATATCTTACAAGAGTGCCTTCCTCGTGCAACAGCTTCTCCAAGGAGGCATGCGAGAGCCTGGAGGCACCTCCATGTCGCTCTGGGGATATGTAAGCAACTTTCGAGATACGGATTTCGGCGGCAAGACTGGAACCAGCAACAACCACTCCGACGCGTGGTTCATGGCCGTCAGCCCAAGACTGGTATGCGGTGCCTGGGTCGGTGGCGAATATCGAAGCATTCACTTCCGCACCGGAGCTTTGGGACAAGGCTCGCGTACCGCCCTACCTATATGCGGCTACTTCCTTCAATCCGTCTTGGGTGACCCGGCTTTCAAGAAGTATCATGGCCGATTCGACAAGCCCAACCAGGACGATATCACCGGAAGCATGTACAACTGCCAGAGCTATTATCCGCATGCACGCGTTGACACGACGGCGCGAGACAGCGTTTCGCACAGCGAGGAAATCCTCCTTGATGAGAATGGCAATCCCATCATCACGCCTGCCGAAGGCAACAGGAAGTCCAACGAGGAGAGCGGATCTTCCAAGACTCCTGAGCTTAAGAAGAAGCCGCGTGAAGAGGCCGTCAATTTCGACAACTTGTAATCATCGAAAATAAAGAAAACATAATCGACTTGGATAATCCGGAGTTGCAAAACGCACTCCAGATTATCCGCTTTACCCGTCACTCGCTCTTTCTCACAGGAAAGGCAGGGACGGGTAAATCGACGTTCCTGCGCTATATCGCCGAACACATTAATAAAAAGCACGTCATCCTCGCCCCCACCGGGATTGCCGCCATCAACGCAGGTGGCTCTACGCTGCACAGCTTTTTCAAGCTGCCTTTTCATCCGCTGCTGCCCGATGACGAGAGATACTCCCCACGGCACATCCGCAACACGATGAAATACAATGCCGAGAAAATAAAGTTGCTGCAAGATGTCGAACTCATCATCATCGACGAAATCAGCATGGTACGTTCGGACATCATTGACTTCATCGACAAGGTATTGCGCATCTACAATCGCAACATGCGGGAGCCTTTCGGCGGAAAGCAAATGCTTTTCGTCGGCGACGTCTACCAGTTGGAACCCGTCCTCCGGGAGGAAGAGCGCCAGTTGCTGCAACCCTACTACCCTTCCAAATACTTCTTCGACGCCAAGGTCTTCAAAGAGATGAAACTCGTCTCCATCGAACTCAAGAAGGTCTATCGGCAGTCAGACCCCACTTTCATCAATATCCTCGACCACATCCGCACCTCGCAAGTCACCCCTGACGACCTTTCCGTTTTGAACCACCAGGTCGGGGCCGATTTGCAGCAAGACAGAGGCAAGCTCGCTATTACGCTCTCTACGCGTAGAGACACGGTGGATTATATCAACAACGGCAAGCTGAAACAGCTGGAAGGCGACTCCATGACATTCCTGGGGATTGTCGAGGGGGAATTTCCACTCAACAGTCTGCCCACGCCCATCGAGCTGGAACTCAAGGTGGGTGCCCAGATTCTCTTCATCAAGAACGACCGTGAGCGGCGATGGGTCAACGGCACCTTGGGAACCGTCATCGGACTGGACGAAGCCATCAACGGCCACATCTACGTCGTGACCGAAAACGGTACGGAAGTCGATGTCGAACAGGAAGTCTGGAGCAACATGAAATACACGTTCAACGAGAAGGAAAAGAAGATAGAGGAAATGGAAATTGGCACCTACCGGCAGTTTCCCATCCGCTTGGCATGGGCCATCACCGTACACAAGAGCCAAGGTCTGACTTTCAATCAGGTGAAAATAGACTTCACGGGAGGTGTCTTTGCCGGCGGACAGACCTACGTCGCCCTATCGCGGTGCACATCCTTGCAGGGTATCAGCCTTCAGGAACGAATCAGAAAGGAAGACGTCTTTGTCCGAAACGATGTCGCCAACTTCGCGCTTACCTACAACAACCAGGCTCTCATCGACACGGCTTTGAAGCAAAGCAAGGCCGACCGGGAATATTACGAGTCCATTCAGGCATTCAACCAAGGCGACATACAGGCCGCGTTGGACCACTTCTTCGTCGCCATCCACAGCCGATACGACATCGAGAAGCCTGCGCCACGCCGCCTCATCAGGAAGAAACTCAACGTCGTGAACAGTCTACGGCAACGCATAGACAGGCTTGAGAAGGAAATCGAAAGCCGCGACCAATTCCTCAAGGAATTGGCCGTGGAGTACATCATGATGGGCAAGGATTGCGAAAGGGAGAACTTCAAAGATGCGGCCATCCGCAACTACGAGAAAGCGCTGCGTCTTTACCCCGACATCCCCGAAGCCCAACGCCGTCTGAAAAAGCTCAAGAAGTCTGTCAAACCGTAGCCATTGCCACGGGGCATGCCGCCAGTGGACTAACGATACTGGTAATAGAACCAATAGGTCTTGCCGTAGGCGTCGGCCAAAGTCGCATGGCGCACCTGCTCGCTTGCCGCTTTGTCCGCCATAGCCTTGTAATCCGCGAAATCCGCTTCCATCACATCGTCATGGTATTGAATGTCGGAATCCGACGTCTTGTGACTCAACAATATCAACGCTTCCCTATAGTGCTTGGGCAGTCGGCCGTCAATCTTATAATACTTCCGCAACGCTTGCGCAAACTTGGACAGTTTTTTATCCAACAGATAGGCACACAACTCGTAATCGTGCACAGCTTTTCCATCCAAATGCCGCCCCTTCAAAAAACGCAGATAGCTGTAAATGGGCAAACGCTGTTTTATCCAAACACCCAAATGGCGATAGAACTTTCCCTCCGAAGCATACATCATCTTCACCGAACGGCCATTGGGCAACATCGCGTCGGAACGTCCCACCAGCGGATACTCAAACAGCTGTTCGCCCAACTCGCCTTGCGCCGAGAGAGCGTAGATTCTCAACATCGTCAGACTTGAATCGGTCTTCGCAGATTGCTTGCCCACCATTGCCGCCGCCCGGAAGTCACCCTGTCGCAAGTCCTGCTCCACACGCATGCGATAATGGAACACGTCATCATGGTTGCTGACGATTCCCACCAAGAGAAACATGATGAAAAACAAACTAAAATTCGGCCACATTTCACCGGGGAAAGCGCGCTTCAAGTTTTTACTCTCCGCCTTATGCAAGGCTATCAGCAGCCAATACACAATGCCATACAATGCCAGCAGCAATGGAAAACACCACACCCAGGCGCCAAAAGAAAACCCTTGGTCTATATCGGGGCTGATGTTCGTCAACACCGCCAATATGAGCAGCGACGGGAAAAAAGTCACCGCATAGAACCGCTTGGGGATTGCCGCCATCGACTGAAGCCCCAATTGGAGCAGCCATAGCACTCCCGTAATGAGGACGGCACCCACCATCTTGTCGTAATGTGTCTTGCCTTCCGACAACACATGTTGTGCCATCGCTATCAAGTCTGCCTGATAGCAGTACAGGAAACCAAAGGAGAACAGAATAAACAAAATAGCACAAATCACCTTGATGATGAATGTGCTATTCGTGGTTTTCAACTTCATGAGCAGTCTTTGTCCAGTTAAATCTTTCTAAGAACCACCGCGGAGCGGGCCGGCAAATAAAGTTTGAGCCACTCTTTATGCTGGTCTACATAGAGCGGGTCATAGTTGGTGAGATGCGTCATCGAATCATCGGCCAGCCCGTTGCCACCATACGCCTTTGCGTCGGTGTTGAGTACGACCTCATAGCCGCCAATCGGCACAAGGAAACCGTAATCGGTGAACGAACGGGTCGGCGAGAAATTGAAGACGAAAAGCAAGTCGCCACGCATGAACGCCAGTATCTGGTCGCCGTCATTATGCCAAATCTCCGTGACAGGCGTCGTGTTGAACTTCTTTTCCGATTTGATGACAGCCAGCATGTCGTGGTCGAAATCACCCAGATAATGGTAATCCAAGTCCTTGTTATCCACCAAGTTCCACTGTCGGCGGGCATATTTGTGGCTCCATCCGTTGCCTTCCCTCGGGAAGTCTATCCATTCCGGATGGCCGAACTCGTTGCCCATAAAGTTGAGGTAGCCGCCATTGATGGCGCCCAGCGTCACGAGTCGAATCATCTTGTGCAGCGCAATGCCGCGATGGACCAGGTCTGTCTCGTCGCCACGCTTGAAATGCCAGTACATGTCGGCGTCTATCAGCCTGAAGATGATGGTCTTGTCGCCCACAAGCGCCTGGTCATGGCTCTCGCAATAGGAAATCGTCTTCTCGTCCGCCCGCCTGTTTTTCACTTCCCAGAAGATGGAACTTGGTTTCCAGTCCTCATCCCTCTGCTCCTTGATAGTCTTGATCCAAAAGTCCGGAATGTTCATGGCCATGCGGTAGTCGAAGCCGTAACCGCCGTCTTCAAACCTGGCGGCAAGCCCCGGCATGCCACTCACTTCCTCGGCAATCGTAAAGGCCCGTGGATTCACCTCGTGTATCAACTTGTTGGCCAAGGTCAGATAACAGATGGCGTTGTCATCCTCATGCCCGTTGAAATAGTCGCCATAGTTGCAGAAAGCCTCACCCAGTCCGTGGCTATAGTAGAGCATGGAGGTCACTCCGTCAAAGCGGAAGCCGTCGAAATGATACTCTTCCAGCCAGTACTTGCAATTCGACAACAGGAAATGTATCACTTCATCTTTTCCATAATCAAAGCAAAGGCTGTCCCACGCCGGATGTTCGTGGCGGTCGCCGGGGTAGAAATACTGGTTGGGGTCGCCCGCCAAGTTGCCCAATCCCTCCACCTCGTTCTTCACGGCGTGCGAATGTACGATGTCCATGATGACGGCTATGCCGGCGGTGTGGGCCGCGTCGATCAGGGCTTTCAGTTCCTCGGGCGTGCCGAAGCGGCTGGACGGAGCGAAGAAAGAACTGACATGATAGCCGAACGAGCCATAGTATGGGTGCTCCTGAATGGCCATCACCTGAATGCAGTTGTAGCCTTCCTTGACGATACGGGGCAGCACGTTTTCACGGAACTCATTGTAGGTGCCCACTTTCTCGGCGTCCTGGCCCATGCCGACATGGCATTCGTAAATCAACAGCGGGTCGCGCTTGGGCGTGAATTTCTTTTTCTTCCATTCGTATGGCACCGGATTCCACACCTGAGCTGAGAATATCTTGGTCTGTTCGTCCTGAACCACACGCGTGGCCCAGGCCGGGATGCGCTCGCCCTCGCCTCCATTCCATCTGACGTGCATCTTATACAGGTCTCCGTGCTTGACGGCTTTCTCCGAAAGCTTCAACTCCCAGTTGCCCGTTCCTTCAATCCGCTTGGCCCGATAGCGGTCGCTTTCCGTCCAACCGTTGAAGTCTCCCACCAGGCAAATGCCGGTCGCGTTGGGTGCCCACTCCCTGAACACCCAGCCGCGAGAGGTCTTGTGCAAACCATAATATTGATGACCATTGGCCACATCGGCCAGTTTCCTCTTTCCGCCATCGGTCAGTTGCGACAGCTTCCACAACGCATGGTCGTGGCGTCCTCGAACCGCGTCTTCATAAGGCTCCAGATAGGGGTCGTTCTTCACCAATCCCACATATTGCGTTGCCTTCTTTCCGGCTCCGGCAGCCACCTTCTTTTTCTCAGCCATATCTCGAAAATTATTCTTCAAACCTGCGTCCGTTTTCGTAACGTCCGCTCTTCACTATCTTGCCATTGCGGTTTTTCTCCACAAACCGTCCGTCTCTCAGGTCGTCCACATAGGTGCCTTCAAACCGGTAGCCGTCCTTGTCTTCCTCGATGGCCTGCCCGTTGCGGCGGCCCTTCCTATAGACACCCTTGAACTTATCGCCCGTGGAATAATGGATGACGACCTCGCCTTCCACCTGTCCGTTGACGAAGGAACCGTCGAAGACGTCGCCGCTTTTCTTCGTCAACTTGCCCTGTCCGTTCTGCAAGTCGTTTTTCCACAGCCCGACATAGATGTCTCCATTCGACCATATCAGCGTGCCCTGGCCGTCCTTGCAGCCTTCCAGGAAATGCCCGATATACTTGTCGCCGTTGGCATACTTGAACACTCCTTCGCCGGTGCGTTCGCCTTGCACGTAGTCGCCTTCGTAAACATCGCCGTTCTGGAACCTGTAAATGCCGCGGCCGTTCTGAATGTCATCCTTCCAGTTGCCCGTATAGACGTCGCCGTCAGCATACTTGTTGACACCTTTGCCCGCACGTTGGTTGTTGGCCCACATGCCGTCATACGTGGTTCCGTCGCCCCAATCGAACAGGCCTTTGCCGCTTTTCTGGTCATCCAGCCACTGGCCGTTGTAGTAGGCGCCGCTGGCATAGGTGTAAACGCCCTTGCCCTGCCGCTTGTCCTTCACCCAACTGCCCTGGTACTTGTCGCCGTTGTAATAATACATGGTGCCCTGTCCCTGCTGATAGTCGCGAAACCACAAGCCCACATATTTATTATTGTTCATGAAATAATAGGTGCCCTTGCCGTGCTGCTGGTCTTGAAACCACTGGCCCTCGTACTTCTCGCCGTCGGCAAAGGTGTAGATACCATATCCCTGTCGCTTTCCCTTCACGTACTCGCCCTCGTAGGTGTCGCCGTTGGCAAAGACGGTGTTGCCTTTGCCGTGCGGTTTGCCTCCCGACATCTCACCCTTATACTGCCCTTTGTCATGCGTATAGCACGATCCCAGATAGATTTTCTGAGCCGGTGACGAAAAAGAAAAGAGGATGAAGAAAAGCAGTGATAGGATATGTTTCACGTTATTCGTTTTATCTGTTTATTTTTCAAAAGTAATAAAATATCATATACCGACAAAATTACTTATGCTTTTTTTATTATTTTTGCAGTGAATGTAAACATATATACCAGAATATGAAATTTATCGGATTGATTCCCGCACGCTACGCGTCCACCCGCTTCCCCGGAAAGCCATTGGCCTTGCTGGGTGGAAAGCCTGTCATTCAACGAGTTTACGAACAAGTGGCCGCCACGCTCGACGCCGCCTACGTGGCCACCGACGACCGGCGCATCTTCGATTGCGTGACCGCCTTCGGCGGAAAGGCCGTCATGACGTCCGAAAAGCACCGCAGCGGCACCGACCGCATCAGGGAAGCACTCGACAAGGTTGAAGGAAATTATGACGTGGCGGTCAACATTCAGGGCGACGAACCTTTCATCCAACCTTCGCAAATCAAGGCCGTGTGCGCCTGTTTCGACGACGCTTCCACGCAAATAGCCACGCTCGGCAAACCTTTCGAGAGCATGGAAGCCGCCGAAAATCCCAATTCGCCCAAGATTGTGATGACCAACGACAACTACGCCATGTACTTTTCACGCAGCATCATCCCCTTCATCCGCGGCAAAGAGAAGAGCCAATGGCTGACAACCTTTCCTTTTCTGAAGCACCTGGGAATCTACGCCTACAAGACAGAGGTGCTGCGTGAGATAACGGAACTGCCGCAATCGCCGCTCGAACTAGCCGAAAGTCTGGAACAACTGCGCTGGTTGCAGAACGGCTATCGCGTCAAAGTGGGCATTACCGATATAGAGACCGTGGGCATTGATACGCCTGAAGACTTGCAGCGAGCCGAACGACTGCTTTGAAACGTGCGGCAGCTTTCGGACGGCAGCACAGGAACCGCCAAAGGAAAGCCCGCTTCCATTTCATGATTTTGTAAAAAATATTTCCTAAAAAACGGCTGTTCAAAATCATCCATCCAGCTCCTGAATTGCCGCAAAAGGCTTTCTTCTGCGCCGGAAGGAAACTTTTCCGAAGCCCCAAACACCCTTTTACAGCCTCACCGCTGCGCTTTCAAGACGCCCAAACTGTGCTTTCAAGCCTATGCAGCTGTCCTTTGAGGTCGTAAAAGCAGTCCTTTCGCGACCTCAAAGGGCTGTGATGGGGAACGCAAAGAAAAGTACTCAAAGAGCGAAAACATGGATATTCCTGACAATCAATCGTTTATAAACAAGCGATTTCCTGTTGTTTTTCCAGCCAACAACGCACTTTCAAGATTCAGAAGCCTGTTTTTCAAATGAAAAGTAAAGATTTTTCGGAATTGATTTTGCCCCCATCCGGTCATATTTCAACTGCCGCCACCAAATGCCTGTAGTGATATGAGATTGAAACTACAGAACCACAAGCCACATGCCACCGCATGCCCGGAATGCAAAGTCTGATGTTTTTATCCATTCCTTCGATTCGCTTTATCCAAATATTCTTTATACTTTTGTATAAACGATATTATACGAGGATGTACTCATGGTGTTAGACATGTCATTAAGGCTCATGGTAGCCATGCTTTTAGGCGGTATCATCGGTATCGAACGTGAATACAGGGCCAAGGACGCAGGATTCCGCACCCACTTTCTGGTGGCGATGGGGAGCGCGCTCTTCACCGTCATTTCTCAATACGGGTTCGGCGAGACCCTGAAAGACTCGTCACGGGTTGCCGCCCAGGTAGTTTCGGGCATAGGATTTCTCGGTGCCGGCATCATCATCTTCCAGAAGAACATGGTGAGAGGGCTGACGACTGCCGCCGGACTATGGGTGACGGCGGCCATCGGCATGGCATGCGGAACGGGCATGTACTTGGTTGCAGCCGTCACGACGGCGTTGGTCTTGCTGGGATTGGAGGTTCTCCACTTCATGATTCCACAAGTGGGAATCGTCATCGTGCAGCTATCGTTCGACGCGCCCTCGAAAGATGGCGCCCAAAACGTGCTGCAACGCTTGCGAGAGGCCTCTCTGGATGTCGTCTCCTACCATCAGGAACGCACGCACACGGGCAAAGCCGACGCTTATTCCACCGTCATGGAAATCAGGATGAAGCGTGGCGGCCGCATAGAAGGGCTTCTGGAATACGTGAAAGATTATGATGGAGTGGCCGTGAGGTGCATGGAATGACTTCTTTTCCTGAAAACCTACAGCAAAACCATGGACGCGGATGTCAAGAAAAGACTCATAGCCTGTGCCGACCTCTATGAGACGGACCGTTTCATGCAAGGCGACCCCAGCTGGTTCATGCACCAGGTGGAAGGCACGGTCAACCGGGAGACGACGGCTTTCGTCGCCTCTTGCCTCAGCTATGGCAGCCGCAAGCTCTTCATGCCCAAGATTCAGCAGCTGCTCGACATGGCCGAAGGGGATTTATACCAATGGATTTGCAGCCGCAAATACCGAATCGACATCCCCGATTCGCCCACAACCTTCTATCGCCTGCAGACCCATCACCACATGCGGCAGCTTTTCGACGCGCTCCACACGCTTTTCCTGTCCCACCGCTCCTTGGGAAACTACCTGCAATCGCAGGCCGTCTCCACCGCCACTGCGGCCCTCGAAGCCCTCGTCCATCACTTTTCGGCATGGGATGTAGGCCATTTGGTTCCCCATACTACAGGCTCATCGTGCAAACGCGTCTGCATGTTTCTGCGTTGGATGGTGCGCGACGGGTCGTCCGTCGACCTGGGACTATGGACTTTCATCGACAAACGGACACTGCTCATGCCGCTCGACACCCATGTGTTGCAAGAAGCCGCACGCCTGAAGCTCATCAGCGGCAAAACGGCTTCCATGCGAACTGCCGCCCAATTGACCGAAACCTTGCGGCAGGTTTTCCCCGACGATCCCCTGAAAGGCGACTTCGCGCTTTTCGGTGAAGGCATTCAGAACAGTTTGAAATAAAGCAAATGCGTCATAAAAAATGTTTTATGCGAAAGCATTGCCGTTTACCTTTTTTTATTACATTTGCAAAATCAAACGGCATAAGCCCACAACGCCCCTTGCAAACATGCCGCTTGGGCTATAAATTATTAACCATAAAAACAAATTCGCGATTATGATTAAGAAGCAACAGTACTTAACCTCATTGGCAATGACCATGCTGCTTTCAATGACAGCCGGCAAAGGACACGCACAATTCACACGTTCGACGTTTGCCATGGACGGCCTGAGCTATCGCATGCAGTTGAATCCCGCCCTGACGCTCGACCAAGGCTATTTCAACATCCCCGTTCTCGGCGGCATTGGGGCCTCGGCAGCCTCCAACTCGCTCGGCACCAAGGACATCATCCACGTGTTGGAAAACAATTCCGACGCAGATTACTTCACGAAGGACGCCTTCATCAAAAGCCTGAAAGCTGAGAACAAACTACAGTCAAACGTGACGCTCGACCTGCTTTCGTTCGGTTGGTACAAGGGCAAAAACTTCTGGAATGTCAACGTAACGCTCAAAAATGACGTGGGAGTCACCATTCCAGGCCGCATCTTCGAGACCATGAGAGACGCCCGCGGACAGGCGACCATCTCATGGGCGAACTATCTGGCGCAGCAAGGTGGCGAGAAGGTGACGGTCAACTCATACGTAGAAACAGGTCTGGGCTTCGCCCGTCCCATCAACGAAAAGCTCACCGTGGGCGGAAAGGTGAAGGTGCTGTTCGGCGTAGCCAACCTGAAGCTGGACGTAAAGAAGCAGAATCTGCAGACACAGCTCACCGGAGTCCCTGAAAAGGCTGACTGGAGCAAGATGAGTCTTGAGGAGTTGGCCGCCATAAAAGGTTCTGCCAGCATCGACGTAGAGGCCTCGATGGAAGCTTCCATGAAAGGTTTCGAGCTGAAAGACGACGAGAAAGGCTTTGTAAACGATGTGAAACGAGGCGGTTCGTTTGGTGTTGCCGGCATGGGATTGGGCATGGACTTGGGCGCGACCTACAAGCCCATCGACGGTCTGACGCTGTCGGCCGCCCTACTCGACCTGGGCTTCATCTCGTGGGACAAAGGCTCCTCGCACACAGCCGCCTCGAACACCCAGCAGCAATACCGGTTCGACAGTGCGCATCCCAATGAGGCCATGGACTTCAGAGACCTCATTTCAGACGGCAAAGCCATCAACTTCGACATGCTTCAGACAAAACAGCAAGAGGGCAAGTCGCGCACGACATCTCTATACTCGACCATCGTTTTGGGTGGTGAATACCAGCTCCCCCACACGCAGCTCTCATTCGGACTGCTCTCAACGACGCGCTTTGCCAAGCCCACCACGCAATCGGAACTCACACTTTCGACGGCCTATAAGGTGAATCGGCACATTGGCGTGTCGCTTGCCTACTCCATGATACAGAGCAGCGGCAAAGGTTTGGGTGTGGGCTTGAAGCTCGGACCGCTCATGATAGCCACCGACTACATGTACTTCGGCGACAACACGAAATGCGTGAACGCCCTCGTCGGCTTCACGATTCCACTGGGCCCACACAGACAAAGCTAAGCGATGGGGCGGCAAAAGGGCCACCACCACCGCGCCATAAGCCCCCTTTGGGAGCGCAACAAGCCTACCGTTACAAAACAGCCCCTGCCTTTTCTGAAGACAGGGGCTGTTTCGTCGTATGTATTTACTGCTTTAGAAAGGAAGATCGTCCGCGCTTCCAGCTTCAGGAGCGGGGCTGGCAGGCTGCGCCGGGGCCGAATGAGCAGGCGCGGGGCCGAAGTTCGGAGCCGGGGCAACAGGGGGAACGCCGACATTGGGATCCATCTGACGGACGTCGAAAGCCCTGATGCTGTTGAACCAGCGGCCTTGATACTCGTGCGCATCTATGTCGAACGAGACATTCACCTCCTGTCCCACCTGAATGTTGAAGCGTTGCAGGCGGTCTTCTCCAAATACATCGAACACCATCTTCTTGGGATAGGCGTCGTGAGTCTCAATGACAAAACTCTGAACAACCCATTCTCCTCGTGCAGAAGTGCCGCGGCGTGGGTCGAGCGCAGCGATAACTTTTCCTTGTAAATCCATAATATCTAAACTTTATCTTATTTATAACCTGCGGTAAAGGCCGCTTACAGTTTGCGAAATTAATAAAATTGTTCTAAAAAAGGAAACATTTTATTCCTTTTCTTTGTCATTCAGAATTGTATTTAGTATTTTTGTGCTTGATAAAAACTGAAAACTTTAAAGATAACGATATGAGGTTTACACTTTCCAGCAGCGCCTTGAACAGTCGCCTGCAATCTTTGGCCAAAGTAATCAACAGCAAAAATTCACTCCCCATCCTGGAGTGCTTCTTATTCGAAGTCAATGACAAGCAGTTGAAGATAACAGCTTCAGACAGCGAGAACATCATGCAAAGCGAAATCACGCTCGACGACTGCGACACAAACGGCAACTTCGCCATCGCAAGCCATACCATTCTCGACGCAGTCAGGGAATTGCCGGAACAGCCTCTGACCTTCGACATTGACACCAACACATACTCCGTAAAAGTGATTTATCAGAATGGCTTGTACAACTTCACGGCCCAGAACGCCGATGAATATCCACGGACACAAGCCATTCCCGACAGCGCGAACACGCTGACACTCGAAGCCGCGACGCTGGCCGACAACATCGGCCGCTGCATCTTCGCCACGGCACAGGACGAACTGCGCCCGGTGATGAACGGAATCTTCTTCGACCTGAAGGAAGACTGCCTCGCCGTAGTGGCAAGCGACGGCCACAAGCTGGTGAGAAACCAGAACTTCGACATCAAGACAGAGTCTCCCGCTTCGTTCATTCTGCCGAAGAAGCCGGCCCTCCTGCTGAAGAACTCGCTCGCCAAGGACGGCGAAGACGTCGTCATCAGATTCGACGAGCGCACCGCGGAAATCAAATTCAAAGGCGGAACGCTCACCTGCCGACTCATCGAAGGCAAATATCCCAACTACAATTCCGTCATTCCGCAGAACAATCCCAACAAGATGACCATCGACCGCAAAGGCTTGATAGGCGCGTTGCGCCGCGTGCTGCCTTTCGCCAGCGAGAGCAGCCAGCTGATTCGCCTGCGGCTGGAACCCAACAAGTTGGAACTCAGCTCGGAAGACATTGATTTCTACACGAGCGCCAAGGAACAGATGGTATGCGACTACACGGGCAATCCGATGAGCATAGGCTTCAAAGGCGGATCGTTGCAGGATATCCTGAACAACTTTGATTGCGAGGACATCGTCTTCGAGTTGGCAGATCCAAGTCGGGCAGGAATCATCGTGCCAGCCGAAGAGAATGTAAGCGAGACCGTTCTCATGCTGCTCATGCCCATGCTGTTGAACGACTGATTGTTTGCAACATAGAACCAACAGCCTCCCTGATTACGCGCAGGGAGGTTATTTTTTTGATAGCACGTAATATGAAACTTAATTTAACAAAGCCATTGATCATCTTTGACTTGGAAGCGACAGGCCTGGACATCGTGACAGACCGCATCATCCAAATCTCTTATATAAAAGTAAATCCCAACCAAACGGAAGAACGAGGAAATCTGCTCGTCAATCCGGGAAAACGGATACCGGCCGAAGTGGCTGAACTGACAGGCATTCACGACGAGGATGTGGCTGCGGCACCGACTTTCAAGGCTATCGCCGCCCAGCTGGAAAATACGTTCAAAGGTTGCGACTTCGCCGGATTCAACTCAAACCATTTCGATATTCCTCTGCTGGCGGAAGAGTTTTTGAGGGCCGGCATAGACTTCGACTTCTCGAAATGCCGCCTTATCGACGCGCAGACGATATTCCACAAAATGGAAAGAAGAAATCTGGCAGCCGCCTACAAGTTCTATTGCGGGCGCAAGATGGAAGAGGACTTCGAGGCTCACCGGGCCGACCAGGACACGGAAGCCACCTACAGGGTGCTGATGGGCGAGCTTGACATGTATGAACCGGGCAAACAGGAAGAACCCGAAAGGCAGCTGCCCAACGACATGGACGTGCTGAACGAGTTTTCCAAGAACAACAACAATGTGGATTTTGCGGGACGCATCATTTGGAAAGAGATGAAAGACCCGAAGGGAAACGTGCTGCTCGACCAGGATGGAAAGCCAAGAATGCAGGAGGTCTTCAACTTTGGCAAATACAAGGGATGGGCTGTCGCAGACGTTCTCCACAAGGATTCGGGCTACTACAGCTGGATGCTGGCCAGTGAATTTACGAACAACACGAAGCAGGTGCTGACGCGAATACGGCTGCGCGAGTTCAACAAGAACAACATCAAATGACAATGCCGGATGGGAAGGCTGAAAGCGACATATCGTTTGCGGGCATTCTACATGCTGCTCTGCTGTCTGGCATGCCCGCCGTGTCATGCCCAAGAGTTGCAGGCCAAGGTGGTGGTCAACCATGCGCAGATACAGGGTACCGACGCGGCGGTCTTCGATGAACTTCAAAAGCAGATGGCCCAATTTATGAACGACCGGAAATGGACTGCACTGCACTTCGAAGACCACGAGCGGATTCCGTGCAGCTTTGCCATCACGGTGACGCAATACGACAAAGGAAGCAACTTGTTCAGTTGCAAGGCATTGATACAGGCCAACCGGCCGGTTTATGGAACGGCCTACACGACGACATTGTATCACAACACTGACAATGACTTCAACTTCGAGTATGCGCAATTCGACCAGTTGAATTTCAATCCGCAAAATATCGACAACCAATTGACGGCAATGCTGGCCTACTATGCCTATCTCATCATAGGCATTGACCTGGACTCGTTCAGTCCGATGGGTGGCGGCGACTGCCTGATGTCATGTATGACGATTGCCAACAACGCACAAAACCTGAACTTTGCCGGCTGGAAGAGCTTTTCAGACCGCCGCAACCGCTTCGCCATCATCAACGACTATCTGGACGAAGGATTGCGCCCGTTGCGTCAATTGCAGTATGACTATCACCGAACCGGGCTGGACATCATGGCTGAAAATGCCTCAAGGGGCAGGGCCAACATAACGGATGCACTGCAGAACGACTTGAAGAAATGCCACGACGACAAGCCACTCAGCCTGTGGCCCCAGATATGGACGGATTTCAAGAGGGATGAGTTGGTGAACATCTACCAAGGGCAGGGTTCTTCGAAGGAGAAGGAAGCGGTTCATGACATTCTTTTAACGATAAACGCAAGCCAAAACAACGCTTGGGAAAAAATCACACGATAATGCTTAAACAACTATACATCACGAACTTCACGCTCATTGATGAATTGAACATTCAATTCCATCCCGGTTTTTCCGTCATTACGGGCGAAACGGGGGCCGGCAAGAGTATCATTTTGGGGGCCATCGCATTGTTGCTGGGGCAAAGGGCGGACACGAAGACCATCAAATCGGGACATGACAAATGTGTCGTAGAAGCCCATTTCGACCTGTCGAAATATGACATGAAGGCTTTTTTCGACGACAACGACATAGACTATGACGACATGGACTGCATCATCAGGCGGGAAATCAACGCAAACGGCAAGAGCAGAGGATTCATCAACGACCAGCCTGCTCCCATCTCCGTGATGCGGGAATTGGGTGAACACCTGATAGACATTCACAGCCAGCACCAGAACCTGCTGCTCAACAAGGAAGATTTCCAGTTGAGCATTGTGGATATCCTGGCCCATGACGACACCGTCAAGCAAAAGTATGAAGCGGCTTTTGAGGATTATAGGCTGGCGGTCGGTCGGCTTGAGGCCTTGCGGCAGGAAATAGGAAAGAGTCAGGAGAATGAGGATTTCCTGAGATTCCAGCAAAAGGAATTGGACGAGGCCAACCTGATGGCCGGAGAACAGGAGGAAGTGGAGGCGCAAGTCCAATTGTTGAGCCATGCGGAAGACATCAAATCAGCACTGTACAACGCGAGCAACCTGCTGACACAGGAGGGTGCAGGCGTTGTCAACCAGTTGAAAGAGGCTTTCGCGCAACTGCATCACATAGAAGAGGTGTATCCAGAGATAAACGAACTCGCGCAACGACTCGAATCGTGTTACATTGAAATGAAAGACGCGGCACAGGATATTGACCGACAGGTCGACCAGATAGACTTTGACCCGCAGCAATTGGAGCATGCCAATGAAAGGTTGGACACGATCTACACCCTGGAAAAGAAATACCACGCTTCGACCGTTGAGGAATTGATAGACACCAAGCGCGAGCTGGAAAGGCAGATTGCGAAAATCGACCACAGCGACGAAGACTTGAAACGTCAGGAAGAGCAGGTCGAGCAATTAAAGTCGGTCTGCAACCAATATGCGGAAGAGTTGTCGGCCATGCGGGCCAAGGCCTCGAAGGCCATTGAGCGGGAATTGCTGAAAAAACTTGTTCCACTGGGAATCGCCAAAGCCAGATTCGGCATTCTGCTACAGGAAAAACCACTTGCCCATGATGGTAAAGACAGGGTGTCATTCCTGTTCAGCGCGAACTCTGCCACGGAGATGCAGCCGATAAGTCAGGTGGCTTCGGGAGGAGAAATCGCCCGTGTCATGCTTTCCTTAAAGGCGATGATAAGTGGGGCCGTGAAACTGCCTACCATCATCTTCGATGAAATCGACACCGGCGTCAGCGGCAGGGCGGCTGAAATGATGGGGCAGATCATGTACGAAATGGGACAATCCGACCGTCAGGTCATCAGCATCACCCATCTACCTCAAATCGCTTCAAGAGGAACGACACACTATAAGGTGTCGAAAGAAGAAACGGCAACGGGAACGGTCAGCAACATGAAGATTCTGTCGCAGGACGAGAGGATTGATGAAATAGCGCAAATGCTCAGCGGCAGCAACATTTCGGCCGCGGCCATCGGCAACGCAAAAGATTTATTAAACATCAAGTAACTGAAACTATGAAGGAAATGAAAATAAGACACATCATTCTCGGGCTTGCATTGGCATGTGGTCTGCCATCTGTCGCACAGCCTTCGGCGGTATTGAAAACATCTAAATCCGTATTCACACTAACCACTTTTGCCAAAGACGGGTCTATTCTGGCTTCATCACACGGTGTTTTCGTTGGAAACAATGGAGAAGCCATCGCACTTTGGACGCCATTCAAAGAAGCGGACAAGGCTGTCGTCATCGACGCAAACGGCCGAAAGATGGACGTGGAGACCATCGATGGCGCCAATGAACTTTATGACATTTGCAAAATCAAGGTCAACGGCAAAACCACAGGAGCACCACTTCCCGCGCAACAGGCAGGCGACAATGGCAAAGTATGGCTGGCCACGTATTCTGTAAAGAAAGGAAATGCGATACAGATATCGATAAATAGTGTGGAGAAGTTCAACTCCGTTTACAACTATTACATCCTCGCCCCCACTGAAAGCGACATGTATTTAGGTTGTCCCATCCTGAATGCAAAGGGAGAGGTTCTCGGCCTTCTCCAGAAGTCCAACAAAGGGAAGGAAGCGCATGCTGTCGACGCCAAGTTTGGCTTTGACCAGAAAGTGACCGGAATGTCATTGAACGATCCCGTTCTCCGGTCGACAGGTATTCGTTCCACCCTCCCCGACTCCCATAATGACGCCTTGCTCACCATGATGATGTCGCAGACTGCAAGTGATTCCATCAAACACGCCCAGTATATAGCAGACTTCATCAGAAAATTTCCGAAGTCGATAGAGGGATATACGGCCCAAGCGGGGGAACTGGTCAGCGCCAATCGCTTCAAGGAGGCGGACAATACGATGAAGCAGGCCATCAATGCGGTTGAAAAGAAAGAGGATGCTTATTCCGATTATGCGAAAATCATTTTTCAAAAAGAGGTATACAAAACGAATGCACCCTTTGCCGACTGGTCTCTGGATGTTGCCTTGCAACAGGCGCAAAAAGCTTACGCCATCAGCCCCAAGGCCATCTATCTACATCAGCAAGCCCAAATCATCTATGCAAAGGGAGAGTATCAACAAGCTTATCAAATCTTTATAGACCTCACCCGAAGCGACATTCGAAATGGGGAGTTCTTTTACGAAGCCGCACAATGCAAATTACAATTGAAAGCCTCGAAAGAGGAATACATGGCACTGCTTGACAGCGCCATCGCGGCCTGTCCCCAACCACTGACTGCCGTTGCCGCCCCCTATGTCTTGGCTCGTGGCCTCGCTTTCGACTCCTACGGAGAAACCCGAAAGGCACTCGCCGACTATAACCATTACGACTCCCTCATGGTTGGAAGAATATTGGAACCTTCGTTTTATTATACGAGATTCAAATGCGAAAGCAAACTTCATCAATATCAGCAAGCTTTGGCAGACATTGCAAGGGCCATCATAACCAACCCGCGTGAAGCTACGTATTATGCGGAAATGGCCAGCCTGCAATTGAGAGTAAAACTCTATGACCAAGCTGTCGAAACTTGCGAACGTTGCCTGTCGATAGAACCAGAGTATGCCGATGCGTGGCTGATAATGGGCATTGCCCACAAACAACTCGGCAAAGATGAAGAAGCACAAAAGGCCCTGTTGAAAGCCAAAGAACTGGGTGACAAAAGAGCCGACCAATATTTGCGATGACCAATCTTGCCATTGGTGTTGCAAAGAAAATTGTGCAAACAGTCAAACAAGAATGGTCAAAAACCGAAAAAGCGAGATGTCGGCAATGCGACATCTCGCTTTTTAGATATATTTAAAAGCTACTTATTTGATGATTCCTTCGGCGGCGAAAACTTTCTTCAAGGCCTGAACACCTCGCTCGACTTGATCTTTCGTATGGCTTGCCATCAATGCAAAACGAACAAGCGTGTCTTGAGGAGCACATGCCGGTGGTATCACGGGATTGATAAAGACGCCAGCCTCGAAAGCCAACTTCGTTACGACAAATGTCTTGTTGATGTCGCGGACATACAGGGGGATGATTGGGCTTTCCGTCTCCCCTATTTCAAAGCCTTCTTCCTTAAATCTCTTCAGCGCATAGTTGGTGATGTCCCACAAATGCTCCAAGCGCTCAGGTTCATTCTGGATGATGTGCAACGCTTCCAATGCAGCAGCCGTTGCTGCCGGAGTGTCACTGGCAGAGAATATATATGTACGGCAAGTATGACGCAAATAGTTGATTGTGTCTTTGTCGCCGGCAATGAATCCACCGATAGAAGCCAAGCTCTTTGAGAAAGTTCCCATAATCAAATCAACTTCGTCCGTCAATCCGAAGTGATCGCAAACGCCACGACCTTGTTTTCCAAAGACCCCAAGACCATGGGCTTCGTCTACCATGATTGAACAATTATACTTATGCTTGAGTTTCACGATCTCCGGCAACTTTGCCAAATCCCCTTCCATCGAGAAGACACCATCGACAACGATAAGCTTCACGGCCTCCAAAGGGAGCTTTTGAAGCACTCGCTCCAAATCCTCCATGTCGTTGTGCTTATAGTGGAGCTGCGTTGCAAAACTCAATCGGCGCCCATCAACAATACTCGCATGGTCGCGATCGTCACAAATAACATAATCGCCACGCCCCGCGATTGCCGGGATAACACCTGCATTGACAGAGAATCCTGTTGAAAGACACAACGCATCGTCCTTATGTTCAAACGCTGCAAGCTCTTTCTCCAACTGCACATGCAAATCAAGGGTGCCGTTGAGAAACCGGCTGCCGGCACAGCCGGAACCATATTTGTCCAATGCCTTATGCGCCGCAGCAATCACTCTTTCATCACCAGTAAGTCCCGTGTAGGCGTTAGAACCAAACATCAATACCTTATAGCCTTCCATCGTTACTTCAGGCCCCTGCTTACTTGTGATAGCACGGAAATACGGATATACACCTTCCTCCATAAACTTTTGTGGCTCGCGGTAGGCTGCATATCTTTCTTGTAATTGTCCCATTATTTTAAAAAGGTGTAGTAAACTACGTTAATTTTTACAGGCTGCAAAGATACGAAAAAGATATGACTTCCAATTATTTTTTATGGGAAAAGTCATTTATATGGAAAATTAACATTGGCCAGAAACAAAGTTGTATGGAATAATCACTATATTTGCACAGGACAAGCATTGATATAGCGTGAAAGATGAAGAAAAAGATTGTTTTTATCATGAACCCCATTTCCGGCACTACCAGCAAGGCCGGCATACCCGATCTTATAGAACAACACATTGATAAAAAACTATTTGACTATCAATTACGACTTACGGAACATGCCGGTCACGCGTTTGAAATTGCAACTAAATGCAAGAATGACGGCATTGACATTGTCGTAGCCATAGGGGGCGACGGCACCGTCAATGAAGTGGCAAAAGGAATCATAAACTCCAATTCTGCGCTTGGCATCATTCCCTGTGGCTCCGGCAATGGACTTGCCCGCCATCTCATGATTCCGATGAATGTCAAGAAATCAATTGATGTCATCAACCAATGCGTTGTCCACCGGCTTGACTATGGTATCATCAATGGTTATCCGTTCTTTTGCACTTGCGGTATGGGGTTTGACGCTTTTGTAAGTCAGAAATTCGCCGAGTCCGGCAAACGGGGCCCTATCTCTTACGTTGAAAACATCCTCAGGGAAGGGCTCAATTACAAACCGGAAACCTATACGATTGAGGATGAAAATGGAGTATATAGGTACAAAGCCTTTCTTATCTCTTGCGCCAATGCTTCGCAATATGGCAACAATGCCTACATTGCGCCACAGGCTTCAATGAGCGATGGGTGGCTCGATGTCGTCATCATGGAACCTTTTGATGTTCTGGAAGCGCCACAAATAAGTATCGACATGTTCAACAAAACCTTGGACAAGAGTTCCAAGATTAAAAGTTTCAAGTGTAAATCGCTCCATATCCATCGGACTCGCCCGGGGGTCATCCATTATGACGGCGATCCTGTCATGACAGGAGAAGACATCAAAGTGGAATTGGTAGAAAAAGGAATCAACATCATTGTCAATTCCCATGCTGACAAAAAGCTTCGACAGCCCAATCTTATCCAAAACACCGCATGTGAAATCTTCAATCAGCTCAATAACATTAGGGCCGGAATACAAAAACAGAGTCGGCAGATTCAAGCGGTAAACAAGGTGTTACTCCGAAAACTGAACCTCTGAAGCACGCTTTTCGTCAAAGATAAAAATCATCTGTCAACTGCTGATACCACGCACTGCGCAATCCGTTTCCCTCATCCAGCACCTGCGTTTCATGTTCAAATGAAATATCATGCCGATTCGTCAGTTCCAACAAACTGCGTTTGGGCATTTTTCTTTCCACCGTTTTCACATCACATCTGCGACTTAGCCTCAAACCTTTCAAAAGAGCCGTTGACAGAAATGTGTCAACCCGGTCTGTAGGCATGACTACCGACAGGCAGGCGTTTTCATCCATCAAGCCGGTAGTATACAAAATCAACTCTTCAAAACTCAAACTATCCGTATGCCGTGCACAGTTCCTTTTGGAATCCGGTGCCTTCAACGATTCAGAAAAGAATGGCGGATTGCTGACAATACTATCAAACATTTGAGAAGGCGCGAACGATTGCAATGAAGAAGGATATAATAAAATACGTCCACCCATGCCACTTGCCTCCACATTTTCCACAGCTTGTCTATAAGCATCGGTATCTATCTCGATTCCAACGACATCTGCTTCGGGATATCGCTGTGCCATCATCAGTGCTATCAATCCCGATCCCGTGCCTATGTCCAAGATTCGCTTTCCTCCTTTTGCCCAGGCGCCCAACAACACGCCATCCGTACCAACCTTCTGTCCGCACCGATCATGCCTGATTGTAAAACGCTTAAAAGAAAACGAATTTCTCCCCATGCTATTCGTAGTCGTCAATCACATTGTTCATGAAGTCCATCATGGGTTTGGCCACTTGAAAAATCCGTGCGGCTTCCTCCAGCCAGCCATCTCCTTCAAAGAAGTCATCCGCCACTTTGTGCCAGCAGCAATAATCTTTCATGCGTAGATATGCTATGTACTGATAATCTTTAGGAAAACCAGACGGACACGTCTTGAGGGCAGATATTCCAAATCCTTTCACTGATTGTTCCCAGTTTCCTTCGTTTGGATAACCGAACAATTTGACAAACCGGCCGTTTTCCACACATTTGCGCCATTGGTCTATATTGCCCATGATTTCATTCCGACACGACGTAAGAATATTCGTAGGCAACCAATAGCTGCCCACGGCTATCAAGCAGTTGCCTGGTTCCAAATGAATATAGTAGCCGCCACGTAACGCTTTTTTGCCCTTAGAGCAGATATAAGTTCCAAGATGTTGCTTGTAGGGCGACTTGTCCGGCGAGAAACGGGTGTCACGATTGAAGCGATATGTACAATCCTTCACCTGCAAATGGGCAATCTCATCGTCAAATGAACCGAAACGTGCAATGGCCTTGGCCACTCCCTCCTCGAAATCTTTCCGCACAGCCAGGTATTCCGGCTTGTGTTCCTGATACCAGTCACGATTATTGTTCTCAGCAATTGCACACAAATACTTCAATATCCGTCTTGCATCCATCGTTATTCCAATTTACTGTTTTTCATCAATTTGGGACATATCTTTTCAAATTCACACTGGTCGCACTTCGGCTTTTGACTTTGGCAAATATATCTGCCATGCAACAACAACCAATGATGCGCTTTAGGAATATCCTCGTTTGGAATGTGTCTTACCAGATATTCCTCCACCTTCTGCGGTGTCGAAGCCGTAGAAGGCACCAATCCCATCCGATGGCTGACCCGATAGACATGCGTGTCGACAGCCATCGTGGCTTTACCGAACCAAACGGCCTGAATCACATTGGCGGTTTTACGCCCTACGCCCGGCAACATCGTCAATTGCGCCATGTTGTCGGGAACTTCTCCACCAAACTTCTCTACAATCATTCGAGACATTTCCACCAAATGACGGCTCTTCGCGTTTGGGTAGCTTACGCTCTTCACATACTCAAAGACGTCTTCCACCTCTGCTTTCGCCATTGACTCCGCATCGGGATAGTGTCTGAACAACTCGGGAGTGATTTGATTGATTCGCTTGTCCGTACATTGCGCACTCAGCAATGTTGCCACCAACAACTGAAATGCGCTGCCAAATTGCAACTCAGTCGTTACAACAGGCAGCGTACTTCTAAAATGGTGCAATATGAATTCGTATCTTTCTTTACGAGTCATATTCTATTAGATATCATTTCTTTTCTTCCTTGGCAACAGTCTTTGCGGATGGTTTGTAAGCCTTGTTCAAACCGGCAATCACCTCTTTGGTAATGTCGTAGGCTTTGTCGGCATACAAGAGATTATCACCCTGCTTACTGAAGATGATGCTGAACTTCTTGTCCTGATTATAGACTTTCAAGAAATTCTGAATGCTATCGCGCAAGGCCATGTTATACTTGTCGGTCTCTGTCTGAAATTCTGTACTCAGACGCTGGTTCAGGGCCTGAAGGTCGTTGTTTTGCTTCTGCAAACCTGCCTGGATGGCTTCTGCCTGTTCACGCGTATAGGCATTCTGCTGCACTTTCTGTTGGAAATTGGCAGCAGCCGCCTGCAACTGCTGTTGCTTGGAGGCCAGCGTGTTCTGGATGTTCTGCCCCTTCTTCTGCAGTATCAGAGAATAATCTTTGCAGAATGTATACTGCGACATGATACTGTCAACCTCTACATAGGCAATCTTGAGACTGGCCGGCGCATTCTGTTCTACATCTGCTTTTGAATCCATTTTCGGACTCGACTGGTTACAAGAAGCCATGGCCATCGTTACCATTGCAGCCATTGTCAGACTGCTGATCATGTTTTTTCTTTTCATATTTTTGTTGCGATTTCTATATTGTCACACATCTAAGAAGAGACACGCCGTTTTCTGCGGGCCTCCTTGTCCTGGTCTATCACGCAATGAATGCCTTGCTTTCGTAGTCCGGGATTGTCATGAATATGCTGTGAAGAGAATCTGCCGTTCTTCTTGAACAACAGTTTGATAGATAATAAAGCCATACATATAGCAATTATTAACATGCTCAGAAGGAGTGTTTCTATCATTTTTGCTAATTTTGCACTACATCTTATGAAGATATAGGTGCAAAGATAGTGCAAATTGATGGAATAACAAAAATAAATCATCCATTTTTGTTCAACTGGCCATCGACCGAATCTTAATAAGAAAATAACGAATTAACGATTATATTATGGAAAAAAACGTATTACAACCCGCCAGTGTGTTTGAACAATTTGCGAAAATCAATACCATCCCCCGCCCTTCCAAGCATGAGGAAAAGATGATCGACTACCTCAAACAGTTTGGACAGCAACATAATCTTGAAACAAAAGTCGATGAAACGGGCAACGTACTGATTCGCAAACCTGCCACACCTGGCTATGAAAACCGTCCTACGGTCATCCTGCAAAGCCACATGGACATGGTGTGCGACAAACTTGTTGACGTTGATTTCGATTTCAATAACGACGCCATTCAAACCTACGTGGACGGAGAATGGCTGAAAGCCAAAGGAACAACATTAGGTGCCGACGACGGAATAGGTTGCGCCATCGAGCTGGCAGTGCTTGAAAGCAACGATTTTGAGCATGGTCCTTTGGAATGTGTATTCACCCGCGACGAAGAGACGCAGCTCACCGGCGCCATGGGAATGAAGGCCGGTTTCATGACGGGTGACTGGCTCATCAACTTGGACTCTGAAGATGAAGGACAGATATTTGTTTCCTGTGCCGGCGGCCGCAGTACGACTGCCACCTTCAACTTCAATCGCGAGGCTGCTCCCGACAACTACTTCTTTTTCGAGATATCCTTGAAGGGGCTTACCGGTGGACACTCCGGCGACGACATCAACAAGATGCGCGCCAATGCCATCAAAGTACTGACGCGTTTCCTTTACATCGAACAGGAGAAGACCGACCTGCGCCTTGCAAGTTTCAACTCGGGAAAACTCCATAACGCGATACCTCGTGACGGCAAGGTTGTATTCGCCGTTCCCGCAAACGAGAAAGAGAACGTTCGGGCAGACTGGAACATCTTCACGCACAACGTTGAAGACGAGTTCCACGTTACCGACACGACCATGGTTTTCAACATGGGCAGCACAGAAGCCACCCCGGTTCTTCCAGAAGGTGTCGGCCGCAAACTCATACAAGCTTTACAGGCTGTCGACAATGGAATCTTCTCCATGTGTCAGGACGAAGCCTTGGCCGGCATGGTCGAAACCTCCAGCAATGTGGCTGTAGTCAAGACTTTTGAGGACAAAATCGAGATTCTTGCGTCACAGCGCAGCAATGTGATGAGCAACCTCGACAACCAGTGCAACACCATCAAAGCTGTATTCCAGTTGGCCGGAGCACAGGTCATTCAAAACGACGGTTATCCTGCATGGAAGATGAATCCCAACAGCAAGCTGACCCAACTGGCCGTTGACGCCTATAAGAAGCTTTTCGGCAAGGACCCGGAGGTGAAAGGCATTCACGCCGGTCTTGAGTGCGGCCTCTTTTCCGAACGCTACCCCAACCTTGATATGGTATCGTTCGGCCCGACACTCCGCTACGTACATACACCCGAAGAGCGACTCCACATCCCTACCGTACAGATGGTTTGGGACCACTTGCTTGAAATACTCAAGAATGTCCCGGTGAAATAAGACAAAATCACATACCGTTCGATTCGCAAAAGCGAACCCAATGGTATGTCAAATCCCTAAAAGCGTTGTTTGTGCATGAAGAAATTCCAAGCAAACAACGCTTTTTATATACATCTCACCTTAATATGTATGGCATTGATAATAATAAAAGAGGTTCTCATCGTTGAGAACCTCTTGACGGTGACTTCGCTGGGATTCAAACCCGGAACCTTCTGATCCGTAGTCAGATGCTCTATTCAGTTGAGCTACGAAGCCAAAACCATTGTTGTCTGCGCTTCAAGAAAAGTGACTCCGCTGGGATTCAAACCCGGAACCTTCTGATCCGTAGTCAGATGCTCTATTCAGTTGAGCTACGGAGCCAAATTTCTGATTTGCGAGTGCAAAGGTAGCTACTTTTTCTGTAACTACCAAATGTTTGCACTCATTTTATCAAATAAATATTACAGCGTGTATATGACGCGCATATTTACCCTATCAAATCGACACTCCGCTTGAGGAAGGCGTCCAGAGAAGCACCCTTCAGCATGCCGTTTTGCAGCAAAGCCAAGTCTATCAGCTGATGAACGACGGCATTGCCCTTGGCATAAGTCGCGAGAATGTCGCGCTTCTTGGCACGCTCGTCCTGCAACGTCTTCTCTGTGTTGGCCAGGTCGTCCTTCTCCTCCTGCGTGATTTCCTCCGCTTTCTTCTTGTCCTGACTCTGACGGAGCGCAGACAGACGTGCCTGCTGCCCCTTGATTTCGCTCAAGACGGGCTTCAACTGCTCGGCCGTAGCCTTACCGGTGTCTTCAAGCACCTGCTTTACCAGCTTGTGGTCGCTGTTGAGTACCATCATATAGCTGTCGGGCATTTGGGCGTAAAAGTTCATGCCGGCTTGGAAATGGCTCATTTCCTTCATGCGACGCATATATTCGTTCTGCGTGATGACAACCGGTTGAGCCGTCTCTCCCAGCGCTTCCACCTCCACGCCGAACTCCGCCTTGTCGAGTTTAGGCATTTGGCTGCGGAACACTTCTGACAAATTGTCACGCTCGTCATCGGTCAGGTTGCTTGCTTTGGCGTCTTCCTTCACGATGATGCGGTCGATGATGTCGGAGTCAACACGGGTGAAGCGGCTCTTCTCCAACTTCTGTTCAAGCATCGACGTCATGGGAACGTCAAGCTCGCCATCCATCAACAGCACGCTGTAACCCTTGTTGCGGGCAGCCTCAATATAGCTGTATTGGTCGTCCTTGTTGGTGGCGTAGAGATAAATCAGGTTGCCGTCCTTGTCGGTTTGTTCACTCTGGATGAGCGACTTGTACTCCTCGAAGGTGAAATACTTGCCGTCCACGCTCTTCAACAGCGTGAAATCCTTGGCGCGATCGTAGAAGTCGGGCTGTGACAGCATGCCATAGTTGATGAAGAGTTTCAGGCTGTCCCACTTCTCCTCGTACTGCTTGCGGTCTTCCTTGAAAATGCTTTGCAGCCGGTCGGACACCTTCTTGGTGATGTAGGTGCTGATTTTCTTCACGTTGGCGTCGCTCTGCAAATAACTGCGGCTGACGTTCAACGGAATGTCGGGCGAATCGATGACACCATGCAGCAGCGTCAGGAACTCGGGCACGATACCCTCCACCTGGTCGGTGACGAACACCTGGTTGCAATAGAGCTGAATCTTGTTGCGCTGAAGTTCGATGTTGGAATGCACGCGGGGGAAATACAGAATGCCCGTCAGGTTGAAAGGATAGTCCACATTCAGGTGAATCCAGAACAACGGCTCGTCCTGCATGGGATAAAGCGTGCGGTAGAAGCTCTTGTAGTCTTCGTCCTTCAGCGTGCTGGGAGCCTTCACCCACAGCGGTTCCACATTATTAATAATGTTGTCCTCGGCCGTTTCCACCTGCTTGCCGTCCTTCCATTCGGTCTTCTTGCCGAAAGCCACCGGCACGATGAGGAACTTGCAATATTTGTTGAGCAGCTCTTCAATCTTGTTTTTCTCCAAAAACTCGGCGCAGTCGTCCGAAATATGCAGAACGATGTCCGAACCACGGTCGGCCTTCTCCGTCTCGTCAATCTCGAACGAGGGACTTCCGTCGCAACTCCACTTCACCGCCTGGCTGCCTTCCTTGTAGCTACGGGTGATGATTTCCACCTTGTCGGCCACCATGAAGGCCGAGTAGAATCCCAGTCCGAAATGGCCGATGATGGCATTGGCGTTGTCCTTGTATTTGTCCAGAAAGTCGGTGACACCCGAGAAGGCTATCTGATTGATATACTTGTCAATCTCCTCTGCCGTCATGCCGATACCACGGTCGCTGATGGTCAAGGTCTTGTTCTCCTTGTCCAGGCTGATTCGGACGGTCAGGTCGCCCAGTTCGCCGCTGAAATCACCACGTTCGGCCAGCGTCTTCATCTTCTGCGTGGCGTCGACGGCGTTCGACACCATCTCGCGCAGGAAGATTTCATGGTCGGAATAGAGAAACTTTTTGATGACAGGGAAGATGTTCTCGGTTGTAACCCCAATGTTTCCTTTTTGCATAATATGATTTTAAATTGTTATTTCTGCCCAGAGATAAGCAAAGAGCGTGCCAAAGAGCGTTGACGGATGGAGCATCGCCGGGTGGAAAGCCCCCTGTCATTGCTGTGAAAAATATTGACAAAAGGCTTCCGTACAATCGATTGTTTTCAAAGAAAAGCATTTCAGCCCGAAAAACGGCACCTTTCAAGACTTGCGCATCGCATTGTGAATCAGATACTTGCCATCATTCTCACCTTCATTGCCGCGAGACACGTTTCCAACGGCTGTGCTTTTGCACTCCAATCGTCGTGCTTTTACGACGCCAAAGCGCGGCGGTGACAGCACGGAAAGCCTGCTTTGAGAGCGGAGAAAGGGCCTTTTCAAGCTGAAAAAGACGCATGAGGAGCTTGCGACCACCGCTTCTTTGCGCGCAGAAAGCGCCACATCGGACTTGCAAACAGCTGGATGACACAGTTCAAACAAGCGTTTTTTACATGAAGAAAGTTGACAAAACAGCCAGCCAAAGACATGCTTTGCACCTTAATTAATATAGATAAACATTGAAAAAAGCCCCAATATCAAAAAATATTAGTAACTTCGCAACCATAAAGAATATATTCTATTTAAAACTATGAACGTATTAGAGTTAAGTGAACAGGAGATTGTGCGCAGGCAAAGTCTCCAAGAATTGCGCGACATGGGCATTGACCCATACCCCGCAGCCGAGTTTCCCACCAACGCTTTTTCTACCGATATAAAGGATCTTTACAGCGAAGATGAGAAAAGAGAGGTTGTGATTGCCGGCCGCATGATGAGCCGGCGGGTGATGGGAAAGGCCAGTTTCGCAGAGCTTCAGGATAGCAAAGGAAGGATTCAAGTATATGTTTCGCGCGACGAAATCTGCCCGGGCGAAGACAAGGACTTATATAACAAGGTGTTCAAGAAGCTGCTCGACATCGGTGATATCATTGGCGTGAAAGGCTTTGTGTTCAAGACTCAGACCGGAGAGATCAGTGTCCATGCGCTGGAACTGACCTTGTTGAGCAAGAGTCTCAAGCCGCTGCCCATCGTGAAGTACAAGGACGGCGTGGCCTACGACAAGTTCGACGACCCCGAGATGCGGGCCCGCCAACGCTACGTGGACCTCGTCGTGAACGACGGCGTGAAGGACACGTTCCTCAAGCGGGCCACCGTGCTGCGCACCATGCGCAACTTCTTCGACGAACACGGCTACACCGAGGTGGAGACCCCTACCCTTCAGAGCATTCCCGGCGGTGCTTCGGCCCGCCCGTTCATCACCCATTTCAACGCGCTCAACGTCGACATGTACATGCGTATCGCCACCGAACTGTATCTGAAGCGGCTCATCGTGGGTGGATTCGAGGGCGTCTACGAGATTGGAAAGAACTTCCGCAACGAGGGTATGGACAAGTTTCACAACCCGGAGTTCACCTGCATGGAACTCTACGTGCAGTACAAGGACTACAACTGGATGATGAACTTCACCGAACAACTGCTCGAAACCATCTGTAAGGCCGTGAACAACGGCAGCACCGAAGTGCGTAACGGCGACAATGTCATCTCTTTCAAGGCCCCGTTCCGCCGTCTGCCCATCCTCGACGCCATCAAGGAGAAGACCGGTTTCGACCTCAGCGACAAGACGGAAGACGAGATTCGCAAGATCGCCACGGTCGACTTGAAGATGGAAACCATAGACGAGACCTTCGGAAAGGGCAAGTTGATCGACGAGATTTTCGGCGAGTTCTGCGAAGGAACCTTCATCCAGCCCACCTTCATTACCGACTATCCCGTGGAGATGAGCCCACTCACCAAGATGCACCGTTCGAAGCCGGGACTGACCGAACGCTTCGAACTGATGGTCAACGGCAAGGAATTGGCCAACGCCTACTCGGAGCTCAACGACCCCATCGACCAGGAGGAGCGCTTCAAAGACCAGATGCAACTGGCCGACAAGGGCGACGACGAGGCCATGATCATCGACCAGGACTTCCTGCGTGCGCTGCAATACGGCATGCCTCCCACGTCGGGTATCGGCATAGGTATCGACCGTTTGTGCATGCTCATGATGGGCAAGGAGTTCATTCAGGAAGTGTTGCTCTTCCCACAGATGAAGCCCGAGGCCAAAATGCCGCAGAGCAGCATGAAGGAATGGGCCGAGATTGGCGTGGCGGAAGACTGGGTCTACGTGTTGCGCAAGGCCGGTTTCAACCTCATCAGCGACATCAGGGACCAGAAAGCCCAGGGGTTGCAGCAGAAGTTGGGTGAGATTGTCAAGAAATACAAGCTCGACTATCAGAAGCCGAGCGTGGAAGAGTTTCAAGCTTGGATAGACAAGGCCAATGCATAACTGCGGTAAGATAGCCATCATCGGCGGCGGTTCGTGGGCAACGGCCATCGCCAAGATTGTGATACGCCACACGCATCACATCGGTTGGTATATGCGTCGCGACGACAGGATTGCCGAATTCAAGCGTCTGGGGCACAATCCGGCCTACTTGATGGCGGCCCATTTCAACGTGGAAGAGGTCGATTTCTCAAGCGACATCAACCGTATCGTCGACGATTACGACACCTTGGTGTTCGTAACCCCTTCGCCCTACCTGAAGAATCACTTGAAGAAACTCACCACGTCGCTACGCGACAAGAACATCGTTTCGGCCATCAAGGGCATTGTTCCCGATGAGAACATCGTGGTGTCGGAATACTTCCATCAGGTGTGGGGTGTGCCCTACGACCGCATTGCCTGCATCGGCGGCCCGTCCCACTCGGAGGAAGTGGCCATGGAACGCCTCTCCTATCTCACGATAGGATGCAGCGACATCGCCAAGGCCCAGGCTTTCGCCGACATCATATCGAGCGAATTCATCAAGACCAAGACCTCGACCGACATCATCGGCATAGAGTATGCGGCGGTGTTGAAGAACGTCTATGCCATCGCCGCCGGCATTTGCCACGGCATGAAGTACGGCGACAACTTCCTGGCAGTGCTCATTGCCAACGCGGCGCAGGAGATGGGACGCTTCCTCAAGGCGGCCTATCCGGCCCAACGCTGCGTCGACGACAGCGCGTACATCGGCGACTTGCTGGTGACTTGCTACAGCAATTTCAGCCGCAACCGCACTTTCGGGACGATGATCGGCAAGGGCTATTCAGTGAAAAGCGCGCAGATAGAGATGGAGATGGTGGCCGAGGGCTACTATGGCACCAAGTGCATGAAGGAAATCAACGGCCACATGCGGGTGGACATGCCCATCCTCGACGCCGTCTACAGCATTCTCTACGAACGCCAAGGGGCGTCGCTCGTGATTCCACAACTGGCCAATCGTTTACAATAATCAACCCATGATCCGACAGACGACAGCGTCTTGTCCGGATTATAAATACAAACAACAATGAAAAGTATCACATTAGACATTACAAAAGCTAAACAGTTTCTTACCAAGGGTGCCGTAGAGGCATACGAAGCAAAGGTAAAAGACGCGCAGGAAGCACTCGAAAATGGCACTTGTGCCGGCAATGATTTCTTGGGTTGGCTGCATTTGCCATCCGGAATTAGCGAAGAATTTCTCAATGAAATACAGGTTGTAGCCGACACGCTGCGCAAGAAATGCGAAGTAATCGTGGTGGCCGGCATCGGCGGTTCCTACCTTGGCGCACGCGCGGTTATCGAGGCCTTGGGCAACAGCTTCGCATGGCTTGCCGACGACCGCACGAATCCTACGATTCTCTTTGCCGGCAACAACATCGGCGAAGATTATCTCTACGAGCTGACCACTTATCTGAAAGACAAGAAGTTCGGTGTCATCAACATATCGAAGTCGGGAACCACGACCGAAACGGCGCTCACCTTCCGCCTGCTGAAGAAACAATGCGAGGCCCAGCGCGGCAAGGAAGAGGCACGCGACGTCATCGTTGCCGTCACCGACGCCAAGAAAGGGGCTGCCCGCACCTGCGCCGACAAGGAGGGATACAAGAGCTTCGTCATCCCCGACAACGTGGGTGGACGCTTCTCGGTGCTCACACCTGTGGGCCTATTGCCTATCGCCTGCGCCGGCTTCGACATGAAAGCGCTTGTCAAGGGTGCCGCCGACATGGAGAAGGCGTGCGGCAAGGACGTGCCATTTGCCGAAAACATGGCCGCACGCTACGCCGCCACACGCCAGGCTCTCTACACGCAGGCCGGCAAGAAAATCGAGATTGTGGCCAACTTCCAGCCCAAACTCCATTTCATGGCCGAATGGTGGAAGCAACTCTACGGTGAAAGCGAGGGCAAGGATCTGAAGGGTATTTTCCCCGCAGCCTGCGACTTCACAACAGATCTCCACTCAATGGGCCAATGGATTCAGGAAGGCGAGCGCTCTATCTTTGAGACAGTAATCTCCGTTGAGACGCCACAGCACAAACTCGACTTCCCCCATGACGACGAAAACCTCGACGGTCTCAACTTCCTGGAAGGCAAACGGGTGGACGAAGTCAACAAGATGGCCGAACTGGGCACACGCATGGCACACGTGGACGGCGGCGTTCCCAACATCCTCATCAACATGCCGGAACTGACGGAGTACTACTTGGGCCAGCTCATCTACTTCTTCGAGCGGGCATGCGGCGTCAGCGGCTTGCTCCAAGGTGTCAATCCGTTCAACCAACCGGGCGTGGAGGCTTACAAGAAGAACATGTTTGCGCTACTCGACAAGCCCGGTTATGAGGCAGAGAGCAAGGCCATTCGTGAGAGATTGTAGACCATGCTCGAAGAAAAAATCAAACAATACTTAGGAGAACACGGCTTTGGGCGATTCTGTCCCAAGGCCGTTCTCTTTGACATGGACGGTGTGCTCTACGACAGCATGCCCCACCATGCCGTCGCCTGGCGGCAAAGCATGGCGCAATTCGATGTCAAGATGACGGCCGAAGACGCCTACGCGACCGAAGGTGCACGCGGTATCGACACGATACGGCACTTCGTGAAGGCGCAGAAAGGGCAGGAAATTTCGCTCGAAGAGGCGCAGAAAATGTACGATGTCAAGACCCATATATTCCACAACATGCCCGAAGCGCCGGTCTTCGATGGCGTCATAGAGGTGATGGAGCAGGCTTTCCGCCATGGCATGAGCGTCAACGTGGTTACCGGAAGCGGGCAAAAACCATTGATAGAAAGGCTGATTCGCGACTTTGGCGATTATCTCTCCAAAGACCATATCGTGACGGCATACGACGTGGAGCGGGGCAAGCCGCATCCCGCCCCATACCTGATGGGACTTCGGAAGGCCGGCGGACTGCACCCATGGGAGGCTGTCGTCGTCGAGAACGCGCCTCTGGGTGTCAGGGCCGGGGCTTCGGCCGGTATCTTCACGATAGGCGTCAACAGCGGACCGCTGCCCGACAAGGTGCTCTACGATGCGGGCGCGCATGTCGTTTATCGGAGGATGACCCAATTGAGCGACCACTTTGAAGAATTGTTTATATAAATATGTAGCTGTAAAACGAACTGAAAAGCAAGATGAAATACTTTATCATAGAAGACAACCGACAAGCCGGCCCCTTCAGCATAGAAGAGTTGAAGGCGAAGGGAATCTGTTCCGAGACGCTGGTGTGGGGCGAAGGAATGGCCAACTGGACGCCGGCATGGCAGGTGGAGGAACTCAAGAACCTCCTCTTCAACACCCAACCCGCCGCCACCCCACCGCCCTTCAACCCGCAGGAACATGCCGTCCCTGCAGCCGGCGGGCGGCAACCGAATGTGAATCAGCCCTACCAGGAGCCTCTGCTGCCACAAAAGTCCAAGGAAAAGAGACCATTGGGCAAAATCATCGCGGCACTGCTCGTCGTGATTGCGCTTCTTTTCGCTTTCACCAACCCCAGCAAGCGTGAACATCAAGACGCAATCGGCGACCGCCTGAACGTTTTCATGAACGCGAAAACGACCGATACGGGCGACGATGTCTTCTCTGTCGGCATGCGGTTGGTCAGCCGGATGATGACCGGGAGTATCATCAACGCGCTCAGCGAGGCCTTGGAATATCATAATTACATCTTCTTCTCGAAGACGACCGTCGCCTGGAACGACAAGGAACATACGGTTTCGTATGGCATTCTGGGCAAAGTCATCACGCTGAACGATGACGACATTGCCAGGGCATTGGGCAGGAAGAAGCTCAAAATGCTGAATCAAACGAACGAAAGCGAAGCGGTGGACGGACAAAAGTCTGATGATGAGAATGGAACCGAAGCGCCTGAAAGTGGTGAAAGCGATGAGGCTACGGAACAAATACCCAAGAAAGCCAAGGACAAAATCGTCAATTCCATCGGCGACATGGTGAAGAAGAAGGTGGCGGAAGAGGCCGACAGCACGACAGAAAAGGGGCTTGGCAAAATCATTGACGAGATTCTGGAGCTTTTCAAATAGACTTTCCCGACACAAAAGAAACATGATGGCACGACATTTGCCCATCTCTCCAATCTCCCTGATGACACAAAGGGAGTTTTATTAACAATCAAAAATTAAATGAAATGACTCTAACAAAAGATTTCCTGCGCAGCAATGACTGAGGATTGCTTGTATTGCGACTCACCGTCGGCGGCCTCATGCTGTTTCACGGAATCCATAAACTGACGGCCGGTGTCGGCTTCATCGGCGGCATGCTCGCGCAGATGGGACTGCCCCCCTTCATCGCCTATGGCGCGTTGGCTGCCGAGTTGGTCGCTTCCCTCATGATAATCATCGGCCTGTGGACACGTGCAGCCTCCGTGGTGTTTGCCGGCAACATGGTTGTCGCCATCCTCATGGCGCACCTCGGACAGATTTTCTCCGTCGACCCGATGACCGGCGGCTGGGCCATCGAACTGCCCATGCTCTATCTGCTCGGCGCGGTCGTGCTCTGTCTGACGGGCGGTGGCAGGTATGCGTTGACCAAGGGGAGCGTATTCGATTGAAAACGAAACCATTCCCTTTGAAGGAATGACAACCTCGAAAGCCAAGGGGCGCAACGGAAAGATGGTCTTTCCGTTGCGCCCCTGCACTTTCCAAGCCGTCAAAACCGACCGCCGGACTACAACTCCTTCAATGCGGGATTGTACTTGGCCAGCTTTCGCAACGCCGTCTTGCGTATCTGCCGCACCCGTTCGCGTTTCACCTCCAGCCGGTTGCCTATCTCCGCCAAGGTCGTATGGTCTTGGCCGATTCCATAAAAGGCGGCGATCACCACCCGCTCGCGGTCGTTCAACACGGTCATCGCCTCCTCCAGGGCCTTTCGGTCAAATGCCTCCACAGCCTCTCGGTCGGCTTCCGGCGCATCGCCGTCGTGCAACACATTCAAAAGGCTCACGTTCGCACCCGTTGCCAAGGGCGCGTCCACGGAGAAAGGCTTGCTGTTGGACTGTTCGATGGGATTCCTTTCGCCCCGCGGCAACCTGTAAATGCCGGCCTGTTCGTTCAACGCCCGCTCGATGGCCCTGCGTATATACATCTCCGCAAAAGCCACGAAACGCAGTCCCCGGCCTGCTTCAAACTTCTCCGCGGCCTGCAACAACGCCACGTTTCCCTCACTGATGAGGTCGTTCATGCCCAGCCCTTGTCCTTGAAAGTGCTTGGCAACGGCCACGACAAAGCGGAGATTGGCCTCCGTCAGCTTGTTCAAAGCCTGGCGGTCGCCCTGATGTATCCGTTCCGATAGGGCCTGCTCTTCCTCCATCGACAGCAAAGACTCTTTGCCGATTTCATCCAAATAAGCATTCAAAGAAGTGCTTTCACGCTCGGAAAGCGGCTTGCCTGTCTTTATCTTTCTCATACGTTACAATTCAAATGAACAACAGCAACGCACACACAGCATTGCTTTCTGCAAATGTACGAAAAAGAATAAGGATTCAAAAGAAAAACGGAATAAATTCAACATCAGAAGGTTATCTCGGCACTGCCGTAACAACGGTGATGTCTCTCGTCGTAGACCACGCAGAACTGGCCCGGCGCAACACCGTGGATGGCGGTCTCCGAATGAATGATAAACTCACGGTCGGACAGCCGTTCGACCACAGCCGGGTGATATTCGGGGGTATGGCGAATCTTGAACGTCACCTTGCCACCCGACGGGAGCACGTCCTTGCGGGTGAGAAAATGGAAATCATGCACCTTAAAGTCTTGCTTGTAAGCCGTCGCAGGGTCGTAACCATGACTGACATACAGCACGTTGCGCTCCACATCCTTCTTCACTACAAACCAAGGACCGCCGCCGAAGCCCAGTCCTTTGCGCTGTCCGATGGTGTGATACCACAGTGCCCGGTGCTCACCTATCTTGCAGCCGGTCTCCAATTCGATGACGTCGCCCGGGCAATCGCCCAGATAACGACGCAGATAATCATTGTAATTGATTTGTCCCAAGAAGCAAATGCCCTGGCTGTCCCTGCGCTTGGCGTTGACCAAATGCTCGGCTTCGGCAATCTCGCGCACCTCGTCCTTCACGTGGTGGCCTATCGGAAAGATGGCCTTGCGCAACTGCCAGTCGTAAATCTGTGCCAGAAAGTCGGTCTGGTCCTTCACCGGATCGGGACTCGTCACGAGCCATTTTTCGCCATTCACGACCTCCGTCCGGGCATAATGGCCCGTGGCGATCAGGTCATAGTCGTGCCCCATCTTCTCATCGAAGGCCCCGAACTTGATCAATCGGTTGCACATGACGTCGGGATTGGGCGTGAATCCGGCCTTCACCTTCTCCATCGTGTAGCGCGTCACTTGGTTCCAATACTCCTTGTGGCAGTCGACGACCTGCAATCGGCAGCCATATTTGGCCGCAACGGCCGTGGCCATCTCCAGGTCTTCCTCACTCGAACAGTCCCATTCCTCCTTTTCCTCGGGGCCAATCTTGATGTAGAAACAGTCGGGATGAAGCCCCAGACGGGCAAACTCCCAAACGACGACACTGCTGTCGACACCCCCCGACAGCAGCACGGCAACGCGCTTCTGACGAAGTTCATCGACGGTGAGCCCGTCTATCTTGTCTTCTTCGGTTATCATCATGGGTGCAAAGTTACGAAAAGAAGGGATAACGTAGAAGCTGGACAGAAGCCGTCGAGGGTTAATATACATTAAATATAAGGCACACATGATACAACTTGTCAAACCATCGCTTATCTTTGCAATATCAAAATGATATCATTTTAAATGCAATCGACATGCTTTCGGGCTTATCAAGACAACTTATTATTCACCTTTAAAACCATAACGACATGGAAGAGAAAAACTTCAAAAGCGAAACGAAGCAGGAAGTGCTGTTCAACGGGCTGACCCTAAACGGTTTTCTGGCCCTGTTTCTGATTCTGGCCGGCCTCGGCATAGGCGGCTATTGGGCCTATCTGGGCATTGCGTATGCCCATAACGTCAGCGTCGCGGGCGGCATTCTGCTGATCGCCGCCAGCCTGTTTTGCCAAAAAGGACTCGTGCGACAAGAGCCCAATGAGGCCCGCGTCATGATGTTCTTCGGATCCTACAAGGGCACTTTCAAGAAAGTGGGCTTCTACTGGGTCAACCCTTTCATCAACACCAAGAAGCTTTCGCTGCGCGCCCGCAACCTCGATGCCGAACCGATAAAGGTGAATGACAAGCAGGGAAACCCAGTCATGATTGGGCTGGTGCTGGTTTGGAAGCTCTCTGACACGTATAAGGCAATGTTCGAAATCGACGCGCAGACGATGGCCAACACCACTCAGGTGGGCAACAACGTGAATCTGATTATGAAAGCGTTCGAAAACTTCGTCAAGATACAGAGCGACGCGGCCCTTCGCCAGACGGCCGGACAGTACGCATACGACGCCAATGAGAGCGACGACGCAATGACCCTGCGGGGCGGAGGCGATGAAATCAACAGGCAACTGGAAGCCAAACTCAACGAAAGACTGGCCATGGCGGGCATTGAAATCGTAGAGGCGCGCATCAACTACCTGGCCTATGCGCCCGAGATTGCGGCTGTCATGCTGCGCCGCCAGCAAGCCGACGCCATCATCGCGGCCCGCGAGAAGATTGTGGAAGGTGCGGTGAGCATGGTGAAAATGGCCATCGACAAGATTGCCGAGAACGACGTTGTGGAACTGGACGACGACAAGAAGGCCGCCATGGTGAGCAATCTGATGGTGGTGCTGTGCGGCGAAGACAACGCGCAGCCTGTCGTCAACACGGGAACGTTGAACATGTAAGCCGCCGAAAGGCTGTCAATACAGAAAATGGCTAAGAAAGAAACAAACACGAAATCATTCATCCTGCGGCTCGACGGCGACACGATGGCGGCCGTAGAGCGGTGGGCGGCCGACGAATTTCGCAGTATCAACGGCCAGATGCAATGGATCATAGCCGAGGCGCTGCGCAAGAGCGGGCGGTTGCCCAAGAAGCGAAAAGCCAAGAACGAAGAGACGACCGAGACAAACCTGCCTTCCGAATAGACAATCGCTGTGCTTTCAACTTGTAGAAGCACAGCGATTGCGCGCTGAAAGCAGCCCTTTTGGCTCCTGAACGGCCCCCTTTTAGAGGATAAAAGCACAGCTTTGACACCGTCATGCGGGGCCCCGCATTTTACCAAAAGCCATAAGTCGTTGATAAACAAGGCCTTTATTTGATACAGAAAACAACTTCTTCATCCGTCCCAACCTTATCTATTACACACGTTTTGACCATCAGGATGGCGCAGAAAGGCTATTCACAGGAATCATGTCAGCCGTTGGTTCTTTTGGAAAGAATCAACACGATGACGGCGGAAAGAATCAGGAGGATTCCGACGGCCAGTCGGAATGAGAAGCTTTCGGCAAAGACACACACGCCGATGACGACCGCCGTGACAGGTTCGAGCGCCCCCATGATGGCAGCGGGAGTGCTGCCGATATTCTTGATGGCAATGGTCATGCAGAAAAGGCTCAACACCGTGGGCAGCAAAGCCAGCTGAAGGGCGTTGACCCACTGGGGAACGGTGGTCAGAAGTTGCAACGTGTCGCCTGAAATCCAGGTGAAGGCGAGGATGCACAACAGGCCGAACAGCACGATCCAGAACGTAAACTTCAACGACGAATAGGAGGTTTGAAAACGGTTGACGCCGATGATATAAAACGCGTAAAGCAGGGATGACTGCAAAACCAGGCTGATACCGACCGGTGAAAGCGTGCCCGAGCCGTCTCCTCGATAGAGCAGTCCGATGCCAGTGACGGCCATGATGATGGAACCCGTTGTGCCCCAGGTGATTCGTTCATGAAAGAAAGCGACCATCAGCACCGCCGTCATGATGGGATAGCAAAACAGGATGGTGCTGGCAATGCCCGCATCCATGTGGTGGAAGCTGAGATAGAGCGTGACGGATGACATGGCGAAGAAAGCGCCGAGCACCGCAAAACGGATGGCGTGGCCCAACTTGATGTGAAAGTCTTCGCCTTTGACCACCATCCAGAGGGCAAACATCGCGACGGCCAGCGCGTAGCGATAGAACAAAACGGAGCTTGAAGTAATGCCATCCTGGTAGAGATAGAGTGTACCCAGGGGGTTGGTACCATAGAAAACAGCGGCTAAAATACCGGCCGCAAAGCCTTTTGCCTTGGAATTCATCTGCATTTCGTATTTGAATGCAAAAGTAGTAAAACTTTAAGTCTTAACTAATGGCTTTGGAGAAAAGTTGCTACCTTTGCAATGAAAGTAAACGAATAAAATCCCATTATGGAACAAATCAAGAAAGAACAGATATTGATCAGCATTACCGGACAGGACCGCCCGGGGCTGACTGCGTCGATCATGACGATTCTCTCCCGCTACAATACGCAGATACTCGACATCGGACAGGCCGACATCCATAGCACCTTGTCGCTCGGAATCCTCGTCAGAATGGATGAAAGCTACTCCGGACAGGTGATGAAGGAGTTGCTTTTCAAGACCACCGAACTGGGAGTGAACATCGGATTCTCGCCCATCAGCGACCTCGAATACGAAAGCTGGGTGGGCAGGCAAGGCAAAAACAGGTATATCCTGACCATCATCGGCAGGCAGTTGGCAGCCAAGCAGATTGCTTCAGCCACACAAATCATTGCGGCGCAAGGCTTGAACATCGACTCGATTCTGCGGCTGACCGGTCGCCAGAGCATTCTAAACCCGGAGAAGAACGTCAGGGCCTGCATTGAATTTTCACTGCGGGGAACACCGGAAAACAACGGCCAAATGCAGGAACAGCTGATGAAGATGTCGGCCGACATGGGCATAGACTTCTCTTTCCAGCGAGACGACATGTACCGCAGAATGCGCCGTCTCATCTGCTTCGACATGGACTCGACGCTGATTCAGACGGAATGTATCGACGAACTGGCCGAGCGTGCCGGGGTCGGAGACCAGGTAAGGGAGATTACCGAGAGGGCAATGAGGGGCGAAATAGACTTCCAGGAGAGTTTCACGGAAAGGGTGAAACTGCTCAAGGGCTTGGATGCGCATGTCATGCAGGACATCGCCGAACACCTGCCCATCACGGAAGGGACTGACCGTCTCATGTCGGTATTGAAGACATGTGGCTACAAGATTGCGATTCTCAGTGGTGGCTTCACCTACTTCGGCGAATATCTGCAACGCCGCTACGGCATTGATTATGTCTATGCCAACGAACTGGAGATTGACGAAAACGGCAAACTCACGGGCAATTATCTGGGCGAAATCGTAGACGGACACCGCAAAGCCGAACTACTGAAGCTGATTGCGCAGGTGGAAAAGGTGAATCTGGCACAGACAATAGCCGTCGGCGACGGTGCCAACGACCTGCCCATGATCTCTGAAGCGGGTCTGGGTATCGCCTTCCATGCCAAGCCTAGGGTTGTGGCCAACGCCAAACAAAGTATCAACAACATCGGACTGGACGGCATTCTCTACTTCCTCGGATTCAAAGACAGCTACCTCGGAGAGCAAGGAAGGCTGTGATGGCCCCAAAAAGTTGAATATTAAACTACACGTTGGTTTCGATTTATTGCTGTCCGGTAAACCTTTTTCCCGCATATAAAAGTTTACTGGACAGCAATAATTAATCACCTCAGAATTACTTATAATCAATATGAATATTTTTTTCAGCCATATCAAGTTGAACTTTTGGAGTTTCATCTAAATAAAACGTATTTGATTTTACTGATTGGGCTAAAACCTCACGAGAAACTTTCTTTCTTGCGACCCAGTTACTCACCTTAGCTTCAGTTCTTGGCTCAAATAATTCCCAACCTTGCAATGTCAGATAATTTAGACCATCTATTTGGTTGTTGAAAACAACAGTTCGCCCAACTTCATTTTTTAAAATAGATGGTTTGGACATTGCCAGACATAAAGAGACTAAAACAAGCAAAAAGGTCGATTTTCGTTAAACTTCCTATTTACGGCAAATATCATACTGTTTTTTTTCGTAAATTTGCAAGGAAGTAATCATATAAATATTGTTTTATGGAAAATATAAAAGTGGCCAGGCTTGAAACGCAATCTATAGATCTCAGCACGGCGATAAAGTTGCTGGATGAACAACATGTAGCATATACTGATGTGACCAACGCCAACTGGTCTGCCGATTATCCTTACAAACCTGAGTTTTCATTCCGTATGGCACATAACGGCCAATGCCTAATCATAGAATATCGCGTGAAAGAAACAAGCATTGCTTCCGTTGCCGGCCGTGACAATGGCAAAGTGTGGGAAGATTCCTGCTGCGAATTTTTCTCACAGCTTCCTGGCGATGACTTCTATTATAATATGGAATGTAATTGCACCGGCCGGTTGCTTATCGGATGTGGTCCGGTCCGTGAAGGCCGACAGCTGGCTCCTGCATCTGTTCTTGACAAAGTGATGAGATGGAGTTCGTTAGGTTCGGATGACATAGCACTTACTGAAGGCGATTTCACTTGGAACATGGTTCTTGTCATTCCCACAGAGGCATGGTTTCAATCTAATATCCAGAGCTTTGACGGTATGAAGTTGAAAGCCAACATTTATAAATGTGGTGACAAATTGAGCCGGCCACATTTCCTGTCATGGAACAAGGTCGACATCGAGAAGCCGGATTTCCATCGTCCAGATTTCTTTGGCGACATACTCATGGGATAATAAGGCAGAGCTTTATTTTGTAAATTGATACTTTTCTATTACTTTTGCATTATTAATAGAGTAAGAATATGGCAGTTACAGAAGAATTACCAAAAGAGGAAAAGCGTGGAATAAGTTTTGTAGAACAACTTGTCGAGAAGGACTTGGAGGAAGGAAAAAACAATGGCCGAATCCAAACTCGTTTCCCGCCGGAGCCCAACGGCTATCTCCATATCGGGCATGCCAAGGCCATCTGCATGGATTTCGGTATAGCAGAGAAATACAAGGGCATATGTAATTTGCGCTTTGATGACACGAATCCCAGCAAGGAAAATACGGAATATGTCGAAAACATCCTGAATGACATTGAGTGGTTGGGCTTCAAATGGCAAAATATCTATTACGCATCTGATTATTTCGAGAAGCTGTGGGAGTTTGCTGTCTGGATGATTCAGAAAGGACATGCCTATGTTGATGAGCAGACAGCCCAGGAAATCGCCGACCAGAAGGGAACGCCAACCACTCCCGGAACTGCCAGTCCCTATAGAGACAGACCTGTGGAGGAAAATCTCAGGCTGTTCGAGCAGATGAATACGCCAGAAGCCGTGGAAGGCAGCATGGTGCTTCGTGCGAAACTTGACATGGGCAACTCCAACATGCACTTTCGCGATCCCATCATGTACAGAATCATTCATATCCCACACCACCGGACAGGTACGAAGTGGCACGCCTACCCCATGTATGACTTTGCACATGGACAAAGCGACTTCTTTGAAGGGGTGACCCATAGCATCTGCACGCTTGAGTTTGTCCCCCATCGTCCGCTATACGACAAATTTGTCGATTTCTTGTTGGAAAAAGAAAATGACAGCAACGCCAATTACAGACCTCGGCAGATAGAGTTCAACCGACTCAACCTGACCTATACGGTGATGAGCAAGCGCAAGTTGCACGCCTTGGTTGACATGCACCTGGTCAATGGGTGGGACGACCCTCGCATGCCGACATTGTGTGGAATGCGTCGTAGAGGTTATAGCCCAGAGAGCATTCGCAACTTCATCGACTCCATCGGCTATACGAAATTCGACGCCTTGAACGACATCGCTCTACTGGAGTCTTGTGTGCGCGAAGACTTGAACAAGAGAGCCTTCCGCGTGAGTGCCGTACTTGATCCCGTGAAATTGGTTATAACCAATTATCCCGAAGATTTGAAAGAAGAATTAGTCGCTGTCAACAATCCGGAAAACGAACAGGATGGCACACATACCATAACGTTCTCAAAGAATTTATGGATAGAACGTGACGACTTCATGGAAGAAGCTCCGAAGAAGTTCTTCCGTATGACTCCCGGCAAAGAGGTTCGTCTGAAGAATGCCTATATCGTCACCTGTACAGGCTGTACAAAGGATGAGAATGGCAACATCATAGAAATTCAGGCAGAATACGATCCAACAAGCAAGAGTGGTGAGAGCGGAGCCAACAGGAAAGTGAAAGGTACATTGCATTGGGTGTCTGCCGATGATTGCCAGAAGGCGGAGGTTCGTGAGTACGACCGTCTCTTCACGGTGGAAGACCCGTCCGCAGACGAACGTGACTTCTTGGATTTGCTCAATAAAGACAGCTATATCGTAAGGAACAATTGTTATATAGAAAACTGGGCAGCCGAAAAACAGCCTGGCGAGTATTTGCAGTTCCAACGAATCGGATATTTCATGAAAGATCCCGACTCCGTGGCTGAACATTTGGTTTTCAACAAGACCGTCGGCTTGAAAGACGCATGGGCAAAACTTAACACCAAGTAAATACAGTTGAGCCATAGGCGAATCCTATGGCTCAATTTGTTTGCAATCAAAAAAGCCTTACACGCGTCCCCCTATTCCATTATCTTACAAACAACAAGTAACATTTTAGACTTCAATCATGTCCATACTCTCTTATCTTCTAAATAATCTCAATTATTTCACGGTATGGTTCCTTATGCTGTTGGAAAGCACAGTGATACCGGTTCCCTCGGAATTAGTCGTTTCGCCTGCCGCCTATCATGCGGCAGGAGGCAACCTGAACATCTGGCTTGTCATCCTGTTGGCGACAGTGGGCGCCGATTGCGGTGCGACCATCAACTATGTTGCAGGCTATTATCTGGGGCGCCCCATCATCTATCGCTTTGCCGAAAGCAAGTGGGGAAAGCTTTGCTTGCTTAACAGACAAAAGGTCGAGAAAAGCGAAGCCTACTTCAACAATCACGGCATGGTTGCGACCATAACGGGCAGGCTGATTCCCGGAATCAGACACCTGATATCCATTCCCGCCGGTCTTGCAAAGATGCACTATGGAAAGTTTTTGCTTTATACGACGATAGGTGCCGGCGTTTGGAATTGCATTCTCGCTTTCCTGGGATGGTATCTGTATTCCATTGTACCCGAAGACAAACTTGGAGAAGCCATAGAATCCTATAGCGAATACATCAAATATGCAATCATAGGTGCGCTTGTGTTGGCAATTGCCTATTTTGCCCTGCGGAAAACCATCAAATCATATAAAAAGAATTAAATTACGGAGGATTTGTTTATGCTACTGACAGAAACTGACAAGATTCAGATTGAAAAGCGAGGGATGACGGAAACACAGGTTGTCCGCCAGTTGAAACAACTCTCGGAAGGTTTTCCTTATTTAAAATTGAAAGCGGCGGCAACGATAGATGCAGGCGTCTTGAGACTGACCGAACAGGAACGGAAGAAATATCAAGCGCTGTGGAAAGATTATCGAGCCAGCGGAAAAAAACGGATTCTAAAGTTCGTGCCTGCCAGTGGTGCTGCAAGTAGGATGTTCAAAGACCTGTTTGCTTTTCTTTCAGCAGACTATGACAAGCCGAAAACCGACTATGAAAAGGAGTTCTTTGCCCATCTAACAGAATTTGCGTTCTACGAGGCCTTGAATGCGGCTTGCCTTAAGAATCAAGGAGAGGCAATCCCTGCTCTTCTTGAAAAATCCCGCTACAAAGATGTCGTAGAAAATCTGCTGTTGCCTTGTGGCCTCAATTACGGCCAGCTGCCCAAGGGATTGATTCTGTTCCATCATTACCGTGATGAAAACCGCACTCCCATGGAGGAGCATTTGGTGGAGGCAGCCTTATACGCAAGCTCCAATGGCACGGCGGAAGTGCATTACACGGTCAGCCATGAGCACCTGAAGCTGTTTAAGGAGAAGGTGAATGAAAAAGCTGCCGGCATAGAAAAGAAATATGGCTTGAAACTAAACATATCCTTTTCCGAGCAGAAACCCAGCACCGATACGATTGCGGTGAACCCCGACAACACTCCTTTCAGGAATGAAGACGGCACCCTACTCTTCCGTCCGGGTGGACACGGCGCCCTGATAGAGAATCTGAATGACATCCAGGCCGACATCGTCTTCGTGAAGAATATAGACAACGTCACGCCAGACCGGCTGAAATCGGACACGACAACATACAAGGAGATCATTGCGGGTGTTCTTGTCGAGAAGCAGACACAGGCTTTCAGGTATCTTGACATCTTGGATAACGGCGAATATTCACATGAGTTGCTGCAAGAGATAGTCAGATTCCTCCAACGGGATTTGTGTTGCAGGAAGGAAGACCTGAAAGAGTTGGAAGATGCCGATTTGACTTGCTACTTGAAGAAAAAGCTGAATCGTCCCATGCGCGTCTGTGGCGTTGTCAAGAATGTGGGCGAACCCGGAGGCGGTCCCTTTGTCGTTTACAATCAGGATGGCACCACAAGTCTCCAGATTCTGGAAAGCAGCCAGATAGACACACGCAATGAAGAGTTTGTCAAGATGTTTACCAATGGCACTCACTTCAACCCCGTCGACCTCGTGTGCGCCACCTATAATTATAAAGGTGAGAAATTCAATCTTCCGGACTACGTAGACCACAATACAGGCTTTATCAGTCACAAGAGCAAGAATGGAAAAGAATTGAAGGCTTTGGAGCTTCCCGGTCTTTGGAATGGTGCCATGAGCGATTGGAATACGATTTTTGTCGAAGTTCCCCTCAGCACCTTCAACCCGGTGAAGGTGGTGAATGACCTCTTAAGGGAGCAACACCAATAACATTGTTTTATAGTATGGTAGAGAAATTCGAGTTCACGCAAGAAGAGTTGGCGGAAACGACACGGTTGCTGTCACTTTTGAGTAAATCCGTTGCGGACACCTTGTGGCCTGACGACGAAAGAAAACTTCGTCGGCAGATAATGCAGGCCATTCGCGAGGGGCGGCTGAAGCGGGACGCCTTCGGCCTGAATCCCATCCTGCAAGGCCTGCGCACTGCGGAAATTGCTGTGAACGAAATAGGTTTGAAGCGTGACAGCGTCCTCTCTATCCTACTCTATTATGGCGTTGTAACCGAATCCTCGACCTTAGATAACATCAAAGCCGAATATGGCGAAGGCGTCGCCCACATCATCCATGGCTTGGTAAAAGTGCAGGAGCTGTACAAGAAGAATCCCGTGATTGAAAGCGAGAATTTCCGAAATCTGCTGATATCGTTCTCCGAAGACATGCGGGTCATCTTGATCATGATTGCCGACCGGGTCAATCTGATGCGTCAGATTCGTGATACCGAGCAGAAGGAAGCCCAACGGGCCATCTCCGAAGAGGCAAGCTATCTGTATGCGCCCTTGGCCCACAAGCTCGGACTCTACAAATTGAAGAGTGAACTGGAGGACTTGAGCCTGAAATATCTGGAACACGACGCATACTACCTGATCAAAACAAAGCTGAACGCGACGAAGGAGGCGCGCGACGCGTATATCCAAAGGTTTGTACAACCTTTGGACGAACGCCTGAAAGCGGCGGGCTTGCACTATCACATGAAAGGCCGCACCAAGAGCATTCACTCCATTTGGCAGAAGATGAAAAAGCAGAAATGCAATTTCGAGGGCATTTACGACCTTTTCGCCATACGAATCATCATCGATTCTCCCGTCGAACGTGAAAAAATGTTGTGCTGGCAAGTCTATTCCATCGTGACAGACATGTATCAGCCCAATCCGAAAAGGCTTCGCGACTGGCTCAGCGTTCCCAAGACCAACGGCTATGAGAGCCTTCACATCACCGTGTTGGGCCCGGAAAGCAAGTGGGTCGAAGTGCAGATACGAACGGAACGCATGGACGAGGTGGCCGAACGAGGCCTGGCAGCCCATTGGCGGTACAAGGGAGTCAAAAGCGAAGGTGGAATCGACGAGTGGCTCGGCAGCATAAGGTCGGCCTTGGAGAACAATGACGACCTCCAACTGATGGACCAGTTCAAGATGGACTTGTATGAAGACGAGGTGTATGTCTTCACGCCAAAAGGCGACTTGATCAAGTTTCCCAAAGGCGCCACCATACTGGACTTCGCCTATCACATCCATACCAATATCGGCAACACCTGTGTCGGTGGAAAAATCAACGGGAAAGCCGTTTCCTTCAGGGAGACATTGCATTCGGGCGACACCATTGAAATCCTCACGCAAAGCAACCAGAAGCCCAAACGCGACTGGCTAAACATCGTCAAGAGCAGCAAGGCCAAGTCGAAGATACGTCTCGCCTTGAAAGAGACGCAGGCCAAGGAAGGCCTGATGGCCAAGGAATTGCTGGAACGAAGGTTCAAGAATCGCAAGCTGGAAATACAAGAATCGACAATGGCCCACCTCATCAAGAAGATGGGCTACAAGGAAAATTCGGAGTTCTACAAGGATGTTGCAGACGGAAAGCTCGACTCCAACCTCATCATAGAGCAATACACCGAGGTGTACAATCAGCAGCAGAATGTGGCCAACACGCCCCGGACGGCGGCCAGCGCCGAACTGTTCGCTTATGAAAACCCTCACGAGGAACTGGCACAGGGCAACGACGACGTCCTGATCATCGACAGAAACCTCAAGGGGATTGACTACAAGCTGGCCCAGTGCTGCCATCCCATATATGGCGACCAGGTCTTCGGCTTCGTCACGGTCAACGGCGGCATAACCATCCACCGTTCAGACTGTCCGAACGCTCCCGAACTGCGCAAAAGATTCGGCTACCGCATCGTCAAAGCCAAATGGAGCGGCAAGGGAAACGGCCAGTACAGCATTGCCATACGAGTCATCGGAACAGACGACATCGGTATCGTCAGCAATATAACGAACATCATTTCCAAGGAAGAGAAGATTGTAATGAGAAGCATTAACATAGACAGCAACGACGGCATTTTCAAAGGGAATCTCGTCGTTCAGCTTGACGACACGAGCAGGCTTGAGGCTCTGTTGAAGCGAATCCGAACCGTCAAAGGCGTGAAACAGGTTGACAGAATCTACTGATTGCGGCTTTGGACAGAATGATTGGTTGAAAACATGATGAAGAAAGGAATCATCTTTCTGCTGACACTGTGGCTTTCCACCATGGGTGTGAGGGCGGCAATGCCGGATGGCGGCCGAGAGACAGACTATACAAGCGACGACAGCCTGAAAGTGGTGCGGCTGCTCGGCAAGAGCGGCAAGCCCCAATCGGCGGGCGAACTGATGGTGTACTTCGCCCGCCAGCTGCGGAATCTGCCGTATGTCGCCAAGACATTGGAGCGGAACAGCCGTGAGAGGCTGGTGGTGAACCTGCGCCAGCTGGACTGCACGACATACGTTGAAAACGTCATGGCACTGACCATGTGCGCAAAGGCGAACACGTTGCGGTTCGAGGACTTCTACCGCACATTGCAAAGCATTCGCTATCATGGCGGCAATGTCGATTATGTTTCGAGGAAGCATTACTTTACCGATTGGATAAAGGCCAACTCGGAAGCGGGACACGTCAAAGAGATTTCCAGTCCCACTCCCCCCTTTTCCGCGACACAGAAACTGCAACTGGACTACATGTCCACCCATGTGGACTTCTATCCCATGCTGAAAGGCCATTCCGACAGAGTGTCCAGGATAAAGACCGTCGAGAAAAGACTGAGCGACAAGTCGTGCCGCTATATACCCAAAACGGAAATCAAGAACACGAAACTCCTGCGCGCGGTCATACACGACGGAGACATCATCGCCATCGTGACGAACAAGAAGGGGCTCGACACAAGCCACCTGGGCATTGCGGTCTGGCATGCGGACGGCCTGCACATGCTCAACGCCAGCCAGATTCGGAAGAAAGTCGTCGAAGAGCCCATGACCCTCAGGCAATACATGGACCGTCATCCCACACAATTGGGGATAAGAATCGTGAGAGTGAAGTAGTCCGCCCAGGCAACCGACGGCCTTTTGTCTCCCCGCGGGCATGCAAGCACCGGCACCTTGTGGCCTCCAAACTTGGTGCAAAAAGCAAAGCGGGCACCCATAGGCTTGCCAAAGTGCAAAAAAAGCAGTACTTTTGCACCGAAAATAAAAGTAAGAGAAATTATTAACAATCGTTTCACAATTCCAAACTTGGCTTCCTCATTCCGTGTTTAATGGATGACGGTTTCCAAAAGCTGCCTTTTCAGCTTGCAACAGCAGTGCTTTTCGTTTGTAAAAGCAGTGCTTTCAGAAGCTGAAAGCACTGCTCCGAGCGGGTAAAAGGGCTCCTGTTGGAAACGGACAGGCATGCTTTGCCGCGCATCGGGCGGTGCTGCGGCTGCCACCGGCTTCGCAACGTGCTCGACGAAGGCCGGCAGCAAGCGGATGGCGGAGGCTGAAATGGCTTGTGAAACATCAATAATTCATAAGAAGAATGATAACGGTAACTAATCTTGCGATTCAATTCGGCAAGCGGGTTTTGTACAAAGACGTAAACATCAAATTCACCCACGGCAACATCTATGGCGTGATTGGCGCGAATGGCGCGGGCAAGTCCACCCTCCTCAGAGCCATCAGTGGCGACCTGGAGCCCAACAAAGGAACCGTGGAACTGGGCCCGGGAGAGCGTCTCTCCGTATTGGAACAGGACCACTTCAAATACGACGAGTTCTCCGTGATGGACACCGTGCTGATGGGACACCAACCTTTGTGGAGCAACATGCAAGAGCGGAACATGCTGTACTCCAAACCCGAGATGACCGAAGAAGACGGAAACAGAGCCGCTGAACTGGAAGAGAAGTTTGCGGAAATGAACGGTTGGGAGGCGGAAAGCGACGCTGCGCAACTTTTGCAGAACCTTGGCATCCAGGACTATCTGCACACCAAAACGATGAGCGAGCTTTCCAACAATGAGAAAGTGAGGGTCATGCTGGCCAAAGCGCTGTTCGGCAAGCCGGACAACCTGCTGCTCGACGAGCCGACCAACGACCTCGACCTGGACACCGTCGAGTGGTTGGAGGAATATCTTGGCAATGTAGAGCAGACGGTGCTGGTCGTAAGCCACGACCGACACTTCCTTGACGCCGTCAGCACACAGACCGTGGACATCGATTTCGGCAAGGTGACCATCTTCTCGGGCAACTATTCCTTCTGGTACGAAAGTTCCCAGCTGGCTCTGCGCCAAGCCCAGAACCAGCGGCAGAAGGCTGAGGAGAAGAAGAAAGAACTGGAGGAATTCATCCGTCGCTTTTCGGCGAACGTGGCAAAGAGCCGTCAGACAACCTCTCGCAAGAAGATGTTGGAGAAGTTGAATGTCGAGGAAATCAAGCCCTCGAGCAGGAAATATCCGGGCATAATCTTCCAGATGGAGCGTGAACCAGGCAACCAGATATTGGAAGTCAACAATCTGAAAGCCGTCGATTCCGATGGAACGGTGTTGTTCGACCATGTGGATTTCAATATAGAAAAAGGTGAAAAGGTCGTCTTCCTGAGCCACAACCCCAAGGCGATGACCGCCCTCTTCGAAATCATCAACGGCAACAGGACGGCTGATGCGGGTGAATACAAGTGGGGAGTGACCATCACGACGGCCTATCTTCCTTTGGATAATACGAAGTATTTCGACACCGACGAGAACCTCGTCGAGTGGCTGAGCCAATATGGTGCCGGCAACGAGGTCGTGATGAAAGGCTTCTTGGGCCGAATGCTCTTCAAGCAGGAGGAGGTTGAAAAGAAGGTGAATGTGCTTTCGGGCGGCGAGAAAATGCGTTGCATGATAGCCCGCATGCAGTTGCAGAACGCCAACTGCCTGATTCTGGACACACCGACCAACCATCTTGACCTGGAAAGCATTCAGGCCTTCAACAACAACTTGTGCGGCTTCAAGGGCAACATCCTTTTTGCAAGTCACGACCATGAATTCATCGAAACGGTGGCCAATAGAATCATTGAGCTTACACCCAAAGGTACAATCGACAAGCTGATGAGCTACGACGAGTACATCTATGACGACACGATCAAAGCGATGAAGGCGAAAATGTATCAGAATTGAAAAGAGGCAGCCAATGGCACGGATTTTGTAATATGACATTGAAAAAACATTATGGACAAAGCTATGGATAAAGAGAATATCGACAAGCGGGATATGGATGATGTGAAAGGGTCGGAGGATGTGAACGTTTCCAATGATGTGGAAGCGGAGACACAGGCTCCGGACATTGATGACAAAACGTCAGATGCGGTTGCCGATGAAGCGATGGAGAAACTGAAGGAGGAAAACGCACAGTTGAAAGACCAACTGTTAAGGAAAATCGCAGAGTTCGACAACTATCGTAAGCGCACGATCAAGGAGAAGGAGGAACTTCGCCTGAACGGTGGCGAGAAGGCGGTCGACGCCATATTGCCCGTTCTGGACGACTTCGAACGGGCGCTGGGCGACAAGAGCGACGATCCAGATGCGATAAGAGCCGGCGTAGAGATGATTTACAACAAGTTCATCAAAGTGCTTGAGGGCTTGGGCGTAAAGAAAATCGCCACCGACGACGTGGATTTCGACGTAGATTATCACGAAGCCATAGCCATGGTTCCGGGCTTGGGGGACGAAAAGAAAGGCAAGGTAATCGATTGTGTCCAAAATGGTTATATGATGAATGACAAAGTGATTCGTCATGCAAAGGTGGCTGTCGGTCAATAAATAGCTTTTCAGTTTATGGCAAAACGTGATTATTACGAAGTCTTGGGCGTCGACAAGTCTGCGTCGGATGATGAAATAAAGAAAGCATACAGGAAGATTGCAATAGCCAACCACCCTGACCGCAATCCCGGAAATAAAGAAGCAGAGGACAAGTTCAAAGAGGCCGCAGAGGCCTACGATGTTCTCCACGACCCTCAAAAACGCCGCCAATACGACCAGTTCGGCTTCAGCGGCCCGCAAGGGAGCGGCTTTGGCGGCTTCAGTGGCGGCGGCATGGACATGGACGACATCTTCTCGATGTTCGGCGACATCTTTGGCGGACGCGGCGGATTCTCCGGCTTTGGCGGCTTTGGCGGAGGAGGTCGGGGCCAAGTGTATCGGGGAAACGACCTGCGCTTGAAGGTAAGGCTGTCGCTGCTTGAAATCTCTACGGGAGTCACCAAGAAATTCAAGGTGCGCAAGGACATCGCTTGCGACCATTGTCATGGCAGTGGCGCCGAAGCCGGCAGCGGAACCGAGACCTGCCCCACCTGTCATGGACACGGCGTTGTCGTCAGGTCTGTCCGCACCATGCTCGGCACGATGCAGACACAAACAGAATGCCCGACTTGTCATGGCGAAGGAACCGTCATCAAGAACAAGTGCAAGCATTGTGGAGGCTCCGGCGTCGTGAAAGGTGAAGAAGTTGTTGAAATAAAGATTCCCGCCGGAGTGGCCGAAGGAATGGTCGTGAACGTGCCGGGTAAAGGCAACGCCGGTGCCCACAACGGTGTCAACGGCGACATTCAAGTGCTCATCGAGGAAGAAGCCAACGACACTTTCGTGAGAGACGGGCAGGATGTCGTTTACAACTTGCTGCTGGATTTCCCGACGGCTGCGCTTGGAGGCGATGTCGAGATTCCGACAATAACGGGCAACAAGGTTAAGATAAAGATTGAATCGGGAACGCAACCCGGGAAGACCTTGCGTTTGCGACACAAAGGTTTGCCGGCCGTTCAGGGCTACGGCTCGGGTGTCGGCGACTTGGTTGTCAACATCAGCGTGTTTGTTCCCAAGACCCTGGCCAAGGATGAGAAGGAAAAGATAGAAGGATTCAGAGACAGCGACAACTTCAAAGGTGACGCTGTGACCAAGGAATCCATATTCAGCAGATTCAAGAATTACTTTAATTGACCCGCCATGTCATACGAGGAAACAATTGAGTATTTGTTTAAGAGCACCCCTGTCTTCGAGCATGTGGGTGCTTCTGCTTATAAGGAGGGTCTGGACAACACCCGGGCGTTAGACGAGTTCTTCGGTCATCCCCATCGGAAATACAAAACGATTCACGTTGCGGGAACAAACGGCAAAGGTTCTTGTTCGCACACTTTGGCCGCAATCCTTCAAACGGCAGGCTATAAGGTAGGTTTGTATACAAGTCCGCACCTCGTAGATTTCAGGGAGCGAATAAAGGTTGATGGAAGGTGTGTGGAAGAATCGTATGTCGTTGATTTTGTAGAGGCGTACCGCCCCCTCTTCGAACCTTTGCATCCCAGCTTTTTCGAACTGACGACCGCCATGGCATTCAAGTATTTTGCCGACACGCAGGTGGATATAGCCGTCATTGAAGTGGGGCTCGGCGGTCGGCTTGACTGCACCAACATCATCATGCCGATATTGTCCGTCATCACGAATATCAGTCTTGACCATGTGAGTTTCTTGGGGAATACGCTGGAGAAGATTGCTGGAGAGAAAGCCGGCATCATCAAACCGAATGTTCCGGTTGTGATAGGAGAAAGCAATTCCGCGACCATCCCGATTTTCCTACAAAAGGCGCAAGCCGTAAATGCCCCCATTGTGTTTGCCGAAGACAAGCCGCATCGCATGGTGGTCTCTTCACAGGCGGCAGAGACTGGCGGACGTTTTTATGAGTTGTCGAGTGGACGACGGGCGTTCGGCGACTTGATGGGCGATTATCAGGAAGCCAACATGAACACCACATTGGTGGCTGCCATGGAACTAAGGCGGCAAGGAGTGGTCGAGACTGACGAACCTGTCATCCAAGGCATGTCCAACGTCGTGAAACTTACAGGACTACTGGGACGTTGGCAGTGTCTCAACAAAAGGCCCTATGTCGTTTGCGACACAGGGCATAATTCCGGAGGATGGAACTATCTGTCTCGGCAGATGGCACGTCAACCCAACAAGACGAAACGTATCGTTTTCGGCATGGTCGACGACAAAGATTTGGATGCAGTGATGTCCATGCTCCCACATGACGGGATTTTCTATTGGACGCAGCCTTCCACACATAGGGCTTTTCCCGTGGAGGAAGTGGCAGCCTGTGGCGGGCGGCATGGCTTGAGAGGAGTCGTCTTTCACGACGTAATGAGCGCCTACCGGCAGGCGTTTGCGGATGCAGACGCTGAAGATTTTGTTTTCGTAGGCGGGAGCAGTTACGTCGTTGCGGATTTGTTGTCCGGTCTACAGCCATAGAAACAGCTCTTCAGCGGTCAAATTATTACTACTTTATTTGTGGCTTTCGTTTTTTTTCAGTTACTTTGCAGCAAAATCGTAAATCTAAAAAATAAGTACTAAACAATTTGATGATGAACACGATGGATAAAAAATACATCTGCGGTTTGAAACGGAGCGATTTTCAAACCACCGTTGATCACAAAGAAACGGATCTTTTTGTTTTAAGTAATGCACAGGGCAATGAAGTCGCTATCACGAACTATGGCGGAGCTGTTGTCGCCCTGATGGTTCCAGACAAAAATGGAGTGAAAGCCAACGTCATCCAAGGGCACGACAACATTCAGGATGTAATGGATTCTCCCGAGCCTTTCCTGTCGACGTTGATCGGCCGCTATGGAAACAGGATTTGCAAAGGCAAATTCAAGTTGCATGGAAAGGAATATCAATTGGGAATCAACAACGGCCCCAACCACCTCCATGGGGGTCCTAAAGGTTTCCATGCCAGAGTGTGGGATGCTCAGATGATGAATGAGCAGACGCTGGTACTCCATTATGTAAGTGCTTATGGCGAGGAAGGTTATTCCGGAGAATTGAAAACCACCGTGGTGTACACCTTCACGGACGACAACGAACTGGTGATAGAATATTTGGCCACGACGAACAAGAAAACAATCATCAATTTGACACACCATGGCTTCTTCTCTTTGTCAGGCATAGCGACCCCTACTCCATCAATTGAAAACATGATATGTGAAATCAATGCGGACTATTATATCCCAATAGATGAGAATAGCATTCCGACAGGCGAGATTCTTAAAGTAGACAAGACCCCATTCGATTTCCGTAAACCCAAAGCCATTGGACAGGATATAGATTCTGACAATGAACAGATAAAGTTTGGTGCAGGCTACGACCATTGTTTTGTTTTGAACAAGGATGAAGAAGGTGAATTGAGTTTCGCCGCCAAAGTTACCGACCCCGAGAGTGGCAGAGTGATGGAAGTCTATACGACAGAGCCTGGTGTCCAGATCTATACCGACAATTGGGCAACGGGCTACAAGGGACAGTTCGGCGCGACATTCCCGAAGCGCAGCGCCATCTGCATTGAAGCACAACACTTCCCCGACTCCCCCAATCATACGTATTTCCCCTCTGTCGTGTTGGAACCCAACATGCAATACAAGCAGAAAACGGTATATAAGTTTTGCGTAGCAGATTGACCGACCGCTACACATCATTAAGAAAATCATCAAATTATAATTAAAACCCAATATGGAAAATCAGACAAAACAAAATGGAAGCATAATCGCCATCATCACAATGATGTTCCTTTATGCCATGATTTCATTCGTTACAAACCTGGCTGCGCCAATCGGCGTCATCTGGAAAAACGCGTTTGCGGGCGGTAGTGCAAACACAGTTGGAATGCTCGGCAATGCCATGAACTTCCTGGCATATTTGTTCATGGGCATTCCCGCCGGCAAACTCTTGACCAAGATTGGCTACAAGAAGACAGCCATGATAGGTATCGCAGTTGGCTTTGTCGGCGTATTGACCCAGTTCATCTCCGGCACGGTGGACGCAAAGGTGCCTGGCTTTAGCGTCTATCTGTTGGGAGCGTTTGTGTCGGGCTTCTCCGTCTGCATATTGAACACCGTCGTAAACCCCATGCTGAACCTTCTTGGAGGTGGCGGAAACAGGGGGAACCAGTTGAACATGATAGGTGGAACGCTCAATTCTCTCTCCGGAACCCTGACTCCACTGTTCGTTGGTGCTTTGATCGGTACTGTCACGGCTTCGACAAAGATGGTTGACGTGAACCTCGTGCTCTACATCGCCATGGCTGTTTTTGCCGCTGCATTTGTAATCTTGAGCTTCATTCCCATTTCCGACCCGGACAAGGGAAAGGTCACAAAGGACACCGTGTTCGAGCATAGCCCTTGGGCTTTCCGCCATTTCACCTTGGGCGTTATCGCCATCTTTGTGTATGTAGGTGTTGAAGTGGGCATTCCCGGCACATTGATTTATTATCTCAGCGACCAGACAAACGCCGGTGCCGGTTTGGCAGGAAATGCTGTCGCAATTGCCGGCTCCGTTGCGGCAACCTACTGGTTCCTGATGTTGGTAGGCCGCTTCTGCTCAAGTTTCATCGCAAACAAAGTTTCAAGCAAGGCCATGATGACGATAGCGACTTCTGTTGCCATGGTTCTCATCTTGTTGGCAATCTTCTTGGGCAAGAGCGTCACCGTTTCCATGCCGGTATTCTCCGGCTCGTCGTTTGACACCGTAGTGGTTCCTATTGCAGCCGTTCTTTTGGTTCTTTGCGGTCTTTGCACTTCCATCATGTGGACTTCCATCTTCAACCTGGCCACAGAAGGCTTGGGAAAATACACCGCAGCGGCAGCCGGTATCTTTATGATGATGGTTGTTGGCGGCGGCCTGCTCCCGCTTCTTCAAAACTTCATCGCAGACAATGCAGGCTACTTGATTTCCTATATCGTTCCTCTGATTGCAATCGCCTATATGTTCTTCTATGCGATTGTGGGATGCAAGAACGTGAACAAGGATATTCCCGTAGAATAATTTAAGAACGAACATAGGGCCTCTTGCATGTCTTACGATGTGCAAGAGGCTTTTTTTGTGGTTGTTCTTTTGTCAATGTCCGTCATACAATCCCAGTAAGGCGCATATTGCCTGCGTGAATCAATGTTAATATGGTATGGATTCGCGAGGGGAATGTATGAAAAACATATACAATAAGCAAATAACTAAAGAAATCAGTTGGCTCTATAAATAATAAATAGTATATTTGCAATATTAAGAACACTAAGTTATGACCTTTTATGGCAATGGAAAGTACAACATCAATGAATCTCGCAGCAGATAATATACGCATTTTAGCTGCTTCCATGGTTGAGAAAGCAAAGTCAGGCCACCCCGGTGGAGCGATGGGTGGTGCAGATTTTATCAATGTATTGTTTGCTAAGTTCCTTGTTTATGATCCGGAAGATCCTGAATGGAGTGGACGGGATCGTTTCTACCTTGACCCTGGACACATGTCTCCAATGCTATACTCCGCTTTGGCTTTGCAGGGAAGATTCTCCCTCGAAGAACTGCAGCAGTTCAGGCAGTGGGGCTCCCCTACTCCAGGTCACCCGGAGCGTGACATTGCCAGAGGCATAGAAAACACTTCCGGGCCATTGGGACAGGGACATGCCTTTGCCGCAGGTGCCGCCATTGCGGAGAAATTCCTGGAAGCACGGTTGGGAAAGACCGTCATGCAGCATAAGATATACGCCTATATTTCGGATGGCGGCATTCAGGAAGAAATATCCCAAGGCGTCGGACGTCTTGCCGGAACGCTTGGACTGAACAATCTTATCATGTTCTATGACTCCAATGACATTCAGTTGTCTACAGAGTGTGGTGCTGTCATGGCCGAAGACACGGCCGCCAAGTACCGGGCGTGGAATTGGAATGTCCTCACCATCAACGGCAACAATCCGGAAGAAATAAGCCAGGCACTTCGTGCCGCCCAACAGGAAGAAAGCAGACCTACACTCATTATTGGCAACACGACAATGGGCAAAGGCGCCTTGAAGGAAGACGGTACAAGTTACGAGCATAATATCAAGACACATGGCGCCCCACTTGGTGGCAATGCCTATGTCAATACGATAAAGAATCTGGGCGGCGACCCGACCAATCCCTTTGTCGTCTTCGATGAAGTGAAGGAACTTTATGCGCAACGTCGGTCCGAACTAAAGGAAATCGTTGCCGAAAGACGCAAGGAAGAAGAACGCTGGGCGCAAGCGAACCCCTCGCTGGCTACATTGAAAGCGCAATGGTTTGCCGGCAAGGCTCCGGTCGTTGATTGGACGAAAGTTGAGCAAAAGTCAGGCGAGTCGACACGAGTCGCCAGCGCGGAATGCCTGAAAGTGCTGGCACAGCAAGTTCCCAATATGATTTGCGCCAGCGCAGACCTTTCCAATTCGGACAAGACGGATGGATTCCTGAAGCAGACGACCTCTTTGGTCAAGGATGATTTCAGCGGTGCATTCTTCCAGGCCGGCGTGTCGGAACTGACAATGGCCTGCATGTGCATAGGCATGATGCTCCACGGTGGTGTCATCGCCGCAATGGGTACATTCTTTGTATTCTCCGACTATATGAAGCCAGCCGTCCGCATGGCGGCCTTGATGCAAGTTCCTGTAAAGTTCATCTGGAGTCATGACTCGTTCAGGGTGGGCGAAGACGGTCCGACCCACGAGCCGGTAGAGCAAGAAGCCCAAATCCGACTGATGGAAAAATTGAAGAACCATCATGGATTGGACAGCCTCCGAGTGTTCCGTCCCGCAGATGCAGAAGAGACGACTCTGTGCTGGAAAATGGGAATGGAGAATGTGGAAACGCCGACAGCCTTCATCTTGTCGCGCCAAGGCATAGCCAATCTGCCTGCCGGGAATGATTATTCCGGCGTAGAGAAAGGCGCATACGTCGTTGCAGGTAGTGATGACAATCCCGATATCATATTGGTTGCGAGCGGCTCGGAGGTTTCCACTTTGGAGGCCGGCGCCCAGCTTCTCCGCCAGGACGGCGTAAAGGCGCGCATTGTAAGTTGCCCTTCCGAAGGCCTTTTCCGCAGACAATCGGAAGCCTATCAGCAGGAAGTCCTTCCCGAAGGAGTCAAGAAATTTGGGTTGACAGCCGGACTCCCCGTCACCCTCGAAGGCCTTGTCGGCACAGGAAAGGATTCCCGCATCTATGGGCTGACGTCGTTTGGGTTCTCCGCCCCGTTCAAAGTATTGAATGAAAAATTGGGTTATACTGGTGAAAATGTTTGCAAACAAGTGAAATCTTTCTTAGGTTTGCTTTAGTTTCTATATGTATCAATGCCAGTTGCCATTACATATTATTATTAACCATAAATTCGTTAGAGCCTATGGAAATTAAAACAGTCGGACTTGCCTGCGACCATGCAGGATTTCCATTGAAACAATTTGTTCTTGATTACCTTGAGAAGAAAGGGTATCCCGTGAAGGACTTCGGCACGTACAGTGATGAAAGCGTGGATTATCCAGACTTTGCGCATTCGTTGGCAGAGGCCATTGAAAGCGGAGAAGTCTATCCGGGCATTGCCATCTGCGGCAGTGGGCAAGGCATGGCCATCACCCTCAACAAGCATCAGGGCGTTCGTGCAGGATTGGCTTGGAACAAAGATATAGCTGAATTGATTCGCCAGCACAATGACGCAAACGTTCTGGTCATGCCAGGTCGGTTCATAGACAATCGCACGGCAGAGAGAATCATGGACGAATTCTTCAAAGCAACTTTCGAAGGAGGCCGCCACGAGCGCCGCATCAGAAAGATTGCATGCGAAACAAAGTAATTATTTTATAGACAAAGTTATATTGGGGCGCATCAAACAAGATTGATGTGCCCCCTTTTTTGAGGCATATCCCCCACAGCTTGGCCATCTTGAGCCATCGGCCCGCCATGTTGCCGGCGCATGGGCAAGCATGTTCTTTTCTCAGATTCATAGGTATTCAGTGTATGTCAGCAGAACAGTCTTACATCAATATTCGAGGAGCGAGAGTCAACAATCTGAAGAATATTTCCTTGAAGATTCCGCGGAATCGTTTCATTTCCATATCAGGCGTATCCGGTTCGGGCAAATCCAGCCTGGCTTTCGACACCCTTTATTCCGAAGGCCAGCGGCGTTATGTCGAAAGTTTGTCAGCCTACGCCCGCCAGTTTTTGGGCCGCATGAAAAAGCCGGAATGCGACTTCATCACAGGATTGCCCCCTGCCATTGCGATAGAACAAAAGGTGATTTCGCGCAATCCACGCTCGACGGTCGGCACTACGACGGAGATATACGATTATCTTCGTCTCCTTTACGCGCGCATAGGCAAGACCTACTCCCCCATCAGCGGCGAAGAAGTGAAGAAGCATTCCGTGGAAGATGTGCTGAAAGCCGTTGAAGAATTCAGCGAAGGGACAAAATACCTCATCCTCGCCCCTTTGCAAATTGCGGCAGACCGCTCTGTGCTGCAGCAGTTGAGAATGTCCAACCAAGAAGGTTACACACGCCTGTTCGTGGATGGAGAAGTTGTGCGCATCGACGATTATATGGCGGAATTGGAGGAAAGAAGCCCACAGGGGCATGAGCCGACAAACTCCCACGCGCAAGATGGAGTGGAATCTCCATTGTATCTGGTCATCGACCGCCTGGGCGTTTCGCCCGAGAAAGATGTCGTCAACCGCCTATATGATTCGGCGGAGACCGCCTTCTATGAGGGGAACGGGAAAATGCGGCTCGTCTTTCTGCCGTCCAAGATCGCCTACGACTTCTCCACGACGTTCGAGGCCGACGGCATTCGCTTTGAGGAACCCAACGAGAACATGTTCTCCTTCAACAGTCCCGCCGGCGCATGCCCCACCTGCGAGGGCTTTGGCAATGTGATAGGAATCGACGAGCGTCTTGTCATTTCCAACACCGCGCTCAGTGTCCACGAAGGCTGCGTACAGTGCTGGCATGGCGAGAAGCTGAAGATTTGGAACGATGAGTTTTGCAGGCGTGCCGCCGCCGTCGACTTCCCCATCTTCGAGCCCTACTACAAACTTTCCAAAGCACAAAAAGACTGGCTGTGGCATGGTCTTCCGTCTGAAAGCAAACAGGATATTCACGACAGGATATGTATCGATTCCTTTTTCCAAATGGTCAAGGAGAATCAATACAAGATTCAATACCGTGTCTTGATGAGCCGTTACCGCGGCAAGACGGTGTGTCCCGACTGCCATGGGGCCAAGCTGAAGAAAGAGGCGCTTTGGGTCAAGGTCAATGGCATGAGCATTGCCGACCTGGTGCAAATGCCCGTCTCCAATCTGCGGCAGTGGTTCCGGAGCCTGCGTCTGGAGCCGGGCGACGCTGAAATAGCCAAGCGACTCCTGGCGGAAATCAACAGCCGGCTTGAGTTTCTGGCCGATGTCGGGTTGGGCTACCTGACTTTGAACAGGCAGAGTTCCACGTTGAGTGGTGGAGAAAGCCAGCGCATCAATCTGACCACGTCGCTCGGAAGCTCCCTCGTCGGGTCGCTCTACATCCTCGACGAGCCCAGCATCGGCCTTCACAGTCGCGATACCGACCGCTTGATACAGGTTCTCAAGAAACTCAGGGATATAGGAAACACCGTCATCGTGGTGGAACACGACGAAGAGATACTACGCGCCTCCGACTATCTGATAGACATCGGCCCCAACGCCGGAAGGCTGGGAGGAGAAGTCGTATACGCCGGCAGGTTCCCTACAGACAAAGAGGCACAGGACATGCTGCCCGCCCAACACCCGGAAAGCTATACGGTGCAATACCTCACGGGGGCGTTGCGGATAGCCATGCCGTCATCCCGAAGGGCATGGAACAACTCCATCATGCTCCAAGGTTGCAGGATGAACAACCTGAAAGGAATAGACTTCCAGCTCCCTCTCAATGTGATGACCGTCATCACAGGCGTCTCCGGCTCAGGAAAGTCGAGCCTTGTCAAAGGCATTCTCCACCCCGCTATGAAACGCCATTTCGACGAAGTGTGCGATGCGCCCGGCGAGTTCGTGGCCTTGAAGGGGGACGTGAACCTCATCAAACATGTCGAATTTGTCGACCAAAACCTGATAGGCAAGAGCACTCGCTCCAATCCCGCCACCTATGTGAAGGCCTACGACTTGATTCGACAGCTGTTTGCAGAGCAGCCATTGGCCAAGCAGTTGGGATTCACCGCCCAGTATTTCTCCTTCAACGCGGAGGGCGGACGGTGCGAGGAATGCAAAGGAGCCGGCGTAATCAATGTGGAGATGCAGTTCATGGCCGACCTGGTGCTGACCTGCGAGGCCTGTCATGGGCAGCGGTTCAAGCGCGACGTATTGGACGTGAGGTTCAAGGACCGCAACATCCACGACATATTGGAAATGACCATCGACGAAGCTGTCGACTTCTTCCGGGCGAACAACCAGAAAGCCATCGTCAACAAGCTGAAGCCTTTGCAGGATGTCGGCCTGGGCTACATCAAGATGGGCCAGAACTCCAGCACACTTTCAGGCGGTGAAAACCAGCGCGTCAAGCTCGCCTACTTCATCGGCCAGGAGCGTCAGGAACCCACCTTGTTCATCTTCGACGAACCGACGACCGGTCTCCACTTCCACGACATCAACAAGTTGATGGCCGCTTTCAACACGTTGATCACCCATGGACACACCATTCTCATCGTGGAACACAACATGGACGTCATCAAATGCGCCGACTGGATAGTCGACCTTGGCCCCGAAGGCGGCGACAAGGGCGGCAACCTCGTGTTCGCCGGCCGTCCCGAAGAACTGATTGAATGCCCCGAAAGCATAACGGGAAAGTTCCTGAAGGCCAAGTTTTGACTTGCAACCGATGTGCTTTCAGCCGCCGAAAGCTGCCCTTTTGCATTGCAACGGCTGTGCTTTCAGCCGACGAAAGCAGCCCTTTTACAACGTAACGGCGGTGCTTTCAGGCGACGAAAGCACAGCGGTTGTAATCCGGTTCCAAAGCATTCGCGTTTTTTCAGCCATTTGCTTGACAGGAAGAAGCCCCTATTGCTCCTGTCGTTGGCCTGCGGCCAAGACGCTTCGCCGCTCTACAAGGACAAAGACGTGGTGCTCGCGTATCTCTGCCAGGACTCCGGCTGCCAGGACTGGCGTTCCATGGCGCCCAAAGACTTTGCCGGAGCGGAAACCAACACGAACGCGGTCATGCAACTCATAGACGGTCTGGGATGAAACGGCGCACGGCCGTGCGCCGCATTACCGCAATCAAGGCCCTTTTGCGTTAAACTTCCAAATTCCTGCTGATATTACGCTGATTCTGTGTAACTTTGCACCATCCTATATAGATGTGTATTTTAAATAGAAAATGAGTAACAAAAGTAATGCTACCATACAGATGATCGCCGATTTCGAGGGCGACATCACAAGCTTGTTCAATGAAGAAAAAGGAGGAGTGCTTCCCATTCTCGCAACAAGAAACATCGTTTTGTTTCCAGGAGTGATGACCCCCATCCTGATAGGGCGAGAAGCCAGCCTCAACCTTTTGGAGCACATGTCACACCATCCCACCAATTTCGCCATATTCTCCCAAAAGGATGAAGATGTCAGCAGTCCGAGCCTCGACGACCTTTATCCGATCGGTGTCTTTGCCCGATTGATCAAAGTGATCGACATGCCCGGCCCCAACCGTCAGGTGACGGCCATCGTACAGGGACTGGGGCGGTGCGAACTCCATGGATTGGTGCAGGAGCAGCCGTTCCTGTCGGGCACGGTCTATCCGGCACCGGAGGAAGACGTGACGATGGACAACAAGATTTGCAAGACGGCATACAAAGACCTGCTGGCTTCCACAAGCCGGTACATCTCCGACAACGACGAAATCCCCAACGAGCTGCAATTCTCGCTGGACAGCATATCGCAGAACCTCATCAAGGTGAACTACATCTGCTGCAACCTGCCGTTTTCCGTCAAGGACAAGTTCAACATGCTCAGGCAGAACTCGATACTTGAGCGCATCTATGAGACGTTGAAGGCTCTCCATCGCGAACAGCAGTATGTGGAAATCAAGAAGGACATCCGTTCCAAGACGCGGGAAGACCTGGACGAGCAGCAGCGCGAGTATTTCCTCCAACAACAAATCAAGAACATAAAGGAGGAGCTGGGCAACGGCAACGGAACCTCGGAGAAGATGGAGCTGGAAGAAAAGGCGCAAGGCAAGAAGTGGCCGGCTGAAATCGAACAGGTGTTCCGCAAGGAACTCGACAAGCTGGACTTGTTCAATCCGCAAAGTCCGGACTACAGCACGCAGGTCAACTATCTTCAAAACCTAGTTAGCCTGCCGTGGGGTGAATATTCCAAGGACGATCTAAGCCTCAAGCGGGCCAAGCACATCCTCGACCACGACCACTATGGCATGGAAAAGGTGAAGGAACGCATCCTCGAATACATTGCGGTGTTGAGCCTCCGCGGCGACCTCAAGTCGCCCATCATCTGTCTCTATGGCCCTCCGGGCGTAGGAAAGACGAGTCTTGGCAAAAGCATTGCCGGCGCCCTGAAGCGCAAGTATGTGCGCATCTCGCTGGGCGGCCTGCACGACGAGTCGGAAATCAGAGGACACCGCCGGACATATATCGGCGCCATGCCGGGCCGCATCATCAAGAGTCTGCTGAAGGCCGGAACGAGCAATCCCGTCTTCATTCTTGACGAGATAGACAAGGTGAGCCAGAACACCATCAACGGCGATCCGTCGTCGGCACTCTTGGAAGTGCTGGACCCGGAGCAGAACAACGCCTTCCACGATAACTTCCTGGACGTGGACTACGACCTCTCCAAAGTGCTGTTCATCGCCACGGCCAATGACCTGGGCAACATCCCCCGCCCGCTTCTCGACCGCATGGAAATCATCGAGGTCAGCGGCTATATCACAGAGGAGAAACTGGAAATAGCCAAACGCCACCTGGTTCCGAAGGAGATAAAGAACACCGGACTTGACAAGGAGACGGAAAAGATCAAGTTCACAAAGGCTGCCTTGGAAAAAATCATCGAGCAGTACACCCGCGAGAGTGGCGTCCGACAGCTCGAAAAGCAAATCAACAAGGCGCTCCGCAAGCTGGCTTTCATGAAGCAGATGGATGGCGAACTGAAGACATCCACCATCACACCGACGGAGATAGAGACGCTCTTGGGCAATCCTCCGTTCTACAGGGACATCTATCAGGGCAACGACTATGCGGGTGTCGTCACGGGACTGGCATGGACAAGCGTCGGTGGAGAGATTCTCTTCATAGAGACCAGCTTGAGCAAAGGCAAGAATGGCAAACTCACGCTGACGGGCAACCTGGGAGATGTCATGAAGGAGAGCGCCGTCATTGCCCTGGAATACGTGAAGGCGCATGTCGACTCCTTGGAAATCGACCATCGCATCTTCGACAATTGGAACCTCCATATCCATGTGCCGGAAGGAGCCACGCCCAAAGACGGGCCGTCGGCGGGTATCACCATCGCGACGAGCATCGCCTCCGCCTTGACGCAGCGCAAGGTCAGGAAGAACACTGCCATGACAGGCGAGATCACCTTGCGCGGCAAGGTTCTTCCCGTCGGCGGTATCAAGGAGAAGATACTGGCCGCCAAGAGGGCCGGAATCACCGACATCGTGATGTGCAAGGAAAACAGAAAGGATGTCGACGAGATTCCGGAGGCATATCGCAAGGGAGTGGAATTCCATTATGTGGAAAACGTTCAGGAAGTATGGGACTTCGCCCTTACGGACGAGAAAGTGAAATCTCCTATCGATTTCATCATAGAGAAGTCTGACCAAGAAACAGAGCATACGAAATGAAGTTTGAGCTACAGCATACGGACAACGCAAGCGACGCGAGAACAGGGCTCATCACAACCGACCATGGTCAGATAAAGACGCCTGTTTTCATGCCCGTGGGCACCTGTGGGACGGTCAAAGGCGTGCATTTCAGCGAATTGCGCCAACAGGTTGAAGCTCAAATCATACTTGGCAACACCTACCACTTGTATCTGCGCCCCGGCCTTGAAGTGCTGCGGAAGGCCGGCGGACTGCATCGGTTCAACAGCTGGGACCGCCCCATCCTGACGGACAGCGGCGGCTTTCAGGTGTTTTCGCTTTCCGGCATAAGGAAACTGAAGGAAGAGGGATGCGAGTTCAGGTCGCATATCGACGGATCGAAGCATTTCTTCACGCCGGAGAACGTCATGGACACCGAGCGCGTCATCGGCGCCGACATCATGATGGCCTTCGACGAATGCCCCCCGGGACAAAGCGATTACGGCTATGCCAAGAACAGCCTCAAACTGACGCAGAGATGGCTGGACCGCTGCATCAAGCGTTGCGCTGAAACGGAACCGCTCTATGGATACCATCAGAGTTTGTTCCCCATCGTTCAGGGGTGCACGTACAAAGACTTGCGGCAGGAGGCTGCGAAATTTGTTGCGGACAAGGGAGCCGACGGCAATGCCATCGGCGGACTTGCCGTAGGTGAACCGACGGAGGTGATGTACGACATGATAGAGGTGGTTAACGGGATTTTGCCCAAGGACAAGCCGCGCTATCTCATGGGTGTAGGAACTCCTCAGAACATTCTGGAAGCCATCGAGCGGGGCGTTGACATGTTCGATTGCGTCATGCCGACACGCAACGGCCGCAACGCCATGCTCTTCACCTACAACGGCACGATGAACATGCGCAACAAGAAATGGGAGGAGGACTTCTCACCGATCGACCCGGACGGCTGCGACATCGACCTGGTCCATACGAAGGCCTATCTGCACCATTTGTTCAAGGCGCAGGAGTATCTGGCCCTGCAGATTGCCAGCATCCACAACCTGGCTTTCTATCTACGGCTTGTGACGGACGCACGGCAACACATCGAGGCCGGAGACTTCGTACAATGGAAGGCTTCCATCATCGACCAGCTCGGACAAAGAATCTAAACAACTCCACATGAAACCATTGCGCCAAATCAGAAGACATCGCCGGTTTTACAGGGTAATGCGCCATCTTTCGCAGCACCCTGCATGGCTTCATCGCCTCTTCGGCTTCATCCACCGGCACACAGGTTGGTTGCGGAGTTTCCTCAAGTGGCTGGGAACAAGGATGGGATGGATGAAATATGTCAATCCGTTCCACTATGTTAAACGGCTGGATGGATACATCATCAAGAAGTTCATTGGCACCTACGTCTATTCCATTCTTCTGATCATCAGCATATCCATCGTCTTTGACGTGAATGAGAACCTGGCGAAATTCACGCAGTACCATGCGCCCCTCAAGGCTATCGTCGTGGACTATTACCTCAACTTCGTCCCCTACTTTGCCAATCTGTTCAGTCCGCTGTTCGTGTTCATTGCCGTCATATTCTTCACGTCGAAGTTGGCCGGCAATTCGGAAATCATATCCATGCTGGCGGCCGGCGTGTCGTTCAAGAGGCTCATGAGGCCCTATATGATTTCGTGCGTCCTCATTTCAGCCCTTTCCTTCTATCTCAGCGCGTTCGTCATCCCCCATGGAACCGTCATCAAGCAGAATTTCGAATCCATGTATAAGAACAAAAGGAAGAATACGGCCGCCGACAACGTACAGCTGCAAGTGGCGAAGGGAACCATCGCCTACATCCAGCACTACGACAACAATATGAAGAAAGGCTATGGCTTTTCGCTCGATAAGTTTGAAAACAAGAAGCTGGTGAGCCACATGACGGCCATGGAGATTCAATATGACACCATCGCCGACTCAAAATATCATTGGACGGCCAGCAACTGGAAGATACGCGAGCTCAGGGGACTTAGAGAGCACATCACTTCAGGGGCGACGAAAGACACCCTCATCCTCATGGAACCTACCGACCTCGTCTACTCGAAAGGACAGCAGGAAACTTTCACGAGTCCGGAACTGCGTGCCTATATATCGAAACAGATTGACCGAGGGTCGGGGCATGTGGTCCAATACCAAGTGGAATACCACAAACGCATCGCTTCGAGCTTCGCTTCGTTCATCTTGACCATCATCGGCCTTTCACTCTCGGCCAAGAAACGCAAAGGCGGCATGGGCCTTTACTTGGGCATAGGCTTGGCCCTGAGCTTCATCTATATCATGCTTCAAACGGTTTCTGCGACATTCGCAATCAATGCGGGCGCACCGCCATTATTGGCAGCCTGGGTGCCGAACATCATTTTTGCGGTGGTTGCATATTTCTGTTATCGACAGGCACCCAATTAAGAAAGTGTTAATCAGCAATCTACAAGAAAGTAGATATTCAACTCAAACCAAGGCACAGGAATCAACTTCCGGCCTGAATTAAAGTAATAAAGAAAATATGTATTTTGACGAATTGAAATTAAACGACAACGTGCTCGACGCACTTTATGATATGCGTTTCGACGCTTGCACGCCGGTGCAAGAGAAGTGCATCCCTGAAATCTTGAAAGGGAACGACGTTTTGGGCGTGGCCCAGACGGGAACGGGCAAGACCGCGGCTTATCTGCTGCCCATATTGAGCAAGCTGGACGATGGAGGCTATCCGAAATCCTCCATCAATTGTGTCATCATGAGCCCTACGCGCGAGTTGGCGCAGCAAATAGACCAGGCCATGCAAGGTTTTGGCTACTATCTGAATGGCGTGAGCAGCGTGGCTGTCTATGGGGGCAACGACGGCAACAGGTACGATCAGGAATTGAAAAGTCTGCAACTGGGTGCCGACGTAGTCATCGCGACCCCCGGCAGATTCATCTCCCACATGAGTCTCGGCAATGTAGACATGAGCAAAGTCTCGTTCTTTGTGTTGGACGAGGCGGACAGAATGCTCGACATGGGCTTTTCAGAGGATATCATGAAGATAGCATCAAAGCTGCCCAAGACATGCCAGACCATCATGTTCTCCGCCACCATGCCTCCCAAGATTGAGGAGTTGGCCAAGACGCTGTTGAAGAACCCGGTGGAGATAAAGCTGGCCGTCAGCAAACCTGCCGAGAAAATCAAGCAGAAGGCATACGTGTGCTATGAGACCCAAAAGATTGGAATCATCAAAGACATATTCAAAAGCGGTGACTTGAAGCGTGTCATCATCTTCTGTGGAAGCAAGCTCAAAGTGAAGCAGGTGAACGGCGCCTTGCAGAAGCGCAACATCAAATGCGGAGAAATGCACTCCGACTTGGAGCAGGCGCAACGAGACGACATCATGTTCAAGTTCAAGAGCGGTCAATTGGATGTGCTTGTTGCGACGGACATCGTGGCACGAGGCATTGATATTGACGACATAGCCATGGTCATCAACTATGATGTTCCGCATGACGCAGAGGATTACGTACACAGGATTGGCCGAACGGCCAGAGCCGACAGGGACGGAGTGGCGATAACTTTCGTCAGCGACGATGACATGTTCTACTTCAAGCAGATTGAGAAGTTTTTGGACAAGGAGGTTGACAAGTTGGAATTGCCGGAAGGATTGGGCGAAGGCCCGGAGTATGTCGTTTCGGGTAGACCCAAGAAGTCGGGAAGCGCCAAACAGCGTCGCAGAAAAGACCGGGAACAAACCGCCCACAAGCGCAAGCCGAAGCAGAATGCAGGCAATGACAAGCGCAGAGGGGAAGAAGGACAAAAGAGCAAAGACCAAGAGGCGACTTCGGAGCAGCCGGCGGCAGTAGGTCCGAACGGAGACACTCCCGGCAACAAGCGTCGCCAGAGTCGTTCCCGCCAGCGCAGTCCCAAGGAGGAAAGGCCGGAAACTGCAACCGCCAATGCGACAGGGACGGCAAGAAGGGAGAGGAATGCCACCGACAACGCAAACAGAAGGAATCCCAAATACAACAGGGACGGCAAGAAATATAACGCGCAACGCAAACCAAATGACAATGCGGGAACAGGAAGGAGGCCGAAAGGCAACATGCGTACACCTAACGCTTCGCCGAAGCCCACAAATAATTCCCGACATGTGGCGCAGCAAGAGAACGGTATCAAGAAGTTCTTCAAGCGCATATTCGGCCTAAAGAAGTAAAATATTGCTGTTTGAGGAAACCCTAAAGGCGATATTCAACAAGGCATTGCGTGAAGGTTTGACAACATTCAATCCTGTGCATAGCCTTAGGATGTATGCAGAAAATGCTTGTGCTCAAATTAATCTGCAAGACTTGTTTGAGCACAGGCTATTTCATGTTGGTCATGGTGTATTGCGCATGCAACTGCGCAATACACCATGACCATATTTTAATGAACCGATTTAAGGGTAAGCGTTCGGTTTCCAACCTGTCCCCAAAACAGATAAGCCAGTGCCCCTTTGAGAAACGGTCCCCGACATACCACTTTCAACAATGGGATCGTATTCGCCTCTTCCAACAAGCCTTAATATACAGCTTGCTGTTTCTCCCCAAAATGAATGGCTTCATCAATCCAACCTTCCGCAACCGTTCCCGTACCAAGGCCGAAGCCGTGTGAAAGACCTTTATAAACATGAAATTCGGTGGGAATGCCCAAAGCCGACATGCTTTCCAATCTACGTTTCATCGTTCGCCAATCAGCTATCCAATCATTGTCACCTACACAGGCGTAAGTTGGCGCATCATTTTTGGAATATTCGCTCATGCCTGTGTATTGCATAATGACCGTTCCCGCGTTAGGGAGCAAATCGCCTCCGAATGCTGCCGTACCGTAACTTCCCACCCACGCAGCCATGCGCGCTCCTGCCGAGCCGCCCCAAAGAGAATAGCATGTGGTGTCAACCCTTAATTCCCCGGCATGCTTAAAGATGAAGCTGATGGCACGCGAAAGATCTTCGCATGCAGTCTGTGCGCCCGGCCGGTATATCAAGGCAAAAGCATTGTAGCCTCGTTTCGACAGTTCAAGGGCGTGAGGGAAACTGTCGTGCATGGCACCAACATAGGCAAAGCCACCACCGGCATTGCAAACGGCAAAGCGTGCACCAGGCTTTCCTCTGAAAAAGAACAGTCCGGTATTCCGCTTGCGCTTGTCGGCCTGCTTCTCCGCATCGGAATAGATGTCGTAGAAAATTACATTCCCTTTGTCAGCCTGCGATTTCATATAGTTCACAATCTCCACCGTCTTGTTCGGATTTATATTGTTGTACCACGTGAAGCCGAGGCTTTTTAGGGTGTTACCACTCATGTATCCATAATCGGTCGGGAAGATGAGTCTGCCAAAACCTCTGAAGGCTGAATGGTTCTTTACTTCTTCCACCGTGCTGTTCAGCGTAAAATAGGTCTGCTCCATGTCACCTTGGCTTTTTAATCCTACATTATTCTGTCCGCAAGAACACCATGGAAGAACTATTGCAAACAGCATAAGGTTTCTCATATTCCTTTATCTCACCTTTCCGGACAATGCCCGCGCTTCTTTCCTGTTGGTTGCCATGCCCTCGTAAGAAAAGCCATAGAGACTTGCAAACCGCTTCATGGTGTATTCGCCGTCCTTGAGCATCCATTCTTCGGGAGCAGCTCCCTGATAGATGAAGAAGAGCTTTCGCCCTTTCAGTTCTCCCTGCTGTACCGGGCCATAAAAGCGGTCGAGCAAAGTACGGACTGAACCTGCCATATTGTGCCAATATACCTGAGAACCAATAACGACAATCTGTGCTTCCTTCAGCTTTGACATCACTTCGTCAAACTGTTCGCCATCCAAAGTCTGACCGTACACATTGATACGATAATCTGTCAGGTTCAGTGTTTCGAAATCCTTACCTCTCAAAAGTTCTTTGGCAAGTGCCGCCGTATTTCCATTTACATTCGGACTGCCATTGATAAATAGAATCTTATTCGTTTCCATATTATTTTCCTTTCCTTTATGGCTTGTCGCCAAAGCAGAAAACGCAATGACAACAAGTAATAAGAATGTTACAATTAAGTTTTTCTTCATCTCTTTAGGTCTATTCATTGTTTCTTCTATCTAATTTCTTCCTTTGATTTACTCGTGGTGACAATATAAGCACCCACCAAGACGAGTGCTGCTGCAATGGGCTTGTCAATGGAGAAGTTGTCCTGTCCCACGATGATGGCAATGACCGACGCCACGACCGGCTGAAGATTCATATATACACTGACAGTTGTCGGACGCAGATATTTCATGCCATAGGGCATTAGAAAGTAGCTGCACACTGTTGCAATAAACACTACAAACACCACTTCTGCCAATCCTATCCAATTGAATGTTGATGTGAACAGTGTTTGCTTGTCAAGCTCACTGACACCAAAGGGCAACAGAATGATGGAGGTGAAAAGAAACAGCCATTTCATCTGGGTGACAGGACCATACTTCTGTGATATCTTTCGCATGATGATCAGGTAGAAAGCCCATGCCGTGATACTGAGAATGGCAAAGGCAATGCCCTGTGCATCATTGACACCATGAGCCGACTTGCCATTCATGATGATAACCAATGCCCCCAACACACCAACAGCAACACCAATGGTCTTCTTGCTTGTAATGGGTTCTTTCAGTATGAGTGCCGACAACAACATCGTAACCACCGGGCAAAGAGCCAATATCAATGAGAAATAGACGGGACTGGTAAACAGAAGACTCTCTGCCGTAAGATACTGCGAGAGGATAAATCCTGTTATTCCGCCACATGCAATGAGCAAAAGATCTTTCTTTTCAACCCTTTCAGAAGGAAGGAACATGCCTATCGCCCAAAAGAGAACAGCTGCGATGAACGTTCTTGAAGACATGTAGCCCATCGGTGTCATCCAGCGAGCCAACAAGTCTGCCGTTATAGGAACGTTCACGCCGAAGATGACATTTGCAAGCAATATGGCGGCATTGCCATTTATCTTTTCCCTTGTCATAGCCATTCTCCATTTGATTGATACCGCATTTATTTGCCCAATGAAGTAAGGAACTCCACAGTCTGGGGATCATAATGCGAGAAGAAGAGACTCTTTCCAGTATCCAGCTTTTCGATAGCCTTCATGTCTTCTTCGTTGAGCGAGAAGTCGAAGATATCCAGGTTTTGCTCCATACGTTCTTTATGGGTCGACTTGGGTATCAGCACGACACCTCGTTGCAAGAGATAGCGGAGTGCCACCTGGGCCACGCCTTTTCCATGCCCACTGCCTATTTCTGCCAATGTCTCATTCTTGAAGAAATCGTTCCTTCCTTCTGCAAACGGTCCCCATGACATGATCTGGCAGCCGTACTTCTCCATATATTCCTGTGCGACAATCTGCTGATTGAACACGTGCGTCTCCACCTGATTGACAGCCGGCTTCACTTCTACGTTTGCTTGAAGGTCGATGAAGCGGTCCGGATAGAAGTTGCTCACGCCGATGGCACGCACCTTGCCTTCACGGTAAGCACGTTCCATAGCACGGTAGGTGCCGTAATAATCACCAAATGGCTGATGGATGAGGAGCAGGTCGATATAGTTGGTCTGCAACTTCTCAAGACTTTCCAAAATGGAAGCGTATGCTTTTTCCTCACCGGCATTGGATATCCAGACTTTTGTTACGATGAAGAGTTCTGCACGAGGCACCCCACTCTTGATGATGGCATTGCCCACACCTTCCTCATTCCGATATGCTTGGGCTGTGTCAATCATTCTGTAGCCCACGCTGATGGCGTCCAGCACGCAGCGCTCAGCCTCCGAAGGTGCCACCTGATATACACCATAGCCGACTTGCGGCATTTTTACTCCATTGTTTAATGTTACGTAATTCATATTATTCCTTATTTTTATTTGTTATTTTATTGATGATGCAAAGTTACGATGATATTTTCAGAGAACTATTTCACATTTTCTTGTGCTGTTTTCTCAATTTCATTTTATCATTAAAGACTACTTATAGGATTGTTTGAGAATATCAACAATTCCCGCATGAGAGAGTGGCTTGCGGTCTGCTGCAATTAGTCTACCCATGGTCTCAACAGCATTGGTGGCCATCTTTTCAAATTCCTCCGGCACAATACCGTAGTCGCTCATCTTCAGTTCATCTACATGGCAAGCCTTCTGTAGATTGGCAAGTGCCACGATGAAGTCTTCGGGCTTGGTTGCATCCGCTTTTCCTAAAAGTTTGGCCATGTTGACAAATCGTTCGTCACACACATGCTGGTTGATGATCGTGGTATAATAGGCTATGCTGATCATGATGAGTCCGGCACCATGGGGCAGATTCTGGTGATAGGCACTCATGGCATGCTCGATGCTATGTTCAGCAGTACAAGTAGATGTCATCATGCTATAGCCGGAAAGCGTATTGGCAAATGCCATACGGCTGCGAGCCTCCATGTTTCCGCCATCCTTGAATGCAATGGGTAGGTATTCGCCTATACTACGAATAACGGTTTCTTCCACCATATCTCCAAAGATGTTGCTCTTGTTGCAGACATACCCTTCGGTTGAATGGAACAGTGCGTCGAACCCTTGATATGCCGTAAACATGGGAGGAACGCTCGTCATCAGCTCCGGATCGACGATGGCTATTGTTGCAAAAAGTCGGGGGTCGCCAACACCAACCTTTTCATTGGTTTCGGGATTGCTGATGACACCGGCACAATCAACCTCCGAACCTGTGCCCGCTGTTGTGGTGATGGCAATGAAAGGCAGAGGATTATTCTTTGCCACCATCCTCTTTCCCGTACCGCTGAAGACATAATTCCACAGGTCGCCGGGGTTGGTGGCGTTGAGACAAATGGCTTTCGTGCAGTCGATGACCGAACCGCCACCAAGAGCTACGGCAAAATCACAGTTGTTTTCACGTGCAAACATTGCACCCTCCTCTGCCGTGCCCTTGAGAGGATTGGCTTGAACCTTGTCAAAAACGACAGAAGCAACTCCTGCTTTCTCCAATTCTTTTACCGTGCGGTCAAGATACCCATTGACACGGGTGGATTTACCATTGGAAATGACCAACAAAGCCTTCTTGCCTGGAAGTTGCTGATTATGAAGTTCATTGAGTTTTCCTGCTCCGAACATAACGCGAGTAGGGATGTTGAAATCATAATTTAAATTCGTCTGTATCATAATTGCTATTATTGAGTTTTAATTCTGGTGCAAAGATACAGCAACTTTTTCATGAGACTATTTCACATATTTCGCCAGAATTTTCATATTTCTACGCAAAAGTCTTGTAAGGGTCAAAAACAATCATAGATTTACCCCATGATTACAGAGATGAATTGGATTTGGTCTTTTCCGATGACTTTCATAGCATTAACAGTTATGAAAATCGACATGCGTGCGTTCATATGATATGTATAGAAGGCGAAGGAAGCCTGGTATTCAATGATTGCCGATGCAATGAATTTCACATCGCCATCCTACTCCAGTCGCTATCGCACCAGGCAACGGGGAATGTCTCCAAGCAAATATCGTAGAGGCTTGCAGCCAAATAAATGAAGTTATTGCTGTCCGATAGACATTTTCCGCATATAATCCTACTGAAAAAGGTTTCTCGTCTCAAATCCATAAACATTACCACCAAAATCGGCCATATAAAGCCAACCATTAGCAACGGCTACCGTTGAGAAAATAGGAACACCCGTCTGAAACTTCCATACCGGTTTTCCCGTTTTTCGATGTAGTCCATAGAGATAGCCATCTGAAGCACCGATAAATACAACTTCTCCCTGCAAAACAGGACGCGTTTCGACCGTAGCAGAAGGAGGACGCGTATAAGGTGACGTGTAGATTAAAGCAGGAGATGTTTGAAAACGCCATTTCTCCTCCAACGTTTCTTTATTCAAAGCTACTACTCCTCGTTGAGCTGTACCGAAAATAATCTCGTCATCGGTTATCAATGGAGCCGTATTGACATCCACTCCATACCCTAATGATTTATGAACAATGATGTGACCAGTATGGCCATCAATAAGAAACAACGACTTACCGGAAAGCAAATAAAACTGTTCGCCACTCCAAGTAACCGATCCTGAACGATAACGAAGTTCCTTATCTTTCTTCTCCCACAGCATTTTACCTGTACGGGCGTCATTAGCATACAATCCTTTCCAGTTGGCATGACCAATCAAAATATGTTGGTGAAGCGACAACGTGGCCACACAACCTTCTCCTCGCGACCATTCCTTATTTCTCCACAATAGTTTCCCGTCAGATATTTGTAACGCGCACAAAGATAATCCTGTGCCGGCATACACAACATCGCCCACTGCCAACAAGCCATCATTCAATCCCGGCAACAAGCCAATGCCCAAGTTTTTCTCCCAATTCAATTGTCCCGTCAATGCATCAACAGCATACAACGAACCATAGACATCTTGTGCCAACACATAACCTTTAGAAACCGCAATACTACTTCGCACAGAACCGCGAATGGGATACTTCCAGCAGATTGCTCCAGTATTGGCATCCAAGCATACTAAGGCCGATTTGCCTGTTCCATTCTCATCAATGGTTGCTAAATAGACTTTGTTTTCCTGAACGACAGGTGCCGTCATATAAACCGAAGCACCAACATTCCGCACCCATGACAAACGCATGGGAGCCGGTTGTTCTAAAAGTCCATTAAAAAACGAACGCTTTGTCCTCTTTACCTCGCCATTCTTAAAAGTAGCCTGCACCTCTATGGTCACCTTGCGGTTGTTCCATTGCGAAGCTAACTCCAGCTCCGCATACCACGTAAAGTCGCTCTGCGGCTGCATAAAACGAAGAGAAGTTATGGGGCGACCTTCACACGTGCAGCGATATTGCACTGATTGTACCGGAGATACAGACGAATAGGCATTCACAGACAATGGAATTTTTCCCGAAGATAACTTCGGACGCTGCAATCCATTCAAAGAAGCGATCTGCACATAAGCAGGCAGATAGCTGTAACGCATCTCGGAAGTCGTCTTCCCCTTAGCGTCAACAGCTAATACCCGAAAAGCAGAAGTGGCATGATCAATGCCTCCGCCTGCAGGTGTAGCGGTACAAATGAGATTCATTTTCGTAGCAGGATGCTGAACCTGATGATGAATATGCCAATGTCCATAGAACCAGTTCTTCACTCCTCTTGCGGGCAAATCTATATATTCAGTCGGACTGATTCCATAGCGAAACGTGATAGTATCTTCGGGTATGCTATGATTGAAGAATACGATTGGTCTGCCTTTTTCCACCAAGGCCAAATCATTCTTCAACCAGCGATATACATCTTCTTTCCGATAACTAGGACGATGGTCTCCTTGAAGCATCGGTGTCATCACATAATGGACAGTTCCCATATCAAAAGAGTAAAACACGGGGCCATAGATTTTTTCATAAAGTTCTTCTCCATAAGCTCCCTTTACCAAATCATGATTGCCAATGCCATAAAACACCTGAGTATTATCCATCAAACGAGTATTCAGAATCCGAATATGACTTTTCAAACCTCCTTCGTAACAAATATCTCCTGTATGAACGACAAAGGCTATTTTCTCATTGTCGGCATATTCACACAGTTGACGTGACCACATGTCATGTCCTTCCTCCGTAGATATCTCCGTATCAGACAGATGGATGAATTGATGACTGCCATCTGACTTTATTCCCACAGAACAAGGATACAACGCAAAATCATACGAAGACGTTCCTTTCCTTACTTGTTGATAAAACGCATTAAAAGTCTTGTAGCCCGAAGGCGTTGTAATAAACAGAAAGCGCATACGCTCATGCCCCGGCAAGAGATAAGTTCCTTTTGCATCTGTCTGCACTACATGCAAACCATCAGACACCGCCACTTTCGGAAGCAACTTATCTCCTTTGTCATATACGCCATTCCAATTTCGATCTTCAAACACTCTACCCGTATACTGAGCATAAAGAGGGAATGGAATAGTTAGCAAAAGCATCAACAAACACACAACTTGAAAGAATGTTTGTTTACTTCCATTCGTATAACTTACACTCCAAGCAGTTTCCTTTTCGTATATATACATATTTCTGTATTCAAAGAAAATCATATTATTATCTTGTATCAGCTAAGTAAATTTTATACAACTTTCATCCTTTCGATAAAAAATAAGTTGTCGTTACACTTTGCGGCATCTATATCAAAAGCCTTTTGTTAATTGAATATTGATGGAGGTCTGTTGGCGGACAGCAACTTTCTTTTCTGTATACCCTTTTTTCGAAAACAAAAGAGTATCATTATCTGCAACCTTTATCTTATAAAGTCCTTTAGAATCGGTTTTTGTCGCAGCACCTGTCTTCAGACATTTCACCAGATATCCTGCCACAGGAGTTGCTTGCACATCACGCACACACCCTTCTATCATGAGTTGCCTGCTTGAAATAATGGCTTGCTTTTTAGACGTTTGTACTTCGGAATCTCTAAACTGCATGTCCATAACACCAACAGTAACTGGCAATGTGTGATATATATGATCAGAAGCAGTACCTACTTGTATTTCAAAAACACCAGGTTCTAACATCCGCTGACCGAAATTATCGGTAAGATATAACTCTGTAACAGGCACTTTTATCACAGTTTCTATTGTTTCCCCCGGACAAACATCTATTTTAGAAAATCCTTTCAACTGCTTCACAGGTGTAACAACCGAGCTTACTACATCGCGCACGTAAACCTGCACAACCTCTTTACCCTTAACCGGCCCTGTATTCTTCACCGCCACAGTCACGTTGATGGTATCAAAAGGCTGATACTGCTTTTTATCAGTCACGGCATGCGAATAAGCAAAAGAAGTATAACTCAATCCATGTCCGAAAGCCCAAAGAGCGGTTGGATCTGAAAACACATAATCTCTACCTGGTTTCTCGTATGTTCCCGGTTCCTTATAAAATCCCTTGTCGGTAGGTAAATGGTTATAATACGCTGGCAGATGGCCTGTACTCTTAGGGAAAGAGAAAGATAATTTGCCAGAAGGATTGACACGTCCGAACAACACATCTGCAATAGCATGGCCCTCTTGTTCTCCGCCATACCATTGAGCCACTATCGCAGGAATATGCTCTTTCACCCAAGGCATGGCGAAAGGCTTTCCTGCCACCAACACCACAACCACCGGTTTACCCGTAGCATATACCCGTTTGATGAGTGTTTCCTGTGCGCCTGTCAGCGATATATCGTTCAGATCAATACCTTCTCCACTTGTGGATGGTTCTGCGCTATGCCGCACAAAAGCCGTACTCGAACTACCCACAAATACCAATGCGACATCACTCTTCTTAACAGCCTCAACGGCTTCGGCAATCCCTGTCGTGTCCATAGAAGCCAACGAACAGCCTTTTGCATAATGCACTTTCACTTTCCCTTTTAATAGCTGACGAATACCTTGTAACGGAGTAACTCCATCTTCCTTGTTTTTACTCCAAGTATAATCACCAAACTGCACATAATCGGCATTAGGGCCTATCACCGCTACTGATTTTAGTTCCAATGGATTCAAAGGAAGTAGTTGATTCTGGTTCTTCAGCAACACAATAGATTCTTCAGCAATTCGCCGACTTAACGCTACACTTTCGGGTGCACGCAATGCCAACCGATAAGTTGTTTTATCCAAATAGGGATCTTCAAACAACCCCAACTCAAACTTAGCAATTAAGACTCGTTTCACAGCTCGGTCTACAATCTTTACATCAAATGCGCCTTTGCGAATTTGCTCTATTAAAGAAAGATAGCAGCTACTGGACGCTTCCACATCCACACCTGCCTCTAATGCCTGACGGGCAGCATCGAAGTTAGAACTTGCTGTATGATGAAATGTTTTCAACATATCAATCGCTCCCCAGTCAGAATAGACATAACCTCGAAATCCGAACTTATTACGTAAGATTTCGGTCAACATAAAATGGGAAGCGGAATTGGGCGTGCGATTCCAGGAATTATAACTCGACATCACCGCTAAAACACCCGTTTGAGCACAAACGGCTTCAAACGGCTTCAAATAGATATCAAACAAATCACGAATTCCACATTCTACCGATGCTAAATTCAATCCTCCTTGCGGATTGCCATGCGGACCATAATGCTTCAACATGGGAGAGATACCATGGTCTAAATAGCCTTTCACCTCGGCAACTGCCATCTGAGAACAAAGAAAAGGATCTTCTCCAAAAGATTCCTCCACCCGTCCCCAACGCAATTCACGTACTACATCAATACAAGGAGCCAGAACTTGTTTCACTCCCATCGTATTCAGTTCTCCTGAAATATGCTTTGTCTTCTGGTAAGCAAGAAACGGGTTAAACGTACTTCCCAAAGCTATATTTTGCGGATAGATTGTAGCTCCCTCGTGTACCACGCCATGCAATGATTCCGCTACAGGCAAAGCAGGAATACCCAAACGAGTATTCTCTACTAAATACGTCTGTATTTCCCTAAACGTCTTTTGACAATTAGCAGCTGTCAACGGAAAACCTTCAAAAAAACCATAACTAATGCCCGAGCATTTTTTTTCTAACTTATCTTTATTCAACTGTTGACCATCAAATACATCCCATGAATGTAGATGACGAATCTGTGCGACCTTCTCCTCTAAGGTCATGCGGAAAAGCAAGTCCTCAGCCCGCGCCTCAGCAGGAAGCAATGGATTTTGATACGGCAATGCCTGCTGGGCATACCCAGCCAACATCCCCCCAAAAGCACCAGCTAACAATAAACATTTCTGTTTTTTCATGTTTCTATCTTACAGAATAAGCAAAACCTGCTACATCGTTTGGGCTTTAATTTCCTAATTTAAACAAATGACTCTTGGGATAACTGAACGTATTGTCTTGCATCCAACGTCCTTTATAAATCTTCGCGCCTCTAATAGTAAAGATTTTCTTGCCTTTCTCATTAATCAAACCGTCTGACCACCATTCTGTAGTTGGATACAACATCAACATCCCCTCTTTACTATCAGAAACACTCTTCACTGCATAAAACGGAAAAATTCTCTCCAACGTTTTCGTTTCTATGTCATATTGCCAAACTGTTTCGTTAGTAGTCAGCCACAAGCTATTCTCTTTATTTTGAACAGGGAACAAGTCATGTCCACAAGATTCTGTTTTCGGCAATTCCGTAATCAGAGTTTTATCCAACAACATCGGAGCCTTGCTGTCATTATTATATTTATAAGAATACAATGCACGATCTTGAGTTGTATACAATACGCTCCTCTTTCTATCCCACACTACATTGTGGGCACTTGGTAATTCATAAGACGCATGGAATTTACCAAAACCTTTAATGGTATCAGTCACAAACGTACGCAACTTACTGTCTGTCGAAGAAACAGCTACAATATTCCCATCAGGCAACAACTCTGCCGAGTGAGGATTACTTCCTACCTGGGCATAATACATCAACTTACTATCTGCAATACGAATCAGCGCCACCGCTCCTCCGGAAGCCGTCATCAAAATATATTGACTATTATATACGGGCTTTACTTCACTTGGATTTGTAAACCAAATTTGATGTTCAGCTGGAACTCCTGCTTGAACAGCATTCCATGACCACACTTTCTGATATGTATCTGCATCAATAATAACTACTGATTTTGTTGCCTGCTCAGCTAATACGATGGAACGCATAGGTATCTTCACAGTTTTATTGGGTAATACAGGATCATTTTCTGAACTACAACATAAAAACAATATAACACTAAGAAATATAAAGATAATATTTTTCATACTTATAAAATATTTAAAATGAATATAGAAGGCAACCGCTCCTTAGTCGCAACCGTTGCCTTCTTTGTCTACATATTATTTATCAAGTGGATGATATTCAAAGGCTCCTACATCGACTATATTATCCCAAATGCGAAGTGAACCTAATATATCACAAGTCAAACCCAGCTTGCCGATTTCCTTATTTGAGCCTGCATTAATCAAAGGAGATGTTCCTTGCAACAGATAATCACTCTTTGTCGGATTCACAAAACGAGGACCATTCACTGCGCCATTATCAGCATTCAACGTTATACAGCCATCAGTAGATAAAGGTGTAAAACCTTTATTAAATACATAACCATCTTGCACGGCACAATGAATGAACTTAGCATTCTTATCACTATCAAGGTAACCTTGATGATTTGCTCCGCGTGTATGTTTATTACCCCAAATCACCGTATTAACTACGACGACATTCTTTCCCCCTAAACGCAGGCCGGCACAACCGCCTCCACTTTCATTATTCACAATGGTAACATTATATAAATTCGTACCCGATGCATTAACAGTAGAAGATGTTGTCTGAGTCGTATTGTTACAAATCAGCACATTGATTAGTGTAGCATTTGCAAAATAGCCACCTGCATCTCGATAAGCCGTATTATTACGAATAATACAATTACGAATCACCCAGTTGTCGTAAATAGTCATCGTACCTTCTCCTTTCTTTACATTTGATCCTGTAAATACAAATCCATCGATATAACGAGTTGTACCTTCAATCTTATAACCATAAATAGAAGGCCACGGATTCTTCGGAGCAGCAATCAATATAGACTTGTTATTCAAATCACGGTCAACCAACTTCGTTTCTGTACCCTTGAATCCACCATATATATTAATCTTGCGGAATGTTGTATAGTCTTTCAACTGATACTCACCAGCTGCCACCCACAATTCCATATCACTATAGTCGCCGCAGACAGCCAAAGCATCTTCAATTCGGCCAAAAGCCCTTTCCCAACTTGTACCATCACCATTAGACCCTTTCTTTACATATACAGTGCGACTAAAAGCACGTTGAGTAATCCACAATGTATCGGACACAACCACTTTATTTCCTTTGTTTCTCACCACGACAGAAGCCGTACGTTCTTCAACGCCGTCATTCGGTTTCACAGACAAAGAAATATTGATATCCTGCACAATATCACCTGTAAATTCCGGATACTGTGCTACAGTAACCCAATTATCAGATGCTACACATTCAAATGGAACATTTACGGATATCGGTAAAACCAACGAATGAGCTCCTTTCATCAAGATTTTATCTTTTTCTTCTTTCGTCAGCGGAATAGACAACATCCTTTCTACATTACTCTGAACGATGGTCAGCTTGGTTTCCGTACTTCTTTCCGCATCGGTCAACGTCACAACTTGTTTCACCTCTTGTCCTGTTGTATTCTTAGATACTTTAACCTTCAAATGTTCTTTGTCAACCTTTTCAAACGTAATACCATTCGTTTGTCCTTGGTCGACCAGCCAATCCAAATCGGTCACCACATCTAGCATGGCTTCACCTCCATTTACATTGAAACAAAGTAATTCCTTTGACAAGGTAATCAACGATCCACGGCCATTCTGCTTTACAGAAACGTGCTTACTCATCTGATCCATCAGACGGACTTCAATCCATCCTTCTCTCTGTTTCATTTCCGGATTTTCCTCCAGTTCCATCACTATAGAGTCTGGCTTCAATGCCTGCCCCCGATAACGGTATAACTTAATCCAAGCTTCAGAAGCTTCGGCAAACCAAGGATAAGTGGAACGAAGTTTCACTACTTGACGAGAACTTGAAGGGGCCACCACCAGCTCCTCTTCTATATTCAAATCGGGGTCTACCCTACGTACAAGGTCTGAGTCGCAACATGCAACTAAACTTACCAATATGAGTAGCCCTAATAGTGCACTCCATAAATGATGAAGTTTTATATATCGCTTTTTCATACTATTCATCTGTTAATTGTTTTTCTCTACTACCTGTATACCATTCAACACTGCTCTGGCCGGATTGTCTGATGGTTTGTTCATCAATTCGAAGGACAATGGTAGACCTGCCTGCTCTACCCTACGTACCATCGTTGTAGAACCTCCTCCATCTAAATTCAAGGCCTGATAGCAACCTGCTCCCTTGCAAAGAAGCATCATATCTTCCAGACGCATGCCATTGGAATAATCACTCTGACGACCGTCAATCACAAACAAAAATACTTTCTTATAATCTTTAGAAACGCCCACAAATGTACGAGGATAAAATTGCATGGAATTATCATTCACAGTAAAGTTGCCAACAGGTTTTCCATCTTCCACTAAACACTGCCAGCCACCAACCGCATTTGTCACCCTACTTTCCTGCAATTGAAATTCAGGAATCAAAGAAATATGGGCGGTACCATCATCCAAGATATAGAATACATAATTTGCTTCTGCGTCTTTCAACGTTTTGATGGCAACCCCATCCTTATAACATAATCCATTCGTGTACCAACTACCATCTTTAGCTTTACCATAATAATCGCCATTAGTGGCCAGGATTACCTTTCTTCCTGCTTCTTCTGCCTTCATTGCCTGTTCGGCTATGGTTTGAAGCTTTGTCCCATAGCTGTTCTTATTATCCGGAGTAGAAGTAACTAATGTCACATTTTTATTCAAATCTACTTCTGCAATAATCATACGGGTAGGTTTGGTACAATAGGTAAAAGTCACATCAGTAATATGTACTCCTGCGTGCAATTCGTACACCTGCTCTTTATCAACAGACTGAATGAGTGGTACATTTTCAGCAATCCCTTGAGTAATAGGAAGTGTTGCCCCCTTAAAAGGAACGCCTTCATCATTATTGGAGCAACCGCACGAAAGAACTACGGCTGACAACAATACGATAGAGCGAAAGAATTTCGCTATATCTAAAACTAAGTTTTTCATATATCTTTATTAAATTCGTTATAAGTTATCATTACCAACCAGGATTCTGTGGAAGCAGATTCGGATTCAATGAAATTTCATTTAACGGAATGTTATACAAATAATTCTTCTCCTTAAAATTCATCGTATAAGGCGAACGCTTCGTATACGGAGTAATGAATCCATCTTTGTCAAAACCAACTTGTTCGCGGATGATAGCTATTTCTTTTTCTGTATATAGTTTCGAGTCCATCTTTGCGCCACGGCGTTCACGATTATACACCACTTCACCTACATTCCAACGACAAACATCATCCCATCGATACCCTTCCGCAAAAAGTTCTATACGACGTTCACGACGGATTTCTCGAATTAAATTCTTATTGGGACCTTGTACATTCGGATATTTGGCCACCAAATCAGGGTCTTCTATAGGATTTTGATTCAACTTAACATTTAAACCTACACGAGCACGAAGTGCATTAATAGTCTTATCCAACTCTGGGTCTTTCCCTAATTCCGCACCAGCTTCGGCACGAATCAGCAATACTTCTGCATAACGCATCACCAAACAATCAATACCACCCTTGTGATTTCCTATCAAATGTTCAGAAGATCTATAGAATTTACACATTGCATAACCTGTACTGGTAGCACCATAGAACGTACGCTTGTCCGATCCTGGAAGAATAGAAAAGATATTGGGGGCTCCTCCTCTTATAGAACCGTCATCGGAACGGAACAAATAACGAGCATATTTGCTCCCTTTTTCTGGCAAGCAAAGAGTTTGAAGCAGGCGTCCATCACGGTTCTTCATTTCTCCAATGTATCCCATATTAGGATTATGACAACCACAAATGGAAATCGGTTTGCCTGTTTTAGCACACAGATATTCTTCAAAGCAATCACGACTCATACCAATTTCACTGTTCGGTATACTATTCGATATGTTATGTCCCATATTAATTACCGGATCATATTCACGAGATAAAATAGCTTCTGGATTATCATTATAATTATCTTGAATAAACAAATCAAAATAGCTGTTTTCTACCCCAGAATCTTTATAAAGTGCATAACCATAACCCATCAATTTACCGGCTGCATCGTAAGCTTCTTGTAAATATTCCACATCACCTTCCACCCCGCGATAACGCCTCCATGTGCCTTCATACAGACAAATTCGAGCCTTCAGCAATAAAGCTGCGTCACGACTTACCCGATAGACTTTAGTCTTTTTAGGCAAAAAATCAATGGCTTGATTAATTGTTTTCAAGATATTCCGCATCACTATTACACGTGAATCACGACTCTTAAACAATTCTGGATCATCCTTATTCAAAGTGTTGTCATACCAAGGAACATCACCAAAAAGACGTACTTTGTTGAAATAGTCCATCGCCTTAAAAAACAGAATTTCTCCTGCGTATTTCTTTTTGTCAATATCAGAAGCTGGAGATTTCTGATAATTTTCCAGAAAAGCGTTACATCCTCTGATGATGGACCAATCCCAATCGGAACTTTTAGTCATAACGACATTCTGACCAAATGTAATGGCACTCGGCCCTGCCGACAACAAATTGTCCGACTGGAATTCAGCAGTGATCATTGGGCCAAGATTCCAACTCAAAGGATCACCATGCCCTTTAATCAACTTTGGATAATATAGATTACAATATTGCTCCAGAGCAGTAGCATTGGAAGTTTCCCAAAAATGGTCACTGAAAATCACATCACCTGGTTCTGTATCCAAATAATTACATCCAGAAACCAAAAATGACAATAAACACACAAGTGAGATTATATGGTATTTCATAATGGACTATTTTAAAATGTAAGATTAATACCAAAAGAAAAACTCCTCATAAAAGCATATTGTTTACCTGAATTTTCTGTCATCAAGCCAACATCTTCACCTGTCATTTGATCAACAATATCAGGAGTCATGAAAGGTGGCAAGCCTGTTTTTTCCCAAAGATTCAAACCACTAACATACACACGAGCCTGCTCCAAATTCAATTTAGACAACCACTTTTTGGGAATGTTGTAGGTTACTGTAATATCTTTTAATCGAATATACGCCGCATTTTGCAAATATTTGCTTTGCACTTGTTTGCTGCGTTTATTGGCACTCCCTGTCAAACGAGGATAATATGCTTTCGGATTTTCATACGTCCATGTGTTGTCAATATGATATTGAGTAACACAAGAATTGTAAATGCCACGAGAAAATCCCCAAAAGATATCACTGCTTGTCCACATATCTCGCTTTCCTACTCCTTCAAAAATTGCTCGGACATCAACCCCATGCCATCTAACACTTCCCAGAAAGTTAAAACGATAGCGCGGAGTAGAGTTTCCAATGATTTTCTTATCACCCGGATTATCCAACGTCACGGTTCCATTATTAATTACCCCATCACCATTCAAATCCTTATAGCGGATATCGCCAGGGTACCATTTACTTGAAATGAATTTCTGCACATAATTCATACGGTCGGCTTCAAACTCATCTTGAATAAAACCATCGGTCACAAATCCCCAGATTTCTCCAAATTTATAACCTTTATAATACATGCTCAATGAACCATTTGGATTGTCGAATTTTGTAATTTCGGCCTGATAATCAGATAAACCTACCGTGAACGAATAATCCATCGAACTACCTAACACATTCTTTATACGATCTTTCCACGTAAGTTCTACTTCCCACCCTACTGTTCTCATATCGGCTACGTTTTCCTTGCCACCACTAGTGCCCAGCACAGCCGGTAAAGTTACAGAACGCACCATATTTTTTGTGTCACGAACATAGAAGTCGAAAGTTCCAGCCAAACGATTATTAAATAGTGACCAATCCAAGCCGATATTCTTACTTTCCACTTTTTCCCAAGTCACCAAACTCGGCAAAGTAGGAACATTCAGAGCATTAATTACCTTACCACCCATCATGTAGTTATTCAGCACCTTACCAGAAAGTATAGACATATAAGGATGATAACCGTCTGTAATCTGATTACCAAGGACGCCAATAGATGCTCTGACCTTTAGGTTATCTACAAACTTACTCAAGGGGCTAAAGAATTTTTCTTCAGAAATACGCCACCCCACAGAAGCAGACGGGAAGAAAGCCCAACGGTCATGCTTGGCATATTTTGAAGAACCATCATAGCGGCCATTCAATTCCAACAAATATTTACTCTGGTAGTCATAATTCAATCGAAAAAATGCTCCTTGAACCCTCCATATGTCATTCCCTTCATCATTATCTTTATAATTAATAGCCAAACTCGATATGGGAAGGTCATTGTTGTACAAGTCGGTCATGGTATATGCCGTAGAAGAATAACGCTTTTCTTCTTGATTATAACCGACCATCACAGTCATATTATGGCGTTCATTAAATACTTTCTTATATTCAGCCCATACATTGATGGCTTGATAAATATTGTTTGAATTGTAATTCTTTACATAGTTCGGAGTTTCTATTGTATATACCGGTCCTCCTTCTGGAAAAGTCTGCGTCATTTCTTTACGATGAAATTTCTGAATAGTTGAATAACGATTCCAAGAATAATCTCCCTTGATTGAAAGGCCTTTAATTGGATGTAAATCAAAGCGACCTGTATACCACTGGTCCCACGTATTCTTCCTATTACGTCCAGCCAATGCCATCTTGCCAATAATATTAAAGTTGCCACTATTCAGGTACAAGCCGGCAAAATCACCATTCGGCAAATAAATAGATAAAGTAGGGAACATACGATACACCTCATAATACCAAGTATAAGCAGACGAACCACCATTGTCCATATAAGGTTCATCATTCTTGATATTACTCATACGAGTAGAGAAACTCATATCTAACCAATTAGTCAACTTTGTATCAAAATTGAATGACAAGTTAAAACGCTTATAGGTATCATTGCCATAACGGAAAATACCAGATTGGTCTTTACAACCAATTGAAGCATAATAATTGTTACGTTCTGTACCACCAGAAAGGCTCACGTTATGCTGCTGCATGAAAGCTGCTTTGCGATAGAATTCACCCAGCCAGTTCGTATTACCCACATACGCCCATCCCGGATTACTCGGGCTATAATTAGAGTTCTGTATACCTTCGGTATCCACTAAAATGGCTGGATTGTTTTCTGGATCAGCAATATGAGCATCTAATGCTGCCATAAACTTTTCATTGAAATAATACCCCCCTGGAGTATCATACCCATATGCCTTGTTCCACATACGTGCCCATACGTCCGAACGGGGCATTTTTGGCAAACGAGCAGGAGAACTCCAAGACATATTGTTGCTGTAAGTCAGACGAGTCTTTTGATTGCGTTGGCCTTTTTTAGTCGTGACTAACATCACACCGAAAGCAGCGCGAGCACCATATACAGCAGCTGCCGACGCGTCTTTCAAAACAGACACACTTTCTACATCTTGCGGATTAATTAAAGACAAATCAGAAATTTCCATTCCATCTACCAAAATCAAAGCATTGCCACCATTCAGTGACGTATTACCACGAATGTTGATTTTAGCAGCTTGATTAGGCTGACCACTATTAAATGTAATATTCAAATTCGGAACTATCCCCTGCAACCCCTGTGCAATATTGCCAATTGGACGGTTTTCCAATATATCTCCCGACGCAGTAGTCACAGCACCTGTCAAGTTCAACTTCTTCTGGGTGCCATAACCTACCACAACTACTTCTTTCAAAGAAGCTGCACTTTCCTCTAATTTAATTTTCAAAAACCCAGTTTTATCTGTGACCCATATTTTCTTCGTACCAAAACCAATATACGAAGCCACGAGTAAAACGCGCTGCCCTGCCTTTGCCTCCAAAGAAAACACACCATCCAAATCGGTAATAGTACGAGTATTAGTTCCTTGTAAAGAAATATTAACACCCAACAAAGGTTCTCCATTCACATCTACTACCTTGCCGCTGACTTTATAATCAGCTTGAACATTTGCAACTTCCTTCGCAGCGTTCTCTTCATTCGCCAAATTAACGATAATCACTTGCCTACCTTTAATGGTATATCCCAAATTCCTTGAAGGGAGTATTTTCTCTAAAATAGACATTACTGACTCGTTATTTGTCTTGATAGTTATTTTTTCATGATTTCTCAAAACATCGTCTTTAAAAAAGAATACATATTCGCTTTCTTTTTCCAATGTTTTAAATAAAGTAGACAAAGGCTTGTTTATCAAATTTATTGATACACGTGTAGACTGAAGCAATAATAGAGTGTCATTTGCCCAAACTTTTGGCAAATAGGGCATTAAAAGAAGGCATAACAATAAAATCCGCCCAACATAGAAAGTTGTTTTTTCAGGTTTACTCCTCGTTTGAGAATATTTTTTCATATTTTGGTATTAAAGATTAGTGATTACTATAATGAGTTATATTCAATTAACTTGAGAGAGGCCGTATGATATTTCTCTGGTATTGACTATATTTTAAGAAGGATGTTTCTTTTTCATTTTTTTTACATTTTAAAGTTAAACATCTATTTATTATTAAGCTTGTCCCTCTGGCTTCTATTTCTTAGGTTTGATATAAAACACATCTTTTGCTTTAACGATTTGCAAAGGAGTTGTTAACGAAATCGTTGCCAAGACGTCTTCTATTGTGCAATTCAAATCAAGGCTACCATGGTACAGTTCTTCTTTCAAATCACCACTTAATTCTATCCTAACCGCATAATATCTGGACAGAGATTTCAATATATCACTTAATTTTTGTCCATTGAAATTCATCAAATCGTCTTTCCAACAAATGTACCGATAAACATCTACCTGACCGATGTTCACCTTCCCATGATCATTGGAAAGCCGCTGGTTAGGAACCAAACGCTTTCTAACCGTATTCCCAACATTCACATCCACACTACCTTGTACAAGTACAACGGCCGATTCGCTATCACTCGCATAGTCAGTCACATTAAATGAAGTCCCCAATACCGTTACTTCTAAACGATTCGTCTTTACCACAAATGGATGACCTGCATCTTTTTTCACATCAAGATAGACTTCTCCTTGTACATTCAAGATTCTGTTCGTTGAGAAATTAGAAGCATAAGATATAAAAGAGCCGGAATTGACCCACAAGGTAGAGCCGTCAGGCAAAAGAATCTTTGAGCGTTTCCCGTACGGAACGACAATCTGGTTCACATCAACTTTTCCTACCCGGGAATCTATGACGAACTGGTCGTCGACACTTATGGCACCATCCTCTCCTACCTTAATCGAAGCATTGTTCTTATCTAATCCAACGACTTGTTCACCATTTAAAAAGACCTTCACTTGTTTAGAGTGGTATAAAGAATCCATTCTCAAAGCGATTGGGGTATGGGCCGTATAGGTATGCGAAGAGTCTGTTAGCAGATGAGATACGACCAAACAAAGCAAAAATACGGCTGCTGCACTTGCTATAGACATCGCCCATCGATAACGAAGAGACACCGAACGTCTCGAAACAGGTGACGCCAACACATGCGAATCGCACTTCCGAGCAGTATCTATCATCGCATCAAAGCGATACATTTTATACGAGACGCTCGTCTTTTGACAATCCTCGACCACTCTAACGCCTCGAATAACAGTGATTGCGAAGTCAATCCTTGCTTCATAACCAGGATATTTAAGTTTATAAGACTCCAAATCAAAACCATCAACCACTGTTCCATACTTTGCCCATTGGAACAGATTGTCGTCTAATAAAAATTGCTCTATGTCTTTATAAGTATATTGCGCCATTAGCATCCACTATTTATTCTATGACAAATAAGAACGCATTTTTATACTCACAACCTGTGTTTTTCGGACGAAAATATGCAACTAAAACAAAAAAGAAGAATAGCAGACGACTTACAACTGTATAGTAATTGCTTGCAAAACAGATAAAAAAGAAGCCATTGGAACTCCTTTTCGAATCTTCTCTATTGATCGAAATAAAAGATTACGAGCTGATTGTACGTGGATGTCCATTATTTCTGAAATTTCGTCAAAACTCATTTCATGTACAAATCTAAGGTAAATGATTTCCTTTTGACGACCACTGAGTCCTCTCATAATATGATGCACTTCCTCAGAGAGCCCCTGCTGCTCATTAGAAAAGACCTCTTCATCAATCGTATAATTCAAATTAAAATCATAATTCTCAAGTGAGCGAAGTTTAGAATTGCGAAGGTGTTGATTATAAATTTGATTCTTTAAAGCACGAAACAAAAAAGGACGCAACTTTGTGTTGTCCTGTAATTCAATTTTTTTTTGATATAACTTGACGAACAAATCCTGAATCGCATCTTCTACCATTTTGTCATCCCCCCCTACACGATGACCATACGCCAACAAATCATCAAAGAACAGAAGGTAGAGACGAGAAAATGCCAATTCATTTCCATCCAGAAACTCTATCCAAAGCGTAGTAATTTGTTGTTGTTTGCTAAACATCATTTTCTTCTTGTTAAGACATATTTTAATGTGAGTTCGATGATATATAAATACTTGTAAATTTGATGATTAGCAAAATTTGTCATAACTTTATAGCACTAAAAACAAAGAATTACAAACAAAAATCGCAATAATCACCGAGAACAAAATTACAGAAATATTTTGTATGGCAGATGATTTCCGCAAGTTTTTTGATACAATGATGGCAAAATACACGCTAAAAGCGGTTAAGAAAAGAGCTTGTTACCATGATTCTACGATGTCAAAGGCAGAAATTCATGCTTATTACGATTCCCTTCCACGGCTCAGGCTACCGTTGCCTGAAACATTTCTATCTTGAAAAACTTTGTGTATAGCCCCCACTTCATGTTTTGTCGAAACCTAAGGACACACATTCAGAAGGTGTTCAAGGGTATTGCCCCAAGGGGGGGAGAATTTGAGACAAATCAATATGTGGCCAAATGTTCAAGCACCTCTCCAAGTTCTCCAATCATATCGAGATTTTGTCGGACGGCACATGGCCAAGTGGGTTGCGACAGGATTGCTTTTCGGAGGAGAAGGGACTGCTTTTACAACGCGAAAGCAGCCTTTTTGAAGGCTAAAAGGATAACCGTTACAAGCCAAAAGGGCAGCTTTGGCTTCGACTACCACAATTTGTAACAAGACATACTAAAAGGCAGAACCCCATGAAGACCGGCTAAAACAAGCGTTGCAGACCGCTCGGTCTGCAACGCTTGTTCATTCAATCTACACAACAGTGTGCTGAATGTGAGCTTTTTTTGCGGAAGATGAGGGATTCAAACCCCCGATACCCGGAAAGGGTATACCGGATTTCGAGTCCAGCGCATTCGGTCACTCTGCCAATCTTCCTTTTTTAAAGGGAAAGCTGCGGTCGTCGGTCTGACAATCCATCGCCGCAGGTCGCTCCTTCGTGATTGCACTGCAAAAGTATAAAGATTCGTTGAGATGGCAAAATATATTTTACAATATTTTCTTGATTTGCGCTTCAAGCCGCCCCACGTCCCTCTTGCGGACGGCAAGTGTCATGGAGCAGTCGATGTCATAATGCTGTCGGACGATGCGCGCGTCGAAGTCCTTGATGACCTTCATGATGTCTTTTGTCTGCTCATAGGCGAACTTGAATGAAAAGGTTTCTTCGACACGCCTTTGCTCCACGACCGAGTTCTCGATGGCCAAAGCCGCAGCCGTTCGATAAGCCGTCGCCAGCCTGCTCGTACCAAGGTTCACCCCTCCGTAGTAGCGGACAACAATGACGAGAATGTCGGTCAACTCATTGGCATTGATTTGTCCCAAAATCGGTTTGCCCCCCGTACTGCTCGGTTCTCCATCGTCGTTTGCCCTGAAAACGGCACGCTCCGCCCCCAGCATGTACGCATAGCAGACATGACGCGCATCATAATAGTCGTTTCGATATTGGCTGATGACGGACTTGACCTCGTCGATCGTTTCCACATGATGGGCAAAGGCGAGGAACTTACTTTTCAATTCTGAGTAAAATCCCTCGCCTATGCTCTTGTTGGATATGGTCTTGTATTCGTCCCCCATTTATTCCAGGCTGTGGATGACCAGGCCGCTTCTGAGTTTAGGTTCGAACCATGTGGCCTTTGGCGGCATGATTTTGCCACTGTCGGCGATGTCCATGATCTGTTTCATCGTGACGGGATAGAGGGCCAAGGCCATGCGCATTTCTCCACTGTCAACACGCCGCTTCAGCTCTTCGAGTCCGCGCAGTCCCCCAACGAAGTCGATCCGCTTGTCACTTCTGAGATCGGTAATCCCCAGAATGTCGTTCAGGATGAGACGTGACGAGATGTCGACATCCAAGACGCCGATGGGATCAGTCTCGTCATAAGTGTCCGGATGCGCAATGAGGCTGTACCAATGTCCGTCGAGATAGAGTGAAAATTCGTGCAGTCGACCGGGTTTGTAAACGTTTTCGCCCTTGTCCTCCACGTCGAAGTTCTCTTTGAGCCTGTCGAGGAACCGACTGGAATCAAGTCCGTTCAGGTCTTTCACAACACGATTGTAGTCTAAAATGGTCAACTGGCTGGCCTGAAAACAGACGGCCATGAAGTAGTTGTATTCCTCGGTCCCTGTATGGTTGGGATTGAGTTGTGCTTTTTCCGCACCGACAAGGGCTGCTGCGGCAGAACGATGGTGGCCGTCGGCAATATAGAGCGACGGCATTTTCTCGAATTCCTTTGTGATTGCAAGAATGTCTTCCTGCTTGTCAACTATCCAGAATTGGTGTCTGAAATGGTCTTCCTTTGCCACAAAGTCATACTCAGGGGGCAGGGCTGCATATCTTTTTATGATTCGATCCAGCACCTCGTTGTCCGGATAGGCGAAGAAGACCGGTTCGATGTTGGCATTGTTGACCCTGACATGTTTCATGCGGTCTTCTTCCTTGTCGCGGCGGGTGAGTTCGTGCTTTTTGATGACGCCATTGAGGTAGTCGTCGACCAGCGCGCCTACGACCAAACCATATTGGGTTTTGCCATCCATCGTCTGGGCATACAGATAATAGCAATCTGTCGTATCTTGAACCAGCCAACCCTTGTTGATGAAATCCTGGAAATGCTCTTTCGCGCTTTGATAGACCCGAGGGTCATATTCGGAAGTTCCCTCGGGAAAGTTGATTTCAGGTTTGATGATGTGATACAGGCTCTTCTCGTTATCGCCAGCCTCCAGGCGTGCCTCCTCAGAGTCCAACACGTCATAAGGGCGGCTTTGCACATCTTCCACATACTGTTTGGGTGGACGTATGCCCTTGAAAGGTTTTATGGTAGCCATAAGTAAAAAAGTATTGATGGTAATTAGATAATAAATCTCGCTGAAAAACGTAATCTCCCCCGCCTTCCTATACAGAAGGCGGGGGGCGGATTTATTTGTTGACTTGGAATTTTGTGCACCCGTCCTTGAAGAATGCGTTTATCTGGCAGGCAGCGGCGACACCCGCGTTCAGGTTGGCTTCCGCAGTCTGCGCTCCCATCTTCTTCGGGGTGGAGAAATATCTTCCTTCCAACTTCAAGAAATCCTCATGGGCGTCGGGCTTGATGTCGGTGATGAATTTAAGGTCTTCACGCTCGGACAGAAGCCGCAACAATTCCGCTTCGTTGATGATTTCCTTCCGGGCGGTGTTGATGAGCACCCCGCCCTTCTTCATCTTGCCGACAAGCGCATGGTCGATGCTGTTCCTTGTTTCCGGAGTTGCGGGGATATGCAGCGAGACGACGTCGCATGTCGCAAACAGCTCTTCCTGGTTCCGAACAGGATGCACGCCTGCGGCCTCAATGACATCGGCGGGGCAATAGGCATCGTAGGCATAAACGTCCATGTCGAATCCTTTGGCTATTCTGGCGACATTGCGTCCTACGTTTCCAAATGCCAACAGACCAATCTTCCTGCCCTTGAGTTCACAACCAGACTTGCCGTTGTAGAAGTTGCGGACTGCATAGACAAGCAATCCGAAAACAAGTTCAGCCACAGCGTTGGCGTTTTGGCCTGGAGTGTTTTCCACAACGACATGGTGGACTGTGGCCGCATTCAAGTCAATATTGTCATAACCAGCTCCAGCCCGTACTACGATTTTCAGCTGTTTGGCGGCTTCGAAGACTTCGGCGTCGACCTTGTCGGAGCGAACTATCAGTGCGTCGGCTTCGGAAACAGCCGACAGCAGTTGAGACTTTTCCGAATATTTCTCCAAGAGTTCAAGTTCATGGCCAGCCTTTTCGATTTCATCCCGCATACGGGCTACGGCAGCAGAAGCAAACGGCTTCTCTGTTGCAATCAATATCTTCATAGCTTTTAGGATTATGGTTAGTATTTGGCTTCAAACTCTCTCATGGCCTTTATCAAGGCATTGACTCCCTCGACCGTCTGCGCATTGTAGCAAGAAGCCCGGAAACCGCCGACACTTCTGTGTCCCTTGATTCCAACCATGCCTCGTTCCGTGGCAAAGTCGAAGAACGGCTTTTCAAGCTCCTTGTATTCGTCGTTCATGACGAAGCAGATGTTCATGAGCGACCGAGAGTCCTCTGCGACCGTACCACGGAACAATTTGTTCCTGTCAATTTCTCCATAGAGTAATTCGGCACGCTGATGCGCTCTCTGTGCCGCAGCCTCTACACCTCCATTCTTCTTCACCCATCTCAAAGTTTCCAACATGGAGTAAATAGGCACAACCGGCGGCGTGTTGAACATCGACCCCTTCTCGACGTGAGTGCGATAATCGATCATCGTCGCCAACTCCCTGGGGGCCTTGCCAAGCATATCGTCCTTGAGAATAATGACTGTGACGCCTGCCATGGCGATGTTTTTCTGTGCACCGGCATAGATGGCCGTATATTTGGAAACGTCGACGGGGCGACTCAGAATGTCCGAGCTCATGTCCGCAACCATGGGAACCTTCACGTCCGGATCCTTCAAGATTTCGGTTCCATAGATTGTGTTGTTTGTCGTGATGTGCAGATAATCCACATCTTCAGGCACCGAAGCCTCGAATCCAAATGGATAATAGGTATAGTTGGAATCGGCAGAAGAAGCTACTTCCACTACTTCACCAAACATTTTAGCCTCCTTAAGTGCTTTCTTGGCCCAAGTTCCGGAATTGACATAAGCAGCTTTTCTAATCAGGAAATTGGCAGGAATCTGCATGAATTGCAACGAGGCGCCACCTCCCAAGAAAATGACGGAATAGCCTTCCGGAATCTGCAAGAGCTCCTTGAACAGAGAAACGCTCTCGTCCACAACTGGCTGGAAGTCTTTTGAGCGGTGGCTTATCTCCATCAGAGAAAGGCCGGAACCATTGAAATCCAGAATTTGCTTGGCAGTATTCTCAATGACTTCGCGTGGAAGCATCGACGGACCTGCATTAAAATTGTACTTTTCCATTTGGTAAAAATTAGATATTTAAATAATAGGTAAATAATCCATGTTGCGAAAATACACTAATTATTTGATTCACGCAAATATCTATACAAAAATAAGCAACAATAAGTAATTTTGTGACGTTTTGCTATGTATTCCCAATTATTCATGACATAAATTTATCACAACAAGGCTTTTCCAAGAGTAAAAAGGTTCCTTTTGTCTCAAAGATAAACAACTATTTTGGAATCGCAAAGGATTTTGCGATAAATTATCTATTTTTCTTCAACTATCGTCTTGATACCTTTTATTTTAAGTCCTTTGGCCTTCTTGAGCGCGAAGGGGGCTGACGTTCTGTCTACAGCAACCAACGAATAATAGTCATATATGTCAATTCGGCCAATGTCTTGGCTCGACAGACCGCATTGCTTGCAGAAGAATCCTACGACATCTCCTTTGCTGATTTTGTTTTTCTTCCCTTTGCCTATGTAGAGGGTGGTCATCTTGGGAAGCGGAACAGCCCGACTGCGAGGGTCAAGTTGCTGTTCTGCGACAGGCAAATCAAACGGTTCAAATTCCGCTTCTACATAAGAAGGTATGGACTCTTCGGGGCCAACAATGACAAAGGCCCTTCCGACAGCGTTCCATCTCGCGGTGCGTCCCACTCGATGGATAAACGATTCCGGCGTTTCCGGAAGATGATAGTTGACTATGTTCTGCACATCGGGCATGTCCAGCCCCCGCGCCCCCAAATCCGTGCAGACCAGAATGTTGGAGCTTCCATTCATGAACTTGTAAAGAGAATCTTCGCGCCCGGCCTGATCAAGTCCACCATGGTAGACCGCGGGCATGAAGCCGAATGATTTCAGGAAATTGGCCACACGCTCTACCGCGTCACGATAATTCAGAAAGACGATTGTGCTTTGGTCGCCAAGATAAAACAAAAGGTTTAGCAAACATGCCAACTTGTCTTTGTCACTGCTGTTGATTTGGTATAGTTTTATCCTGTCAGCCATGGCGCGTTTGGGGACAAGGTAGTCAAGTGTGGTGTAATGGCTTGTGAAACCGCCTGTTTCCAGTTCCTTGCAGCGTGTTGCGGACAAGAAGACGTGTCCGACATGTGCCGGAAGGGTTGACAGCAGGCTTGTCATCTCGTTGCGAAAGCCCAATTCCAAGCACTTGTCGTACTCGTCCAAAACAACATAGCGTATGTGTTCGGTCGAAATGTTGCCTTTCGCAATGTGGTCGTTCAGTCGTCCCGGTGTCCCGAAAATGATTTTAGGCTGAAGCTTGCGCATTATTCTATGCTCGTCCATCGCGGGTCTTCCTCCGAAGCATGCACATGCGTTTATATCCGTCCCCATGCTCTTCAACACATCGGCAGACTGCATGGCCAGCTCTCTTCCCGGGACGACAACAAGACATTCCAGCTGGGTGGTCGAAGTGTCCAACTGTTCAATGATGGGCAAGAGATATGACAGCGTCTTGCCCGTCCCCGTCGGCGACAAGACCATGACGTTGCTTTTGTCTTTATGCCTCAAGGTGTCGTAAACATCTTGTTGCATGGCATTCAATTTATAACCGAGTTTGTCCAAGACTTGATTTAGATATTCCATAATGTCCTATATTTATTTTTTCATGTTTCGGAGAATCTTGTCGATGTTGTCAAATTCCTTTCCCATATTCAGGTTGAGATAGATGGTGTATAGGGGAAGGGCCCACCGGTCTTGCCGATCGGGCGCGAGTGCTCGATACCGCTCAAAATATTTTAGAGCCTCACGGTAAAACCGAATGATGTTTGCGTGCTGCGACCTCGCGACAGAGTAATTCTTGTCCAGTTCAATGGCCTGATTGTAATAAACCAATGCGGCATTCAAGAACGCATCGGGAAAACTGTCGTTTAAGGAGATGAGTTTCAAGCAGACGGTCAGACATTTGTCGTACTGGGATGTATTCAATAAAATGGTGCTTTTTGCAAACAGATAATTTTGATTCGTACTGTCGACCACCAATCCGTAATCGCATATAGCCAGCGCGCTGTCATAATCGTTCTTTCGGGAGTAATGTTCAACGAGCCTTGGGAAGAAATAAGGGAAAGACGGATATTTGTAGAAGCCTTCTTTCAACGTGGAGAAGTATCTGGCGGTGTCGTTTTCCGCACGATACGTCTCTGCCAGATATTGCAGCATGAGACAGTAGTTGGCCGTATCTTTCAAAGCCAAATAAGAATGGTGCAACGTCGCTTTGGGATTGTGGAGCTTGTAGCCGCAATACACGGCCCAATAGGCCGCTTCGGGGAGTAGCTTGTCGCTGTCAAGATAATGAAAGGAAGAAAACAAAGGTTTGTGGGCCGTGTTGATGTACTCGTCAAAGAAACGATATGCCGTGTCATACTTCTGCTTGCCAAGGAAAAACAATCCTCCGTTGTATAGATTAGGCCTATATTCGTCGAGGATTTCCGTATATTTCTTTTTGAAGGCGAATCCTTCCTTTCCCCTTTTATCGGAGCGTGCGGCCGTGGCTTTGTCATAGTCGTCCAAGACGGAAAACATCTTTTGGGTCTGCATGAATAGAGAGATTGTATCATATTTTTGCTTCAAATACAATTTCTCGTTTTCATTTTCATACTGCTTGCGAATCGACTCAAAGAGAATCGTCCATATCCTATCGTTTTGACGATTGACGGAATCTGCCAACAAATCTCTCATAAGTTGTTCGGCTTTCGGAAGATTCTTGCCGGTTCTGACAAGGCTCTTGGCGGTAGAAATATCCTTATTCTGCGAATACCCCAAAACAAAGGCGAAGTTTAACAGTACGATCCAAAGTGATTTCTTCATCTTTTATGGAATTTGATGATTAAATGAAAACCATGGTGCCTGGATTGGAAGGCAACATCAAGAAGCATCTTACTTTGGCTTGTCAAGCAATGGTGGAGAATAGGAAAGCAATCCATCTTTTCCAGCATGTTTTTCCCAGACAGGCCTTTTATATGCCAAGCAAAGGGCATAGATTAAGAAAAAAGGCAGTAGCCAAACGACTGCTGCCTTTTAAGAGTTTGTTATTTGTTAAGACTTTCCATCGCCTTGGTTCTTGCGTCATTGGCACCATAGATTGTGTAATAGCATTGGTACAGGGGATAGCTCCAATTGGCTTTTTCACGATCCGGGTCCAACTCTTTTGCCTTTTCCAAAATCTCCATAGACTCTTTGTATAGAGCCTTCTGTTCAGGAACAGTGTTCAAATTTGCCGCTTTCGAGTTCAAGCAGAAGCCCAAATATGTCAAGATGATGACATTCTTGTCGTCGATGGCAGAAGCCTTCTTGAAACTTGCAATCGCCTCTTCCATGTTACCGGCATTCATTTCATTCTGTCCCTTCAAGGCCCAGGCTGAAAAATTATTCGGTTCTTTCGCGAGTTTGTCCTTGATGACCTGGTCTTGCTCTGCTGTCATTTTCAGACTTCCATACATGCTTGCCAGAGTGGCGAAAATCTGATCGTTCTTGCTGTCCTGCGTATAGAGCCCCTTGAGTTTGTTGACATAGTTGACAGAGTCTTCACGGGTCTTGAGCCCCTGCTGCATGATGTAAAGCTTCAGATTAAGTGCGTCTTTATACACAGCCGTATCCTTCATCGCAATGTCTACATATTTGTTCGCGTCGTCCATTTGCTTGCTTTGAAATGCAAAGACAGCAGCAACGCGGGCTACTTCACCTAGATACTGGTCTGGAGTCTTGGACTTGTCCACGCCATTGAAAAGAGGATCGGTGGATGAATCGACGTAAAGTGCATAGTTCTTAAAGGCAAGTGCTGTGTTTTCTGCGTTACCGGCCTGCTGTCCACCATTGATCAAATGGGTTCTAAGTCCCCAAAGTCTATCTGAGTTTGATTTCTGGAATCTGGGCTTCACCTTTCCCTTCTCATTGGGCTGCTGGTCAAACTGGTTGCAAAGCATGGCGTTTTGCATGGCCTCCATCACGGCATTGTAAAAGCCGAGCGTGTCGAAAGCCTGTTGCTTCCCTTGTCCAAATTGGCTGGCCATCTGGTTGGAAGTGATAATGGCTTGCTCTTTATTAACCTTATCCATTGCCAGGTCTACCAGTTTATTGTAAGCCTTTGCTTTTTCCTCGGCATTCGCCAATTGGCTGAGACTTGATTTCAAAAGGCTTTGTGCCTCTTCATAGGTCTTGGCCTTAAGAATGGCCTTCAATGGTTCGCTGTCACCAGCAAATGCTGTAGATGTACCTAGTATCATCATTGCAGCAATTATCAATTTTTTCATAATTGAATTGTTTAAAAGGTTTGGTTATTTTCTTTGTTAATTTGATTCTTCAGAAGCAAGTCCTTCCTTTACATTGTTCGTTGATGAATCGTTGTCCATGTCGTCTGGAGCTGCATTTCCACCTACAGAGGCAAGAGGGTTGATGTCATTTTTGATTTCCTGATTCTTCATGGCCCATTTCGAGCGGCTTTCTTCTTCGACAGACGCTTCCAACTCTGAGCACATGACTTTGCAGACACTCGCAATGACATCGTTTTTCTTTTCCAGATTAATGAGCTTCACACCTTGCGTAGCCCGACCCATAACGCGGCAGTCTGCAACGGCAAGTCGAATTACGATTCCACTCTTATTGATGATCATCAAATCGTTTTCATCCGTCACATTCTTGATGGCAACCAGAAGCCCGGTCTTCTCAGTGACATTCAAGGTTTTCACGCCCTTGCCACCTCGATTTGTAACCCTGTAATCTTCCACTTGCGAACGTTTTCCGTAGCCATTTTCGCTGACAACCATAATCGTTTCTTCTTCGGGATTGTTGACAACTACCATACCAACAACCTGGTCGTTTGCATCGTCCAACCTCATTCCGCGGACACCCGTGGCTGTCCTACCCATGGTGCGAACCGTATTCTCGTTAAAGCGCACAGCACGTCCATTCTTGTTTGCAATAATCAGTTCGTTGTCGCCATTGGTGAGACGAACGTCAACAACTTCGTCTCCTTCTGTAATATTGATGGCAATGACACCGTTTGTACGTGGCCTCGAATAAGCTTCGAGACTGGTCTTTTTTACAGTTCCGTTCTTGGTTGCAAACACCACGTAATGAGAATTGACGAAGTCATCGTCATTCAACCCTTTCAGGCGCAAAATCGCATTGATGGCGTCATCAGGTTCTATATTAAGCATATTCTGGATGGCCCTTCCCTTGGAGTCTTTGCCTCCCTCCGGAATCTCATAACACTTGAGCCAGTAGCATCTGCCTTTCTTCGTAAAGAACAGCATCGTTTGGTGCATGGTGGCCGGATAGATAAATTCCGTGAAGTCCTGTTCGCGATGACGGGCCCCTTTACTGCCGACACCGCCACGTGCCTGCTCTCTGAAGTCAGAAAGAGGAGTCCGTTTGATATAGCCCATGTGACTGACTGTAATGACAACAGGGTCGTTTGGATAGAAATCTTCCGGATTAAACTCGTGGTCATAAGGCTTGATCATGGTGCGACGCACGTCTCCATACTTTTCCTTCACTTCCAGAAGGTCATCTTTCATCACCTTCTTACATAGCTCCGGATCGTTAAGGATTTGATTGTAATAATCTATTTGACGTTCAAGTTCCTCGTATTCGGCGTGCAATTGATCCATCCTCAGACCGGTCAACTGACTCAGTCTCATGTCTACAATGGCTTTGCTCTGAAGTTCGTCAAGATCAAAACGCTTTTCAAGATTCACCTGTGCATCGGACGGAGTCTTGCTGTTCCTGATGATGCGAACCACTTCATCGATGTTGTCACAGGCAATAATCAAGCCTTCCAATATATGTGCACGTTCCTGCGCTTTCTTCAAATCATATTGCGTACGCCTGATGGTAACCTCATGGCGATGCTCGACAAAGTATTTGATACACTCCTTGAGGTTTAAAATTCGTGGACGTCCCTTTACAAGCGCAATGCTGTTGACAGAGAAAGAGCTTTGCAATGCCGTCATTTTAAACAGTTTGTTGAGCACGACGTTTGCATTGGCTTCCCGCTTGACATCTATGACGATACGCATGCCTTGACGGCCCGACTCATCGTTCGCGTTGGAAATGCCATCAAGCTTTCCTTCTTTTACCAATTCTGCAATATACTCTATCAGTTGTTGCTTGTTGATGCCGTATGGGATTTCCGTAATGACAATCTTATCGTGGTCTTCGCCGCTCTCAATGTCGGCAGTAGCCCTGATGATGATTCGCCCCCGCCCTGTCTCATACGCATCCTTGACGCCTTGAAGCCCATAAATCGTTGCCCCTGTAGGAAAGTCGGGGGCGGGAATATACTGCATCAAGCCATCTGTGTCAATATCAGGATTGTCAATGTATGCACAGCAGCCATCGATGACTTCACCGAGGTTATGGGTGGGAATGTTCGTCGCCATTCCCACGGCGATACCGTTTCCTCCATTGACCAACAAATTGGGGATTCTCGTGGGCATGACCGTCGGCTCCTGAAGCGTGTCGTCGAAGTTGTTGGTCATATCCACGGTATCTTTTTCAAGATCGTCCATGATATGCTCGCCCATCTTTGACAATCGGCACTCCGTATAACGCATGGCTGCGGGAGAGTCTCCATCCACGGATCCAAAGTTTCCTTGTCCATCAACAAGTTTGTAACGCATGTTCCAATCTTGCCCCATCCGGACTAAAGCCCCATACACGGAGCTGTCTCCATGGGGATGATATTTACCAAGTACTTCTCCAACGACACGGGCGCATTTCTTGTATGGACTCGTACTGGTGTTGCCAATTCCAAGCATTCCATACAGGATACGTCGATGAACAGGTTTGAATCCATCACGCACATCAGGAAGAGCACGGGCAACGATGACGGACATGGAATAATCTATGTATGAAGATTTCATCTCTTCCTCGATGTTTATCTTCAAGATGCGGTCTTGGTCAATTGTCTGATTTTCGTCCATTTATTTTTTCTTTTTTCTTATTTAAGAGCTCGCCCTAAATACATAAGAATCTCTTTTAAGCACATTTCCTTTTGATTTAAGACGTTTTACTAATTTTTCAAGTTGCTAAATTATACAAAATAACTGGTATATTCAAATTATTGGAATTAATTCACGCGAATTTACAAATTATTTGCAGCTTATGATAATGTGCAAGAAGCGGAATCATAAAAAAGGAAGCTAAAATTTTAGCCTCCTTGCATTCGGTTGGTTCTTATACGCCCTTTGGCCAACAACCCTTGCTCAAGATTGAAGAATGATCAGCCAAAGTTGTCATACATGATTGCATCTTGTTCAACGCCAAGGCTGTCAAGATAATCAGTAACGGTCTTAATCAGCATTGGGGGGCCGCAAAGATAGTATTCGCAATCTTCGGGAGCCTCGTGGTCTTTAAGATACGAATCTCTAATGCAGTTGACGGCGAAACCTTCATAGTATTTCACTCCTTGCTCGTCAGCGACAGGATCCTTCCTGTCAAGCGACAGATGAAAGTGGAAATTGGGGAATTCCTTTTCCAACGCCCAAAAGTCTTCCAGGAAAAAGGCCTCTACCAAAGCACGTGCGCCATAGAAGAAGTGCATTTCTCTGTCTGTAGTGTGCAGTGTCTTTGTCATGTGCATGATTTGGGCTCGCAATGGTGCCATTCCAGCGCCTCCGCCTATCCATATCATTTCTTTTCCAGAAGTGAAGTTAGGATGGAAATCTCCGTAAGGCCCGCTCATGAGCACTTTGTCGCCAGGCTTTAAGCTGAAGATATAAGAAGAACCAATGCCTGTCGGTACGTCCTGAAATCCAACTTGCGGTCTGGGCAAGAAGGGTGTGCTTGCAATACGAACAGTCAATGTGATGATGTCTCCTTCCGCAGGATAGTTTGCCATGGAATAAGCGCGCACAGTCGGCTCGGGATTGTGCGCTTTCAGGGAGAACAAGTTGAACTTTTCCCATGTCCCTATATAATCTTTTCCTATGGCCTCTTTGTCAAAGTCTTTGTCATAATCGATGCAATCGTATGCGGGTATCTTTATCTGTGCATACGACCCTGGGATAAAGTCCATGTGTTCTCCTGCCGGCAACGCGACTTTAAACTCTTTGATGAACGAACTCACATTCGTGTTGGATATGACTGTACACTCCCACTCTTTTACCCCCATGACACTTTCGGGCACCTTTATCTTCAGGTCGCCCTTTACCTTGCATTGGCAACCTAAACGCCAATGGTCTTTTATTTGTTTGCGGGTGAAGTGCGAACGCTCGGAGTCGAGAATCTCTCCCCCGCCTTCCAAAACTTGAACCTTGCACTGGCCACAACTGGCTTTTCCTCCACATGCGGATGGAAGGAATATGCCGTTTTCATTTAGGGTGGACATCAATGAGCCTCCTTGTCCCACTGACAGTGTCTTGTCTCCGTTTATCTCTATACTTACGTTACCACTTGGACTTAAATACTTTTTTGCCACCAGCAAAACGATGACCAAGAGGATTATCGTAACCAAAAATACTCCGATACTTACTGATATAAATTCTGTCATAAAGAAAATCCTCCGCCTTAAAATTTCAATCCGCTAAAGCATAGCATGGCCATGGCCATGAGCCCTACCGTTATGAATGTTATGCCTAACCCTTGCAATGGTCGAGGGACATCGCAATATTCCATTTTTTCTCTAATGGCACCCATTGCGACTATAGCCAATGTCCAACCAAGACCGGAGCCAACAGCATAAGCAACACTGTCAAGCACACTCGTTATCGCCTGCGTATTAGAGGGTTCCATCAAAATACGTTGCTGCATGAACAATGAAGCCCCCATGATGGCACAGTTCACGGCAATGAGCGGTAGGAATATACCCAAGGCACTGTAGAGAGATGGCGAATATTTTTCCACGACCATTTCAACCAGTTGGGTAATACCTGCTATAACTGCAATGAACAGAATGAAACTAAGATATGACAAATCGACTCCCGGAACGATACAATCAGGTCCCAAGACTTTGGTTTGAAGGAGATAATCGACAGGTACGGTAATCAGTAAAACAAACGTTACCGCCAAGCCCAATCCCAAAGAGGTCTTTACATTTTTAGATACGGCCAGATAGGAGCACATACCCAAAAAATAAGCAAAGATCATGTTGTCAACAAAGATTGAACGAAAGAATAAATTAACCAAGTGTTCCATGTACTATTTCTCCTTATAAAAAAAAGCACGATGCACCCAGATAACGCAGCCCACAAGAATGAGGGCCATTGCAGACATTGTCATCATACCATTATTCATATAACCAACTTCATACGCGCTTTCGGGAATGATTTGGAAACCCAACAAACTGCCGCGTCCCAACAACTCGCGCACGGCACCTACGATTACGAGAATCATTGCATAGCCCAAACCATTGCCAACGCCATCCAAGAAACTTGGCCAAGGTTTGTTGTTCATGGCAAATGCCTCCAGACGCCCCATTAAAATACAATTTGTTATAATCAGTCCTACATAGACGGAGAGCTGCACACTCACGTCATATGCCACCGCTTTCAAAACTTGACTTACTATCGTTACCAGAGCGGCAACAACAACTAATTGCACGATAATACGTATTCGATTGGGAATCGTTTTACGAATGGTCGCGATGATTACATTGGAAAATGCTGTAATAATCGTAACTGCAAGTCCCATGACAATGGCTGGCTTCAGTTGCGAAGTGACGGCTAAAGCAGAACAGATTCCAAGAACCTGCACCATTATAGGATTATCCAGATTTAATGGATTGCAGAAAGCCTCTTTATTTTGTTTGCTAAATAATGACATAATATTTATTTTCTATTTGCACAAAACTATTTTTCTGGAGACAATGCCGCTTCTGAGATAAGACGTGGAAGTTTATACTTCGCCAAGCAATCCTTTAACATTTCATCTACACCATTGGAAGTTAAAGTCGCTCCCGTCACGGCATCGACCTCATTTTCAGGATTCTTGACAACCTTCTTGACACCCAAGACAATATCAGAAGAGCCTACCTTGAAGACCTTTTTGCCTATAAACTTTTCTTGCCATGCTTGGTTATCCTTGATTTCCGCTCCAAGACCGGCAGTTTCACTTTCATGATTGAAATAGGCACCATAAACAGTATTCATATCAGAACCATCAATTGCGATGAAGCCGGATATGCCGCCCCATAATCCCATCCCCTTGAGTGGAAAAACATAAACAGTCTTATTCTTCACCTTGCATTCGTAATATACTAGACCGTCTTTATTCAAGGCCTTAACCGTTTGGTTATAAGTCTTTTCTGCTTCTTCGTTCGACAAACTACGAATATTCAAAGAATACAAAATCTGTTTCTTTTGATCCAAGGCCACATTGATGTCCTGCATCGGTTTTAGAGCCGTATAGACAAATGCCAACAGAAAAGCGACGACAACAACCAATACGGCAGAATAAACGACTGTATATGAGTTTGTGTTTGTTTTCATACTTTTTCTCCTTACTTAATACGATTTGCTCTGCGCGTGATATTTCTATCTACAACATAGTAATCTATGAGGGGCGCAAACATATTCCCAAAGAATATCGCAAGCATCATGCCCTCGGGATATCCGGGGTTCATAACTCTTACGATAATAGCCATCGCCCCTATCAAAAATCCATATATGTATTTGCCAGTTTCTGTTCGTGCAGAGGTTACCGGATCTGTAGCCATGAAAACGGCGCCAAAGCAGAAACCACCTAAAAAAAGATGTTCGTACCACGATATGGATGTCATCCCCATGGCTTTAAAAACAAGCGCCAACGCAATGCCGCCGGCAAACACGCTTCCCATTGTCTTCCATGATGCAATGCCAGTCCACAATAATATAATGGCACCGATTGCAATGGCAATGACGGAAGTCTCTCCAATAGAGCCAGGTATGAGTCCTATGACCATATCAGAGATGCCTGCATTCGGTGCAAGTCCCTGCCCTATTTGACTGAGTGGAGTTGCCATTGTAAAGCCATCAGCGAGATTGTTGCCCAATCCCAGGAGTGAGTTTTGCGCAACCCACACCATATCTCCTGTCATTTTTGACGAATAAGAGAAAAACAAGAACATACGTGCCCCGACGGCGACATTGAAGATGTTCATCCCTGTACCTCCGAAAATCTCTTTACAAAAAATCACGGCAAAAGCACAAGCTAGCGCGAGCATCCACAACGGCGTCGTGACAGGTATGATTAAAGGAATGATAATGCCAGACACCAAATAGCCTTCCTGTATTTCCTCGTGCTTCCATTGAGCCCAAGCAAATTCTATCCCCAAGCCAACGATGTAGCTGACTAAGATTTTAGGCAATACGGCTAAAAAGCCATAGCAAAAGACTTCCAGAAAAGAAGCACTTGCCAATGTGCCGGCTGCCAGATAGTTTTGATAGCCAACATTATACATGCCGAAAAACATGGCAGGCAAAAGTGCTATTACGACCATGCTCATGATACGCTTTGAATCGATGGCGTCATGGATGCTGGAGCCACTCTTCGAAGTTGTGTTCGGCACGTAAAGAAATGTTTCCAACCCATCAAATACGCTCTCAAATACGTGAAGTTTTCCTCCCTTTTGAAAGTTTGGTTTAATTTTATCGAGATATTTTCTTAAACTCATAGTCGTCATGCGTTTTCTTTTCGTAATGTGTTCAGTCCCTCGCGAACAATCTTTTGCAGTGGCATTTTCGAACTATCCACAAATTCGGCCAGGGCGAAGTCTTCCGGACTTACTTCATAAATCCCCAGCTGCTCTTGCCTGTCGATGTTACCGGCAATAATGGACTTTATAAGATACTCTGCATAAACATCCATAGGGAGCACGCTGTCGTATTCTCCGCTCATAATCATGTGACGCTTACCGCCCTTGACACGTGCGTCCAAATCATATTCCTTGTTTTTGCCAAACAGCCATGAAAAATAACTGCGTGAAACCGAGAAATTATTTAATCGGGGACTGATCCATCCTAAGATTTCATTTACATTGTCTCCCTCTGGAATACATGTGATTTCTGAAGTATGGGCTCCTACATAGTCTTCGAGGGAACTAACGTTTCCTGTCAACGGGTTGCCGTTAATGATTCGAATATGTTCACTATGCAACAATCGCCCTTGCAATATTGTGGAGAATGGTGCGCCGACAATGGTTTCGACATAGCAAGGATGGATAACTTCACTCCCTCCAATGGCGATGCGTTTTTGTAAATCGACCTTCCCCGTCAAAAATAGTCGACCAAAGAAAATCACAGACGCAGGATCCACTGTCCAAACAACTTCACCTTTATTAATAGGAAGAATATGATTGATTTGAACTCCAACGTTTCCAGCTGGACAGGGACCGTCGAAAGCATTGATTTCAACGTCTTTTGCGTTGAGCAATGCCGTGCTCTTTTGCTCAACGCTGACGCTCAAATAAACCTTGCCCATCGTGCTCAAGGCCGTCAGGCCTGTTTGAAACGCCTCCTCATTGCCTTCAAGCTCCGTTTCAAAGTCTGCTGCCAACGGCATGTCCCTAAATGCAGAAACAAAAATAGCCTTTGGCTCTGTTGTAGGGTTTGTGGAAATCGCGTATGGCAACTGATTGACATAACCAAACAAACCGGCTTCCAACAATGCTTCCTTGACTTTCTCACCACTCAAAGAAGAAACGTCCTTTTTCCCAAAGTCTATATAACCTTGCTCACTGTCAGTCTGCACTTTAATACAGAGGACTTTTCGTCTATCGCCCCTTATGATGGCTGTAACTTTACCACTAACAGGTGAGGCGAACTTTACTTCAGGAAAATTCTTGTTGACAAACAATGCACTGCCAGCCTGTACTTGCTCTCCCTCTTTAACGACCAGTTTAGGAACGACCCCCTCAAAAGCAGCAGGCACCAAAGCCACTTCCGCCGGCAGTTCGGTCGAAATCTTTTCCTTGGTAGCCTTGCCTTTAAGGTTTAAGTTTAAGCCTTTACGTAACTTAATGACATTCACCATAGTTTAGAAACTACATTTATTTAAATACTTCAAAATAATCAAACCATCTTTTTTGACATAAGACCCAAGATACATATTGCCCGAAATCTCGTGCAAATATAATCAAAATTAAATGTATGTAAAAATAAAACAACTTTTTATTTTAGTATTCACCATTTAAAATGTAATTTTGTAATACAAATTCAGAACGATTTCAGCTGAAAAGGATAGCTCATATATTAAATGGCTTTGTGTGGACTTTGGTATCAATCTACATCGCCTGTATTCTATTACTGAACATTCCAGTAGTACAGAATGCCATTGCTCATACGGCAAGTACTGCTTTAGAAAAGAAAATAGGAGCAAGAGTCGTCCTTAAACGTGTGGATTTGGGAATCTTCAACCGCGTGATTATCGACGGATTCGAAGTTTACGACCGCCATCAAAAGCCCCTGTTGAAGTCAAGCCGCTTGTCGGTAAAACTCTCTCTCTACGACCTGCTTTGTGGAAAGATAAATATAACATCCGCGCAATTTTTTAATATGTATGCAAATATATATAAAGAAACGGCGACTTCCGACTTGAACTGTCAGTTCATTATCGATGCGTTTAAATCGGATGAAGATGCGACAGAGACTTCCCTGAATTTCGACATAAAATCTCTGGTGGTACGAAACAGCGGGATAAAATTCGACAATTGGCATTCACCCGTTGACCGTACCCAACGGAAACTGGATTTCAACCATATAGACATTCGTCATCTAAACGCCCATCTGAGCTTCGCTGTCCAAAAGGATGGCAGTATCTCGGCCTCGCTCAAGAATCTTTCGTTTCAAGAACATTCAGGGCTTGTTGTCAAGGACCTCCATTTTGGGCTGTCTGCCAAAGCTGGGCATTGGCAGGTTCGGGATTTTACCTTGCGGCTGCCCGAATCCTTTGTCAAACTATCAGATTTCTCTCTGTACCATTCCACCACCGACCGCTCTTGGCATGCCATATCATTAAATAATAATGTGCAACTGAATGGTAAGGTTTTCCTACCGGACATGGGCTGTCTGATTCCAAGTTTGAAACAGGTTCGGTATCAATTCAACTTCTCCTCAAAATTTGGTTTCAGCAACCAAACGGCCACTATCCTAAACCTTTCACTCCATAGTCGACAAATGGGAGTGAGGCTGGCTGTTTCGGGAATGGTGAATTTCCATAAAAGGCAGAACAGCCCACACGCCGATATCAAATTGCATCTGCTTGATGTCAGACAGCAGGGGATTGACGAATTGATTGCGCTCGGATGGCTTCCCCTGCCTTTCAAAAGGCTTCATGCCCTCACGCTGCGTGGGCAAGCCAAGGGCCATGTGCATGATTTTTCGATAAACGGCTCCTTGTCGACTGATCTTGGGAAAGCAGATGTCAACTTCTCCAAAATCGGTACGCATGTGACAGGACAGATTACCGACGGACATTTCGATTTAGGAAGGCTGTTTGCCAAACCCGCATTAGGTTCTGTCAATGTGCAGGCATTCGTGAAAGGCGACTTGTCAAGGGGCAAACTTGATTTAAAAGGGCAAGGAAGTTTGTCCAACTTGGTTTACAACGGATACACTTATCGAAGTTTGGATTTTAACGGACGCTATCTCAAGAGTGCCTCCGATACGCATCTGGAGGCCTCTCTCGATATGGACGATCCGAATGGATCCATCAAGACAAGTGGAACTTATCTGACGAAAAAAAACATACCGACAATTGATGCAACCATTCAGGTCAAGCGATTCTGTCCGTCAGTCTTGAGATTGACGAACCGATGGGGCGATAGTCGTTTTGACGCAGATATAGCAGCCAATTTCTCTGGACGTTCACTGAACGAGGCTTTGGGATTTCTGAGGATATCCGATTTCTCCATGACAGGGCAAAAAGGGGATTTTGCTCTAAAAAGCCTGCACGTAGATATTGGAAAAGAGCAGGGCAAGAAAAATGTTTCTGTGACAAGCGACTTTGGAACTCTGAATCTTCGGGGCAACTTTGATTACACCCAATTGCCTTTTACGTTAAGCAACCTCGTCAAGAGCTACCTGCCCTCCATGCCCGGCCTGTCGGCGACAAAGACAGAGATGGGTGCAGATAATGATTTTAGCATAACGGCGCATTTGAACAATTCCGATTTCATATCAAAGTTTTTCACCATCCCCGTGAACATTTTTCAGCCGGCCGACTTGCAAGGTTATGTGCACGGCCGCCAGAAACAGGTTGCGTTGAATGTCAGTCTTCCACATTTTGAGTATAATGGCAATAGATTCAAAAACGGACACATTGTCGTTTCCTCACCTAATGACTCTCTGAAGATGGTCACCTCTTTCATTAGGGAAGAGGAAGAAGGCAAAGAACTTTCCGTAGCCATCAAAGCAGCGGCAGTCAAGGATTATCTGTTGTCCACAATAGAGTTCGACAACGGCAGGACAAAGCGGTTGCGAGGAGCCCTCAACGCACAGACATCCTTCTTCTTCAATGAGAAGAAACAAGCCACCGCACACGTGAAGGTATTGCCGTCGCACATATTTGTGAGCGATTCAACGTGGAATATCGAACCCTGCGACATTGTTTATTCAAAAGACAATTTGATTGTCGACCATTTCGCCGTTGAGCACAACAAACAACACATCATTGTTTCCGGGCTGGCTTCGCGAAACAAATCGGACAAGCTCATACTGGATTTGAAGGAGGTCGATGTCGGTTACTTGCTGAATCTACTCAATTTTCACGCCGTTTCTTTCGGCGGAGAGGCAACGGGTGTCGCAAGTATATCTTCGATTTTTCACCATCCTGAGATGGAAGCGCAATTGAGCGTTGACAAATTCAAGTTCCAAGAAGGCAATCTGGGCCTCCTTCGGGCAAAAGCAGTTTATGACAGCAACGAAGGCAAGATCAATATAGACGCCGTTGCAGAACAAGATGGCGACCGAAAGACTCTGATCAACGGATTCGTCTCGCCTTTACACGACAATATAGACCTGACCATTCGAGCCCAAAAGACCAACATCAAATTTCTGAAAAGCTTCTGCGGCAGTTTCATGGACGACATCAATGCTTCCGCAGTGGGAGCAGTCCGACTTGCCGGCCCGCTGGGTGCGATGAACTTGACAGGAGAGTTGGTAGCGGACGGAACGATAAGAATCATTCCGACCAACACCACATATCGGTTAGCCAACGACACGATAAGGATGATTCCCGACCATATTATCCTATCCAGAGACTCCGTATACGACAGGAATGGCAATTTGGGGATTGTCAATGGCGTTTTGCGACATCAGAATTTGACCCAATTAACATACGATTTGAATATAACGGCACGGAATCTGCTTTCTTACGACACCCACGAATTTGGCGACAACACTTTCTACGGGACCGCCTACACATCAGGCACCTGCCATGTCTACGAGCACAATGGAGAAATATCCTTGGACATCGACGTAACTCCTGAGCGGGGGTCGCAGTTCGTTTACAATACCGCAAGCCCTGGCGGAGTCGGCAACCAAGAGTTCATTCATTGGAGGTCGCCCCTCCCCCCCACGCTCCAGCAACATGACAGTTTATCTGTCGGTCATGTTGCCGATTCGGACGAGAAGGAGGACACTCCCTCGAATATGCGAATCAATTTCCTCATCAACATGACGCCCTATGCCTCACTGAAGCTGTTGATGGATGACAAAACAGGAGATTATATATCTTTATATGGAAATGGCGTGCTTCGTGCCAGCTATTTCAACAAGGGTCGCTTTGAGATGTATGGCAATTATGTCATAGACCATGGAACATACAAACTCACCATACAGAACATTGTCAAAAAAGAATTTCTCTTCAATCAAGGTGGAACCATCGCCTTCGGAGGCGACCCTTATGCGGCAGCACTCGACCTAAAGGCTCAATACACGGTTCCTGCGGTAAGTTTAGCAGACCTGAACATGGGACAGAGCTTTACGACCAACAATGTGAAGGTGAATTGCTTTATGAACATTTCCGGAACACCGGCCAATCCCAGGTTGGATTTCTCTCTCGACATCCCAACGCTCAACAACGAGGCGAAACAAATGGTCTATAGCGTTATCAACAGCGAAAACGAGATGAATCAACAGGTGTTGTATCTGTTGGCTGTCGGAAGATTCTATTCGCAGAACAACCAAAATGCCGAAGACATGCCGAGAGGGATGCAGCAGAGTCAGACCAGTCTCGCCATGCAGAGCATTCTGAGCGGAACGGTCAGCCAACAAATCAACAATGTACTTTCATCTCTCACGAAGAATGACAATTGGAATTTTGGCGCCAACATATCCACGGGCAACGAGGGGTGGAACAATGCCGAGTATGAGGGATTGCTTTCCGGTCGCCTCCTCAACAACAGATTGTTGGTCAACGGCCAGTTCGGCTATCGGGACAACCCGGCAACCTCCACCAGCTTCATTGGCGATTTCGAGGCCAAATACCTGCTTACGCCGAATGGAAACTTTTCCATTCGCGTGTACAACCAGTCCAATGACCGATATTTCACCCGCAACAGCTTGAACACACAGGGTATAGGGCTTGTCATTAAAAAGGAATTCAACGGCTGGAAGCACCTTTTCAAGAAGAAGAAAAAGAAGAAGTGACAGCCTGAAGCGCTCCCCAGAAGACGTGCGCGATTGTCGTTGGATTATTTTGGACTCCATCCACTGCTCCTGAAACTCTTTACCTTGTTCATCAGACCATTCACATGAAATAAGGTGTTGCCTTCATTTATTCCCTTTTCAAATCCGACAGCCATACTCTACCCTTGAAAGTTTCTCTGCGAATAATTCATCAGCGAAATCATTTGTCCGAGCGGAAAGGCTGCGATTGCGTGATGAAAGCTGTGCTTCGGGCGAGCGGAAAGGCTGCGATTGTGTGATGGAAGCTGTGCTTTTAGCCCATGAAAGCAGTGCTTTGGGCTCCTGAAAGCAGTGCTTTGGGCGGACGAAAAGGCAGCGGTTGGAAATGAGCGGCATGCTTTTGCACGGTTCATGCGGGTTTGTCGGCAATTATTCGTACATTTGCAGCACGTAAATTAAAGAGAAACGAAATGAAAAAGAACATCATAGCACTCATCGGCGCCATGGCTTCACTCTGCGGTTGCGGCAATCCCAACATCAAGACGGTGGACGCCGACCAGTTTGAGAGCCTACTGCTACGCCACAAGATACAACTGGTGGACGTGCGCACACCCGAGGAATTTGCCAACGGCTTCATACCGTCGGCCGTCAACATCGACGTGAAGCAGGACGGATTCAGCGAAAAAGCCGAGCAGATTCTGAGCAAGGACAAGCCGGTCGGCGTTTATTGCCGCTCGGGCAAGCGGAGTCTGGTGGGCGCCAACATGCTGGTGAAGTCGCAGTTCAAGGTGGTCAACCTGAAAGGTGGCATTATCGAGTGGATGGAAAAAGGCAAAAGAATACAAAAATAAGGGGAAACGGCCTACAAGGAAAGCCGTTTCCTGTCCAATATCCTAATCTCCTTGCCCTTGACAAGGATAATGCCTTCTTTCTCCAAGTCGGCAAGCACGCGGAGCAAGGAGAACTTCTGAATGCCGAACGAATCGGCGATGGCCTGGCGCGAATGGTGGAGATGGATGGTGTCGCCGCCTTGCTCGCCCGCCGTCTCCAACAGGAGACAGGCCACTTTCTCACGGATGGTGAAGAGACTCAGCACCCGCATCTTCCGGGTGAGGAAGACGTCGATGTTGCTCAATATGCGTATGAAGTTCATGCGGAGCGTCTCGTCGACGTCAATCAGGCGTTGGAGGTCGGCCGGCCGCAGGCGCAAGACGGTGACCTCGCTGTCGGTCTCCACGCTCACGGGCATGGCATTGTCTTTCGCGAAGACGAAAGCCGGGGCCACCAGGTTGCCCGGCCGGAGCCTGCTGACCTCTATTTGCTTGCCCGACACCGACGACATGCGACAGACAAGCGTGCCCGTCAGCACGATGTCGGCCCACTCGCAGGGCATGCCGGCCAAGGCGTAGACGTCGTGGCGGGCGAACCTGACGAGCTTGTAGTCGACACCGCCCAACGCAAACGCTATCCCAGCGGGGGACAGTCCGGCGAACAAGGGACATTTCGCAAGGGCTTCCATCAATTGTTCGGACGACATACGATGCTATGAAAACAATGATTCATCTACTTAAAAACGCACTTTTCGTTTGGCGCCCTTGCTCTCGTTGCTCATCCGGTCGAGGGCGGTGACGACATAGACGCTGCGGCCCTGAAGCGCGGAAGCCGGCAGTCGGTACATCGGGCGGTGCGTGATCTCGACTATCTTGGAGGCGTCTTCCAGATTGACATGCTCCTTTGCGTCAAACCGATAGACGACATATTTGGCCGCCACATCATCCCACTTGCGGCCCTTCGGGGCCGTCCAGAAGAGCACCGGGCCGTCTTCGGTGTCCAGCAGCTTGAGCTTGCGCGGCTTCTTGGGTGCCTTTCCGTCGATGAAAGGCATGGCGGGCATGAGCGCGGGATACTTCCAGTAATAATCACGAAGCGTACTTCCGATGTTGCCGACGTTGTCGACGGCAGCCTTGGCATACCAAAGCACCGTTCCCTTCACGTTGCGCATCTGCTGATGGAGCTTGTGCTTGGCAGGCAACTGGTGGCTGGAGGGATTGGCGGGGTCGGCAAACTTGGCCGTCCTGACGATGTCCTCGCCGATGAACAGGGGGCGTCCGGCGGCATGGCGGTTCCACCAGGTGATGAGCGTCCGGTAGTCGGCGGCCTTGTTTCCTATCTCCCAGTAAATCTGCGGTACGGTATAGTCCACCCATCCCTTGTTGATCCAGAAGAGAACGTCGGCATAGAGGTCGTCGTAATTGGAGAGTCCGTTCGTGTCGCTGCCGTTGAGCGGGTCTTGTTTCTTGTTGCGATAAATGCCGAAAGGCGAGACGCCGAACTTGACCCATGGCTTGATGGAATGTATCGTGTCGTTCAATTGCCGGATAAAAAGATTCACATTGTCACGCCGCCAGTCGGCAATGTTCTTGAAACCGTTGTTGTATTGGCGGAAAGTCTCCTGGTCGGGAATCGGCAGTCCGGCAGCCGGATAAGGATAGAAGTAGTCGTCGATGTGGAAGCCATCTATGTCGTAACGGCGTACAATGTCGGCGGCGACCCGGCAAATGTAGTCCCGATTGGCGGGCAACCCTGGATTGAGAATCAGCTGTTGGTCGTAGCTGAACGTGCGTTCCGGGTCTGCCACGCCGACATGGTTGGCCGCCAAGAGGCCCGTCGACTTGGTCTTGGCCCGATAGGGATTGATCCAGGCATGCAGTTCCATGCCCCTACGGTGACACTCGTCGACCATCCATTCCAACGGATCCCAATAGGGAGACGGCACCTGGCCCTGCGTTCCCGTGAGAAAACGGCTCCACGGCTCGTAGGGGCTGGGATAAAGCGCGTCGCACTCGGCCCTCACTTGAAAGATGATGGCATTGACACCGTCGCGCCGCAGCTCGTTCAGCTGGTAAGACAATGTGGATTTCATCTGTTCGGTGCCCATGCCTTGGAACTGGCCGTTGACAATCTGAATCCAAGCACCACGGAATTCCCGCTTGTTCTGTGCGCCCAAAGGAAGCGCCAAGAACAAAACAAGGAACAAAAGACAGTTCTTCATCTTGCTATTTCTTATTTCGGCACAAAAATAAGTATAAATTTTGGGAATCTGAAAAAAAACTCTACATTTGTAACTAAATGAAAGTACGCCACATTCATCATAGAACACGCATCCATCTACTGCTGGGATTCTTGTCGGCAATGCACTTTCTGCCGTCGATGGGCGTCGAACGGCCCGACTTGTCCATGGTGAAACGCATCTTGAACTACGCCCAGCATGTCGACACGACAGGCTGCTACGGCACCACCACCTACGCCTATACGAAATACACGCTGAACGTCAGCCGCAGAAACGCGGCCCTGCTGGTGGTCCCCAGCATGTATGCCATCGCCCACGGGAAAAGGCGCAAGTACATCACGGAGACCTATGAGAAGGTGTGTCTGAAAGGGATTGGCAAATACGAGACGCGCAAGGTGCTCGACATCACGACCATTCCACACAGACGCCACAGCATGACGACGGTCTTGAAATACATGACTCCGGACTTATACCATGAAACCATCATAGAGAACAGCATATTCTCGCCCTTTCATGTCAACAACATCAGGTTCTACAAATACTATGTCACCTTTCTCTCCAACGGCACGGCGCGCGTCGCCTTCAAGCCGAAATACACCAACACACAGCTGGTTGTGGGGCAGGCCATCGTGAACGCGGTCGACGGCAGGGTCATCAGCGCGACACTGAGCGGCGAATACGACATGATCAGATTCAACATGAACCTGTACATGGGCGAAAAAGGCTTCCGCTCGCTGCTCCCCAAGGACGTCCGGCTGTTCTGCAACTTCAGCTTCATGGGCAGTCGGACGAAAGGCAGCTTCAGGGCGGTCTACAACTTGCCTGAAATCAAGCCTGAAGACATGGCCGGAGAAAGCGACGCGGAACGCATGGAGCAAATAAGACCCGTGGCTTTGAACATGGAAGAAACGGCCATCCTGTCAACCTACGAGGAAGACATGCGGAACAGCCGGGCCGCGCAGGACTCCATCAAGAGCAATACTCCCAAATGGAAAGAACGCCTCTGGGACATGATCGGCGACAACCTGATCAACCGCATCAAGAGCAACTACGGCAACAAGAACCAGGGATATCTCCGAATAAACCCCATCCTGAACCCGTTGTACATGGGCTACGACCACAAACGGGGCTTCACCTATAAGTTTGATGTAAGGACACAATACCTCTTCACACCCAACCGCGAACTGAACCTGCGCTTCAAATCGGGTTACGCCTTCAAACAGAAACAGTTCTATTTCACCCTCCCCCTCTATTTCTATTACAACAAACGAAGGAACGGCTACATCAATATGGAAGTTGGCAACGGCAATTGGACGCGCTACCAAAGGGTGACGAAGAAGGCGGAAGACATCATTGAAGACGACGCGAAGAGGCAACAGCGGACACCCGGCACCGACAAGGACGAGACAACGGTGCGCGAAGACCGGAAGGCTTTCTTCAAAGACACCCGCCTCAAGCTCTCCAACAACTACGACATCAGCGACAACTGGAGCTTCCAGGTGGGGCTCGTCCACCACAAGCGCACCGCTGTGGAAAAGGATTTCTACAGAAAAGCCAAGCTGCCCGCCGTCTATCAGTCCGTGGCGCCGACCATGGAGTGGCAGTGGCGGCCCACAGGGTGGCACGGCCCCTACATAACGCTGGACTGGGAGCGTGGTATCAAGAAGTTCCTGAACGGCGATATCAACTATGAACGGTGGGAGCTGGACGGCCAGTGGATACTGAGGCCGACGCGCCTGCACAGCATACAGATGCGACTGGGCACCGGATTCTACACACGAAAAGAGGGATATGCCTATTTCCTGGACTATTCCAACTTCAGAGAGAACAACATTCCGGGTGGATGGAGCGACGACTGGAGCTGTGACTTCGCACTGTTGAACAGCGACGAGTACAACACTTCCAATTGGTATGCCCGCAGCAACCTCACGTATGAAAGCCCCATACTGGTCGTTTCGCGCCTGCCATGGTTGGGAAATTTCGTCGAAATGGAGAGAATCTACGTCAACGGACTGTTCGCGAAAGACCTTCATCCCTATCTGGAAGCCGGTATCGGCTTTACGACCCGCCTGTTCAGCATGGGCGTATTCGTGAACAACAGCAACGGAAGGTTCAAGGAAGTGGGGTGCAAGTTCGGTTTTGAACTGTTCAGACGCTGGTAGAAAGGCAGAAAGGATAAAGAAATGGCAAGTTTGACGATATATAGAGCGAGTGCGGGGGCCGGCAAAACATTCACGCTGGCCGTCGAGTATATGACATTGTTGATCAACAATCCTTATGACTTCAAGCGCATTCTGGCCGTCACGTTCACCAACAAGGCCACGGAAGAGATGAAGCTGAGGATTCTTTCACAGCTGTATGCCCTGGCCTATCTCACCGGCGCGAAGAAAAACGACTATCTGTTGCAGATTCAAGACAAGACGGGACTGGGCGAAGGCGTCGTCAGAGAACGGGCGAAGATGGCCCTGCATCTCCTACTCCACAACTTCAACTACTTCAGGGTGGAGACCATCGACAAGTTTTTCCAAACCGTCTTGCGCAACCTGGCACGCGAATTGGAATTGAACGCGAACCTGACGGTGGCCCTGAACGATATTCAGATTGAAGAGAAGGCCGTCGACGAAATGATAGAGGAACTCGACGGCAAGTCTCCCGTGCTCCACTGGATTATGGAATACATATCCGATTCCATGCAGGACGACAAGTCGTGGAACGTGATTGACAAGATCAAGGACTTCGGAAGAAACATTTTCAAAGACGAATACAAGGCGAACGTTGCCGGAATCAATGAACGTTTTCATGAAAAAGGCTTCTTCAATGCCTTCAAAAAACAATTGAAAAGCATTGAAGAAGAAGGCGACCGACACATCAAGGAGCAAGGAGATGCGTTCTTCGAACTGCTGGAACAGCACGGGTTGCAGGAATCGGATTTCAAGAAAAACGCCGTCAATTATTTCACAAAGCTGAAGACCGGCAGATATGTGGACGAGGGAGAGAAGAACATTGTCTACAACAAATCCGCGCGAGAGGCGGCCGAAAGCGCGGACGGCTGGGTGCGGAAAGCCGACAAGACGGCGGGGAACGCAGCCTACGAATTGGCCGAGAGCCGGCTGGTGGAGTTCATTTCCGAGTCGGAAACACTAAGAAAAAGGCAGTTGCGGCAGATTCTCAGCGCCCGCATGATTCGACAACACATCGACCAGTTGCGTCTGCTGAAATACATCGAAGAGAAAGTCAGGGACATCAACAACGACCATAACCGTTTCCTCTTGAGCAACACGCAAACGCTGTTGCACGACTTGATAGGTCAAAGCGATTCTCCGTTCATCTTCGAGAAAATCGGTGTCATACTGGAACACATCATGATAGACGAGTTTCAGGACACGAGCAACATCCAATGGAACAACTTCAAGGTGCTCCTGAAGGAGTGCATGAGTCACGAAAACGCGTTCAACCTGATCGTAGGTGACGTCAAGCAAAGCATTTACCGATGGCGTGACGGCAACTGGCGGTTGCTGAACAAGCTGGAGCAGCAGTTCAATCCACAGCAAATCGAGTCGGAAACGCTGGCTACGAATTATCGTTCGGACGCCAACATCATTCATTTCAACAACAAATTCTTCATGTTTGCCCGGCAAGAGGAATACAATGCGCTCGCCAAAGACACGCCCGCAGAAGCCGAAGAACTGTTGAAAGCATATTCGGATGTGGCGCAACGGATTCCGCCAGGCAAAGACGTGCCGCGTGGTCTTGTGGAAATCAAATTGCTTGAAAGCAAATCCAACAGCTATGTCACGGAGACCTTGGAGCATGTGGGCCGAAAGGTGCAGGAGTTGTTGGACGCCGGAGCCAGGGAGAGTGACATTGCGATACTCGTTAGAAACAACTCGACGATTCAGGACATAGGCGATTACTTCATGGAACACATGCCCCATGTCAGGCTGGTCAGCGACGAGGCGTTTCACCTGGACGCCGCTTTGGCTGTGAACATGCTTGTCATGGCGATGCGGGTGATAGCCGACCCGACAGACCAGATAGCGAAGGCAGCCCTGCTGTTGAACCATCGCAAGAATATCAAAAAGACCGAAGAAAGAATCACCGACATCCTGATCAAGGGGAAAAGCGTGGACGAACAACTGCCGACGGCCTTCATACAGCACCTGGAGGAATTGTCCGTCATGCCTGTCATGGACATGGTGGAGAAAATATACCACATCTTCGACCTGAAAGATTTGGACAAGCAAAGCGCATACGTGTGCGCTTTCTTTGACGAGTTGGGGAATTTTCTCAACGAAAATGTGGCGGATGTTGTTTCATTCCTCAAGTATTGGGACGAAGACCTGCACAAGAAATCCATCCAGAGCAGCGAACAAAAGGGAATCAGGCTCATCACCATCCATAAAAGCAAAGGTCTGGAATTTGACCACGTCATCATGCCTTTCTGCGACTGGCTCTTGGAAAAGCGCAACACCATTTGGTGCAAGCCGACCGAAGCTCCCTATGACCAACTCAGCTTGATTCCCGTCGATTTCGACAAGAGCAAAATGCTCAACAGTATCTTTGCGCAGGACTACAAGATAGAGCATTTACAGAACATGGTGGACAATCTGAACCTGCTGTACGTTGGTTTTACACGTGCCAAGCGCAACCTTTTCGTGTATGGACAAAAGGGATGTTCCGACAAGAACAGGTCGAAGCTGCTTGAAGACTTCATAAAGGGAGACTCCTACTCTTTCGGAGAACTGGACATTCCTATGGAGAAAGAACAGGATGAGACCAAGACTGACAACATCTTTGAGGTCAAGCCGCAGGATGTTGCCATCCAAATAAAGAACTACAAGACCATCGTGGACTTCAGACAAAGCAACAAGAGCAAGGACTTTGTCAACGGTGAAGAGGACGACGAGGGCACACAACGACAATATATAAAGATGGGGAATGTATTCCATCAGATATTCGCGTCGATTGGAACAACGGCCGACATACCGACCGTGCTGGCGACGCTGGAGCACGATGGCGTCCTGTTCGACAACTATCTGACCTACGACAAGGTCAAGACAATGCTGCAAAAACGATTCGACAACCCGACGGTCAAGGATTGGTTCTCGGACAGGTGGGATTTGCACAACGAATGCTCCATCCTGCGCTACGATCCCATAGCGGGAAAATTGATGGAGCGCAGGCCCGACCGCGTGATGACCGACGGCCAGGAAATGATTGTCGTTGATTTCAAGTTCGGCACTCCGAAGGAAGAACACCGAAGACAGGTGAGCGAATACATGCAGCTGCTGAGAGAAATGGGACATACCAATGTAAAGGGTTATCTCTGGTATGTTTACACCAACAAGATAGATGAAGTAAAATGAGAACATTCTTATCAGATGTCGCCAACGACATGATACGCAAATATGGAACGAACCTATCCCGTATAGCGGTCGTATTTCCCAACAAACGTGCTTCGTTGTTTCTGAACCAATATCTGGCCCAAGCCGTGGACAAACCATTGTGGAGTCCTGCCTATATCACTATCAGCGACTTGTTCCGACAGCACTCCACCAAGACCGTGGGCGACCCCATCAAGCTCATCTGTGACCTACACAAGAGCTTCAACGAGGTGACGCTGCTGGACGAGAAGCTGGATCGCTTTTATGGATGGGGGGAATTGCTGCTTGCTGACTTTGACGACATTGACAAGAACATGGGAGATTCACGGCTCATCTTCTCCAATCTGAAGGACATCCATGAGATGGACAGTCTGGATTATCTTACGGAAGAGCAGCGCATGGCCCTCCGACGCTTCTTCAATAACTTTCAGGACGACCAGGATTCCGAACTGAAAAGGCGGTTCCTAAACCTATGGAGCCACCTGGAAGCCATCTATCAAGACTTCAAGGAGCGTCTGACAAAGCAGAATATAGCCTACGAAGGCATGCTTTATCGGGAGATTGTCGAGCAACAGAAACTCGATTTCAAATATGAGACCTACATCTTCGTGGGCTTCAACATGATGCAGAAAGTAGAACTGCTCTTGTGCGACAGGCTGAAGGAACAGGGGAAAGCCAAGTTCTACTGGGACTTCGACGACTTCTACATGCCGCACGAAAACGAAGTGGAAAAGGAAGCCGGACACTATATCGCCTCTTATTTGAAATACTATCCGAATGAATTTGACAACACGGACACCCTCCTCTACCACCACATGTCGGCCCAAAAGGACATCTCCTTCGTCAGCGCGGCGACGGAAAACATCCAAGCCCGCTATGTAAGCAGCTGGCTCAAGCAGAGGAAAAGGATGCAGGACGGCGCAAAGACGGCCGTCATCCTATGCAACGAAAGCCTGCTCCCGACCGTCATCCACAGCCTTCCACCCACCTATCAAGACAATGGGGAGAAGAAGTTGCAAGTGAACGTGACGACAGGCTATCCATTGCAGCAATCTCCCGTCTCTACGTTCGTCAAGCTGTTGTTCTCATTGCAGACGGAAGGCTTCAAGGCGGAAGCAGGAAAGTTCAGGTGGCACTGGGTGAAAAAAGTTTTGGGCCATCCCTATTCCTCCTTTCTGTCAGCCAGCCTTCAGGAGGCCGTTTTCCAACTCAAGAACAGCCATCGCGTATTGCTTTCAGAGAAAGAATTGGCTCTTGACGACGGACTTGCCCTCTTGTTCCGACACGCCGAGGGCAACAGGGCCATCTGTCAGTGGGCTTGTGAAGTACTACGGAGTGTCGGAATCCATTCTTCCCAACAAGCCGAGTGGACGCAAGCTGCCACAGACCCGCTGTTCCAAGAGTCTCTTTTCAGGATGTACACCCTGTTGAACCGCCTCTTGGGGCTGATAGATTCAGGTGACTTGGTGGTGGATGTAGCAACATTGCAGAAGCTCATCCAGCAACTCATCGCCTCCACCTCCATCCCTTTCCATGGAGAACCCGTCATCGGTGTTCAAATCATGGGCGTTCTTGAGACGAGAAACCTCGACTTCGACCACCTGCTCATTCTCTCCTGCAACGAAGGAAACATGCCGAAAGGGGTCAACGACGCCTCCTTCATCCCTTATTCCATCCGCAAGGCAAACCAGCTGACGACGATAGACCATAAAGTCAACATCTACGCCTATTACTTCTATAGGCTGATTCAACGTGCAAAGGATGTCACCATTCTCTACAACAACGCGGTCAATGACGGCCAGACCGGCGAAATGAGCCGGTTCATGCTCCAACTCATGGTGGAGAGCAGGCATGCCATCCGCCGCCTCAACCTCAATGCCGGGCAAGTTCCGCTCACCGTCGCGAGCACCAGCATTCCCAAAGATGAAAACGTAATGCACATCTTGGACGGCCTGACAAGGATTTCGCCCTCGGCTTTGGGGACTTACCTGCGTTGCCAACTTCGGTTCTATTTCCAATATATTGCGGGAATCAAGCAAAGCGATCGTGAGGACGAAGGTATCGACAACAGAATCTTCGGCAATATCTTTCATCGGGTGGCAGAACTGTTCTATCAACCTTATGCGGAAAGAAAGGTCACCATTCACGCGGAAGACTTGCGCCAGGCGAAGGAGAACACCATCGCGCTCAACCAGCTGGTGGACAGAGCTTTCAAGGAAGAACTCTTCAAGACGGCCATCCAAGAGAAGGTAGAATACAACGGCCTGGAACTCATCAACCGTCAAGTGATCTTGTCCTACTTTAAAAACCTGATTGAACTGGACATCCGCAAAGCCTCGTTCAATGTTCTTGGAACAGAGCTGGACATAGACAAATGGGTGGAGACCGAGACCGACGACGGCCCTAAAAAGATTCAGTTGTGCGGCAAGATCGACCGGCTTGACTTCAAGCCGGGGCAGGGATTGCAGGTCATAGACTACAAGACAGGACGGGCCGGACACGCGGGGGGAATCAACGGCGTTGAGGACATCTTCGTTCCGAAGAACATAGACAAGCATTCCGACTACTACCTACAGGCCATGCTCTACTCCGTCATGGTGAAAGAGAAGCATGACCTCAACCCCGACAACGCTCCCGTAAGCCCTTCTCTCCTATTCATTCAGAACACCTTCAACAAGGATTACAAGGCGACGCTGGCCTTGGGGAAGGATGAAATAGCCGACATTGCCGCTTTTCGCGATGAGTTCATGGCCCACCTGTCGACCCTCATGGCCGACATCCTGAATCCGTCCAAGCCGTTTGAGCCGACGGCAGAGACCGGCCGATGCACCAACTGTCCCTATCGGCAAATCTGCAAGAGTTCGGAAAAGTGACGAATCGTCACGAGATCGCTGTGCGTGAAGTCGTCTATCATCTCATGTTGCCAAGTTGTATGGAAAGGGATATGCACGGCATGTGCCCCTATCTCCAACGCCGGAATCACGTCGGAGCGGAGTGAGTTGCCCACCATCAGCAGCTCATCAGGGGCTATGTCCAGCTGTCGGCACAAGTCGAGAAACGCTTCTCGCGTCTTGTCGGACACGACTTTCACCAAATGGAAATGCTCCGAAAGCCCCGAACGCTTCAGCTTGTTCTCCTGATCCAGAAGCTCTCCCTTCGTAAACATGACCAGCCTGAACGACGTATGCTTGCGCAAATGGGCCAGCGTTTCCTTCACTTGGGGCAGCGGCGTGGCGGGAATACGCAACAGCGACTTTCCCAACTTGATGATTTCGGCTATCATGTCAGCCGAGATACGCCCTCCACTCACCGCAATCGCGTTCTCGACGAGCGAGATGGTGAAAGCCTTGCAGCCATATCCCAGCAGTGGCATGTTGCCGGTTTCGGTTTTAAACAAACTGTTTCCAACCTGTTCCGCCGCCGCATAAGGTGACAGAATCGAAGCATACCGCTCCTCCACCCTGTCGAAATGGGACTGACAGTCCCACAACGTGTCGTCCGCGTCGAACGCTATCGCCTTCAGCTTCATCGCAGTTCGGGGACTATGGCCAGATACTCTACAGCTTCGGGCGTCTCGTTGACGAAATGGTGCACATGTCCTTTGGGACAATAATGCACCTGCCCTGCTGCCACCGATTCCTTCTCACCATCGCAAAAGAACGTCATCACGCCCTTCAGGACATAGATGACCTCACAGTTTACTTCATGCAGATGGTCACCACTCGACGCACCCGGCGCAAGCGCGCTTCTCATGATCTTGATGTTCTCGTCCACATAATTGCGTGTCCGCAACTCTCCTTCGCCTCCCTTGAAGCCCATGATGCGGGCTTCCGCCATGCCATTGAAATCTATCACCATAATGATTGCATATTGGTTTGCAAGCGCAAAAGTACATAAAAATATGCTTTGAATCGGCATTATCCGAGAAGATAAAAACAAAAAGGCGGCAAACCTTTCAGGTTTGCCGCCTTTATTCCATGTGATAGTCCTACGACAGTCTGATTACATCATGCCGCCCATGCCTGGAGCCGCAGCCGGCATAGCGGGCTTGTCCTCCGGTTTGTCGACCATGACACACTCGGTGGTGAGCAACATGCCTGCGATGGAAGCGGCGTTCTCAAGCGCTACGCGGGCCACCTTGGCCGGATCGATGATACCGGCCTTGCGCAGGTCTTCGTATTCGTCCTTGCGGGCATTGTAACCGTAGTCTCCTTCGCCCTCGCGAACCTTGTTGACAACGACCGAACCCTCACCGCCCGCATTGGCGACGATTTGCCGAAGCGGCTCTTCGATGGCACGTTCGACGATGTTGATACCGGTCTGCTCGTCCTGGTTCTCACCCTTCAAGTCCTTCAGGTCTTCCAAAGCGCGGATGTAGGTGGTGCCTCCACCGGCCACAACGCCTTCCTCTATGGCTGCACGCGTGGCGCAAAGGGCGTCGTCCACACGGTCTTTCTTCTCCTTCATCTCCACTTCCGAGTTGGCGCCGACGTAGAGAACGGCCACGCCACCGGCCAACTTGGCCAGGCGCTCCTGCAGTTTCTCCTTGTCGTAAGAGCTTTTCGTGTTGGCAATCTCATTCTTGATTTGAGCCACGCGGTCGGCAATGCTCTCCTTCTGGCCAGCCCCGTCGACGATGGTGGTGTAGTCCTTTGAAACCGTCACCTTCTTGGCAGAGCCGAGCATTTCGAGCGTTGCCTGCTCCAGTTTCAAGCCCTTGTCCTCACTGATGACGACGCCACCGGTCAGAACGGCGATGTCTTCGAGCATGGCCTTGCGACGGTCGCCGAAGCCGGGAGCCTTGACGGCGCATATCTTCAGGCCGCCACGCAGACGATTGACAACCAACGTGGTCAATGCCTCCGAGTCAACGTCTTCCGCGATGACCAGCAGGGGGCGTCCACTCTCAGCGGCGGGCTGCAGAATGGGCAGGAAGTCCTTCAGATTGGATATCTTCTTGTCGTAGAGAAGGATGTAGGGATTCTCCATCACGCACTCCATCTTCTCGGCGTCGGTAACGAAATAGCCCGAGAGATAGCCACGGTCGAACTGCATACCCTCAACCACACCGATGTTGGTGTCGCGGGTCTTGCTTTCCTCGATGGTGATGACGCCGTCTTTCGACACCTTGCGCATGGCGTCGGCGAGGAGCTTTCCGATTTCAGGATCGTTGTTGGCAGAGACGGTTGCCACCTGTTCTATCTTGTCATAGTTGTCATCCACCTTCTCGGCATGGCTCTTGATGTGCTCCACAACGGCAGCGACAGCCTTGTCGATACCACGCTTCAAGTCCATCGGATTGGCTCCGGCGGTGACGTTCTTCAAGCCTTCGTTCACGATGGCCTGCGTCAGGATGGTGGCGGTCGTCGTACCGTCGCCGGCGTCGTCGCCGGTCTTGCTGGCCACACTCTTGACGAGTTGCGCGCCGGTGTTCTCAAACTTGTCCTCCAACTCGATTTCCTTGGCGACGGTCACGCCGTCCTTGGTAATCTGCGGAGCACCGAACTTCTTTTCAATCACTACGTTGCGTCCCTTCGGGCCGAGTGTCACTTTAACGGCATTAGCCAACTGGTCCACGCCTTTCTTCATCAAGTCGCGGGCGTCTACATCATATTTAATATCTTTAGCCATATCTTTTTTAATGTGAAATGTTGAATTTGAAATGTCAAATGGGGCCTGACGGCCGTCCATTTATTCTACAATTGCGAGAACGTCGCTCTGGCGCATCATCAGATACTTCTCACCGTCGTTCTCAAGTTCGGTACCGGCATACTTGCCATAGAGCACGACGTCGCCTTCCTTCAGTATCATCTGCTCGTCTTTCGTACCTTGCCCAACGGCAACCACCTTGCCACGCTGTGGCTTTTCCTTGGCCGTGTCAGGAATAATGATTCCTCCTACCTTCTCTTCAGCTGGCGCAGGAAGCACCAGCACTCTGTCTGCTAACGGTTTAATGTTCATAATTCTATGTTTTATAAGTGTTCTTTTAGCTTGTCACTGCCCCTTTAATGCCAAAAGCATGCCAAGCGACAAAACCCTGACAAAACTGTCAATGGGCTGACAAAGATGTCAGTTCATCTTTATGAAATTATTTGACATGAACCCCGTCGATGGCTGCAATATTTCCCACAAAAAGTTTTTTGCCAGCAAATACGCGAACTTTCAGCACGAATATAACCAACTCATTATCAACATTATACAACCAGACACCCACTCACCGTGCGCTTTTCATCGGCCAACGGCCATGCTTTCGCGTCCTTTCCACGGCTCTTTCGGCCTCTGAAAGTTGCGTTTTATGCCTGCAACGGCAATGCCCTGACACTCCAAAAGCACAGCCGTTGTTCCCGAACGGCTCACCCGTCATCCGCCATCCGGAAGTCCGTCGCCTTGTCTCCACGCTGGATTGGCAGTCTCGGAAGTGTTAAAATTCACTCTTCTTTCTTGACAAAAGCAGCGTCGCCGACAAGCTTTCGGCCCCCCATGGTCGAGCGGCCGGAAGCCTTTCGGGCCACAAACTTTGCCACATTATATTATAAAAAGGAGCCATTCGCTTTGCAAAATGTCAAAATTCTTTTATCTTTGCAACAATGTCGCAATGCGTCGAACCTCCTTAAAGGTGACGATCGCCCTGTCATTGAGACAATTCACAAACACAGCATACGTATATGAAAGATTTTTTCAAGCATGTTTTCGCCACCATGGTGGGCCTGTTTCTCTTCGGTTTTCTAATGACCGTGCTCGGCTTCATCAGCCTTGTCGGCATTCTCGCAGCCTCCGGAGGGAGTAACGAAATCAAGGACAATTCCGTCCTGGTGCTCAATCTGGACGGCGTCATGACCGAACGGACGGAAGACAACTTCCTCTACAAGCTCAACGGCATAGACGGCATGAGCTTCGAAGCCTATCAGCGGGCCATCCGAAACGCCACCGACAACGACAAGATAAAAGGCATTTTCATCCAGGCCAACAGCTTTGGAGCGGAAATGGCCCATCTGGAAGAACTCCACCAGTCGCTGGCCGACTTCAAGAAAGCGGGCAAATGGATCATCGCCTACGGTGAAGGAATGTCGCAAGCCAGCTACTATCTGGCGTCACTGGCCGACAAAATCTATTTGAATCCGGCAGGAGAACTGAACTGGATGGGCCTCGGCGGCGAAACGCAATACGTCAAACACATGCTGGCCAAGGTCGGCATTCGGGCCGTTCCCGTGAAGGTGGGCAAGTACAAGAGTGCCGTTGAATACTACACAGAGGACAAAATGAGCGACGCCAACCGTGAGCAGACCGAGCGATACCTGAACGGCTGGTGGAACAAAATCGTGACCGACGTGGCCGCAAGCCGCAAGATCAGCAAGGATTCGCTCAACGCCTACGCCGACCGCCTCATCACTTTGGAAGATCCGCAGCAACTGGTGAAGGCCCGCATGGTCGACGGTCTCATCTACAACGACCAGACGAAAGGCGTCGTTGCCAAGATGTTGGGGCTGGACAAGGACGACGACATCAACCAGGTGGCGGTCGATGACCTGCAGGAAGAGCCTGTCGATGGGCTTCGAAGCCAGATTGCCGTCTACACGGCCGTGGGCGAAATCGTCGACAATGTCAGTCCGCAGAGCCTGTTCCAAGGCAACAGCCAGATTGTGGGGGACGACTTCTGCAAGGACATGCGCGACCTGGCCGACGACGAGAACGTGAAGGCTGTGGTGCTGCGCATCAACTCGGGAGGCGGTTCGGCCTATGCTTCTGAACAGATGTGGCACCAGATCATGGAACTGAAAAAGAAGAAACCCGTCGTCGTCTCCATGAGTGGAGCCGCTGCTTCGGGCGGTTATTACATCAGCAGCGCGGCCAACTACATCGTGGCCGACGCCAACACCATCACGGGAAGTATAGGAATCTTCGGCATACTCAAAGACCACAGCAAGCTGTACACCCAACTTCTGGGCATGAAATTCGACGAGGTGAAGACCAACCGCAACTCGGTGATGGATGCACAGGGCCACTTCCTCACCGACGAACAGTTCAACATGGTGCAAAGAAGCGTGGAGCGGGGCTACTGGTTGTTCAAGAAACGCGTGGCCGAAGGCCGTCGCATGACGATGGACCAGGTGGAGGCCATCGCACAGGGACATGTCTATCTGGGGTCGGACGCGCTCCGCATCCGTCTGGTCGACGCCCTGGGCAACCTCGACACGGCCGTCAAAAAGGCGGCCCAGTTGGCCAAACTTGACGACTACGGCGTGACGCGCCACCCTGAAGAGCAGGGATTGCTGGAGCAACTGCTCGACATGGACGACAGCGTGGACAACTATCTGAACGGCAAGCTCAGGCTTCTGCTGGGCGACATGTACGAACCGCTGAAGATGAAGCACGACCTGGAGGCGATGGACCGCGTACAGGCACGCTTGCCTTTCTTCGTTTCGCTCGTCAAATAAGACAGGAACCCTCATGAGAACCGAAGGAGATTTCATCAAGATCAACGAATGGTTGCTGCCCTTCAGCTGGCTGTTCGAGACGGCGGTACGGCTGCGCAACGCGCTCTTCGACATGGGAATCATCAAGAGCCGGGCCTATGACGTGCCGGTAATCTCCATCGGCAACATCACGGTGGGTGGCGCCGGCAAGACGCCCCACACGGAATATCTGGTCAGACTTCTGAAAGACCACATGAAGGTGGCCGTGCTCTCCCGGGGCTACAAGCGCAAGACGCGGGGCTACCGGCTGGCCGACAGCCGGTCGACCATGCGGGAGATAGGCGACGAACCGATGCAAATGAAGACGAAGTTTCCCGACCTGACGATAGCCGTCGACGGCAACCGACGACGAGGTATCGACCGACTGACCCACGACGAGGGCACCAAAGGCACCGACGTCATCCTGCTGGACGACGCCTTCCAGCACCGCTACGTGAAGCCGGGAATCAACATTCTGCTGGTCGACTACCACCGACTGATCATCTACGACAAGATGTTGCCGGCGGGAAGGCTGCGTGAACCGCAGTCGGGAAAGAACCGGGCCGACATCGTGATTGTCTCCAAATGCCCCAAAGACCTGAAACCGATGGAGTTCCGTGTGCTGACCAAGGCGATGAACCTATACCCTTACCAGTCGCTTTACTTCTCGACAATCGACTACAACGACCTGGTTCCGGTCTACGGGGACGACAAAGCCCCCCTGCCCCTCCACACGATTCAGGACAGAAACATCCTGTTGCTCACCGGCATAGCCTCCCCCGACCAGCTGATTGTCGACCTGAAGGGCTATCAAACGCAAATCACGCAGTTGGCCTATGCCGACCACCACCATTTCAGTCGCAAGGACCAGGAACATATCAATGCGGTCTTTCAAGCGATGGAAGGGCCTAAAATGATCATCACGACAGAGAAGGATGCGGCTCGACTGCGCACGGCGGAACAGCTGTCGCAGGACGTGCGCGACGCCATGTATGCCCTTCCGATCCAAGTGAGATTCCTTTTGAATCAAGAAGAGAACTTTAACAATCAAATCATAAGCTATGTACGAAAGAATTCAAGAAACAGCATCCTGGCTAAAAGAAAGGATGACCACAAGCCCAAAGACGGCAATCATACTGGGGACAGGCCTCGGACAATTAGCTTCAGAAATAACTGACAGCTACTCATTTGCCTATTCGGAAATCCCCAACTTCCCCGTATCGACGGTAGAAGGACACGCCGGCAGGCTCATCTTCGGCAAGCTCGGCGGCAAGGATATCATGGCCATGGAAGGACGCTTCCACTATTATGAAGGCTACTCGATGAAGGATGTGACTTTCCCGGAGCGTGTCATGTACGAACTGGGCATTACGACACTGTTCGTCAGCAACGCTTCGGGCGGCATGAACCCCGACTTCAAGATCGGCGACCTCATGGTTATCGACGACCATATCAACTTCTTCCCCGAACACCCGCTGAATGGCAAGAACTTCCCCACGGGCCCACGGTTCCCCGACATGCACGAAGCCTACGACAAACAGCTGCGCGACTTGGCCGACACGATTGCACGGGAAAAGGGTATCAAGGTGAACCACGGCGTCTATGTAGGCGTCCAGGGACCGACCTTCGAGACCCCGGCGGAATATCGCATGTACCGTTTGATGGGGGGAGACGCCGTCGGCATGAGCACCGTTCCCGAAGTCATCGTGGCCCATCACTGCGGTATCAAGACGTTCGGAATCAGCATCATCACCGACCTCGGTGGCTTCGACGTGCCCGTTGAGGTAAGTCACGAGGAGGTGCAGAAGGCCGCCAACGCCGCCCAACCGCTGATGACGGAAATCATGCGCGAGATGATTCGACGCTCATAAACAAGCCTCTATATATAAAATAGGTAAAGAAACAAAGAATGGAAATAGCGAAATTGGGAGAGTTCGGACTCATCGAAAGACTCACAAAAGACATCAAGCTCAAGAACAACTCTACCCGATATGGTGTCGGCGACGACTGTGCCGTGCTCCATTATCCCAACTCTGAAGTGCTCGTCACTACCGACATGCTGATGGAAGGGGTGCATTTTGACCTCACATACATCGATATGGAGCACTTGGGGTACAAGGCGGCAACGGTCAACATCAGCGACATCTTCGCCATGAACGGCACGCCCCGCCAGCTCATCGTGAGCATTGCGCTCAGCAAACGCTTCACCGTGGAAGATATGGAAGCCTTCTACGCGGGTCTCAACATGGCTTGCGAACGCTGGGGGGTGGACGTTGTCGGCGGCGACACGACGTCTTCCTACACGGGCCTGGCCATCAGTATCACTTGCATCGGTGAAGCCCGGAAGGAGGAAATCGTCTATCGCAACGGTGCCAAAGAGACCGACCTGATCTGCGTGACGGGTGACTTGGGGGCCGCCTACATGGGCCTTCAGCTGCTGGAACGCGAGAAAGCAGTTTATTACCAGCAGGTGGAGGAGGCGCGGAAGAAGGGCGACCAAGCCGCGCTGAAAGACCTTCAGCACTTCCAACCCGACTTTGCGGGCAAGGAATATCTGCTCCAGCGGCAGCTGCAACCCGAAGCCCGCGGCGACATGATAGCCAAATTGCGTGAGATGAACATTCGCCCCACGGCCATGATGGACATCTCCGACGGGCTGAGCAGCGAGTTGCTGCACATCTGCAAGCAGAGCCATTGCGGCTGCCGGGTCTATGAGAACAAGCTGCCCATCGACTATCAGACCGCCGTCATGGCCGAAGAGTTCAACATGAACCTGTCGACTTGCGCGCTGAATGGCGGCGAAGACTACGAACTTCTGTTCACCGTGCCCATCGGCGACCATGAGAAACTGGAGTCAATGGACAACGTTCGCCAGATCGGTTATATCACCAAAGCCTCTCTCGGCTGCATGCTCATCACCCGGGATGACCAAGAATTTGAACTCCAAGCACAGGGATGGAATCCTCTAAAATAGGATTCCACTCCCCTGCAACCCACTTCCCAGTCCGTAAAAGCGAGCCTTTTTCGTTAATAAAGATTAACCAAACTCACTTTCCCTTGGCCACCATGCTGCAAATTGATAAATATTGCTACCTTTGCAACCGCAAAAGAAGATGGTGCCATAGCTCAGTTGGTAGAGCAAAGGACTGAAAATCCTTGTGTCCCCGGTTCGATTCCTGGTGGTACCACGCACAAAGCAGTCAGCAATGGCTGCTTTTTTGTTACTTGAAGTTTGCTTATATTTTGACATTTCCTTTTGATATTCCACCCGATTCCATTATATTTGCAAGCAGATAAACCAATAAACTAAAGAACATGTTAGGTACACAAGAAATCATTATCATTGCGCTCATCATCCTGTTGCTGTTCGGCGGCAAGAAGATTCCCGAACTGATGAAAGGTCTGGGCAAAGGCGTCAAGAGCTTCAAGGACGGCCTCAACGGCCTCGAAAACGACACGAACCCCACCGAAAAGGAAGCGAAAGACACGAAAGAAGTCACAACCAACGCCAATGACAAGTGATGGCTGAAAACGACGAGCTTTCTTTTTGGGACCATCTGGATGTCCTGCGAAGCGTCATTTTCAAAATCATCATCGTGGGAGGGCTTTGCGCCCTACTCGCATTCAGCTTCAAAGAAATACTATTCAAGGTTGTTCTGGCACCGAAAGACTGCGACTTCATCACCTATAGAATTCTGCAAACGGAGCCTTTTCGCATCACTCTCATCAACACGGGGCTCACCGAACAGTTTCTTGTTCATATGAAGGCAGCACTCTTCTTCGGCATTCTTTGCGCTTCGCCTTATATCATCTATCAGCTTTACAAGTTCATTGCGCCCGCCTTGTATGACAGCGAACGCAAATATTCCGTGCGCGTCATTGGCAGTGCCTACGCCATGTTCTGCGTGGGGGCGCTGGTCAATTATTTCCTGATATTTCCCTTGACGGTGCGCTTTCTCGGCACCTATTCCGTGAGTTCCGACGTCCAGAACATGCTGACCATCCAGTCCTACATGGACACTTTGCTCATGATGTCGCTGGTCTTCGGCCTCGTTTTCGAGATTCCCGTCGTGAGTTGGCTGCTTGCACTCATGGGCGTGCTCAAGCATGTGTGGATGAAACGCTATCGGAAACACGCCTTCGTGGCCATCGTCGTCGTCGCCGCCGTCATCACGCCGACGTCCGACGCGTTCACGCTGTTCATCGTTTCCCTTCCCATCTGGCTGCTCTATGAGTTCAGCATTCTCATCGTGAAAGTGACAGAACGCCGAAAGCAAGACGACACCAAGCTGGAATCGTCAGAAAACTCCAAGTAAAACAAAGGAAATCAAAGGCTTTCGTCAACCAGGTCGACGACCGTCAGCACGCCGTTCTCCACCCTGAACTTGACATCCCGGCCCGCAAAAGGCATTCCATACGTCTTTTGCGGGTCGTTCTGGTAATGGGGACGCGGATCCAATGACAGCACTTGTGTCAGCACCCGCGCTTCCTTTTCGCCCAACTTCGCCCGCAACGCTTCCGGAACGACGACACGCAGACGCTCGATGGGCGTTGTGTCTACAAAGCCGCTGCGGGCCTGTGGCTTGCAATCGGCATAGACCACATAGGGCTTGATGTCGAAGATGGGCGTGCCATCCATCAAGTCCGCCCCTTTGACAACGATGACAGGACCACGTGGTGTCTCCCATTCCACGTGGTCAAGCCGCACGCATGACAGGCCAATTCCATTGGGACGAAACGGACTGCGCGTGGCAAATACGCCCATCTTCTCATTTCCGCCGAGCAAAGGAGGCCGCACCACCGGGCTGACGGCCTGGTGGCTGTTGGCCGAAAAAGACCAAATGAGCCACAGATAGTCGAATCCTTCCATTCCTCGAAGGGCGTCGGCATTCCTGAATTTCGGTTCGAAGACAATCCGTCCTTCGAGTTCTTCAACCAGTCCGCTCTGCTTGGGAATACCGAACTTGGAGCGAAACGGCGACTCAAAACGGGCTATGGGTTCGATGGTCATACGCGATAGAAAATGGAAACGACAGCGATGCCGCCAAAGATGGCCAGTCCCATCCACGCCGGCCAATGGAAATCTCTCAGCTCACGGTCATGACAAGGGCAGTTGACGCACAGGAACATCTGGTAGGAAAGGGTCGACGCGAACAACGCGAAGAGCATTCCCACGAACACGTCGCCGAAATAATGCACGCCAAGATACATGCGCGAATAGCACACCAACAGCGCCCACACAATCATGAACACCGACAGCCACGTCCTCCGCAACAAATAACAGATGAAAAAACTCAACCCGAAACAGTTGCCGGCATGGGCCGATGGGAAGCCATAACGCCCGCCACGGACGCCGTCGACGATATGCACCATGCCGCAGATGGAGCTTTCCAGATTGCTGGGACGCAACCTACCGACAGCCGGGCGAATCACTTGTGAGGTGAGCGTGTCGGTGAAGAGAATGACAAGACCTATCGCCAGAAGGATTTTCAACACCACGACATAACTGAAGTTGCGCAGCAAGACAAACAGCAACGTCACGTACAGGGGAATCCAGATGACCTTTCCACTGACCAAGAACATGAATGAATCCCAGTAGGGGGCGTGCATTCCGTTGATGGAAAGAAAGATACGGCTGTCCATATCGATCAGATATTGCAATAATGTTTCCATCTTTCCCTCCTATAAATTGCCAATGGTGTCATACAACTTCTGCAGCCAGGCCTTGCCCATGCGCAGCGGCCGGTCGGTATCTCCGCGGCGGTTCACCACCTTTTGCAACTTGTTGTCATAAATGACGGCCCCCTCTTCCGTCACCATACCCAGCAGATCGGGCACGGCGAACCAGGCGAACGCCGGCGTCGTGGGGTCGAGCATGTCCTTGCTGAACGTGAATGCGCTGTGGTCGAGCCCCAGCTGGGCCAGCAATGTGGCCGCAATGTCATTCTGACTGCCCAGGCGGTCGATGCGGGCGGGGCCGTCCAGGGCGCCTCCCAAGAAGAGCAACGGAATCTGATAGCGGCCGAAATCGGTATTTTGAATGTCCTCGGGATAACATCCCAGATGGTCGGGCACCAGCACAACGAGCGAATGTTGCCAGCGGCGGGTCTGCTTCAGCTGGGCGATGAACCTGCCGATGCAGTCGTCGGTATAGGCAAAGGCGTTGAGCCGCTTGTTCTTCAGCCGATGATAGGGCACCTCGAAAGGTTCATGCGAACTGGAAGTCTGCAACACGCGGAGCATGGGCCGCCGGCCCCGATAGGCCTTCACGTCGGCAATCAGCCGTGCGAAGACCAGATGGTCGTGCACGCCCCACTTGCTCAAGCGGTCCTTCACGGGGAAGTCCACGTCGGATACAATCTTCTCATAGCCGCTGTTGACCAGATACGAGCGCATGTTGGTGAAGTCGGCGTCGCCCCCGTAATAGTAGTCGGTGCCATAACCGGCCTGTCGCAGCACACCGGCGACGGACGGCAGATGGGCCGTCTTGCGGGGATATTTCATCAGGCTCATCGTGGGTTGGGCGGGAAAGCCGCTCAATACGGCCACAAGTCCGCGGTCGGTGCGGAAGCTGTTGGCATAGAAACGGGTGAAGAGCACGCCCTCGGCGGCCAAACCGTCCAGGTTGACCGCCACATTGGGCAGGCCGCCGAGCGTCTTCATCAGCTTGCTGGAGAAGCTCTCCATCACGATGATGTACACGTCGGGCCGCGTTTCGCCCTCTTTCAGCAGCGACCGATGGGCCGGCGACGACTTCGTCTGCACCATGCTCCTGAATATCCGGTCGGCCTCCGCCTCGTCCATCATCCGATATTGCTTGGCAAAATCCTCCTGATGGGCCAGACTTTCCATCAGGCTGAACATCGGATTGACGGCCGCGTGGTTGAGTTCCTGCTGTCCGCTGAAATACACTTTGCCCGTGTTGGTGGTCGAAACGGTGACGCCGCCACGGATGGGGATGATGAGCAAGCCCGTCAAGACCAGCTGCAACAGCGTCGTCAACAGCCGACGGGACGGCTGCCGGCAGTCCTCCTGCGGCGTCACCAACCAACGGCGTGCCGCCAGGAAGATGGCCGCAGCCACACCGGCGACGGCCAACAGCCCTCCCATGACGAACCACAGGCTGACACTGGCAAAGGCGTCGGCGGGCGAAGTGAAGAAATAGAAGACCGGCATGGCGTCGAGCGGGAATTTCCAAAAGTCATACAGCCCGATGTTGACGACGAAAGTCAGGGCCACCAGCAGGGCGGCAATCCCGTAATAGGCCTGCTCCGCCACTCGCCTCCACGCCCCTTGCAGCCAAATCCCCACCAGGGCGATGAGCATGGGGACGGCCGACAGATAGGCCGACAGCGAGATGTCGAGCGGCAACCCGTGGTAAAGCACGGCCAGCCAGTCGCGCCATGAGTTGCCGGCAAAGCTGCGATGGTACCACAGCATGAACAAAGGCTTCTGCAAGAGCATGACGCCCAGCCAAAAGAAATAGTTTCGAAATAGAGTTAAGACTGCTTTTTTCATACAGCGGCTGCACTTATTTGGATTGATAGAGTTTCAAGATGTCGGGCAACTTGGCCAGCGCGGCCGCCCTACCCTGCTGATAGACGGCTTCCATTTCGACCGGATCGTGCGAGATGTGGGCAATCGACAAGGTGGCCTCGGGCTGGATGACGACCGTGTCGCCCTTCCGTTCTTCGGCCCTGACATAGGCCAACTGCTCGTTATACATCACATGGCGACGGGCTGCCGCCTCCAGAAAGCGGGGATAACGGCGCAGCTGCCAGCGCATGAGCGGCATGAGCCGATTGGGCTTCTTCACGTAATCGGCGGGCTGGGTCAGCACGACCACGTTGCGGTCGTAGCCCTTCCGCTGGAAGAACGCCAAGGGAATGGAGTCGGAAATGCCGCCGTCGAGCAGCTCCCGGCCTTGTATGCGCACCACCTTCGAGGCCAAGGGCATGGACGCCGACGCCCTGATCCACTCATAGCATTCGTCGCCATGCTCCATCAGCAGCTTGTATTCGGGCTGCCCGGTGTTCATGTCGGTGCAAACGGCGTAAAACTCCATCGGATTGCGGTCGAAAGTTGTGGTGTCGAAGACGTCGAGTTGGGTGGGCATGACATGATAGCAAAAGCGGCCGCCAAACAAATCGCCGGTCGTCAGCAGCGACCTGAAGCTGCAATAGCGCCAGTCGTGGGCGAAAGCCTTGTTGTAACGAATGGCCCGACCGGGCTGGTTCGACTTGTAATTGCAGCCAAAGGCGGCGCCGGCCGACACGCCGACAAGGCCGTCTATCTGTATGTGGTTCTCCATCATCACGTCGATGACGCCCGCGGAGAACAGCCCCCGCAGGGCGCCGCCCTCCAAAACCAATCCCTTCTTCATGCCGCAAAGTTACAAAAAAACGGAGACTTTCCCCTTGCAACGACCTTTTTTACATGCTGCCGGCAGGCTTTTTAACGGAATGAAAGCCTTGTTTTCATTCCGGTTTTACGGAAACGAACCCATCGTTGCGTGCATTTTCATCCTCCAAGGGACAGCCTGCACCCGCCAACGCCGCCTCGCCGTTTTCACACAAGCACGTGGTCGCAAAACCATTTGCCGCAAACCACACGCCAACCGCAGCCCTTTCAGCCGCCCAAAGCAGCCCTTTTGCAACCTCATCGCTGCCCTTTTGCACGCCAACCGCAGCCCTTTTGCAACGCGAAAGCGCAGCGGTGTCAACGCAAAAGAAAAGAGGACATGGAACCCCATATCCTCTCTTCCCGTTTCAAAAGCCGACCACGCCGTCTACAACGACTCGCACTGCTTGACCCACAGGGCGCTGACGGCGTCGCTGGGCATGCGCCAGTCGCCGCGAGGGCTCAGGCTCACGCTGCTGACCTTGGGGCCGTCGGGCAGACAAGAGCGCTTGAACTGCTGGCTGAAGAAGCGGCGATAGAACGTCGTGAGCCAATGCTTGATGGTGGCGGAGTCGTGCTTGCCGGCAAATGCGTTGCACGCCAGCATGTAGATTTTGCGAGGACTGAAACCATAACGCAGCACATAGAAGAGGAAGAAATCGTGCAACTCATACGGCCCGACAAGGTCTTCCGTCTTCTGCCGGATATGCCCCTCGGCGTCGGCGGGCACCAACTCGGGGCTGATGGGCGTGTCCACGACGTCGCGCAGGATGGCGGCGGCGTCTCCTTGCAGCCAGGATTCGGCCGCATAGCCCACCAGACAGCGGATGAGTGTCTTGGGAATGCCCGCGTTGACGCCGTACATGCTCATGTGGTCGCCGTTGTAGGTGGCCCAGCCCAGGGCCAGTTCCGACAAGTCTCCCGTACCGACGACGATTCCTCCCAGCTCGTTGGCGAGGTCCATGAGTATCTGCGTGCGCTCACGGGCCTGCGCGTTCTCATACGTCGCGTCGTGCTTGTCCATGTCGTGACCGATGTCTTCGAGGTGCCGGACGACACTCTCGGCGATATTGATTTCCCTGACGGTCACCCCGAGGTCGGCCATCAGCTTCAAGGCGTTGTGGTAAGTGCGGTCGGTGGTGCCGAAACCGGGCATGGTGACGCCCACGATTCCCTTGCGGTCGTAGCCCAACTTGTCGAAAGCACGCACGCAGGCCAGCAGCGCCAAGGTGCTGTCGAGCCCGCCGCTGACACCCAGGACAACCCTTTGGGTCTGCGTGTGGAGCATGCGCTTGACCAATCCCATCGACTGAATGCCGAAAATGGTCTCGCAAGTGTCGTCCATATCGCTGTCATCGGGAAGGAACGGCATGGTGGAGATGTGACGGTCGAGCGCGAACGGCTTGGGATCCACCTCCTGGCAGTCGATGACGACAGCCTCGGTCATAGCCTCGTTGGCGTCGGGACGCTGGGCGTTGACAAAGGTGGTGTTCATTCTCCGGTTGGACCGAAGGCTCTCTATATCGACTTGGGCGACAACCATTTGGCTGTCGAGCATGAACCGTTTGCTTTCAGCCAGCAGCGAACCGTTCTCATAAATCAACGCGCTGCCCGCATAGACGACATCCTGCGTGCTCTCGCCAAAACCGCAACTGCTGTAGACATAGCCCGTGGCCGTTCGGGCGCTCTGCTGGGCCACCAGGCTCCTCAGGTAGTTGTGCTTGCCAATGAGTTCGTCGCTGGCGGACAGGTTGAAGATGAGGTCGGCGCCGGCCAGGGCCAACACGTTGCTGGGGGGCGTGGGGCCCCACACGTCTTCGCAGATTTCGACGCCGAAGAGGGCACCGCCCACCGTGCGGAACAACTGCGGACTGGAGGTCACCAGGACACGGTTGCCCGCATAGCGAATCTCGCGCGGACGCAAGTCCTGCGCCGAGGCGAACCAACGCTTCTCATAGAACTCACTGTAGTTGGGCAGATAGACCTTGGGAACCATCCCGAGCAGCTTGCCGCGCTGGATGACGGCGGCGCAGTTGAGCAGCAAGTCGCCCACCACGACGGGCAGACCGACGATGGAAATGAGGTCGAGCTGGCGCGAATGGTCGAGCAGGGCAACCATCGCATGTTCGCAAGCGTCGATGAGCACCTGCTGCCGGAAGAGATCCTGACAAGTGTAGGCCGTGATACACAACTCCGGAAATACGATAATCTCTACGCCGGCTTCCTCCGCCTGCCCCATCAGGGCTTCGATCTGCTGCCTGTTGTAATCGCAATCCGACACGCGAAGGGCCGGCACGGCACTGGCAACTTTAATAAAACCATACTCCATGATAGAACGAAACTTTAATTATTTAATGGTTACTTGTGTGGCCCCATATCCATACTCGCGGAAAGAGGCGTCTTGATAAACATATTGCTTGTAGCGATAATGCAGGTCGTTGATGATGGCATGGCGCAAGACGCCCTCGCCCTTGCCGTGGATGAAGACGATTTTCTGCCCTTTCCTGTCGGCATGGGCGGCCAATGTCTCCCTGAACTTCTTCAACTGATAGTTCAGAATGTCAATCGGCTGCATGCCTGCCATGGAGTCGAGCAGGGCCTCGGCATGCAGGTCGACGACAACGATGTCGTCGCCGTCGCGCCTTTTCGTGGTAAACGGGTCGCCCTTCTTGCCAGGTTGGTCATAGCGACGGACGTAGGTGTCGGCGTCGGAAGCCGACGATTCGTCGGGCGCATCGGGCACGTTGGGCGCGAACATCTGCTGCTTGAGGAGCTTGGCGTCGATGACCAGCGGCTTGGCCGGTACGTCGTTCACAACAATGTCGTAGAGCAACGCGGGCTGCTCGAAGAACTCGTTGGGCTGGAACGTATGCAACTTGTAGAACTTGACGGGGTCGATGCGGAACTGGGCTTCGAGCAATGGCTTGAGGATGAAGCTCTTATCCGTCTTGTAAGCTATCATCTGCACGGCCACCTTGCCCAGTTCATTGAGCACGTCGCGGCCAAACTCCTCGATGAAAAGCTTGGTGTTGGGTTCGAGTTCGCCATGCGCACGAAGTGTCCAGCTGTTCCCTTCGGCCACCAGGTAGGTGTAATGGAAACTGTAATTGCTGTCGTTGACGAGATAGGTCTCGAACCGCGTGTTGGCAACCTCCTTGACATCGACGGGCACAAAGGCCAGATAGGCCGAGAGCGCGTTGCCTCCCTTGCGCTCCTGCGCGGGCCGTTGGAAAGCGATTTCACGGTCGGAAGGGTCGTCGTCCACTTCCAGAGCCATCTCTTCGGTCCCGTCATGCAGCATGGCCTTCACGCTGCGCCGGTCGTCGCCCAACGCGGGCGCGTCGCTTGGCTGCGGCTTGCCCAACTTGCTTTCGACGATTCGGGAAGTACTGTAGTCGTCCGTATTGACAACCACGACCTCGTTGATGGGCGTGGGAATCTGAAAACCGTCCCCATCTTCCACCAACACGATATTCTTACCTTGGAAACCGGCAACCTTTCCGCCACCCGTTTCGCTGAGGAATCTTACTTGATCACCTATTTTCATATAATTATTGCAGATTGGAATTTATGGAATGAGCAAAGAACTGTCGCCATAACTCAGAAAACGGAAGTCATGTGACAAGGCGTAATCGTAGATTTTGCGCCAATCTCCCTTGACGAAAGCGCTGACCAAAAGGAGCAACGTGCTCTTGGGCTGGTGGAAATTGGTTATCAGCATCGTGACGATCTTGTATTCGTAGCCCGGCGCAATGATGATCTGCGTGCTGCTGTGAAGGGCCTCAAGCCCATTGCGGTCGAGCCAATCCACGATATTCCGAATGGCACGGACGGGACCAATGCCGTCGACCAGGCGGCCATCGCGCCCATCTTCGTAGGGCACCCACTGATTAACATGCAGTTCTTCCTCTTGCGCCTGGGGGTGCTTCTCCAGGTAGACGCCCATGTAATAGAGACTCTCGAGGGTGCGGACGCTCGTCGTGCCGACGGCGATGGTGCGGCATTCGTGTCGCAACAGCTTTTCCAAACTGTGCCGGTGGACGCAGATGAACTCCGTGTGCATCCGGTGTCCGTCGATTTCTTCAGACTTCACGGGCTTGAATGTGCCGGCACCGACATGCAGGGTGACTTCCTCGCGGTCGATTCCGCACCGGTCGAGCGCGGCCAAAACGTTGTCGGTGAAGTGCAGTCCGGCCGTGGGAGCGGCCACGCTTCCCTTCACTTTGGAGTAGACCGTCTGGTAAGTCACCTTGTCGCTCTCCTGCGTTTCGCGGTTCAAATAAGGCGGAATGGGCAGCTCGCCCACAGCTTCGAGTATCTCGGCAAAGCTCACCTGGGCGTTGTCCCAACTGAAATCGACCCAATAGTTGGTGCCCAACCTGCTCCCGAGCGCCTCGTCTTGAGCCACATTGCGCCGGGCGCAGAGCGTCAGCCGACGGCCTTTGATTTCGAACTCGCGCTTGAGTTGGCCCTCTTTCCACTTCTTCAGATTGCCGATCATGCACAGCCACGAGCACTGTCCGCTGGTCTGGAACATCTGTTCATAATCCGTCGGGGCAGCCGGCTCCATCAGAAAGACCTCTATCAAGGCCCCGGTTTCCTTGCGGAAGTGCATCCGCGCCTGGATGACGCGCGTGTTGTTGAAGACCATCAAGGCCCCTTGAGGCAGGTAACGAGGCAGTTGGAAGAACAGGTCGTCGGAAAGCTTGCCCCGATTATAGACCAGCAACTTGCTGTGGTCGCGCTCCGCCATGGGATATTTCGCGATGCGGTCGTCGGCCAAAGGATAGTCAAAATCACTGATATGAATATGTCTTGTTTCCATGATTACAAAAAAAATAGGACTGCGACGCTCAAAGATGGCAGAGCGAATAGAAAACCGAAAGCACGAACAGGAATGCCATCACGGTGAGAATGACGTCGATGTCGGCCAGACTGTAGCCTGAAGAAGTATATTGCGTCGACACAAAACCGGCACGCGGAATCATCCGGTTGTAGACATAAAGGTACAACCGATAGGAAAAACAGCCCACCGAGAGGCCGAAAATGATTCCAACCAGAATGTCGGACGGATAGTGCATGCCCAGATAGAGGCGCGTGTAGCACGAGACCGCGGCCCACAGTCCCAGGCCGATGGAGAGCCGCCAGTCGCGCATCAGCAGGCTGAAGAACGTTGCCAGGGAACAAAGGTTGGCGGCATGGGCCGAGAAAAAGCTGAAGTTCTTGTCCGACACGCCCGAAACGGTGTCGACAAGATACTTGATGGACAAGTCGTTGCATGGCCGAAGGCGGCCGACAAGCGGCTTGACGATTCCCTCCGTCACACCGCCGGCAATCAGGATGCAGAGAAGCGCCCCGCCGACGGTCAGCATGATCTGGGCCATCGTGTCGTTGTTCTTGACAACCACATAGAAAAATGCCAGATACAACGGAGCCCAGAACCAGCCCGACGTGAGCATCGTCATCACGCCGTCCAGGAAAAGCGAATCGCTGCCATTGATTTGCAGGAGCAATTGCTTGTCAAACTCTATAATTGCAGACAAATCCAAAATGCAAATCGATTAGATTTCCTCCAACGTCCCCACAAGAACCCACCCGCTGCGGCCGTCTCCTGTCTGGACGGCCCGCCAGCCCGGCAACGTCTTGTCGACAACTTCCACGCGCGTGCCTTCATGCAGGATGAAAGCCTCGGAAGCCGACTTGCCCGGCGTTGCCTTGACCGACACGGACGAACTGACGACGATGGCGCCGGTGCGGTTGTCGTATTGCGACTTCTGTTGCCAGGCAAAGAGGTTGCCCAACAGGAAAAGCATGAAAAAGAAACAGGCCCCGAAAAAGCCCACTTTGCGGTAAACGGCTCGTGAACCGAACAGATAGACCAGCAGCAAGACCAATACCGCGCAGATGGAGAACACGGCAATGGAAGCCCAACGGTCGACACTGGCACTGTTGACAACGGCCTTGTACCAGGTGACGAAGAACATCTCATCGGCCGGAACAATCTTGTCGATGGTCTTGCTGCGGGCAAACTGGAGGTTGAAACGAATGTCCCTGTCGGCCGGATTCAGCATGAGGGCGCGCTCGTAATTGAGAACGGCCTTCGTGATGTTGTCCGTGCGATAGTAGGCGTTGCCCAGATTGTAATAGAGTTCGCTGCTGACGCCCGACTTCAAAAGGGTTTCGTAGTCTTTGATGGCTTGCTGATAGTTGCCCTTCTTGTACTCCGCATCGGCATTCTGGCGGGTCAGCGCCCACCCCGGCATGCCGACCGAGAGCAGCGAAAGGGAAAGGAAAAGTCGGACGACAGCGGCCCGAGACGTTTTCCTACGACGTTTCATCACTTCTTCTATTCTCATAATGGCGGTCATCGCGCTCTCGAACGTGCGGTTCATGTTGCCGGCCGCGTCTCCGGGCGCATAGCGTTCAAATTCACATTCGTCGATGGCTGTCACAAACAATTCGATGGTTTCAGTATCTACAGCATGCTTGGCCAGGGTTTCCGTGATGTTGTCGCGCGACAACTGCTCCACAGGCATGTTCAGCTTGTCGCCCATATATCCCCACAGGGCATGCAACACTTCGTCATAGAACTCGTTCTGCCGCCCTTCCAACATCAGCCGGTTGGCCTTGCGCAGCCGACGGGTGGCCATCTTGCTGGCCTTCCTGCCACGGAGCTTCACCATATCGGCATTGTCGATGGCACGCCGACGGAAGACGATCAGCAGAATGACGAAAGCCACAAACGGCAACACGTTGGCCAAGATGTAGCCCACCGAGCCGAAGAAGAAATCGTTCAAGGCATGCTGCGACATGTCGGTCTGGTGGATTCCACGAATATCATTGTCCTTGTTGGTCATGAAATCGGCCACACGATCCGTCTTGCCGTCGCCCGGAGCGACATTGATGGTAAAGGACTGCGTCTTCACCGTCCGATAGCTGTTGGCCGACGTGTCGTAATAGACAAGCGCCACGGGGGGAATGACATAGCGTCCCTGGTTCTGGGGCACGGCCAGATAATCGTAGACCATGTTGCCTTCCAGTCCGTTGGCCGTCAACTTCGTCTTGTCGGTCACCTTGGGGTCGTATTTGTCAAAGTCCTTTGGAAAAGCAATGGTGGGCTGCTTGATTAGCTTCAGGTTGCCCGCGCCTCCGACAACGACACGCAGTTGGAGCGGTTCGCCGGCTTTCACTTCGGTCTTGTTCAATGAAGCGGAAATGTTAAACTTCCCCACTCCACCGGAGAAGTTGGCCGGTCTGCCAGGCAAGGGGTCCACCTGAATCGTCATGCCGGGTGCTTCGATGTTGCGTTTCACCTCGATATAGCCCGAACCGCCGTTGAAGAATGCCTCAAAGGGGTTCACGTTCCGGTTCTGCTGCACCACAATGCCTTTGAAGGTAATGCTCGGAATCTTCAACTTGCCGGTCATCTGGGGATACATCACATACTGGCTCCATGTGACGCAGCGGTAAGGACGCCCATTGACGGTCTCCACATGAAAGCTCTTCTGCTGAGGCAGCTTGATCTCCTGCGTATGGAACCCCGTCAGGTCGGGCATTTTGCCTTCCAGCTGCGTGAGTTCTACCAATGTATAGACCTTGTAGGTGAGCAGAATCGGCTCTTGTTCATGCACCCGCTTCTTGTTGGCACTCACCTTGATGAACAGGTCGTTGCCGGAAATGGTGGAGCCTGCGTCGCGCACACGCGGAGAACCAGCGTCGTTGTGCATCCCGGGGGCACCGCCATTCGTTTGCGCATGACCGGCCACGACAATCTTGACCGCGCGCGAATTGACACGCTTTCCTTTCACGACAGCGTGGGCTTCGGGAATGGTGTAGGTGCCGTTTTTGTTGGCAAAGAGCGTATAAGTGAATGTGATGGACGACGAGCTGGAGGTATGCCCATTGACCATTTGGTAGCTGGACTGCTGCGATGTATAGGGACCGGCTATCACTTCGAGACCATTCGGGATGTTTCCAACCCTGAAGTCGTCTACGTCATCCGTGTTGATGGTGTACGACAATCGAAAATTCTCGCCCGCGGAAACCCTCGAAGGGGCCGACACGGATATGGATTGTGCCGATACGAAGCCCACTCCAAACAAGATGAAAAGGGCCAATAGGCTATAGTATTTGCAATAAGACCTCATAACAAAACCGTTTCTTAAACCAACAACGAACGATTACCAGTTCTTTAAAAGCCTGCGAGAGCGTGGGGCCGACATGGCTTTCTTGAGCCGCTGCTGGGTATTCTGCTCCTCCTGCATGGCGGCATTCAGCAACTGCTCGGCATTCTCCTTGCTCATTTTTTCTTGAGAAGGCTTGTTTTGTTGCTGGTTTTGCTTGTTTTTATCTTGCTTATCCTTTTGATTATCCTTGTTTTTGTCCTTCTCTTTCTTGTCATCCTGCTTGTTCTGCGGCTGCTTTTTGGGCGGTTGTTTCTTCTGCAAGTGCTTGCAGAGCGCAAGATTATAGCGCGTCTCGTTGTCGGCCGGATTGTTCCGAAGCGCCTCCTTGTAGGCTTCTATGGCCTCGCCATACATCTGATGACGCTGAAAGAGCACGCCGATATTGTGATACGACTGCGCCTTGCGAAGTTTGGAAGTCTCCAACCGTCCGGCTTTCTCATAATAGACGTTGGCCAGAGAATCCTTTTGCTGCATTGTCAAGGCACACCCCAAATTATAGAGGGCCTGCGGATTCGCGCCATTCTTCGACAGAGCCTTCCTGTATTCCACCTCGGCCTTGGCATAATTCTGTTGATGAAAAAGACGATTGCCCGAGCGGATATAATGCCTGTCCGTCTGTGCGTGGACGGAAACAAAGCCTATGACGGCGAACAGGGCCAACATTCCAAAACGCTTTCCAAACAAATGGATCCGCTTTATCAAAGGGTTGCGACTGTCCATGATACAAATCTCCAACACAAGCAGGAGTATCAAGATGAGTCCGAAAGCCTGAAACTGCTCATTGTACTCGCTATAGACAACGCTGGAAGTCTGTCCGTTTTGGAGTTTCGTCAGCTCGTCGTTCAGCTGTTCCTGTGCCTTGTTCGTGTTGTCGACATGAATGTATATCCCGTTGCCGGCCTGCGCAATCTGCCGGCACATGTCTTCATTCAAGGCGGACATGACCGTTTGGCCGGCATTATCCCTGATATAGCCTCCCTGTCCATCGGGAATAGGAGCGCCTTTGGGGTTGCCGACACCCAGGACAAACACGTTCATTCCTTTTTGATGAGCGTCTTTGGCCGCCTGCATGGCTCCGCCTTCATGGTCTTCGCCATCGGTGATGATGATGATGGCCTTCCCCACTTTGTCCTGTTGCGTGAAACTGGAAGCCGACAGCTTGATGGCCCTGGCCAGGTCGGTGCCTTGCAATTGAATCAGGGAGGGGTCTATGTTTTGCAAAAACATCTTCGCCGAAACATAATCGCTCGTGATGGGCAACTGGACGAAGGCGTCGCCGGCAAACACGACCAAGCCGATTCGGTCGTTGGTGAAGTGGTCTACAAGATTCTCGACCAGCAGCTTGCCCTTTGCCAAGCGAGAGGGCTGGACGTCTTCTGCCATCATCGAATTGCTGATATCCAAGGCTATGATGGTTTCAATGCCCGAACGTTTCTCATGACTGATCTTCGTTCCCATCTGCGGACGCGCCAACATGCAGACCAAAACCACAAGCGCAAGAAGCAAAAGGAGAAACTTGACGAGTGGCCGAAACCTGGAAACATCGGGCATTAGCTGCTCCAACAAAGCGGGGTCGCCCAACTTACGCATCTTCTTTCGTCGCTGTCTCCAAGCGAGAAAATAGATGACCAACAATACGGGAACAACCAGTAAGAGCCAGAAATATATCGGATTTTCAAATCTTAGCATGTCATAACGAATTAAGGAATGCGTCTTAAAACAGTAAAACGCAACACTATTTCCAACAACAATGTGACAAGTGCCAACAAAGCGAATGGCTGATAGGCTTCATAGCGTTTGGAGAACGTCTTCACATTCATCTTTGTTTTCTCCAACTTGTCTATATCTTTATAAATCTGCTTCAACTGCCGATTGTTCGTTGCCCGATAGAAATTTCCGTCTGTCGTTGCCGCGATGTCACTCAACGTCTTGGTGTCTATCTCTACAGGAATATTCACATACTGGACTCCACCGGCAACGGGCATTGGATAGGGAGCTACCTTGTTCGTGCCGACACCTATCGTATAGACACGGATACCCAGGCTTTTTGCGATTTGCGCAGCCGTCATCGGGGAAATGTCGCCCATGTTGTTGCTTCCGTCAGTCAGCAGAATGACAACCTTGCTCTTTGCCTTCGAGTTTTTAAGACGGCTCACCGCATTGGCCAAACCCATACCCACGGCCGTCCCGTCACTGATCAGTCCCCTTGCCGCAATGTCGGTACGGACACCCTGCAACATGTTGACCAAAGACGAATGGTCGGTCGTCATGGGGCACTGCGTGAATGCTTCGCCCGCGAAAATCGTCAAACCGATGTTGTCGTCGGGGCGGTCGGAGATGAACTCGGTGGCGACCGCTTTTGCAGCCTCAATCCGATTGGGTTTCAAGTCCTCGGCCAACATCGACGTGGAGACGTCCATTGCCAACATGATATCAATGCCTTCCACCGACCGGTTATCCCATGAATTGCGTGTCTGGGGGCGTGCCATCACGATAACCACCAAGACAAAAGTGATGCAACGCAAAAGCATTGGCAGGTTGATGATGCGCATGCGCCAGCTCTTATAGCCGAAGCGATAGGCATAAGTGTCGCTTAGCCGCATCGTCGGTTCGCTCTTCTTTCGATAAATAAAATACCATAAGATATAAGGTATCAGCAAAAGAAGCAGTAAGAAGTATTCCTTATTTGCAAATTCCACTTTTCTATCCCTTTATTACATTAGCCCAGCACCAGAAACAGACACCAGCAAATGGCCAATAGAATACAAATGATCAAGCCCGCAGATACATATAACAAGGTTTTTATCGTGACCCTGTTCTTCCTTACTTTCTGTTCGTCTGAACTCAGCTCAGGAACGACTCGTTCTTCCGTAGGCTGAACATCCTGTTTGGTCTGATCTATAAAGTTGACGGCATTCACCAGATTCAAGTCATTCTCATTGATCAACGTAGAATACTTGGCGAATTTCACCAAGTCAGCTGTAGCGAACAATTCCTTCAGCTCGTCGATCATCTTCCGGTCACCCGCCTGTTGCAGGCTGTAGATGATTTCCGAGCTCGTCATTTCCATGGCATTAAAGCCGAAACGCTCCTGAATATACTTTCGCAGCACGTCGGTCAGCTGGGTATAATATACTTTCTGATTTTCAGAAGTGATCAGTTTATCCGACTTTATCTTCTCTATCGAATCCAAAGCCTTCTGGTGTGCGGGGATATGGCGCACGATTCTGACACGTGCTATGATTGGTTTGTTTTGCTTAAGTCTCATCCATAGATAAAGTGTTACTCCACAGATGAATAGCAAGAGAATGCTCAACAGAAATGGCAGCGTCCATTCTGACGCCAGAAAAGGATTGTCCTGTACGTCCTTGGGAGGGAAAAACTGATTTGGATGCAAAGTGTCAACATCAACGGTAAGCACTTTCAAAGCCAAAGTAGAACCTTGATACGGTTTCCCATTCACCTTTACCGTCAAGGCGGGAATCGGATATAAATGCTCGTCAAAACTCGTCAGCGTGTAGATTTGACTTGTTCTGACCTGTCCATCTACATTTGCCGTGTCGCCTTTCTTGTCGACGATCTCCAAGCCTGGGACCAAGTAATGTTGCTTTTCCAATTTAGGGAACACCACCTTCGCCCCCTTTGGCGCCGTGACGCTAAGCGTCATGTCGACTTGCTGTCCAATAAATACTTGGACAGAATCTATTCTTTGTTCAACCTGCACCTGCGCACAGACGGTCAAGAAAGCCAAAGATATCAGCAATATTGTAAATATTCTCTTCATGAACAATGCGTCTATGCTCTTTTCTTAAACAACATCATCAGGGCCTTCACGTAGTCGTCATCCGTTGCTATTGAAGTCCAGTCAACCTGACTCTTACGGAAAGTCTGTTCCAAATAGTCCTGCCGTTCCATCCAATAGTGCGTATGGGCATGTCGCAACTTCTTCGAACTGGTGTCAATAATCATCTCATGTCCGGTTTCCGCGTCACAAACTTTCATCAAGCCCACGTCCGGTAACATTTTCGCGCTCCGGTCATAGACCTGAATCGCAATCATGTCATGCTTCCGGTTGGCTATCTGCATCTGCTTGGAGAAGTCCTGCCAGTCATAAAAGTCACTCAACAAGAATACAGTGCAACGCCTTTTGAGCATCCGGGTCAGAAACTCTACGGACGTTCCTACATCCGTCTTCTTGCTTTCTGGTTTAAAGTCGAGCAATTCCCGGATAATGAACAGGATATGCTTACGTCCCTTTTTGGGCGGTATATATTTCTCAATCTTATCCGAAAAGAAAATAACACCAATCTTGTCATTATTTTGGATGGCACTGAAAGCAATGGTCGCAGCGATTTCCACTATCATATCGCGCTTCATCTGCCTTACCGTTCCGAACTCAAGCGACCCGCTGACATCAATCAGCAGCATAGAGGTCAGCTCGCGTTCTTCTTCAAACACCTTGATGTAAGGACGATGGAAACGAGCCGTCACATTCCAGTCGATATCCCTAATGTCATCTCCGAACTGGTATTCACGCACTTCGGAAAATGCCATACCTCGCCCTTTAAACGCGGAATGATATTGCCCTGCAAAGATATTTTGGCTCAAACCGCGAGTCTTGATTTCTATTTTCCTGACTTTCTTTAAAAGATCCGACGTTTCCATCAAGGCACCTCTACCTTATTTATTATTTTAGATACGATTTCTTCCGAGGAGACATTGCTTGCCTCGGCTTCGTAGCTCAATCCGATTCTGTGGCGCAATACGTCATGGGCAACTGCCCTTACATCTTCCGGAACGACATATCCTCTGTGCTTGATAAAGGCATAGGCACGGCTTGCCTTTGCCAAATTTATACTGGCACGAGGGCTGCCTCCAAACGTAATCAGGTCTTTCAGCTCTGCCAAGCCATATCGTTCCGGGTATCGAGTTGCAAAGACAAGGTCTGCGATGTATTGCGCTATCTTTTCATCTATATACACTTGGTTGACAATCTCACGGGCACGAAGAATCTCTTCCGAAGAGGTGACGGGCGTTACTGTTGGCAATGCTCCATTCAAGTTCTCACGAATGATCTGCTTTTCCTCTTCCAAAGTCGGATAGCCGATGACCACCTTCAACATGAAACGGTCTACCTGAGCCTCGGGCAAGGGGTAAGTTCCTTCCTGCTCTATCGGGTTTTGGGTAGCCATCACCAAGAAAGGTTTCGGCAAATCGAACGTTTGTTCGCCGATGGTCACCTGATGTTCTTGCATCGCTTCAAGCAAAGCACTTTGCACCTTTGCCGGCGCACGGTTGATTTCATCCGCCAATAGGAAGTTGGCAAACACCGGTCCCTTCTTTACCAAGAACTTCTCATCTTTCTGCGAATAAATCATTGTACCCGTCACATCGGCAGGCAAGAGGTCCGGCGTGAACTGAATGCGGCTGAAATCCGCGTCTATCAACTGCGCAAGAGTCTTGATTGCCAATGTCTTGGCCAGTCCGGGGACACCTTCCAAAAGTATGTGTCCATCGCTCAACAATGAAATCAGCAGCGAATCGACCAAATGCTTCTGTCCGACAATCACCTTGTCCATCCCTTGGACAAGGTTGGTCACAAACCCACTTTGTTGTTCTATACGAATATTCAACTCACGTATATCTACAGCTTCTGCCATAATTATATTTTATTTGTATCGTTTTTATTTAGACGCAAAATTACAATAATTAGAAAGAAGTCTATAAGATAAGTGACTAAATTATATTAAAAAGGGGAGCCTGCCAAGCTATTTTAAGAAACTTTCAGCACCATGGCAACCCACACAGAAAAACCCACAAACAAGCCCCATGCACCCTTCGACCCATACTCCTCCTGCATGAAAAAGCAGAGGGATGATTGCCAAGCAACCACCCCTCATTGTTAGGATTCCAAAGTCTTGAAGATTAAGCCTCTGCCGGAGCCTCTTCTGCTGGAGCTTCCGCTGCATTCTCTTCTGTAGCCTGTGCTGCTTCAGCCTCAGCCTTGGCAGCTGCTTCGGCAGCCTTCTTGTCGGCCACCTTCTTTGCTATTTCTTCGTTAATCTTCTTTTCGGCTGCGAGTTCTGCGTTCATAGCGTCCTTCTTAGCCTTAGCCTCTTGTTCACGAACCACCTGGGCACCCTTCTCCTTTGCATCTTTCCATGCGTCGAATTTCTTCTGGGCGGCAGCTTCGTCAAAAGCACCTTTCTTCACACCTCCACGGAGATGCTTCATCAGGTAAACGCCTTTGTCCTTAAGGATGTTGCGAACCGTATCCGTCGGCTGTGCGCCGGTTTCCACCCAATAGAGTGCACGATCGAAATTCAAATCTACAGTAGCCGGATTGGTGTTAGGGTTGTAAGAACCAATCTTCTCAGTAAACTTACCATCACGTGGTGCTCTTGCGTCAGCGATTACAATGCTATAGAAAGCATAGCCTTTACGACCGCCGCGCTGCAATCTGATCTTTGTTGCCATTTCTTTTTTATTTAAATTAGGTTTGAATTAATGCCATCAACTCGTAACGGCGGTGCAAAGGTAGCATATTTCGATTGATATTCATTTTATTATAAACGTTCGACAACGACGCTTTACGTTTTTTTAACGCCACATCGCGTTTCCCGGCAGCATAGGGACACGCTGACAAGCCCATATTATATATAAAATACTTGTAACTTTGCAACCATGTTAAGCAAAACTGACAGACAAATCCTTCGTATCGCCCTGCCTTCCATCGTGTCGAACATCACGATACCTCTTCTCGGGCTCGTTGATATTGCCATCGTAGGACACATGGGCGACATCGTATATATTGGCGCCGTGTCTGTAGGCGCCATGATTTTCAACCTGATTTATTGGCTGTTCGCGTTTCTGAGAATGGGAACAAGCGGCCTGACCTCACAGGCCTTGGGGCAACGGAATCTCACGGTCGTCACCTCCACCCTACTTCGCTCTTCATCCATTGCACTCGGACTCGCCCTGCTGATATTGGTTTTCCAGTACCCCCTACTCACCATGATGCTTCATCTCATCGCCCCCAAGGATGATGTCGTTCCTTTTGTCAGGTCATATTTCGACATCGTCGTATGGGGAGCACCCGCCGTCTTGGGACTCAACAGCCTGACGGGCTGGTTCATCGGGATGCAGAACACCCGCTTTCCCATGATCATTTCCATTACGCAGAACATCATCAACATCATTGCCAGCCTCACGTTGGTCTATGGTTTCGGCATGAAGATAGAGGGAGTCGCCACGGGCACCATCATCGCCCAATACGGAGGACTGCTCGTCGGCGGCTTTTTATTGACCATGCACTACGGCAGACTGAAAGCCTATTACCAAGCGCGCCGGCTCTTCGTCAAGAAAGAGCTGGCTAAATTCTTTTCCATCAACAGGGACATCTTCCTCCGCACGGTCTGCATCGTGTTCACAAACCTCTACTTCACCTCCATGGGCGCACAGCTGGGAACGCTCTTTCTCTCGGCCAACACGGTTCTCATGCAGTTCTACCTGCTGTTCTCCTACATCATGGATGGCTTTGCCTTTGCCGGCGAAGCACTCGGAGGGCGGCTTTACGGTGCCGGGAATGTCAAGGCATTCAGGCACACGGTCAACCGGCTCTTCGGCTGGACGTTCCTCATCACAACCGCCTACAGCTTATTATATATAATCTTTGGAATAGACTTCATTCATCTATTGACCGACGAAAAAGCCGTCATCAACATGGCGCAAACATACATTCACTGGATTTGGGCCATCCCGCTTGCCGGTGCCGCCGCGTTCATCTGGGACGGCATATTCATCGGCACCACGGCCACCAAGGGCATGCTCCTCTCAGCTTTCACGGCGGCGGTCTGCTTCTGGCTCATTTGCATCGGCACAAAAACGACATTAGGCAACCACGGTCTTTGGCTGGCCATGATTGCCTATCTGGCTTTGCGGGGAGTCATACAGACGCTGCTGTATTTCACCGCAAGCAAATATCGCGGCATGACGAACTAACGGTTCTTCAGATAATAGTCCAACGCCGCCCCTATGGCCGTGCAGAACTCGCTGTATTTGGGAATCCGGAAATGTACGTTGTACAATTTCTCCATGGCCGGATAGACCTCCTTGCATTGCGGAAGCAAAGTCAGGTTGCCTATCATCACAAAGTCGCGAATGCCACTTCCCAAACTTGAGAGGATGCAACTACTGCCGATTGTCTGCAACACCGTGTAGATCAATCCGAGCGCGATGTCCTCGCGCGACGCGTTGGTCTTGGCATTGCCGAACAACGACGCCGTGGCGTTCATCGGAAGTCCCGGCAACGGTTTGGCGCTGATGTCGCCTATATGCAGGTTGATGTTGTTGATGTCGCCCTGCATGGCCATGCTCGCCAACTGCTTGATGTCATCCGTCTTGAGCATGATGCGGCTCAAGCCGGCCAATGTGCCGCCGCCGATACCGACACCACCGATATGGCAAATGTCATCGCCCTCGCATTTCACCAGACTGGTGCCCGTTCCCATGCTGACCACTATCATCCTGTCCAACTTGCTTTCATAACGCGCGCCCAAACCATCGGCGACAAATTCCTCGCTTTTGGCTGTCGGCAGACCATAGATGGGCGTCTCGATATAGGCCGAGCCTACGCCCGTGACCATCACCTGCCTGACATCGCCCAACTGAATCTTGTTGTCATACAAGTATTTGCCAAAAGCGCCATACAAACTGGTGATGGGATCTGTAGCCTTGATACGAAAAGGATTGATTACCATGCCGTTTCCGTCGATACCGACAATCTTTGTCGTGCTGATACCAACGTCTATTCCGATTACAATATTCTTCATATAAGGGAAATGATTGAGTCGCAAAAGTAGCAATTAATTGCAAATTCTCAAAAATTAAGCCCCAGTTTTTGCCCTTTCCTACCAATTGGGCTATCTTTGCAGACAATCAACAGAATGCTTCTACGGCATGATTCATCACTAATATTCGAATGAATGGAACAGAAAATCCAGGAAATGCAAGCACTCGTCAACCTGTTGAACGAGGCTTCCACCTATTATTATAGTGGCAAAGGCGAACGCATGACCGACTACGAATGGGACGCGGCCTTCGACAAGCTGCGCCTTCTGGAGGAAGAGACGGGCACCGTGCTGCCCGACAGTCCTACCAACAAGGTGTCTGAAGAGGCCATCGTCGGCCAGAAAGAGGAACATGAGTTTCCCGCCCTGTCACTGGCGAAGACCAAGAACGCGCAAGACCTCGTGAAATGGGCCGACGGAAAGGCCATCTGGATTTCATGGAAACTCGACGGCCTGACGCTGGTTGTCACCTACGACGGGGGCAAACTCAGCAAGGTTGTGACGCGCGGCAATGGGCACATCGGCACGAACATCACCCATCTGGCCCAAGCCATCAAAGGAATACCCGACAGAATCAATGACAACGGGCATGTCGTCATCCGCGGCGAATGCGTCATTTCGTATGCCGACTTCGACCAATTCCTCCTCGAAAGCGGCGAAGACTATGCCAACCCGCGCAATCTGGCGTCGGGGTCGCTGACACTCAAGAATGCCGAAGAGGTGAAACTACGCCACTTGCAGTGGATTCCCTTCTCGCTCGTCTATACGGAACAGCCCATCAACTCGTGGGGGGAACGCATGGATTGGATAGAAAGAAACGGCATGAAGCCCGTGGAAAGGGAGTGCGTAGAAGCGCCGACGCTCGAACATATCGAGGCTTCCATCGCCCGATGGACGGAAAAGGTGACGGCCATGAAGAACCCCTTCCCCGTCGACGGCCTCGTCATCTCATACGACGACTATGCCTATTCACAGACGGGAAGCGTCACCGGACACCATGCCACGCGCTCGGGCTATGCCTTCAAATGGCAAGACGAGTCGGCCACGACGACCCTCGACCACATCGAATGGAGCTGCGCGGCCAGCACCATCTCACCTGTCGCCGTTTTCCAGCCTGTCAATCTGGAAGGCACCGTGGTCAAACGCGCCTCACTCTGCAACATCAGCGAATGCCGACGACTGGGCATTGGCGGCAAAGACAGCCGCCTTGTCGTCATCAAGGCCAACAAGATCATTCCCAAAGTAATCAAGGTGGAGCAGAAAGTGGGCGATCTCTCGATTCCCACCCACTGCCCCGTATGCGACGCGCCGACCGAAATCAAGACGAGCGAAGCCAGTGGCACGCAGACCCTGCACTGCACCAACAGGCAATGTCCGGCCAAGCAACTGAAGAAGTTCGCCCGCTTCGTATCGAAGGACGGGCTCGACATCGACGGCGTGTCGGAGCAGACCATCGCCAAATTCATCAATCTCGGGTGGATCGTCCGCTACTCCGACATCTTCAACCTTCGGAACCATGCCGCCGAAATAGCGGCGCTGGACGGCTTCGGCAGCAAATCGGCCGCCAATATCTTGCAGTCTGTCGAGAAGTCGACCGACGTCGAAGCCCGCCGACTGCTCTACGCTTTGTCCATCCCCATGTGCGGCCAGGACGTCTGCAACCGCCTGCTGTCGACCTATCGTTTCGCAGAGCTGGCGGAAAAGGCGGCCACCACCGACGACGCCGAACACTTCGCCCACATCGACGGCATAGGCCCCGAGAAGTCGAAATCGCTGGTCAACTGGTTCCATCAGGAAGAGAACCACCGGGAGACCCTGCGCCTACAGGAAATCCTCCGCATAGCGGAACCCGACCTGAAGCCCCGGGGCAACCGCTGCGCAGGGCTGACATTCGTCGTCACCGGAGATGTCTTCCACTACAAAAACCGCAACGAACTGAAAGAATACATACAGCACCAAGGCGGCAAGGTGACCGGGAGCGTGAGCAAATCGACCAGCTATCTCATCAACAACAACCTGGAATCGACCAGCGGAAAAAATCAAAAGGCGCACCAATTAGGTACGCCTGTCATCTCGGAAGAGCAATTCATCGAAATGTTTGTCGACTAAAATGTCCATTTCAAAGCCAAGGTAGGGATGGCATAGAACTTGTCGTTCTCGCCTTTGTCGTTCCATACGAAATTGTTGCTCAGCTCGATTTCGGTACCGACACTCAGGTTTATGCCGTCCCAACCTCTCAACTTGTTCATGTTGAACCAGAGCTGAGGCTCCGACAAAAAGATCAGTTTGCCCTTCACGTTGGGGTCATACCACAAGTCGGCAAAGCCGCTGCATGTCACCCTTCCATCAGCCAACTGCACGCCCCATACGGCCGTCGTCTGAAAACCGTTGAACGGATGCGTGCCGGTGTGGCTGTTCTTGAAGTAATATTTGTACATGGCCTGCAAGGAGAAGGTGGTCGAGAAATCGGCGTTATGCCAGTTCCAGGCGCCTCCCAACAGGACGGCGTGCTGGTAGCGCGAGCCATAATACTGGCCGGTAGAGGTCTCTCCGGTGCCTGCGCCGCCGTTGTATTCGAAGTGAGCGGCAAACTGCTTGTTGTGAGACACGTTGAACTCGCGGGCTATCTCCCAGTAAGCGCCCATCACACCGTCACCCTTATAGTCTATGTCCGTAAACAAGAACGTACTGCCCCACTTGTCGGGCTTGAACATCTCCACCGTCGTCGTGACCGATCCACGCGTGGTGAGGTCGTGGTCGAGGGCATGCCCCAAATCATAATGCAGCTGTACGTTCTGGGCATGCACCCCAAACCAGGTTGCCATCAGCAAGGCGAAGGCAAAAGAAACACGTTTTTTCATAAATTCAAGTATCGTTTAATCAAGCGGCAAAGGTAGTTCAAATCGTCACAACGGCAAAATATAAAAGTATTATTTTCGCCATCGAACTATTTTTACTACCTTTGCCCGCATGAGAATCGATATAATCAGCGTCTTGCCGGAGATGTTCGCGGGCTTCATCAACGAGTCGATACTGGCCCGTGCGCAGAAAAACGGAATTGCGGAAATCCACGTCCACAACCTCAGAGACTATTCCTTGGACAAATGGAGACGTGTGGACGACTATCCTTACGGAGGAAGCGCCGGCATGGTGATGCAGTGCGAGCCGATAGACAGGTGTCTGTCGGCCCTGACGGCAGAACGCGACTACGACGAAATCATATACACCAGCCCCGATGGCGAGCAGTTTGACCAGCACATCGCCAACGAACTCTCGCTCAAAGGCAACATCATCATTCTTTGCGGACACTACAAAGGCATTGACCAACGGGTGCGCGACCACCTGATCACGCGTGAAATCAGCATTGGCGACTATGTGCTGACGGGGGGCGAACTGGCCGCCGCCGTGATGGCCGACGCCATTGTCAGACTCATTCCCGGCTCCATCAGCGACGAGCAGAGCGCCTTGAGCGACTGCTTCCAGGACGACATGCTGGCGGCGCCCATCTACACCCGCCCGGCGGACTACAAAGGATGGAAGGTGCCCGACATCCTGCTGAGCGGACACGAAGCCAAGATACGCCAATGGGAACTCGACCAGGCCATGGAAAGGACGCGACGGCTGCGCCCCGACCTGCTCCAAAGAAACAAAGGCTGACAAACCCCATTGCAACAGCTGGCCTTTCAGCTTGCAAAAGCTGCCCTTCCGGCTTGCAAAAGCAGTGCTTTGAGCGCGTAATCGCTATCCTTTTACGCCCTCAAAGCACTGCTTTTGCGTTGCCACCGCATTGAAACCATCCGCACGAACGCTACCGGATGCACGCCATCCGCGCCGTCGCCCGCCGTCGCCCACCTGCCATCCGCCACCCATTTATGGATGACGATTCCCAAGGAATGGCGCGCGAAGCCCCAATTTGCCCATTTTTTCCCGTCGAAAGATGACATTTTTACACATAAATATGTATCTTTGTGGCATTAACTTTAAAATTACATCCAGCTTATGTTTGATTCCGCAACTTATGTCAGACGCCGCAACGAATTGAAACAACTCGTGAAATCGGGCGTCATCATACTCTTTGGAAACAACGAGTCGCCCGCCAATTTCCCGAACAACGGCTATTACCCCTTCCGTCAGGACTCCTCTTTCCTCTACTATTTCGGGCTCCAGCGCGACGGACTCGTGGGCGTCATCGACGTCGACAACAACCGCGACATCCTCGTAGGCAACGACATCGACATAGAAGACATCGTGTGGTTCGGCTCCGTAGAGAGCGTCCAGACGATGGCGCAGATGGTCGGTGCCGACGAATCGAGGCCCATGAAGACCCTCAAGACCATCTGCAACGACGCCCTCCGCGCCAAGAGACAGATACACTATCTGCCCCCCTACCGCCACGACATCATGATTCAGATCTTCGATTTGCTGGGAATTCATCCCGTACAGCAGAAAGAATCGGCCAGCATGGAGCTCATCAGAGCCGTCGTCAAGATGAGGTCGGTCAAGGAACCGCAGGAAATCGAGGAGCTGGAACGTGCTGCCGTCATCGGCTACAAGATGCACACCACGGCCATGCGGCTGACCAAACCCGGCGTCACGGAGAAGTTCGTGGGCGGACAGGTCGATGGTATCGCCCACTCGTATGGCTCGATGGTCAGCTTCCCCACCATCTTCACGCAACATGGTGAAATCATGCACGGGTCGCCGTCGATGAGCGTGCTGGAGGCCGGAAGGCTGGCCTTGTGCGACGCCGGGGCCGAAACCGTCAACAACTATTGCAGCGACAACACGCGAACCATGCCTGTCAGCGGCAAGTTTACGCAGCGGCAGCTGGAAATCTACTCCATCGTGGAGGCCTGCCACGACCACGCGCTCAGCGTGGCCAAGCCCGGCGTGAAGTATGCCGACGTGCACTTCTCGGTCTGCGCGCTCATGTTCGACCGGCTCAAGGAGCTGGGACTGGCCAAGGGCGACACCGCAGAAGCCGTCAGAGCCGGCGCCCACGCCATGTTCCTGCCCCACGGACTGGGCCACATGATGGGCATGGACGTTCACGACATGGAGAACCTCGACCAGATAAACGTAGGCTTCGACGAAGAGACACGGCCCAACCTGGAGCAGTTCGGAACCAACTGCCTGCGCATGGGAAGGCGTCTGCAGGAAGGATTTGTCGTCACCGACGAGCCTGGAATCTACTTCATACCCGCCCTGATCGACGACTGGAAGGCGACAGGACACTGCAAGGAGTTCCTCAACTTCGACAAACTGGAGACCTACAAGGACTTCGGCGGCATACGAATCGAGGACGACCTGCTCATCACCCACGACGGCTGCCGCTTCATCGGCAAAGACCTCATCCCCTATCACCCCAAGGATGTGGAGGCTTTCATGGAAGACAATTAATCAAACAAGATAGAATAATGAGAAAAATGTTAGTAATGGCACTGCTCGCCTTGGCGGCGACCGGTGCGAACGCGCAGGACAAGGCGGAAAAGAAAAACGACAACCAGCCCGTTTTCAGCGTCGTTAAGGAGAACAAGATTACGAGTATCAAGAACCAAAGCCGAAGCGGCACCTGCTGGGACTACTCCACATTGAGCTACTTCGAGGCCGAAATCTTGAGAAGTACGGGCAAGACATACGATCTCTGCGAGTCGTTTGTCGCCAACAAGACCTACATGGACCGTGCCGTTCAGGTGGTGAGGCTCCACGGCGACTGCCAGTTTGCGCAGGGCGGAAGCGTGTATGACCCGCTCTACTGCCTGCAACACTACGGCATTTGCCCCGAAGAGGCCATGCCGTTGCCCGGCACTTTGTACGGCGACTCACTCAACAACTACAATGAATTCTTCGCCCTCATGACGCCATACGTGCAGGCTGTGGCCAAGAGTAGTGCCAAGAAGCTGTCCACCCAGTGGAAAGTGGGACTGCAAGGCATTCTCGACGCCTATCTCGGAAAGTGCCCGGAGAAGTTCATGTATCAGGGAAAGAGCTACACGCCGCAGACTTTCGCCGCCAGCCTGGGCCTCAACTTCAACGACTACGTAACCGTCACGAGCTACACGCACCACCCTTTCTGGACGAGTTTTGCCGTCGAAGTGCAGGACAACTGGCGCAATCCGCACTCCTGGAACGTACCGTTGGAGGACATGATGAGAATCATCGACAATGCCATCATGAACGGCTACACCGTCGCTTGGGGCGGTGACGTTTCGGAAGAAGGATTCACCCGTCAGGGACTGGCCTACGCCTACGACACCAAGCAGGCTCAAGGCCTGACCGGCAGCGACATGGCACGGTGGCTGAAGCTGACGAAGGTGCAGAAAAGCAACATGCTCGACTCGCTCGGCTGCAAGGCCCCGGAAATCGTGCCGACGCAGAAGATGCGCCAGGAGCGCTTCGACAACTGGGAACTCACCGACGACCACGGCATGCTGATCTATGGTATCGCCAAAGACCAGTACGGCAAGGAATACTACATGGTGAAGAATTCCTGGGGCGAGACCGGCACCTACAAGGGCATTTGGTACATGACCAAGGCTTTCATCGCCGCCAACACGATGGACTTCATGGTCAACAAGAACGCCATCCCCAAGGATATCCGCAAGAAACTCGGCATTTGAACCGACACAAACAAGGCTCCGGGAACGATTTCCCGGGGCCTTTTGCTTTTCCGAAGGCCCGCACGCGGCCGCCTACAGGGCCGCGGTTGATTATTTTCTTCATAAAAGTAAGCCGTAATTGACAATAAATGATTATCTTTACAGCGGATTAATTTGCGCCAAAAGGTGCCTATGGTCCACACATGCGGTGAAAAGCACAGCCGCAACACTACAGAGGAAAATAAAAATAATACATAAATGCACTTCAAATGGAATTACGAACCACCTACATCAGAAGAAAACGCGGCGGCAGCTGAACTGGGCGAGAAGCTCAGTATCAGCCCTATCCTGGCGCACTTGCTCATCCGACGGGGTATCTCCACCGAATCCGGAGCCAAGAGATTCTTCCGTCCGCAGCTGGCAGACCTCATCAATCCTTTCCTCATGAAGGACATGGATGTGGCCGTCGACAGACTGAACGACGCCATGGGACACAAGGAACGCATACTGGTCTATGGCGACTACGATGTAGATGGATGTACGGCAGTAGCTTTGGTCTACAAGTTTCTTCAACAGTTTTACTCCAATATCGACTATTATATCCCCGACAGATATGATGAAGGATATGGGGTGAGCAAGAAAGGAATAGACTATGCCAAGGCAACGAATGTAAAACTCATCATCATACTTGATTGCGGAATCAAGGCAATTGAGGAAATAGCCTATGCCAAAAGCCTCGGCATAGACTTCATTATATGCGACCATCATGTGCCGGATGAGGTCATGCCCAATGCTGTGGCCATCCTCAACCCCAAACGGCCCGACGACACGTTCCCCTTCAAACATCTTTGCGGGTGTGGCGTAGGCTTCAAGTTCATGCAGGGATGGGCCAAGAACAACGGTATTCCTTTCTCCAATCTGATTCCACTGCTTGACTTCTGCGCGGTATCTATCGCCGCCGACATCGTGCCGGTGGTGGAAGAGAACCGCATCCTGGCCTTCCATGGACTGAAACAGTTGAACCAGAATCCGAGCATTGGCCTGAAAGCCATCATCGACATCTGCGGTCTCAACGGGCGGGAGATATCCATGAGCGACATCGTTTTCAAGATAGGGCCGCGCATCAACGCCTCGGGCAGGATGGAAAACGGCAAGGAGAGCGTCGACCTCCTGATAGAAAAGGACTTGTCGGAAGCGTTGAAAAAGGCCAAACATATCGACGAATACAACGAGCAACGCAAGGACATAGACAAGCAAATGACGGAAGAGGCCAACCAAATCGTAGCGAAGTTGGAAAGCCAAGGCCATCAGTCGTCCATCGTCCTCTATGATGAGAATTGGAAAAAGGGCGTCATCGGCATTGTCGCTTCACGACTGACGGAAATCTATTTCAGGCCGACAGTCGTCCTGACAAAGGACGGCGAGTTGGCCACAGGCTCCGCCCGAAGCGTCACCGGCTTTGACGTTTACGCGGCCATCAAGCACTGTCGCGACCTCCTGATGAACTTCGGAGGACACACCTACGCAGCCGGCCTCACCTTGCGGTGGGACGACATCCCGACGTTCAGGAAGAGATTTCAGGCATATGTGGAAGAACATATCCTGCCGGAACAGACCGAAGCCATCCTCAGAATCGACGAAGTAATCGACTTCAAGGACATCAACAAGAAGCTATATACCGATTTGAAGCGGTTCGCGCCGTTCGGACCGAACAACACCAAGCCGCTTTTCTGCACCCTGGGCGTGTACGACTACGGCACAAGCAAGGTCGTAGGGCGTGAACAGGAGCACATCAAATTGGAGCTGGTCGACTCGAAATCGTCCAATGTCGTGAACGGCATAGCCTTCGGACAAAGCGCCTCGGCGCGCTACATCAAGTCCAAACGGAGTTTCGACATAGCCTATACACTGGAAAGCAACGTCTTCAAGCGGAATCAGATTCAGCTTCAAATAGAAGATATCAGGCCCGACGAACGCTGACGCAAGGACGTTCCACAACACAAGCATGATGGAATACAAGGAAATCCTCCGACAATACTGGGGGTTCTCGGACTTCCGTGGCATCCAGAAAGAAATCATCGAGAGCATAGGAAGGGGGCAGGACACGCTTGGACTCATGCCGACAGGCGGCGGAAAGTCGATAACATTCCAGGTTCCGGCTCTTTCCATGGACGGCGTGTGCATTGTCATCACGCCGCTGATAGCCTTGATGAAGGACCAGGTGGACCATTTGCTCGCCAAAGGCATACGTGCGGCGGCCATCTATTCGGGAATGACACGGCCAGAAATCATCAAGACTTTGGAAAACACCATCTTCGGTGCCGTCAAAATCCTGTATGTATCGCCCGAACGCCTGTCTTCCGAACTCTTTCAGACGAAACTCCGACACATGAAAGTGAGCTTCATCACGGTGGATGAAGCCCACTGCATCAGCCAATGGGGCTATGATTTCCGCCCCTCCTACCTGACCATAGCCGCCCTTCGCGACCTTCTGCCCGGCATTCCCATATTGGCTTTGACGGCCACAGCCACCCCACACGTCGTCGACGACATTCAGGAACGACTGAAGTTTGCCCGGAAGAATGTGTTCAGGATGAGCTTCGAACGGAAGAATCTGTCCTATGTCGTCAGGACGACAGGCGACAAGTTGGGCGAATTGGCCCATATCCTGCGGTCTGTCGACGGCAGTGCCATCGTATATGTGCGAAGCCGCAAGAAATGCAAGGAAATCAACGAACTGCTGACCGCGCAAGGATTCTCCTCCACTTTCTATCATGCGGGCCTCGACCACCTCAGCAAAGACGAGCGTCAGAAGCAATGGCAGGAAGACAGGATACGTGTCATGGTCGCCACAAATGCCTTCGGCATGGGTATCGACAAGCCCAACGTGCGCCTGGTCATCCACATGAATTGCCCCGATTCGATCGAGGCCTACTTCCAGGAAGCGGGCCGAGGTGGACGAGACGGACGGAAAGCCTATGCCGTATTGCTCTACAACGGCTATGACAAGAGCAAGCTCCACAAGCGAATTGCGGAAACTTTTCCCGAGAAGGACTTCATCAAACTCGTCTACGAACACCTTGCGTATTTCTTTCAGATAGGTGTCGGCAGCGGGAGATACCATACTTTCTCGTTTGAAATGGACAAGTTCTGCATCGCGTTCGGTCACAGTCCCCGCCTTGTCGACTCCGCGCTCAGAATCATACAGCGGGCCGGTTACATCTATTATGAGAATGAACCGGAAGCCGCGCCCAGGCTCATGTTCCTGTTGACCCGGAACGAACTCTACCGACTCAACGAACTGACGCCCCTTCAAGACCGCGTCATCACAATAGTGCTGCGCCAATATGGCGGCGTATTCAACGACTACGTATTCATCAATGAAGAAAGGATCGCGGACATAGCGGGCCTCACCAAGCAGCAGATCTACCTGGTATTGAAGTCCCTAAGCCAAAGGAGAATCCTCCATTACATCCCCCAACGCAAGATTCCCTTCATCACCTATCTGACCGATAGGATCGACGGCGACCGGCTGGCCATCAGCAAGGAGGTTTACGACGAGCGCAAACGGCAGTTCACCGACCGCATTGAAGCCATCATCAGCTACGCCACCAATGACCAGGTGTGCAGAAGCCGGCAGCTCCTCTCCTATCTCGGGCAACCACACTCGCCTGCTTGCCACTGCTGCGACGTGTGTCTTGAAAAGGAAACCGACCAGGAATCGGACGACAGGATGGAGTCTGCGCTCGACAAGATTCTGGCTCTCTTGAGCGACAAAGAACTGCACCCGCTGAATGACATCCTGCAACTGGACATTCCCAAGCGTCAACTTGACGCGGCCATCGACCATCTTAGGAATGAAGAGATCATCCATCTCAAGGATGACAAGGTCTACATCAAGTGACCTACAGCAGCCACAACCCTTATCGAACGTACAAAACGAAAAGAGAGCTCTCCACCACGGAGAACTCCCTTCAGTAATATTATGTACGAGAAAAAATCAGTTGTTTTCCGGTCTCAGTTTTCTAACGGTCTCACCGGCCTGCCACATCTCCATATCGTGCATCGCCTTCAGTTCTTCATTCAGCTTTTCACGATAGTCCGGCTGTGAGTTCTTGTCAATGGAAATCTGTGCTTCGTTGCCCGTCTTCACACTGAGATAGAGCCACTCCATCACGGGTTTGATGGCTTCGCGGAACCGTGGCGCCCAATCCAGCGCGCCACGCTGGGCCGTGGTCGAGCAGTTGGCGTACATCCAGTCCATGCCATTCGCGCCGAACAGCGGCATCAAGCTCTGCGTAAGTTCTTCTACGGTCTCGTTGAAGGCTTCCGAAGGAGAATGTCCATGCTCGCGGAGAACCTCATATTGTGCTTCCAAGAGACCTTCGATAGCCCCCATCAACGAACCACGCTCACCCGTGAGGTCGGAAGTGGCCTCTCTTTGGAACGTCGTCTTGAAGAGATAGCCCGAGCCGATACCGATACCGAGTGCCAAAGTCTTTTCTTCGGCATGCCCGGAAGCGTCCTGATAAACGGCATAAGAGCTGTTCAAGCCCCGTCCTTCGCAGAACATGGTGCGAAGAGAGGTGCCCGAGCCTTTCGGTGCAACCATGATGACATCGACATCCGAGGGAGGAACCACGCCCGTGCGGTCGTTCCAGTTGATGACGAAGCCATGGGAATAATAAAGTGTCTTGCCTGAAGTCAGGTGCTTCTGGATGGATGGCCAAACCGCAATCTGGCCCGCATCGGAAAGCAGCATGCACAGAATGGTTCCGCGCTGCACGGCTTCTTCAATGGAAAACAAAGTCTTGCCGGGTACCCATCCGTCGGCTTTCGCCTTCTCAAAGGTCTTTCCTTCACGCTGACCGACAATCACGTTGAATCCGTTGTCGCGCAAATTGCAAGCCTGGCCAGGCCCCTGAATGCCATAACCAAGAACGGCTATGGTCTCATCTTTCAACACTTCACGAGCTTTCTCCAATGAGAACTCCTTGCTGGTGACCACTGTTTCAACGACGCCACCAAAATTCATTTCTGCCATAAGTAATTCTTTGTGTAGCCCCAAGCGGGCTACGGGTTGACTATTTCCTATTGAATCCAATCCGCTTTATCCAAAAACAGTCTGCCATCGGATCCATCCGCCAATTATTCAAAGCAGCGGCTTAGGAACAAAACTATAACGCTTGCAAAGGTAAACAATCACAATCAAACGGCCAAACGTAATTTCATTCTTTTACAAAACCCATCAACAATCTTACAACTTCAACCTCTTCTATCGAAGAAAGAGACGATTTTGTAATCCGAATCACATAACGTTCACCTGCTTGTTGCACATAGAACTTCAGCAAATCTCCCTGATGGCTCTCGGCGACATAAGCCACATCAAACCGTTTCAGACGGTGGGATTTGTAGAAATCGAGACCAAATAAGTCCAACGCATGCTCGATGTATTTCACCGAATTGACGTGTCCATTCACATCGACGTCGCTGTAATACGTGGGAACGCTGCGGGCAAACACGCCCTTCCCTTCTATTTTCACACGCGAACTCTTCTCGATGGGACACGGTTTGTCCGTTTCTATATACTCCGAAATCAAACCGTCGCGCACCGCCAGGATGTCGACCGGCTGCCTCGTGTCGGTATCTATCATGGCCCAGATGCTGCGGCCGTAGCCCAGCGGGCGCCCGTCTTCCGCCGTTACGGCAAAATTCCTGCTCGTAAAGTACTTCATCGCCCCCTCGACCCAGGTCTCTATCGTGAATCTGTCATACGCCTTGGGCATGTCCTCCACCTCGATGGCGAGCCGACTCAACACCCATGTGCGGTGTACCGTGTTGAGATACTCCATGCCATAGCCACGGTCGTTGCTGTGATAGTCGGCGGCATTGAGCATGGCATTGCCCAAATGGCCCAACATCAGCCGATGGGAGAAGTCGCAATGAAACGGCTCGGCGACAAATCCGTAAGTTCCTACTTTGCCCAACATCACTCGATTATCCTTTATTTTGTGTTTCCAAATATTCCGAAATAATCTCTTCCTTGCTGCGCGTAACGGCGATTCGCCCGGAACGCGTGTACTGCAACAGGCAGCCGAACTCATTCAGTTGCGCAAACAAGTCGGCGATGTCTTCGGTCAAGCCTGCCAGAAGCACCGTCGCATACGTGGGATTCACTTCCATCATGCGGGCGCCATGCTTGCGGATGGCCCGCGAGATGTCGGGATGTTCCATCAAGACAGGCGTTGAAATCTTGAAGAGCGCAATCTCGTGGATGAACAAATCGTCGTCGAGATAATGGTTCGCCTTCACCACATCTATCTTCTTTTCGATGGCTTTGGTGATTTTTACAATCTGCTCTTCGTCGCTCCACACGGTAATCGTGTATTTATGAATCCCCTTTATGCTGCTGGCCGACACGTTCAAGCTCTCTATATTGACCTGACGGCGGGTGAATACAGCCGTAATCTGATTGAGAATACCGGCTATATTCTCCGAATAAACCAGCAATGTATATAATCTTTTCGCACTATCCATAATCCAATTGTAAATTAATGACACATATCCATCCTTCTGCTAATAGTCCAATGCCAGCTGCATCTCGTCCACACTCTTGCCCGGCATGGTCATCGGCACGATGTCCTCGTCCTCCTTGATGGCGCATTCCAGCAAGTATGGCCCGTCGGTGCGCAACATCCGCGCCACCTTTTCAGCCAAATCCTTGCGGTCTATCGCCACGTCATACGGAATGCCGTAGCCTTTCGCGATGTCGGCATAGTGCGGGTTCAGCATGCGCGTGAAGGAACGGCGTCCGCCAAACATCAGGTCCTGCCACTGCCTGACGTTCCCCAAGTAGTTGTTGTTCAAGAGAATCATCTTAACCGGGGCCTGTTGCTCCATGATGGTGCCCAGTTCCTGAATGCTCATCTGGAAGCCGCCGTCGCCCATGAAGCAGCAGATGGTGCGGTCGGGGGAGCCGAAAGCCGCGCCGACGGCAGCCGGCAGGCCGAAGCCCATGGTGCCGAAGCCGCCGCTCGTCACGATCGAACGCTTGGTGAGGAACTGGAAATAGCGACTCGAAATCATCTGGTTCTGTCCTACGTCGTTCACCAGGACGGCATTGCCCGCCGTCGCTTCGGCCACCACATTGACCACCTCGCCCATGAGCAGCGGCCCCTCGGCGGGATGAATGTCGGGCTGTATCACCTGTTCGTCCTCCATCTGCCGATAGGTCTCGAACGAGTCGATCCATTCCGTGTGGCTGTTCTTCGCCAAAAGGCGGGTGATGGCCGGCAGCGACATCTTGCAATCGCCAACGACCGGCACTTCGCACTTGATGTTCTTGTCGATCTCCGCCCTGTCGATGTCCAGATGAATAATGTGCGCCTGCTTCGCGTAGGTGGATGGAAGGCCTGTCACGCGGTCGCTGAAGCGCATTCCTATCGCAATCAGCACGTCGCATTCCTGCGTCTTCATGTTGGTCGCGTAACTGCCGTGCATGCCGAGCATGCCCATGTTCAGGCGATGATTGCCGGGCAAGGCCGACAACCCCAGCAGCGTGCGGCCTGCGGGAATGTCCGCCTTCTCAAGAAATTCGAGCAGTTCATGATGGGCGCCACCCAGTTCCACGCCCTGTCCGATGAGCGCAAAGGGGCGCCGTGCCTGGTTGATCAGGCCGGCGGCACGCTGTATGGCCTCGTTGTTCAACTTGGGATAAGGGTCATACGAACGCACATGCTCCACCTTGACGCCGATCCACTCGCACGTGTGTGTCTGGGCATTCTTGGGAAAGTCGAGCACCACCGGCCCGGGACGGCCGCTGCGGGCGATGTAGAACGCACGGCTCACAGCCCACGCCACGTCTTCCGGTCGCCTGATCTGATAGGCCCATTTGGTGATGGGCTGCGCCAAACCCACCAAGTCCACCTCTTGAAAAGCGTCGGTACCCAGCGCGCCCACGCCCACCTGACCGGCGATGACGACCAGCGGCGTCGAGTCCATCATCGCGTCGGCCACGCCCGTCAGGGTGTTCGTCGCCCCCGGCCCGCTCGTCACCAGGCACACGCCCACTTCGCCGCTGACGCGCGCATAGCCCTGGGCCGCATGCGCGGCAGCCTGCTCGTGGCGCACCAAAACATGGTTGAAACATTTGTTTTCGCCTCGCGTATAATGATACAGCGAATCGAAGACGGGCATGATGGCCCCGCCGGGATAGCCGAAAATCGTATTTACTTCCTCTGCCTGCAAAGCTCTCATCAGAGCCTCTGCACCTGTTATCATCTCATTTGCCATAATTCTTCAGTCTATAATTCTAACACCGCCTTTGTCTGCCGAGCTGACACTCTGCGCATAAGCCCGCAGGGCCTTGCTCACCACTCTGTTCCGCTTCAGGGGTTGCTGCGGTCGGGCGGCCAGTTCCTCGTCCGTCAGCTTCACCTGAAGCTGTCGGTTGGGAATGTCTATCACGATGATGTCGCCATCCTTGATCTTTCCAATGTTGCCTCCGGCGGCCGCCTCGGGCGAAATGTGGCCGATGCTCAGCCCCGACGTGCCACCCGAGAAGCGTCCGTCGGTGATGAGTGCGCACGCCTTGCCCAAGTGGCGGCTCTTGATGTAGCTGGTGGGATAGAGCATTTCCTGCATGCCGGGACCGCCCTTGGGGCCTTCGTGCGTGATGACCACGCAGTTGCCGGCCTTCACCCTGCCGCCCAAGATACCTTCGCAGGCGTCGTCCTGCGAGTCGAAGACCACAGCCGGGCCTTCGAAATGCCAGAGACTTTCGTCCACGCCGGCCGTCTTGACGACGCAACCGTTCTGTGCGATGTTGCCGAAAAGCACGGCCAGTCCGCCGTCGCGCGTATAGGCATGTGCCAAATCGCGGATGCAACCGCCCGCACGGTCGGTGTCGAGAGTGGGCCAACGGCTGTCCTGGCTGCCCATCCGGGTGGAGAACCGACCGCCCGGGGCCGAAGCGTAGATGCGACGGGCCTCGGCTTCCGGCTGTCCCACGGTGATGTCGTAAGCCTTCATCTGCTCGGCGAGCGTCTTGCCGTCGACGCGCTTCACGTCGCCATGAATCAGTCCGCCCTTGTCCAACTCGTTCAATATGCCGAGAATACCGCCCGCGCGGTTGCACTCCTGCACGCTGTATTTCTGCGTGTTGGGGGCCAACTTGCACAGGCACGGCACCTTGCGGCTCAGCATGTCGATGTCCTCCATGCTGAAATCGACGCCTCCCTCCTGGGCGACGGCCAGCAGATGCAGCACCGTATTGGTGCTGCCACCCATGGCGATGTCCAAGGTCATGGCGTTGAGAAACGCGTCACGCGTGGCGATGTTGCGGGGCAACACGCTTTCGTCGCCGTCTTGATAATAGGCATAGGCGTTCCTGACAATCTGCCGGGCCGCCGCCTTGAAGAGTTCGACGCGGTTCACATGGGTGGCCAAAACGGTGCCGTTGCCGGGCAGACTCAAGCCGATGGCTTCGGTCAGGGAGTTCATGGAGTTGGCCGTGAACATGCCCGAGCAGCTCCCACAGCCCGGACAAGCCGTTCGTTCCAGTTCGGCAACCTCTTCATCCGACACCGATTCGTCGGCACCCTTGACCATCGCCGTCACCAGGTCGGCATTCTCATTGCGCCAACGGCCCGCTTCCATGGGGCCGCCCGAGCAGAACACCGTCGGAATGTTGAGCCGCATGCCGGCCATCAGCATGCCCGGCGTCACCTTGTCACAGTTTGAAATGCAGATCATGGCGTCGGCCTTGTGGGCATTCACCATATATTCCACCGAGTCGGCGATGATGTCTCGGCTGGGCAGCGAATAGAGCATGCCGTCGTGTCCCATCGCTATGCCGTCGTCAATGGCTATCGTATTGAACTCCGCGGCGTAGCAACCCATCGCCTCTATCTCCTTTTTGACGATCTGTCCGATTTCATGCAGGTGCGTATGACCGGGCACAAACTGCGTGAAACTGTTCACGATCGCGATGATCGGCTTGCCGAATTGCTCCTGTTTCATACCTGCGGCAACCCAAAGCGCACGGGCGCCGGCCATCCGTCTGCCTTCCGTGCAGACCGCGCTTCTCAACCGATGCTTCATCATTACTATCTTTATCCTTTCTCTATATATATTCACAAAAATCCAACAAGGAACCTGATATTAAGCTGCAAAGGTATATTAATTCCGCTAAATTACAAGTATTTGCGAACAACAATTTGCAATTTATCACAAAATAAAGGCCTAATATCACAATCAGCAACACGCAACCACGAACGGCGGCGCACACTTTCTTCCACGGACAACGTGCCGTCTTCAAGAAGAAATTTCACTTTGCCTGGTATCTCCTGTAAGCAGCCCACTCGTCCTGCATGTCGCAGCTGTGCTCTCCGACGAAGAACTCCGCACGACACGTGTCTTTAAACGGACTCCAGTTGCCGCAGACCATTCCGTCGTGGGCTATGACGGGCTGGAAGATACCATTCTTGTTATAAGCCTTATGCTGATATTCGGGTGACAACACGACATCACGACTTTTATAGCCTATCAGATACTCGTCATAAGAGGGTATCAAAAGATACTTCCCCCTGCGGAAACCTCTCGTTCGACAGTCGCCTGTCAGATGGAACGCCCGTCCATTCCACGTCTCAAGGTGGAGGTCATCGCCCAACAAGGCCATGCCTCTGCGGCAATCTGTGACATTCAGCCCCGACCACCATACGAAATCCTCCAACGTCGCCGGTTGGTGACTCTGGAAATATTGACGGGTCAAACGCCTCAAAGCCTCATCCCGGTCGATTCGGACGGGTGTCCCCACCCGATTTGCCGTCAATGCGTAAGTAGCTTTACCGGGGAATAACGCTCCACTACAAATGATTCCCCCAAATTCGGCCATCCGAATGTGGTATGACAACCGATGGGCATCCATCCGAATGCCCTTTTCAGCCAGCGACTGTACGAAATCTTCTTTCGTCGCGCTGCCTTTATCCGCCGCGGTTCGGGTCAGAACATCCCTGACCCGGGTGGTTTCTTCTTCCGTAATAACGACTTTATTGCTGCTCATCCACCCTTGGGTCGCCGCAACGGCCTTAGGGGCACAAAGCGCGAGCCACGCCCAATAGTCGGAAGCGGCCACCAACTGCCACGTCCCACGCAGCAGGTGCAGGCGAATGATCTGCCCGCTGTCGAAAGCTTCCTTGAAGGCTTCCGCCGAAGGTCTGCGCGTCCGCATGGCTACTGCCCACTGCATCATGCGATATTCCTGCGCCTGCATGGCACCCATATGGCCAACCACGTCGGCGGGGCTGTCGAACTGGGGGCAAACGAGTTGTTGATTGAGAAGTCGAAGGGCTACCGGATTCATGCTTGAAAGATATTTGACAATTATTCCATTACGTTTTCATTCCGCCACAGGGCGGGGTTATCCTTTTGAAAATCAAGTTGTTTCATGGACAAAGGCCATGAAACGAAAGGGAAAGGACAAGTTTTGGGAATCTACTCGCGGCGCATACATTTTTCAATAGTGGTGCTTTGACAGCGTAAAAGCATGACTGTCAGCTCGTAAAAGGGCTGCTTTTGCGCGCCGAAAGCAGCCCTTCTATAAGCAGGAAACGGCCCTTTTGGCTGGTCAAAGGGCCGCTTTCCATCTTTCCATCCCACCCATCTTCAAGCCGTACACATGTCGACAAACAGGCGGTGGATGCGTTCGTCACCATCCAACTCGGGATGGAAGGCCGTCACCAACTGCTTTCCTTGGCGGGCGGCCACGATTCTTCCGTCCACTTCGGCCAACACCTCGACCTCGGAACCGGCTTCCGCAATGAACGGCGCACGGATGAAGGTCATCGGAACACGGCCCATGCCCTTGAAATCGGCCATCGTCCGGAAGCTGCCCAGCTGCCGGCCGTAGGCATTGCGCTTGGCCAGGATGTCCATGGTGGCCAGATGCACGCGGTCGAGCATGATGAGTCCGGCGCACGTTCCGAAGGTGGGCAGGCCCTGCCCGATGGCTTCGCTCACCGGTTGCGACAAGCCTTCGTCCGCCATGATGCGCATCATGGCCGTGCTTTCGCCACCGGGAATGATCAGACCGTCCTTGGGTTGCTGCCAATCCGCGGCATTCCGCACGAAGAAAGAGTCTACTCCCATCTTTGAGAGCATTTGCCCATGTTCGGCAAATGCCCCCTGAAGTGCCAATATCGCTATGCGCATCACTTGCCCCTCTCTGCCATGAGCAGTTGAATCTCGCTCTCGTTGATTCCGACCATGGCCTCGCCCAAGTCTTCACTAAGCTCCGCCAACATCTTCGGATTCTGATAGTTGGTCACCGCTTTGACGATGGCTTGCGCACGTTTCTCGGGATTTCCGCTCTTGAAAATGCCGCTGCCGACGAATACACCCTCTGCTCCAAGCTGCATCATGAGGGCCGCGTCGGCCGGCGTAGCCACGCCACCGGCCGCAAAGTTGACGACAGGCAGTTTGCCGTTGGCATGGACATACTCGACCAGTTCGAAGGGCACACGGAGTTGTTTGGCCGCTTCGTAAAGTTCCTCTTCGGCAAGTGAGGTGAGCCGACGTATCTCGCTCTGCATCATCCGCATGTGCCTGACTGCCTGGATGATGTCTCCCGTGCCCGGTTCGCCCTTGGTGCGAATCATCGTGGCACCCTCGTTGATGCGTCTCAAGGCCTCGCCCAGATCCTTGGCGCCACAGACAAAGGGCACCTGGAATTGGCGTTTGTCGATATGATAGACGTCATCGGCGGGCGAAAGCACTTCGCTTTCGTCGATATAGTCTATCTCGATGGCTTCCAGAATCTGTGCTTCCACGAAATGACCGATGCGGCATTTCGCCATGACGGGTATGCTTACGGCTTCCTGAATGCCCCGTATCATCTTGGGGTCGCTCATGCGGCTCACGCCACCGGCTGCGCGGATGTCGGCCGGTATCCGCTCCAATGCCATGACCGCGCAGGCTCCTGCCGCCTCGGCAATACGTGCCTGTTCAGGCGTTGTTACATCCATGATGACGCCGCCCTTGAGCATTTGGGCCAACTGGCGGTTCAATTGTGTTCTATCTTCCATATTCTTGAATTTTAATGATGGGGGTAAAGGTCTGCATAATCATCAAAATGGGAAAGGAAATGTTCCTTTCCTGCAAAAGGTTGTGCCGAAAATCACAAACGGACAGGCACGTCGGGCTGCGTCATGGCCATTCAAAGGAATGATTCATGTGGCCCGTTGAAAGCTACAATGTCGTCCGATATGCCGAAGGACTGCACCCTTCCTGGCTCTTGAAAAACCTTCCGAACAAGGCTTGCGACGAGAATCCCAGCTTGTCGGCAATCTCCTGGACGGTCAACCGCGAAGAGTTGAGCAGCACCTTGGCCTCGCTCATCACGTAATCGGCTATGACATGCTTGGGCGTCTTGCCCACGACCTTGTCCGTCACCTGCGACAGATAGCGCGACGTGATGCACAGCCTGTCCGCATAAAAACCAACGTCATGGGCCTCCTGATAGTGTTCCGCGATGAGCGACAGGAACCGATTGTAGAGGTCCGACGGGCGCAGACACTTGTCTTCGGGCGACACGGCATAGACAATCTGGCTATGGATGTACTCGTGGGCCTTGTCGATGGCCGTCTCCATGTCGTCGCCGAGCCCCAGGCGGGTCGCTATGGCCGTCGACAGCGCGCCGCCGACACCATGCCGCTGCCACCCTTCCGTATTGTAAGAGGTGAAGAACCGTCCCTTGTTCTCTCCATAAAGAAGCGCGGTCAGCTGGCCTTTCACGTGGCTTCCCCCACGCAGCAGCACCCATTGCGCCCCCATGTCATGCAGCCGTCGGGCTGCGTTCAGCATGTCCTCGTCCGACAATATCGATTCCTTCAGTATCACTTCGGCTTCCTTGCACTTGAGCATGAGCAGAGAGGCCTCGGGCACCAGGCCGGCCTGCAAGGCCGCCAACGCCTCGTCACCGACCAGCCGTCTGCCCCCGGAACTGATGATACCGGGGTCCAGCACGATATGCTTGCAGCCGATGATCTCATGGCGCAATGCCGAAATCATGTCGCCGCCGCCCAGCAAGCCCACCTTGACCACGGCCGGATGCGCTTCCTCGACAACGCTCCTGACTTGCTTCACGACAAGTGCGGTGGGCAGGTAAGCGACATCCTCCAATGCTTTGCGGCTCTGAACGGTAATCGCCGTAATCGCTGTCAACGGATAACCTCCCATGTCGGAAATGGTCTTCACGTCGGCCTGGACGCCAACGCTTCCGCTGCAGTCCGAACCCGTTATGCTTAAAATGGGAACCAGTTGTTTCATACACAGTATCAAGATGCGAATGGTGCTTATATATATATTAAGGAGAAACGCCGTCAAATCCAAGGATAGGCCTCTATCTCCCGTTTGTTCAGCCTGACGGCGTGCATCAGCGCCGTCTCACGGTAGCGCAGGTCGGCATTCTCCTTCGACACGCACGGTGGAGAAATAAAACAAGCGCGCGGCGATGGTGTTCTCGGCGCGCGACCAGAGAAAGGCCGAAGTCTTTTCGGTGAGATGACGGGTGTTCATGCTTGTCGTTTTCATTTTTTTTATAATGGATGCAAAGATACGTTTTTACTTGCTCTTTTCCAAGCTTTCATTAAGCGTTTTTAGGGGGAAATTAAGTCTTTTAGGGTGTAATGATACATCTAAAATGGCCTTTCTCTTGTAAATTTTGAAAATCACAACTCGCTTTTTCTTATTTTTGTATAGCTTTTTTGCAGTTTTCACACAAATGTTTCTTGTGGAATTGCTCGGAAAAGAACCATCCGACATGCGAAACCCGGCAGACAGGAATGTGACGTGAGACAACCGGAAAACAGAAATATTTTAAATTCAATTTTAAATATTCAGTAAAACGAAAATGAAAAGGCACATCAAACCGGAAACCCAAGCAGTGCTCATCACGCCCCCTGCGTCGGGAATGCAAAATGACGATGATTGGAAAACACCATGCGGTTTTTCCGATGATTCATATCAAAAAAACGACGGGCGGCGAAATCCCACGCCACGTCAGGAGTCCGAAGACAAACGGCGGCACGTGATTCCTCACGCCCCTACGGCTCACGCCGTTCGCGGAGACGGAATATCGTGGCTCGGAAGACGTCAAAACATAACATGTGTTAAATCCCGCAGCGAGGAAAACGTCAAAACAAAACATTTGTAAAATTCCAAGGCCGGGGAAACGTCAAAACAAAACATTTGTAAAATTCCGAGGCCGGGGAAACGCCAAAACAAACGGTGGGAGACTTTCCGAGGCCGGGGAAACGCCAAAACAAACGGTGGGAGACTTTCCGAGGCCGGGGAAACGCCAAAACAAACGGTGGGACGAAAAACAAGAAACAATTTTCAATCATTCAATCCAAAAAAAAGAATTCATTATGGCAAACGAAAGTAAAGTG